>NZ_JBHWGS010000026.1:0-129499 GCF_042732975.1 Streptomyces sp. NPDC059743 | reverse complement strand
CGGACAGAACAATCGGAAGACAGCCCAGCAGGGCGCCAGTCAGTGCCCGAGCCACGACCACCGGAACCTGAGTATCAGCTTCGATGTCAGTGCCGGGATCTAACGTCTTTTCCATGACGCGATCCACGCAGGCAATGGCCTACTCCCGTCCGTCCGCCCTGGAGAGCGCCCCGGGCGGGCAGCTCCTCGGTCTGGAGACCTCCGGCGGGCTGACACCGACCGGCGCCGAGGCGCATCCACGGTTCTTCTCGGGCTTTCTGGCCTCGCCCAGGGCCGCCGCCCGAGGGCTGCTGGCGGTCGCGGATGTCGCGGGCGCGCGCTACTACCAGCGGATACTGGGCGGTTCGCTGGACCCGGTGGTGACGGGGAACGGCGACCGGCTGCGCTTCGAGTCGTTCTCCGGCTGCTGCGGCGTGTACGCGCGGCTCGATGTGGAGCCGGACGGGCTCGACGGCGCCCGGACGGGCCATGGCACGACCAATGTGGATGTGAACAGTCCGCTGCGTGAGGCCCTGTCGCGGATGACCGGTGACGATCCGCTCCATCTGCGGGTGGGCCCGGACGAGTTGGCGGTGACCACTGTCGAAGAGCCGGTGGTGGAGAAGAAGGTTCCGCTGCCCGACCGGTGGCTGCGCGGTTTCGCCGAGGCACAGGTCGTCTCCGCCGGCTTCGATCTGCGGGCCGAGCTGTCCGCCGGCGAGGCCGTCCGTTTTCTGCGCTCGCTGCCGCGCGGTTCGGGCACGGCCTCGCGTGGGGCGCGGTGGGTCGTACCGGCCGGGAAGACTCTGCGGCCGACCACCAGGCCGGTGCCGGGAGCCGTCTGTCTGCCGGGTCCCGAGCAGCTGGCCGCCTTGCAGCGTGTGCTGCGGGACGCCACGGCGCTGCGGGTGTACGGACCGGTGACGGACGGAGAGCCGACGGCGAGTGCCTGGGAGGCGGTGCTGCCGGGCATGCGGCTCACACTGACTCTGTCGCCGAGCGCGGCACGCGGATTCTCCGGCGAGGGCGGAGTGCTGGAGGCGCTGGCCACCGGCGAGGCGGCGGAGGACGCCGAGCTGGTGTCCGTACTGCTGGCGTGGGAGCCACGGATCGATCCGGCGGAGCTGGCCGGGCAGGCAGGGCTGACGGTCGGGCGCGTACGGGCGGCGCTGACCCGGCTCGGTACGGCCGGCCGGGTCGGCTATGACCTCGCGGACGCGTCGTACTTCCACCGCGAGCTGCCGTACGACGCGGACCGCGCCGAGCGGCACAATCCACGGCTGGTCGCGGCCAGGGCCCTCCTCTCGTCGGGGGCGGTGGCGCTGGACGGCGAGCCGGCCTCCGTGGCCTCGGGCGAGCGGCGCTATCAGGTGCGGGAGGCCGACGGTGTGCTGAGCTGCACCTGCCAGTGGTGGGCGGAGTACCGAGGCAGACGCGGCCCGTGCAAACACGCGCTGGCCGTCCGGATGGCGCGGCGCGAGGCCGTTGTGACGAGCGCGAGCGCTGTGACGAACGAGGCCGTTGCGACGAGCGGCGGTGTGCGATGAGTGAGTTGCTCGACGCCGTACGGGCGGGCCGGGTCCAGGACATTCCCGGGCTGGTCAAGCCGCTGAGCGCGGCGGACAGGAAGACGGAGCTGGCCGCGTTGAAGGCGTTCCGCACGGAGATGCGCGGCTGGCCCTGGGACCAGTGGCGCGAGCGCAGAAAGGCGGGACACGCGCTGCTGGTGGCGGGAGCCGGCTGCCATACGGGGGCCGCGGCGACGGCGGCCTGGATCGGCGCGCGTGAGATCCGTGAAGGTCTCGGGCTGCCACACACCGAGCTGCTCGACCTGCTGGCGGAGCGTGATCCCGGCTGGCTCGGGGATGTGGCGCACCGCCTCGCGGGCCGGGCCTCGACCGCGCAGCTCGACCATCCGCTGATCGCGGGCCTGGTGCGGCTCGCGGGATGTCCGGTGCCGACCACTGACGCGTTTGTGCACGGCTGGGCTGAGGCCACGCCGTCGCACGGCAGGCTCCTGCCCGCGCTCCGGGCGGACCCGCTGGTGCGGATCATGGTGCCCAGGCTCTTCGAGACAGCCGAACTCCCCTCTCCTCTCGGCTGGTACGGCGATGCCGAGGAACCGCACCACTGGCCGACGGCGCTCACCGTCCTCGCCGAGGAGGGCGTGGTGGAGCGGAGTCTGCTGGTGGACTCGTCCATCGCGCGTCTGCTGCGCGGCGGCGCACCGGGCGATCTGGGCTTCTTCCTGAATCTGCTGCGCCGGCTCGCGCCGACCGCGGACGAGGAACGGGACCATCTGGCCGACTGGATCGGTATGGCGGCGGACGGGCCGTCGACCGTCGCGGGTTACGCGCAGGGCGTGCTCGCCAGGCTGGCGCTCGCGGATGATCTGCCGGTGCGGAGCCTCGCGGACATGTCCCGATCGGTGCTGTTCCGGCCGGAGAAGAAGCTTGTCAGGGCCCAACTGGTGCTGCTGGGCAAGGTCCTGCGCGCGGACGGCGGCTCGGCCGGTGAGCTGCTGCCCGTCGTCGCCGAGGCGTTCGGGCACGAGGACACGGCTGTCCAGGAGCGGGCGCTGAAGCTGGTGGCGCGCCATCTCTCCGCCGTCGGTGCCGAGCCGCGGGCCGAACTGGTCCTGGCGGCGGCTTCGTTGAGCCCGGTCCACCGGGCGCGGGCCACCGAGGTGTTCGGTGAACTGCCGACGGGGCCGGATCCGGTCCCGTACGAGGAGATCCTGCCGCCCGCGCCGGTCCCGGCCCGTCTCGCTCCCGCCCCGGCGGGCCTCGCCGAGCTGGTCGAGGAGGTGGTGGCGCTGGTCGTCTCGCGCGAGGAGGTGGTCTCGTTCGAACGGACGCTGGACGGGCTAGTGCGGCACGCCTACCAGGACCGGGCGGCGCTCGCCGACGCGCTGAAGAACGCGCTGGCCGATTGCTGGTGGCTCGACGGCGGACCGGAGCAGGACCGCGACCGGCGGTTCTCCAGGATCCCCGACGGAGTGGAGGTGGTGGCGGCCTCCATATGCGAGCAGGTCTCCGTCACGGCGCTGTGGAACACCAGGTCGCGGGCGGCGGTACGGCAGTCCTGCGCGCACACCGTGCTGAATGGAGTCACCGAGGCGCGGCTGTGGGAGGCCGCCTTTCTGCTGCGCACCCGGCCGCTGCCCTTTCTGCTGGCCACGCCGACCTGGGAGACGGGCGCGCTGGATCCCGATGTCCTGGTCGAGCGGCTCAGCGAGTACCAGCGGCTCTGTGCCACGCCGGCTCCGGTGGACTTCGCCCAGGCCCTGCTCCGGGTACGGCGCGACTCCGACCCGGAGGCGGCGCGCGCGGCGGCGGCGCTCGGCACTCCTGAGGCCGACCGGCTGGCCGCCTGGCTCAGCGGCGACGGCACGGCACTGCCCGCGCTCGACTCCGCCGAGGAGCCCGGGCAGCCGGAGGCGGACGAGCCCGCCGAGGAGGGCCGCCGCTGGCTGGAGTCGGTGACAGGCCGGCTGGGCGCGGTCAGGGAGCGGCTGGCGATCCACCGGGAGTTCCCGCCGGCCTTCCGCTGGCTGGGCAGTCCCGTGCTGCCCGCCGGATCGGGCTGCCATCACTGGGTCGGTGGCGAGCGCGCCCACTGGCCCGCCGTACTGCCCGAGGACCGGGACATACTCGCCGGGTGGCTGCTGCCCAAGGTGGCGGCCTGCGCGGAGGACGACCAGCGGGGCGGCTCCTGGTGGCTGCCGGTGCTCGCCGAGAGCGGTGGTCCTGTCGGTGCCGGCCTGCACCGGGGCGTGGCGTACGGACTCGGCGCCCGGCATCCGGACGACCGGCTGTCGGCGATGGACGCGCTGCTGGTGCTGGCCGCCCGCGGTGATCTGGACGCGCCGCTGCTCGGGCGGGAACTGGCCACGCTGGTGACCTCCGAGGCCGTCAAGGTCAACCGGCTGGCCGACGCGCTCCGCACCGCCGCGGCGACCGGCGCGTACGCCACGGTCTGGTCGGTGCTCGGCGCCGCACTGCCCGGCCTGCTGGCAGCGGAGGCCGCCCGGCCACGGCCCGCCGGAAGGGCCAGGACTGTGGCCGCCGAGACTGTGGCCGCCAGGACCGGGACGGCGAAGGCGAAGGCCGCCGCGGCCGTACGTCCCGGTCTCGGGGAGCTGCTGGCCGTGGCCGCGGAGTGTGTGGAGCGGTGCGGCGCGCGGGATGCGATACCAGGTCTGGCCGAATTGGCGGCCCGCGGAGGCTCGTCGCGTCTCGCCTCCCAGGCGGCCCGGCTGCTGGCCGCATTGCGTCAGGGAGACGATCATTCCACGCCAGAACTGGCCGAAGATCGCCCAAATGGGAACAGAACCATCCTTAACCCATCAGTCACAAACCGTTCGTGATCACGCAACACCATTCCGTCAGAGTGAGGTCATGACCAATGTGACGTCTGCGAAGAGTGTCCGCCGCCCCCACCACTGGCGGCGGGACCTTGTCGAACTGGCCGCGCTGTTCACCGCGGTGGCGGTCGCCGACTCCGTGGCGAACATGATCGCGCATGGACCCGACGGTACGTTCCTGCTGTTCGCCTCCGCCCTGACCTTGATCGCCACCGCCGCCTTCCACACATGGTGGGCACGGAGGCACAGTCATGCACCACCGGCCGCCGATCCCGCCCACGTCTCCGACACGGGCTCCGACGCCCTGCCCGTACCGGCCCTTCCGGACCCCCGGCAGGGAGTCCTCCCGGCCGAGACGGTCGAGACGGTGCTCTGGCGGATGCGGACCACCGTGCGGGACGAGCCGGGCAGTCTGGCCGCGCTGTGCACGGCGTTCGCCACGCTCCATGTGGACATCCTCACGCTCCAGACGCATCCGCTGGCCGAGGGCACGGTGGACGAGTTCCTGCTGCGCGCTCCGGCCGGGCTCCAAGCGAAGGACCTCATCGGCGAGGTCTCGGCGGCGGGCGGCAGCGGCACCTGGATCGAGCGCGCCGACGCACACGATCTGGTGGACACACCGACCCGGGTGCTGGGCCTGGCCACCCGTACGGCGCTGGACGGCGCCGAGCTGCCGCTCGCGCTGCGCCAGTTGCTCGGCCGCTGCACGATCCACTCGCGGCCCGCGCTCCCGGTCACCGGACGCGCCACCGGTGAGAGCGCGCCGGTCGAGGGCGTGCTGGACGGTACGGAGATGCGGCTGCACGACCCGAACGGCGGAAGCATCACCGTCGAGCGCCCGTATCTCGCCTTCACGCCCACCGAATTCGCCCGGGCCCGCGCCCTGGTCGAGCTGGACGCCCGGCTCGGCCCGCGCATCCCGCGCAGCCAGGATGTGCTGACGCTCCCGGAAGGCGAGGAGATCACCGTACGGCGTGCCGACCGTGACGATCTCGACGCGGCGCTCGCCATGCACAGCCGCTGCTCCGAGCGCACGCTGAGCCAGCGCTACCACGGCCCGGTGGGCGACGCGGACCGCTATCTCCAGCATCTGCTCAGCCCGCGCTTCGGCCGTACGCTCGCGGTCGAGTCGGCTTCCGGGCGGCTGGTCGCCCTCGGGCATCTGCTCTGGGACGGCGACGAGACCGAGGTCGCGCTGATCGTCGAGGACGCCTGGCAGCGGCGCGGTATCGGCTCCGAGCTGCTCGGCCGACTGGTCGCGCTCGCCGTGGAGGCGCACTGCACCAGCGTGTACGCGGTCACCCAGGCGTCCAACACCGCCATGGTCGCGACCATGCGCGATCTCGGTCTGCCGCTGGACTACCAGATCGAGGAGGGCACGCTCGTCATCACGGCCCGGCTGGACCCGACGTCCGTGTCGGTGCTGCCGCCGTACGGGGACTCCGGTCTGTTCGACCACCACGGCCAGGCCGACCGCTGAGCACCCGAGACCGCTGAGCACGAGCACGAGCACCCGAATACGCCATATCTGAACACCCGGCCCGTACGGACCGGACGCCTCGCGCACAGCCCGGCGCAGCCCACCGGGTCCGTTCGGTCCTTACGGGCGCGGCGGCCGACCGTCCTGTTCCGGCCAAACTCGGCGGCGGTCCGAAGTCCGCCCCGGGCCCCGGCCTGCCCGTCTCCGGACGGAACGAATCCGGCTCTTGGCCCGAAGCCGCCTCCTTCACCTCCCGGGCACCTCCCGGCCACTGCTCAACTGGTCTTCCGGCAGGGCGATCGAGGGCCGCTCAAGCCTCTGTCGTCGGCCAATCCGCCCATGCCACGGAATTCATGATGTGACGAGGGCGGTCTCTCTTGGAGAAGATGGCCCGCATGTCAGACACAGCCGGCAGCGCGCTGCCCCGCCAGGTCGCCGACGCCTACGTCGACGCACTCATCGAACTCGATCCCATCACCGGCACCTTTCTGGGCGTCGCGGAGAGTTCCCGTCGCCTTCCCGATTTCTCCCCGGCCGGTCAGCAGGCTCTCGCCGATCTCGCCCGGGAGACGCTCGCCCGGCTCGACCGGGCCGAGACGCTGCCGGGCGCGGACGCCGATGCCGAGCGGTGCTGCGGCCGGCTGCTGCGTGAGCGGCTGACGGCGGAACTCGCCGTCCATGACGCCGACGAAGGGCTGCGCAAGGTCAGCAACATCCACTCGCCGGCGCATCACATCCGCGAAGTGTTCACCGTGACACCGGCCGAGACGGACGAGGACTGGGCGGCGATCGCCGAGCGGCTGCGGGCCGTGCCGGCGGCGCTGGAAGGTTTCCGCGCCTCGCTCGCCCTGGGACTCGAACGCAAGCTGTACGCCGGGCCGCGCCCCACCGCGACCTTTGTCGGCCAGCTCACGGAGTGGGCCGGTGAGGAGCGCGGCTGGTTCGAGGAGTTCGCCTCGGCGGGCCCCGAACCGCTCCGTACCGAGCTGGACGACGCCGCGCGCGGGGCCACCGCCGCCGTCGCGGAGCTGCGTGACTGGATCCGTGATGTGTACGCGCCCGCCGTCGAGGACGCGCCGAACACCGTGGGCCGGGAGCGCTACGCCCGCTGGGCGCGCTACTTCAACGGCACGGATCTCGATCTGGACGAGGCGTACGCGTACGGCTGGTCCGAGTACCACCGGCTGCTGGCCGAGATGAGGACCGAGGCCGAGAAGATCCTGCCGGGCGCCGGTCCCTGGGAGGCACTCGCGCATCTTGAGGAGCACGGAGAGCACATCGAGGGCGTCGACGAGGTCAGGGAGTGGCTCCAGAACCTCATGGACGAGGCCATGGATGCGCTGGACGGCACACACTTCGAACTCGCCGAGCAGGTACGGAAGGTGGAGTCCCGGATCGCACCGCCCGGCGGGCCGGCCGCGCCGTACTACAGCAGCCCGTCCGAGGACTTCTCACGGCCCGGCCGCACCTGGCTCCCGACCATGGGCGCCACCCGCTTCCCCGTATACGACCTGGTGTCCACCTGGTACCACGAAGGCGTCCCGGGCCACCATCTCCAGCTTGCCCAGTGGACGCTGGTCGCCGACCAGCTCTCCCGCTACCAGGCGACCGTCGGCATGGTCAGCGCCAACGCGGAGGGCTGGGCGCTCTACGCGGAGCGGCTCATGGACGAGCTGGGCTTCCTGCCGGACGCGGAGCGCAGGATCGGTTATCTGGACGCGCAGATGATGCGTGCCTGCCGGGTGATCGTGGACATCGGTATGCATCTGGAGATGGAGATCCCGGCGGATTCGCCGTTCCACCCGGGCGAGCGCTGGACGCCTGAGCTGGCGCAGGAGTTCTTCGGGAACCACAGCGGCCGTCCCGCGGACTTCGTGGAGAGCGAGCTGACCCGCTATCTCTCGATGCCGGGCCAGGCGATCGGCTACAAGCTGGGCGAGCGCGCCTGGCTGCTCGGGCGGGAGAACGCCCGTAAGGCACATGGCGACGCGTTCGACGCGAAGGCCTGGCACATGGCGGCGCTGTCGCAGGGCTCGCTGGGTCTGGACGACCTGGTGGAAGAGCTGTCCAAGCTCTGAGCGGCGGTGGCGGCAGCGGTAGCTGTAGCGGTACGGCGGCTGCCGGTCCCGGCCGAAAGGCACGGGCCCGGCGGCGTCCGCCGGCGGTGTGGTGAGGCGCCCTTACGAACCGTACGAGCTGTAAGAACCGTACGAGCCGTACGAGTCACGGGCCGGCACGGGTACGGACGGTCTCGGCGCCGGCCATCCGGTTCACCGACCGTCCGGTTCAGCGGCGGAAACCGCCCTCCGAGTCGATGATCTGACCGGTGATCCACTCGGCCTCGTCGGTGGCGAGCCAGGCGATCAGCCGCGCCGGATCATCGGGCATGCCCCAGCGTCCGGCCGGGAACAGCGCGGCGATCGCCTCGTACGCGGAGCCCGTCAGATAACCGGTGTCGACGGGACCGGGATTGACGGTGTTGACCGTCACCGCGAGATCCGCGAGCGAGTTGGCCAGGGACCGTGTCGCCGAGGCGAGGGCTCCCTTGGCCAGCCCGTACGCGATCTCCTCCGGCATCCCGCCTCCGAGGTCCTGACCAGAAGTCATCATGACGATCCGGCCGCCGGGCGTACGGTCGGGAAGCGCCGCGCGCAGCCGGGCGTACGCCTGGACGAGCAGCACGACCGACCGGGTGTCGACCGCCCAGTGCGCGTCGAGCATCGCCGCGTCGACGGTGTCGAGCGTGCCGTCGGAACCGCTGAGCGCGTGGTTGGCGACGAGAATGTCGAGCCGCCCGCCGAGTGCCTCGGCGGCGGTGCCGATCAGTTCCGCGGGTGCCTCGGGCCCGGCCAGATCCCCGGGACCGTGCACCACCCGCGCCGCCGGATCCGCCCGCGCCTCCCGTACATACGCGGCGACACCTTCCGGCCCTTCGGGATCGGCGCCCCAGGGCTGACGCGCATCGTGCGGCACATGGTGATGGAGATAGACGCTCGCGCCGTACGCGACCAGCCGCCGCGCGACCGCGCAACCGATACCACCACGGCGACTGGCCCCGGTCACCAAGGCGGTCCGGCCGCACAGCGGCAACGGGTCACGGCGCAGAGCCAGGGCGCCGGGGGAATCAAGTGCGGACATGAGCGCCCATGATCGTCGGTACGGCAGTGGATGTCATCCCGATATCCCGCAGTGCGGTCCTGGCTTCGGGCTCCATCTGGCGGCGCTGCGCGACCCCGAACCACACACCCTGACGCAGGCTTGGACGCTCAGGCATGCACCACTCTCATGTGAGAACGGAAACCTTGGAGACTCCTATGGCCCACCACACACCCATGATCACCGTCACCGACATCGAGCTGAACGAGCTGCGCTCACGGCTGCTCGGCACACGGTGGCCGACTCCCTGGCCCGTCGGCGGATGGGATGCCGGTACCGAGGCCGGCGAACTGCGACGCCTTGTCGCCCGCTGGGCCTCCGACTACGGCTGGCGTGCCCACGAAGCCGCCATCAACGCACTCCCGTCCCACCTCGCGGACATCGACGGAACTCTCCTCCACTACCTCCGCTTCGACGGTGAACGCTCCGGCGCCCTGCCGATCGTTCTGACCAACGGATGGCCCAGCTCCTTCCTCGAACTGACCGCCCTCGCCCGCCGGCTGGCCACACCGTCGCAGTACGGAGGCGATGCCGCCGACGCGTTCACCGTCATCGTCCCTTCGCTGCCCGGATTCGTCTTCTCACCTCAGCGGCCCTCGCTCACGGAGCCGCCGCAGACACACGAGATCTGGCACCGGCTCATGCGCGACGAACTCGGCTTCGAGCGCTACGCCGCGCACGGGAGCGACCTGGGCGCCGGCATCACTTCCCGGCTCGGCGAAGCCCATCCGGACGCCCTGGTGGGCATCCATCTGATGGCGATCGCCAACCCGGTCACGTACGACGCCGCCGGCGTCACTCCTGAGGAGCAGGAGTACCTCGATTCCGTCGCGGCATGGTCCGCCGAAGAGGGCGGATACCTGCACGAACAGAGCACCCGCCCACTCACCCTGAGCTACGGACTGGCCGATTCGCCGACCGGGCTGCTCGCCTGGATCGTCGAGAAGTACCGCGCGTGGAGCGACTGCGGAGGCGACCTGTCGTCCCGGTTCAGCGACGACTTCATCCTGACGCAGGCGTCGCTCTACTGGTTCACCCACACCATCTCGACCTCGTTCCGGCCCTACTACGAATACGGGCAGCGGCTGACGAGGCGCGTGGAGCGGGTGAATGTGCCCACGGCCCTCGCCCTGTTCCCGGCCGACCTCACGCAGCCGCCCCGTAGCTGGGCCGAGCGCACGTACAACATCACGAGGTACACCCGCATGCCCCGCGGCGGCCATTTCGCGGCCCACGAAGAGCCCGAACTCCTCGCACACGACCTCATCGAGTTCTTCCGCGCACACCGGTGAACGCCGAAACCCGCGTGGGTCAGCAGCCGCAGACCGCCGCGCCTACGGGTGCGGTCAGTGGATCGGCGGCGTGGCGTTCGAGGCCCTGCGCGGTCTCGATCTCGAAGCCCTCGCGGATCCAGTACTCGATACCGCCGAGCATCTCCTTCACCTGATAGCCGAGACCGGCGAGGGCGAGCGCGGCGCGCGTGGCGCCGTTGCAGCCCGGGCCCCAGCAGTACGTGACGACCGGCACCGCCTTGTCGAGGAGCGGCTCGGCCTGCTCGGCGATCAGTGCGGTCGGGAGGTGGACGGCTCCCGGGATATGGCCCTGGTCCCAGGACTCGGTGGAGCGGGAGTCGAGTAGGACAAAGCCGGGATCGCCGTCGGCGGCCAGCGCGGCGGCGACATCGGAGACATCCGCGTGGAAGGCGAGGCTCGCGCCGAAGTAGGCGACGGCTTCGCCGGGCGAGGCGGGCGGCACCCGCAGGACCGGGCTGTCGGCGGTCGACGGAGCGTGGCCAGGGGCCGGAACAGGAGCAGGAGCTGACGTAGGAGCCGGAACCAGAGCAGTAGCAGGAGCTTGGACACTCGTGCGGGAATGTGTGGTCATGACCAGAAATCTACGGTCGCCGACCGGCCCGCTGAAGAGGGATTCCCCGGTCCTCACCTTGATGGGCATGAGCTTTCCCTGCTATTTCTCGGTGATGACCGAGTTTTCACCGGACGCCACCGACTGGCACCTGCTGGATGTCCTGCAACGCGACGGCCGGATCAGCTTCGCCGAGCTGGCCAGGGCCGTCTCCATGTCCGCGAGCGCTGTGACCGAGCGGGTGCGCCGACTGGAGGAAGCCGGAGTGATCTCCGGCTATACCGCGGTGGTCGACCGTGAGCGGCTCGGCCGGTCCATCCTCGCCTTCGTACGGCTGCGTTATCCGAACGGCAACTACAAGCCGTTCCACGATCTGCTGGAGGCGACCTCCGAGATTCTGGAGGCGCACCATGTGACGGGCGACGACTGTTTCGTACTGAAGGTCGCCGCCCGCTCGATGAGCCATCTCGAAGAGATCTCGGGCCGGATCGGCGCCCTGGGCTCGGTCACCACCAGCGTCGTCTACTCCTCGCCGCTGCCCCGCCGCTCCCTCAGCCGCTGACCGGCTCCTCGTCGCTGACGACCGCCCGCGCCTTTACGCCTCCGGCTCCCCCGCCGCGCGCTGGCGCACCGCCGAGCCGTGCCGTTCCTTGACGATCTCCAGCTGGGTCGGAATACGGCGGCGCAGATCGGCGACATGGCTGACGATGCCGACGCTGCGGTCGCGTTCCCGCAGCGCGTCCAGGACATCGAGGACCTCGTCCAGCGTCTGGTCGTCCAGGCTGCCGAATCCCTCGTCGATGAAGAGGGTGTCCAGCCGTACGCCACCGGCCTCGTCGGTGACGACATCCGCGAGACCCAGCGCCAGGGCGAGGGACGCGAAGAAGGTCTCGCCGCCCGAGAGCGTCGCGGTGTCGCGCGCGCTGCCCGTCCAGGCGTCGACAACCTGGAGTCCCAGTCCCGACCTGCGCAGCCCGCCCGCCCGCGCGTCGGAGTGGACGAGGGCGTACCGCCCGGAGGACATGCGCTGGAGCCGTACGGTGGCCGCCGCGGCGACCTGTTCCAGCCGGGCCGCCAGCACATAGGACTCCAGGCGCATCCTGCGTTCGTTGTCGGCGGAGGTGCCCGCGGTGAGTCCGGCGAGGCATGCCACGCGGTCGTACTCCTCACGCACCGGGCCGAGCGCGCGTACCTCCGTCTCGGCCAGCCGGGAGAGCCGGCCCAGTTCGGCGCGGCGGTCCCGGGCGGCGACGGCGGTGGCGGACGCGTCCCGCAGCGCACGCTCGGCCCGGTCGTGCGCGTCCTGCGCGGCGGCGGTGCCTGCGGGCGGGCGCTCGGCGGCGGCCCGGGCGTCCGGTTCGGCGAGCCGGTCGGCGACCGCGGCGGCCTCGGCCTGGAACTCGTCCAGCCGGTACTGGAGTTCGCGCCGGTCCCTATCGGTGAGCAGGGCGGCAGCCGCGGCCTGCGGAGTGTCGAAACCGGCACGGAAGGCGGCGCTCGCGAGTCTGCCGTGGGCCTCCTTCAGCTGTAGCGCCGTGGTGTCGACCGCGCGTACGGCCTCGGCGGCCTCGGCCAGCCAATGGGCCCGGCGCTCAAGCTGTGCGGCGCGCTCCGCGACGGATTCGGCGTCTCCTCGGGCGCGGCTCAACTCGGCGCGCAGCGCGCCCTGTTCGCGGTCAAGGGCTTCACGTCGTGAGGTACGGGCGGCGACGCGGCGTTCGGCCTGCTGTCGTGCGGCGAGCCGCTTCTCGTGCTCGCGCTCGGCACGGTCGAGGGCCTCGCGCGCCGCGTGCGTACCGGCCGCGAGCCGATGCACCTCGGTGTACTCCCGCTCCAACTCCCTTGCGAATGAGGTGAGTTCGGCGACTCCGGACCCGGAACCCACACCCACGCTCACACCCACTCCCGCGCCACCGGCCGCCTCGCGGGCCGCCGCGTACCGCTCCACGAGAGCGACATGCTCGCGCTCGGCCGTGTCACGGGCCTTCGCCGCCCGCTGATACGCCGTCAACGCGGCTTCCTCGGCGGCCGGTTCGACCTGTCCGTCGGCGGCGCGCGCGGGCTCGGGATGGGCGGCGGAGCCGCAGACCGCGCACGGCTCGCCGTCGACGAGCCGGGCTGACAGCTCGGCCGCCATGCCGCGCAGCCGCCGCTCCCGCAGTTCGAGCCAGCTCTCATGCGCGATGTTGGCGTGGTCCCTGACCCGGCGCAGCCGCCGCTCGGCGTCGTCGGCCGCCGCTTCCAGGCTGTCGCGCCGGACGGCGGCTTCGAGCCGCTGCCGGGCCGGTTCGAGCTGTCCGGCGAGCTGTTCGGCGCGTGTCGCCGCCTCCTGGGCGGCCTCGATACGGTCCCGTAGCGCCCGGCGTTCGGACTCCCAGCCCGCCAGCCAGCCCGCCGCGTCCTGGAGGATCTCCTCGTCGGCACGCGCCTGCCGGTCCAGTTCGGCCCGTTCCTCAGTGATCTCCGCACTGCGCAGCTCCGCGCGCCGGGCCGCGTCGAGAGCGCCGAGCTCCTGCCTCATGGCCCGTTCCAGCGAGGCCAGTTGCTCGGCGCCCGCCTCCGCGAGATCGGCCGGCAGCAGCGCCCGCGTACGGTCGTACTCGTCACACGCTTCCCGATGCGCCTCCTCGGCCTCCTCGCGCAGGGCGAGCGCCGGGGCCACCAACTCGGCCTTGTGGGCCCGCTCCAGCAGCGCCTGGCCTCGGTCGCGCTCGGCGCGGCGGGCTTCGAGCGCCTCGGCGCGCAGTCGCGTGTCGGCGAACCGCCTTTGCAGCCGGGCCAGTTCGTGTACGGAGTCCAACTCGCGCCGGGCGTCGGCCCGTCGGCTCTCGGCCGCGGTGAGCGCCGACTCCGCGATGTCGGCCCGCTCCTGGGCGGTGGAGCGGGCGACCGCCGCCCACTCCAGAACAGCCTGCGCGAGCCCTGCGTCGCCCGGCCGACGCTCGGGCGGCGAGGGAGCCGAACTGCCGTCCGCGGCCTGGGCGATGCGCTGTGCGACACCGAGCAGCCGGTCGTCGCCCGCGCGTACCCGGTGTTCCGCGGCGCGGCGCAGCTCGGCGAGCCGTTCCTCGACCGCGGCGAACCGGCGCGTGTCGAAGAGCGTGCCGAGAAGCTTGCCGCGCGCCTCGGCGTCGGCGCGCAGAAAGCGGGCGAAGTCGCCCTGAGGCAACAGCACCACCTGGCAGAACTGCTCACGGCTCATCCCGAGGAGCTGGCCGATCTCCTCTCCGATCTCCTGGTGGGAGCGGCTCAGCGCCCGCCATTCGGCGCGCTCGGCGTCGTACTCCCGCAGCAGGCTCTGGGCTTTCTCCGTGGTGAAGCCCTTGGCCTTGGCGCGTTTCTTCGGGCGCTGCTGCGCGGGCCGCCGGGTGATCTCGAACCGCCTTCCGCCCACGGTCAGTTCGAGCGCCACCTCGGTCGCGGTCCCGGAGGACGCGTGGTCGCTGCGCAGCGGAGCGCCGGGACTCTGCCGGGCCCCGGGCACGGCTCCGTACAGCGCGTAGCAGACCGCGTCGAGTACGGAGGTCTTGCCCGCGCCGGTCGGGCCGTGCAGCAGAAAGAGCCCGGCGGTGGAGAGCGCGTCGAAGTCGACGGTCTGGGTGGTGGCGAAAGGGCCGAAGGCGGTGATCGTCAGCCGGTGCAGTCTCACCGGCTCACCTCGCGCGCCGCGCCGTCGGCCCGTATCTCGTCCAACGCGTCGCGCAGCACGGCGCGTTCGTGTTCGTCGGGCCCGGCCCCGCCCCGTACATGCGCCACGAAGTCCTCCGCGATCTGCTGGTCGGTACGGCCCGCGAGCCGCTGGGCGTAGGAGGCGAGCGGATCGTCGTCCGCGCGCTCGGGAGCGAAGACGAGGCTGAGCGTGTACGGGAAACGCCCGGTGAGCCGGGCCATGGGCTCGGCCGGGCGGACCGGATCGGTCAAGGTCGCCTCGACCCAGGAGTCCTCGTGCCGGGCGAGCCCGGGATCGTCGAGCAGCGTGTCGAGCGGGCCGCGGATCCTGGCCAGCGCGCGCGGCACCGGGCAGTCGACGCGCTCGGCGTCGATCTCGCCGTCCGGTCCCAGCTCCACCAGCCACATGGTCTTGCGGTGGCCGGTCTCGGAGAAGGAGTACGCGAGCGGTGAACCCGCGTAACGGACACGCTCGGTGAGGATCTGGCAGCCGTGGAGATGGCCGAGCGCGGCATAGTCCACGCCGTCGAAGATCCCTACGGGCACGGAGGCCACTCCGCCGACGGTGATGTCGCGCTCGCTGTCGCTGGGCGCGCCGCCCACGACGAAGGCGTGCGCGAGGACGACGCAGCGGGTGCCGGGTGCGCGGCCCGCGAGGTCGGTCCGTACGCGCTCCATCGCGGCGCCGAGCACTGCCTCATGTGCGGGCTTCGCCGCCTTGAACTCATCGCGTACCAGGGCCGGTTCGAGATATGGCAGTCCGTAGAAGGCCACCTCGCCATGGGCGTCGGAGAGGAGTACGGGAATGCCGCAGCCGGCCGGATCGGTCCGCAGATGGATCCCGGCGTGCTCCATCAGCCCGGCGCCGACGCCGAGTCGGCGCGCCGAGTCATGGTTGCCGGAGATCATGACGGTCGGTACGCCGGCCTCGGCGAGGCGGTGCAGCGCGCGGTCGAAGAGCTCCACGGCGGCGAGCGGCGGCACGGCCCGGTCATAGACGTCGCCCGCGACCAGGACCACGTCCACCTCGCGCTCCCGGACCGTCGCGACAAGATGGTCGAGGAAGGCGGCCTGGGCGTCGAGCAGGCTCACGCGGTGGAACGAGCGGCCGAGATGCCAGTCGGAAGTGTGCAGAATCCTCATGTGTGCAGAATCCTCAGAATCCTCAAATGAAGGCCTCGCCGCCCAGTTCCAGTACGGCCGTTCCTGCCGTGGTATCGGCGAGCCAGGCACGGAAGGACGCCAGATCCGCGTCCGGCAGGCCGATGCCGATGGTGACCGTCTCGCCGTAGCGCACCTCGCGCACCGTACGGCCCGTGGCGCGCAGATCGTTCTCCAGCCTGCCCGCGCGCTGATGGTCGACGGTGACGGTGGCGAGCCGGAAGCGCTGTCGTGTCACCGTGCCCAGGGCATCCAGGGTTTCGCCGACCACTCCGCCGTACGCCCGGATGAGCCCGCCCGCGCCGAGTTTAACGCCGCCGTAGTAGCGGGTGACGACCGCCGCGGTGTAGCGCACCTCGCGCCGCATCAGCATCTGGAGCATCGGCGCACCGGCCGTCCCGCCGGGCTCTCCGTCGTCGCTCGCCTTCTGTACGGAGGCGTCGGCGCCGATCACATACGCGTAGCAGTTGTGGGTGGCCGTCGGATGCTCCTTGCGGACGCGTGTGACGAACTCCTGTGCCTCCCGTTCGGTCGCGGCGGGCGCGAGCGCGCAGAGAAAGCGCGACCGGTTGATCTCGGTCTCGTGCATGCCCGCGCGGGCGACGGTCCGGTACTGCTCCTGCATCTCTCCACCCTATGCGGCGGTGTCCGACGGGAATGGCCGGGGCGTACGGTCCGTTCTCCTGGCATGTACGCAGATGGCATGTACGCAGACGCAGAGACGATCCGTAAGATCCTCACCTCGACCGGTGACACCTGGGCCGTGGTGGGCCTGTCGAGCAACCCTTCCCGGGCGGCCTACGGAGTCGCGGCCACGCTCCAGCGCTTCGGCAAGCGCATCGTCCCGGTGCATCCGAAGGCCGAGACGGTCCACGGCGAACCGGGCTATGCCTCGCTGGCCGACATCCCTTTCCCGGTCGATGTCGTGGACGTCTTCGTCAACAGCGACCTGGCGGGCGCGGTCGCGGACGAGGCGGTAACGATCGGCGCGAAGGCGGTCTGGTTCCAGCTCGGCGTGATCGACGAGGCGGCATACGCCCGCACCCGCGCGGCGGGCCTGTCCATGGTCATGGACCGCTGCCCGGCCATCGAGATCCCCCAACTCCCACGCTAGCCCCCCCGGGGGGGGAGGGTGCTCGGCATCCTCGTCCGAGCACCGGATGACCAGCCGGCTCACGTCATACCTGAGCGGTCCGATCGAGTCGACGAGACTCCCGGCGAAACCCGGGTGCGATCGGAGAGACTCCTTCGCACCCGGGGAGGACGCCGCTCACGCGGTCACCCATTCGATGATCAGCAGCATCCAGGCGACGCCATAAGACGTCACAAGGAGCGTCTTCGCCAGTCTGGTCAGGCTCACTGTCCTCCCGCGGCTTCCGCCGACGGGTCACCGACGGCGGAGCCGTCCGAGGGGAAGACTCGCCAGAAGGTCGTCTCCGCGCCCTTGTACGATCGGTGGGACGGATTCTTGCCCGTGTGAATCAGGACCTACATCTTTTGCGACGCTAATCCGCCACACCGACGAATTGCGCCAGCGGTCGGAGCCCCTGCGGCTTGTTCGGCAGTTCCCACAGGTCCCGGATGATGGACACAGCCAGAGTGTGATGGCGCATCCACGCGGGGGCCACGCGGCGAAGGGATTCCAGCGCCTTGACGGCGCCTTCGGCGTCCCCCAAGTCTGTATGTGCCCGCGCCACATCCAAAAGCAACCATGTGCGCCAAGACGGAGGCGTGTCTTTTGAGAGACGCATCCCCTTGGCCAGGCTCAGGGCCTCCGCCGGATGTCCGTGCTGAACTGCGAGGCGGACGCGTTCGATGCGGACGGACGATCTGCTGAAGACGCTTACCATGCGGTTGTCCTCGGATGCCGGAAGCTTGCTGACCCGCTCCGCTTCCTTCTCTGCTGCGCGCATCATCTCGTCCGCGCGCTCGTAGTCGTTGCTCCGGGCGTAGCTCGTCGCAGCAGACATCATCAGCGCTCCCCACACCTTCACACTTTCGGCGGTGGTGAGACCCGCCCCCTTGACCCTGTCGGCCGCATAGCGCGCTACGGAGATCGCGTCCAGGAGCCTGTTCTGGCGCTGATACGCCCATGCCACCGAGTTACAGATCATGGGAGTCAGGAGAGGGTCCGAGGATTTCTCCGCCTCCGCTATCGCACGCTCCAGGCTGATGATCGCGAGATCCGTCTTGCCCAGCCTGACCGCAAGGTGGCCGCCAAGCTGGAACGACTTCCCCAGGGCAGCGTGAGAGCCCTCCTCGCCGGCCGCGACGAGGCGCCGCGCGTCCGCGATGATGTCCGGAAGAGTCTTCATGAGGCTGTCGAACTCCGCGGCATGGTACTCGGACCATGCGTCTGCGATCCGATCGCGCAGCTCAGCCACAGACAGTCCGTCTGCCTCCGCGGGGTCCGGTCCGGGGGCGAAGGCGGTGGGGGTGATTGCGCGCCTGACAGCAACAAGGGCCGGCGAGTCACCATCACCCTCGGACCGTGCTCCCGGCGGATCCCCCAGCAGCGACGTCAGCTCGACACCGAGACCATCAGCCAGCGCGTGCAGGGTGGGAAGCCGCGCAGAGAGCGTCCGCTTCTGCTCCAGCTTCCTGATGACGTCAACAGACACTTCAGACGTCTCGGACAGCTCCTCTTGTGTCATCCCGGACAGCTTCCTGAGGCGCCGCAGCGTGTCGCCTAGTTGCTCACTCACCCTGAAACGGTACGTCGCCCGACCGTCGGTACGTAACGCGAAAAGCCCCCTGCATCCGCAGCGCGGAGCATCGCAACATCCCCGGCGACAGAGATCCCCCAACTCCTCCGACCTGGCCGTGAGGCTGAGCGCCGACCCTGTGCGGTCGGCCGGAGCTGAGGTCAGATGCCCAGGCCCGCCAGGATCACCGCGCCGGGCAGGGACGCCAAGGATTTGCCCGGGACGATCAGTTTGCCTCGGCGGCTGCCGCTGCCGATGAGGATCCATTCGGTGTCGAGCACAGCGGAGTCGATCAGCAGTGGCCAGTTGGCGGGCAGGCCGATCGGGGTGATGCCGCCGTACTCCATGCCCGTCTCGCCGACCGCGGTGTCCATCGAGGCGAACGAGGCTTTTCGCGCGCCGAGTTGACGGCGGACCGCGCCGTTGACGTCGACGCGGGTGCGGGAAAGGACGACGCATGCCGCGAGTGTGGTCTCGCCACCGCGCTTACCTGCCACGACCACGCAGTTGGCCGACTGGTCGAGCAGTTCGGTGCCGTAGTGCTCGGCGAAGACCGCCGTGTCCGCGATCGCCGGATCGGTGTCCACGTACACCAACTGCTCGGCCGGAACGTCGCCCTGCCATGCGCGTACGGCGTCGGCGACGGGCGGAGTCAGCAGGTCGAGGCGGTCGGGGGCCGGGACGGCGTTGTCGAAATGTCCGAGAGGAGCACGCATGGATCTCACGCTAACAGCCGTCCCGGGACGGCCGGCCGGTTGTCTCAGCGCGCGGGCGGGATGGAGACGGCCATGACCAGTTCGCAGATGTCCGGGCCGTCGTTGCGGTAGGTGTGCGGGACGTTCGCCTCGAAGGTCGCGGACGCGCCGGCCGGTACGGAGTGCGGTCCGCCGTCCACGACCAGCGTCAGCTCGCCCGCGGTCACATGGAGCAGTTCGGTGGTGCCCGGCGGATGCGGATCGGATGAGCTGGCGTCACCGGGCATCAGGACCCAGGACCACATTTCCAGCGGCCCGCGCGCCTCGGTGCCCACCAGCAGCGTGGTGCGGCTGCCCGCCGGCGTGGACCACATCCGTACAGCCTGGCTCTCCGGTACGACTCTGACCTGCGGGCCCTGCTCGTAGTCGAGAAGCGTGGTGATGGAGACGCCGAGCGCGTCCGCGAGCTTGACGGTGGTGCCGACGCTCGGGTTCGTCCGTGCCTGCTCGATCTGGATGATCATTCCGCGGCTGACTCCCGCGCGGGCGGCCAGGGCGTCGAGCGTGAAGCCCCGTTCACCTCGCCAGCGTTTGAGATTGCGCGCCAGCGACTGCGTGAGCTGATCGAGGTCAGACACATTCCGTCCAATATATTCAATGAAACAGTTCAACAGACTGCACTATGGTGGGCTGCACCGAATCGTCCATCGCACTGTACTGCGAGGCCCTTCATGACCGCACTGTTCGCCCTGGCCACCAGCGTGCTGTGGGGACTCGCCGACTTCGGCGGCGGACTGCTCACCCGGCGCCTGCCCGCCCTGACCGTCGTCGTGGTCTCGCAGGCCCTCGCCGTGGCGGTCCTCGGCGCGATCGTGATCGCCAGCGGCGGCTGGTCGGAGGCCGGACCACGGCTCTGGTACGCGGTCGCCGCCGGAGTGGTCGGCCCGGTCGCGATGCTCAGCTTCTACAAGGCGCTCGCCCTCGGCCCGATGGGCGTGGTCTCGCCACTGGGCTCGATCGGCGTCGCCGTACCGGTCGGAGTGGGACTCGTCCTCGGCGAACGGCCGGGACTGCTCCAGTTCGCCGGGATCGCGGTGGCCGTGGCCGGAATCGTTCTCGCGGGCGGCCCCGAGCTGCGCGGAGCCCCGGTCCGGCGGCAGGCGGTGCTGCTCACGCTGGTCGCCGCGTTCGGCTTCGGCGCGGTGATGGCGCTGATCTCCGAGTCCTCGACCACCGTGACCGGGCTGTTCCTCGCGCTCTTCGTCCAGCGCGTGGCCAATGTGACGGTCGGCGGGACCGCGCTCTATCTCTCGGTGCGCCGCGGAGCCCGCGCGCTGCCGGAGGACGGCGGCGGGCTCCGTGCCGTACGAGCCGCTCTGCCGGCCCTTGCGTTCGTGGGACTCGCCGATGTGGCGGCGAACGGTACGTACGCGCTGGCCGCGTGGTACGGACCCGTCACCGTCGCCGCCGTGCTGGCCTCGCTCTATCCGGTGATCACGGCGGTCGCGGCACGCGGAGTGCTCAAGGAACGGCTGCGCGCGATCCAGGCCGCGGGCGCCGGGCTCGCACTCATAGGCACAGTGCTGCTGGCGGCGGGCTGACGACGGCCCGGCCCGCCCGCCCCGTATCCGCCTGACAGCGCGCGTCAGGACGGCCGCTCCAACTCCCCGAGCGCCAGCAGCTGTTCCGGCGTGATGCCTTCCGGGATCGGCACCGGCGCGGGCGTGCGCAGCGGCGGCTGCCAGCCGCGCTCGTCGTCCCAGCTCCGTACGACCCGCGCGGGCGCGCCGGCCACCACCGCGTGGTCGGCCACCTCTCCTCGTACGACGGCGCCCGCCGCGACCACCACATTCCGGCCGAGCCGCGCGCCGGGCAGGATCACCGCGCCCGTACCGAGCCAGCAGCCGGGCCCTATCTCCACCGGTTCCATCCGCGGCCACTGCTTGCCGACGGGCACCTTCGGATCGTCGTAACTGTGGTTGGTCGACGTGATGTAGACATATGGCCCGCAGTAGGTGTCCGCGCCGATGGTCACCGTGGTGTCGGCGATCACATGGCTGCCCCGGCCGAGCACCACTCCGTTGCCGAGCGTCAGCACCGTCTCGGGGCCGAGGTCGAGTCCGGGCATCATCCCCGCGGTCAGAGTGACGTGTTCGCCTATGACGCAGTGCTCCCCCAGCTCGATCCACGGCTCGCCGAAGACCGTGCCCTGCGGAAAGGCGAGCCGGGTGCCGGTGCCGATCCGGCGGAAGCGCAGCCGTCCCGGACGCTCGGCGCTCACCGCACCGGTCTTCTGGATCCAGCGCCAGCCCTCGTGGACGGCCCGGGAGAGAAGACGGCGCCGCCAGGAGGCCGGTGAGGAGAGTGATGAGAACGTGTTTCTGTTCTTCGGCACCCGCCTCACCGTAGTCGGCGGCGACCGGCCGGACCGGGCCCACTCGCTGTGACGTTCACCCCACGACGCCGGCCACGACACCACCCACGGGACGCCCACAGCACCGGCCACCACACCCCGGGTTGGCTGAAATCAGTTGACCACAAGGTGTGTTGAGTCCCCGGAATGCTTCCGCGGACGGCCTCCCGGCGGCGGAACGGGCGGTAAGGGCCGCTGATCGGGCAGGCCAGGCCCGTACGACAGGCCTCATAACGGACATCCCCATTTACCATGCCGCCGCTGGCCGGTGGGTGACTTCGGGACGAACTCCCCCGTTGTGTGGGCTCCGGGCTCTCCACGGCCTCCCGTGCCACTCCGCGTGGTTAGCATGAGCGCCACATGTGGTGCGGAAGATCGCCGTCCCCATCGGTGTCCGATCCCGCCCGTGCGGCCGAACCGCGCTGGTCGGCCGGTCTGTTTCCCCCCGCACTCAAGTACCGAGGGACCGCGGAATGTCAGTGCCTGTCGCCCCCAGCCCGCGCCGCATACGCACGAAACGGTCGTCGCTCGCCGTGCCCCTGACGCTGGTGGTGGTGACCGGCGCGGTCGCGGGCGCGGTGGCCGCGTCGGCTCCCGCCGCCGCCCGTGCCTGGGTGGCCGCCACCGTCGCGGTCGCCTGGGCATGTGTGGCGGTCGCCGTCGTCATGGCCGCGCTGCTGGTCCGCCGCGTACGACGCGGTACGGCCACGGCGGAGAGCGAGATCAGGACGGCGCAGACGCGGCTGGCCCAGTCCGGCGCGGAGACCGCGCATCTTCTGAACGTCACGCTGCCCGCCGTGGTCAAGAGACTCCGGGACGGCGCGAGCGCCGAGGAGACGCTCGCCGCCACACCGGCGCCGTCCGATCCCCAACTCCGCCGTGTCCTGGAGATGTTCACCGCCGAGATGGCGGACTCCGAAGGGCGCGCGGCCAAGGCCGCCGCCGACGGCGAGACCGCCCTGAGCCGGCTGGCCCGGTCCGCCGACGATCTGGATCTGCTCACCACGAAGACGCTGCCCGCCGCGCTCGGCGGGCTGCGCTCGGGCGGCTCCGCCGACACGGTGCTCGGCAGTATCGATCCTCCTGCCGATCCACGGCTGCGGGTCCTGGTGGACACGGTGGTACGGGACTTCGCCACCAGCGAGCGGCGCGCAGCCGCAGCGCAGGCGGCCAGCGCCAAGGCGCTGAGCCGGGTGCAGGCGAAGGCGGTGAGCATGCTGGCCGATCTGCGGGAGATGCAGGACCGGCACGGCGAGGAGGTCTTCGGCGATCTCCTCAAGCTCGACCACAACACCTCGCAGCTCGGACTGCTCACCGACCGGCTGGCCCTGCTGATGGGCGGACGCGCGAGCCGCGCCTGGAACAAGCCGATCGGCATGGAGAGCATCCTGCGCGGCGCGGTGGGCCGGATCGCCGCGTACCAGCGCGTACGGCTGCACTGCTCCAGCACCGCCGCGATCGCCGGGTTCGCCGCCGAGCCGGTGATGCATCTCCTCGCCGAACTCATGGACAACGCGGCGAACTTCTCGCCGCCGATCGACGAGGTGCATGTCTATGTCGAGGAGCGCACCGCCGGACTCGTGGTGACCATCGAGGACAGCGGACTGAAGATGGCGGACGCCGCGATGCGGCGCGCCGAGGAGTCCGTGTCGGGACGCGTCACCGACCTGGCGATGCTCCAGGGCACCCGGCTCGGTCTGGCCGTGGTCGGCAGGCTGGCCGCCAAGTACCACATCAGTGTCAACTACCGGCCGTCCTCGCGCGGTGGCACGGGTGTCGTGGTGCTGTTCCCGCCGCAGCTCATCGCGCAGCAGCGGATCCTGACCAACGAACAGTCGCTGCGGCGCCCGGCGCCGGAGGCAACCGTCGCGGCGCCCGCCGGACCGGCGGTCACCGCCGCGCCGCCCTCCTCCACGCTGCCGCCCTCCTCGTCGCTCCGGTCCGTGGCCGGTGGTGCCGACGAGTTCCTCGCCGACCTGTCCGTCCCTGCCGACGGGCCCAACGTGGCGACGCCCAACGGTCTGCCGGTGCGCCCGCCGGGACGCACCATGGCCGCGGCCGACCGTGGCAGGCCGCAGCCGGAGACCGAGTCCGAGTCCGGTGAGACACGCCCCGGCCGTGACGCGGGCTCCCAGTTCGGAGCCTTCCACCGCGCGCGGCGCCCCGCCGACGGTCCTGCGGGAAGCGGAACACCCGCGACGGAAACGTCTACGACCGGAACGTCCACGACCGGAAGCACGTCCGAAGGACAGAGCCCGCCCGAAGGCGGCGACATACCCGGCATACCGGCCGACTAGGGCCTGTCCGCCGGACAGGCCCCAGGGCCGCGCTCTCCCCGTACGGCGCCCGGGGACTCGGCGCCCATCCCCCACCCGAACGCGAGATTGGAGGCACGGGCTGGTGACCGGTTCACCGGACAGCAACACCCGCCCCACGCACACCATGCAGCAGACCACTGACAACAGCCTGACCTGGCTCCTCGAGAGCCTGTTGGAACGCACCCCCGGCACGCGGCATGCCCTGGTGCTCTCTCGTGACGGGCTGAAACTCTGCTGGAGCCGCCATCTCACCCTCGATCAGGCCGATCAGCTCGCCGCCATCTGCTCCGGCATCCAGGCGCTCGCCCAGGGCGCCTCGGTGGAGTTCGGCAACGGCACCGGCGGCGTACGGCACTCGATGACCGAGTTCCACGGCGGTCTGCTCTTCATCGTCGAGGCCGGCGACGGCGCCCATCTCGCGGTGGTGGCCGAGGACGGCGCCGATCCCGGTGTGGTGGGCCACCAGATGACCGAGCTGGTCGAGCAGATCGGTGAACATCTGCGGGCCGAGCCGCGCAGCACTCCCCTCCAGGAGAGTTCACCGTCATGATCCGCCGGCCCGTCGACATCGGGGATCCGGACCGGCTGTACACCGTCACCGGTGGCCGCAGCCGGGCCGACGACGACTCGTTCGACCTGGTCACCCTGATCGTCAGCGAGTGCGAACCGACGGCCGGGATGCAGTCGGAGCATGTCAAGATCCTCGGACTGTGCCGCCATCCCACCGCGGTCGTCGAGATCTCCGCCGAGCTGAAACTGCCGGTCACGGTGGTACGTATCCTCCTCGGCGATCTCCTCGCGACGGGCCGGATCACCGCCCGGCATCCGCGCGCCGCGCGCTCCGCCGAACTTCCCGACTCCGCCCTCTTGAAGGAGGTGCTCCTTGGACTCCGCAACCTCTGAACTCCCGGCCCGTACTCCACTGGCCGATGCCGCCGAGACCGGGCTGAAGATTGTCGTCGTGGGCGGATTCGGGGTCGGAAAGACCACCCTCGTCCGCTCGGTCAGCGAAATCCGTCCGCTCAACACCGAAGAGGTGATGACACAGGCCGGGATCGGTGTGGACGAGACGGCCGGGCTGACCACCAAGACCACCACGACCGTGGCCTTCGACTTCGGCCGGATCACGCTCAACGAGCTGATGGTGCTCTATCTGTTCGGCGCACCCGGGCAGGAACGGTTCTGGTTCCTCTGGGACCGGCTGTTCTCGGGCACGCTGGGCGCGGTCGTCCTGGTGGACACCCGGCGGATGAGCGAGTCCTGGTACGCCATCGACCGGCTCGAACACCACCGGACACCGTTCGTGGTCGCGGTCAACCGGTTCGACGACGATGTCTCCGCGTTCTCTCTGGACGAGATCCGTCAGGCGCTCTCGCTGCCGGACCATGTCCCGCTGATCGACTGCGATGCCCGGGTGCGCTCGTCCGGCAAGAACGTTCTGATCACCCTTGTGGACCACCTCTACGAACTGGCCATGGCCCGGGAGATGACACCATGACCGACCCCACGGGCTCCGGACCCGACCTGGCCCCGCCGCCCGAATGTCCCGCGCACGCGGGTGCCGTACCGCTCAGCGGTCTGGAGTACCAGCAGACACCGTCCCAGCTCTACCGCACCCTGCGCAGGGAGCACGGCGCGATCGCGCCCGTCACACTCGACGGCGGCATTCCCGCCTGGCTGGTGCTCGGCTACTCCGAGGTCTCCTATGTCACCAGCCACGACGAGCTGTTCGCCCGTGACTCACGGCGCTGGAACCAGTGGGAGTCCATCCCCGCCGACTGGGCGCTCATGCCGTTCGTCGGCTACCAGCCGTCGGTGATGTTCGCCGAGGGCCCCGAGCACCAGCGGCGGGCCGGAGTGATCACCGACGCGCTGGAGGCGATCGACCAGTTCGAACTGGCGTATCTGTGCCGGGAGATCGCCGAGGGCCTCATCGACACCTTCGCCGGCAGCGGGCAGGCCGAGCTGATGGCCGCGTACGCGCACGCCCTGCCGATGCGGGCCGTGGTCCAGCTCTGCGGGATGCCGGCCGACGGTGTGGACACCGACGATCTGGTGCGCGATCTGCGGATCTCGCTCGACGCCGACGAGGGCGACGATCCGGTCGCCGCCTATGTGCGCGTCATGGAGCGGATGCAGCGGCTGGTCAAGGACAAGCGGGATAATCCCGGCTCCGATCTGACCTCACGGATGCTGAGCAATCCGGCCGGGCTGACGGACGAGGAGATGGTGGTCGATCTGATCACCGTCATCGCCGCCGCCCAGCAGCCGACGGCCAACTGGATCTGCAACACGCTGCGTCTGCTGCTGACCGACGACCGGTTCGCGCTGAATGTGTCCGGCGGACGTCTCAGCGTCGGGCAGGCGCTCAACGAGGTGCTGTGGCTGGACACGCCGACCCAGAACTTCATCGGCCGCTGGGCGGTACGGGACACCCAGCTCGGCGGCCGGCACATCAAGGCGGGCGACTGTCTGGTGCTGGGGCTGGCGGCGGCCAACACGGATCCGCAGATCTGGCCGGAGGGCCATATCGGCGCGGAGAACTCCGCGCATCTCTCGTTCAGCAACGGTGAGCACCGCTGTCCCTATCCGGCTCCGCTGCTGGCCGATGTCATCGCCCGTACCGCGATCGAGACGCTGCTGGAGCGGCTGCCCGATGTGGTACTGGCCGTGGAACCGTACGAGCTGACCTGGCGGCCCTCCATCTGGATGCGGGGACTGACCGCGCTGCCGGTGAGCTTCACGCCCGTCGTGCAGTAGCTTCGGGCAGAGACCGTACGTCCGGCCGCCGGGCCCGGGGCATGCCCTCGGGCCCGGCGGATGCCGTCAGGCCGCGACGGGCGTGAACTCCACCGGCAGTGTCTGCGGTCCGCGTGTGAACACTCCGCGCTCGACCGGATCGAATCCGTCGGCGAGCCGGATGTCCGGCATCGCGTCGAGCAGCTGGTCCACTCCGATCTGCACCTCCGCCTTGGCCAGCAGCGCGCCGACACAGAAGTGCCGTCCCAGCGCGAAGGCCAGATGGTCGGCGGCGGCGGAGAAGGCCGTCGTCGTGGTCAGATCCTCCCGGAAGATATCGAAGCGGTCCGGCTCCTGGAAGCGGGAGCCGTCGCGGTTGGCGGAGCCGATCAGACAGGTGACCGTGGCACCGGCCGGTACGGTACCGCCGCTGAGCTCGACGTCCCGCGCGGTCTGCCGCATGATCATCTGCACCGGCGGCGTGTAGCGGAGCGTCTCCGCGAAGGCCCGGTCGATCAGGCTGCGGTCCTCCCGTACGGCCGCGAGCTGGTCCGGGTGGAGCAGCAGATTCGCGAAGATGCTGGCGATGGCCTTGTCGGTGGTCTCGCCGCCCGCGGCCAGGAGCAGGCTGCAGAAGGCCTTGATGTCCTCGTCGCTCATCCGTACGCCGTCGACCTCCGCCGCGCAGAGCGTGGAGAGAAGATCGTCGCCCAGGTTCTCGCGCCGGTCGCGGATGATCGGGAACATGTACTCGGCGAACTCGATCCTGGTCCGCTCGCCCGCCGCCGTGACCTCCGCGTCGCCGGAGAGATTGCCGAGGAAGGCGATGACCGCCGTGTACCAGCCGTGGAAGCGGGCGTGGTCGGCCTTGTCGAGTCCCAGCATGTCGGCGATGACATTGACAGGGAAGCGTGTCGCGTAGGACTCCACCAGATCCACGGAGCCGGTGTGCCGGAATCCGTCGATCAGTTCACGGGAGTTGCGCTCGATGACCGGCAGGAACTTCTGCTGAAGATCGCTGCCGCGGAAGGCCGGCGCGACCAGCGCCCGGCGTACGGAGTGCTCCCGCCCGCTGAGCTGAAGGATCGTTTTGCCATGGACGGGCTCGATCTGCCAGTCGTAATTGTCGGTGGTGAACACCGACTCCTTGTCCTTGAAGGCGCGCTCGACATCCTCGTACCGCGAGATGATGTAACTCTGCGTGGCCTCGTGCCAGATGAGCGGGGCGCTGTCCCGCATCAGACGGTAGGCCGGATATGGATTCTCGGCGAACTCGGGCGACAGGATGTCGGGGACCTGCTGTGCGGTGGCCATGAAGCTCCTTGTTCGATACCGGCCCGATCGGTAACGGGCAACGCACTTAAGGTTATTGATCATCTGTCATCAGAAATAGGCCACTCCTGGCCGACCTGCCGTACGTGTCCGAGGAGAGATCGCCTACGGTGCCTGTATGACGGAACGGGCATTGATCAGAGGCGTGGGCGGCGAGGAGCCCGCGATCGATCCGTCGGCGTTCACGGCGCCGACCTCGGTCGTCCTGGGCGAGGTGAGTGTGGGCGCGGAGGCGAGTGTCTGGTACCACGCCGTGCTCCGGGCCGACCGCGCGCCGATCACTCTGGGTGCCGGAAGCAATGTTCAGGACAACTGCACGCTCCATGCCGATCCCGGCTTTCCGCTCACGGTCGGCGAGCGCGTCTCGGTCGGCCACAACGCCGTACTGCACGGCTGTACGGTCGAGGACGAGGTGCTGATCGGGATGGGCGCCACGGTCCTCAACGGCGCGCACATCGGTACGGGCTCACTCGTCGCGGCGCAGTCGCTCGTACCGCAGGGCCTGCGCGTACCGCCGGGTTCGCTGGTCGCGGGCGTGCCCGCCAAGGTCAAGCGGGAGCTGACGGAGGAGGAGCGGGCCGGAATCAGACGCAACGCGGCGGGCTATGCCGAGATGGCGAAGATCCACCGCGAGGCGTACGAGAGCTGACAGAGGCCGAGGGACACTGCGAGCGATGGCGGGCCGGACGGCCAGCAGGCCAGGCGTGGACGGCTCACCAGGCGCGGTTTCCGGTCAGTCGGCGGCGGGTACGGCGTCGGGCTCATCGGCCGGCTTGGTCACGCTCTGTGCTGACGGTGCCGTCCGTGCGTTCTCCGGCTCGCCCGCCGTGGGCTCGGCCGGATGATCGGCCGACTTCCCGGCCGGCTGCTCGGCGGCCTTCTTGGCACGGTTCCGTACGACCAGCATGGAGACGATGCCGATCACCACGGCGAGCACCAGACCGAGCCAGGAGAAGCGCTTGAGCCAGGCCTCGGCGACGACGCCCACCGTGTAGATGACGGCGGTCGTACCGCCCGCCCAAACGATTCCGCCGAGCACATTGGCGATCAGGAACTTCCAGTACGGCATCCGCAGCACGCCCGCGAGCGGTCCCGCGAAGATACGGAGCAGGGCGATGAAGCGGCCGAAGAAGACCGCCCACATCCCCCACTTCTCGAACGAACGCTCCGCCATGGCGATCTGTGGCTCACCGCAGTGTCTCGGGAACCGTACGGCGAGCCAGGCGAGCAGCGGCCGGCCGCCCTTGCGGCCGATGGCATAGCCGATCGAGTCGCCGATGATCGCACCGGCCGTGGCACAGGCGGCGAGGATGTACGGATTGATGTCGCCGTGCTGGGAGGCGAGCAGCGCCGAGCTGACGAGGACGATCTCACCGGGCAGCGGGATACCGAGGCTTTCGAGGCCGATCACCACTCCGACCAGGAGATAGATACTGACCGGGGGGATGGTCTCAAGCCACTCCTGGACGTGCAAAGCCGGTTCCTTCCGTACTTCCGTGACCAGATTTCCCTGACCATCCACGGGCGGCTGCCCGGCGCGCGCGGGCGCACGCCGGGCAGCCTACCCGGTGGCCGGGGACGGTCAGGAGTGCGGGCGCAGGGTCCAGACGACCGTCATCTCACCTGTCACCGCGCCGTCCTCGCGCGTCAGCAAAACGGTCACGGGAAATTCAGGACGCTCTCCGGCGTCCAGTTCGGCGACGACATCGGCCACCGGGCGGCCCAGCGTCGCGGTTGCGGTGACGATTCCCATGGCGAGTTTCTTGTAGCCGATTTCCGCCTTGACAGCGAGCGGAACCGCCCGGTCGAGCTGGTCGCCGAAGGCGGCGAGCACGATCGCGCCACTGGCGGACTCGCCCAGGGTGAACATCGCGCCGGCGTGCGGTCCGCCGACATGGTTGCGGTACGCGGGCCGGTCCGGCAGCCGGACGACGGCACGCTCGGCGGTGGTCTCCAGGAATTCCAGTCCCAGGGTCCCGGCCATGGGGACCGTGGCAGCGAGCATCTCGCCGACGGACATCTGATCAGCGCTCATGGAACGCGAGGTTACCCGCGAGTAGAAGAGCTTGGCCATCCCCTGACAGGGCGGACGTGGCAGCGGTGGGACGACCCCTCTATGGTTACTCGCCATGTGGCCAGGACAGCAGCCGCCCGGGGGCGAGCAGAACCCGCAGGACCAGCAGCCGAATCCGTACCAGCAGCCGGGATACCAGCAGCCGAATCCCTATCAGCAGCCCGGGTACCAGCAGCCGAACCCTTATCAGCAGCCGGGCTATCAGCAGCAGCCCGGGCAGCCGCAGCAGGGACAGCAAGGGCAGCAGGGGCAACCGCAGCCCGGGTATCAGCAGCCGGGGTATCAGCAGCCCAACCCGTACCAGCAGCCGACCGTGCCGCAGTACGGCGTGCCCAGGCAGCAGGGACAGCCGGGCCCGCCCGGTCCGCCCGGCCCTTCGCCGGACAGGAAGAAGACGACCGTCATCGCCGTGGTCGCGGCGGCGGTCGTGGTGGTCGCCGCCGCGGGCACCGCGTTCTTCGTGCTGAAGAAGGACGACGGAACGGCCGACAAGGCCGCCGACGATCCCAAGTCCTCGGCGTCCGCCTCCGAGCCCGCTGAGCCGACCGCGGACACGCCCAGTGACAATCCCAGGGCCGGCGAGGAGAGCAAGCCGCAGATCGAGGGCTGGAAGGTCGTCACCAACCCGAAGCACGGAACGCAGTTCGACGTCCCGGCCGACTGGGAGGTCTCGGGCACCGGCGTCATATCCGGCTTCGAGGACCACAAGAAGAACGACGGCACGCCCGTCATCTCCTTCTCCGCGCCCGCCTTCTACAAGTCCAAGTGGTGCTCGCAGGACACCAACAAGGACGGGAAGATGGAGGACAGCGGGCTCGGCGGCACCGGCACCAAGGGCGGCAAGGGCGCCAAGGACACGGCGACGGCCGCGAAGAACGAGGCGGGAAGCTGGGCCTGGGCCGCGTACGCCCAGCAGGAACCGGAGGACAAGGTCAAGGAGAAGGTGAAGGTCGCCGACGCCAAGCCCTACACCACCACGTCCGGGCTCAAGGGACACTACGCGACGGCCGCCACCTCGGGTGTGACCAAGCCGAACAAGTGCGACACCGACGGCAAGTCGATCGCCTTCACCTTCACCAACGACAAGGGCGACTTCGCGACCTGGGTGCTCTACGCCAACACGGGCGTGCCGGACGAGATCCCGGACACGACGATCAAGCAGATCATGAGCACCGTACGGCTGACGGGCTCCTCGTCGTAATCGATTGGCCACCGGGCGCTGAGACGGGGATAGTCCCAAGGTGAACTCTCCTTCCGACGCGGCTCGCCGTCCCGCCGACCGCGACTCCCGGCGCCTTGTCCGCCGTCCCGCGTGGGCCGGCCGCAACTACACGCTGCTGACCGCCGCGGCGATCGTCACCAATCTGGGCAGCCAGGGTGCGCTGGTCGCCTCGGCGTTCGCGGTGCTGGAGTCGGGCGGCGACGCGGGCGATGTCGGGCTGGTGGCGGCGGCCCGTACGGTTCCGCTCGTCCTCTTCCTGCTCGTCGGCGGCGCGCTCGCCGACCGGCTGCCGCGGCACCGGGTGATGGTCGCGGCCAACGCCCTCAACTGCGTCTCACAGGCGTGCTTCGCGGTGCTCGTCCTCGCGGGCGAGCCACGGCTGTGGCAGATGATGGTGCTGGCCGGTCTCGGCGGTACCGGTCACGCCTTCTTCAGTCCCGCGTCCGAGGGCATGCTGCTGTCCAGTGTCGACGGCGCGCACGCGGGCCGCGCCTTCGCTCTCTACCGGATGGCGATGCACGGCGCGGGAATCGGCGGCGCGGCCCTGGGCGGCGCGCTGATCGCGGCGTTCGGGCCGGGCTGGGTCCTCGCCATCGACGCCGCCGCCTTCCTGCTGGCGGGAGCGCTGCGCGCCTTCCTCGATGTGAGCCATGTCCCGGTCCGTGCGCCCGGTGGCGGGATGCTGGCCGATCTGCGCGACGGCTGGCGGGAGTTCATCGGCAGGCCCTGGCTGTGGAGCATCGTCGTACAGTTCGCCGTGGTCAACGCGGTCGTCGTGGCGGCCGAGGCGGTGTACGGGCCGCTGGTCGCCCGGGACGAGCTGGGCGGGCCCGGTCCCTGGGGCCTCGCGCTGGCGGCCTTCGGCGCGGGCACCGTCGGCGGCGCGCTGCTGATGATGCGCTGGCGACCGCGCAGACTGCTGCTCGCGGGCACGCTCTGCATCTTCCCGCTCGCCCTTCCGTCGGCCGGGCTCGCGGTACCGCTGTCCGCCGCCGCACTGGCGGCGGTGATGTTCCTGACGGGCATCTCCGTGGAGGTCTTCGGCGTGTCATGGATGACGGCCCTGCACCAGGAGATCCCGGAGGAGAAGTTCTCCCGAGTCTCGGCGTACGACTGGCTGGGCTCGATCGGCATGGTCCCGCTGGCCACGGCGCTCGCGGGACCGGCGGAGAGCGCCTTCGGGCGGAGCGCGGCGCTCTGGGGCTGCTCGGCGCTGATCGTCCTGCTGACGGCGGCGGTCCTGACCGTGCCCGATGTACGCCGGCTGACCCGCCGCACGGAGAAGGTCGCCGCCGATTCGTCCTCGGCCGTCGGGCGGACCGATCCGGCCCGCCCGGCGACCGAGGACACCACGTCGCCCTCAGCCGCGCCTTAGGCCCCTCCCTGGCTGCCTTACGAGAAGCGGCTCCGTGTCGTCCGTGCCGCCGCCACCAGGTTCTCCAGGGACGTACGGACCTCGGACCAGCCGCGTGTCTTCAGACCGCAGTCGGGATTGACTCAGAGCCGCCGCGCCGGGACCGCCTCAAGTGCCGTGCCCAGCAAGGCGGTCATCTCCTCGGCCGAGGGCACGCGCGGTGAGTGGATGTCGTACACACCAGGGCCCACCTCGCGCGGATAGCCCGCCGCCGCCAGCTCGTCGGCGACCCGCATATGGGAGCGCGCGGCCTCCAGGCTGATCACATCGGCGTCCAGGTCGTCGATGGCGCGGATGATGTCGCCGAACTCCGCGTAGCACATATGCGTATGGATCTGGGTGTCGGGACGGACGCCCGCCGTCGTCAGCCGGAACGCCTCCGTCGCCCAGTCCAGATACGCCGGCCGGTCCGCCGCGCGCAGCGGCAGCGTCTCCCGCAGCGCCGGTTCGTCCACCTGGATGACGGCCGTACCGGCCGCCTCCAGATCCGCGACCTCGTCCCGCAGCGCGAGCGCCACCTGCCGGGCGGTCTCGCCAAGCGGCTGGTCGTCCCGGACGAACGACCAGGCCAGCATGGTGACCGGGCCCGTCAGCATGCCCTTGACGGGCCGGTCCGTCAGCGACTGCGCGTACGACGTGGTGGCGACGGTCATCGGCGCGGGCCGCGAGATGTCGCCCGCCAGGATCGGCGGACGGACATAGCGGGTGCCGTACGACTGGACCCAGCCGTGCCGTGTGGCGAGATATCCGGTCAGCCGCTCGGCGAAGTACTGCACCATGTCGTTGCGTTCTGGCTCGCCGTGCACCAGGACATCGATGCCCGCCTTCTCCTGGAAGGAGACGACCTCTCGGATCTCGGCCGCGATGCGCTCCTCGTATCCGGTCCCGTCCAGCCGCCCGGCCCGCAGTTCGGCGCGCGCCGTACGCAACTCGTCGGTCTGCGGGAACGATCCGATGGTGGTCGTCGGCAGCGGAGGCAGACCGAGGCGCGCGTGCTGGGCGGCGGTGCGCTCGGCGTACGGCTGGTCCCGGTGGGCGTCCGCGTCCGTCACCGCCGCCGCGCGGGCCCGTACCGCCGGATCGCAGGTGATCGCCGAGGCGGCACGGGAGGCGAGATCGGCGCGGTTGGCGGCGAGCCGGGCCGCGACGGTGTCGGTGCCCTGCGCCAGGCCCCGGGCGAGAGTGACGACCTCGTCGGTCTTCTGGCGCGCGAAGGCCAGCCACCGGGTGAGCTGCGGATCGAGATCCCGCTCGGCGGCGCTGTCCAGCGGGACATGGAGCAGCGAGCAGGATGTCGACACATCGACCTGTTCGGCCAGACCGAGCAGAGTGGCGAGCGTGGTCAGCGAGGCCGCGAGATCGTTGATCCACACATTGCGGCCGTCCACCACTCCGGCGATCAGCCGCTTGCCAGGCAGCCCGCCGACCGCCGCGAGATCGGTGAGATTGGCGGCGGCAGGGCCGGTGAAGTCCAGCGCGAGCCCTTCGACCGGTGCCTTCGCCAGTACGGGCAGGGCCTCGCCGAGCCGGTCGAAGTAGGACGCCACCAGAAGCTGAGGCCGGTCGGTGAGCGCGCCGAGTTCACGGTAGGCGCGCGCGAGCGCGGTCAGCTCGGCGGGCGTACGGTCCTGGACGAGCGCGGGCTCGTCGAGCTGCACCCATTGCGCACCGGCCGCGCGCAGATCGGCCAGCACCTCCGCGTACACCGGCAGCAGCCGGTCGAGCAGGGTGAGCGGCTCGAAACCGTCGGCCACGCCCGGCGCGGGCTTGGCGAGCAGCAGATAGGTGAGCGGGCCGACCAGCACCGGCCGGGCGGCGGTGTGGCCGAGCGCTACGGCCTCACGCAGCTCCGCGACCTGCTTGTCCGAGTGCGCGGAGAAGACGGTGTCCGGGCCCAACTCCGGGACGAGATAGTGGTAGTTGGTGTCGAACCACTTGGTCATCTCCAGCGGCGCCACATCCTGGGCACCGCGCGCCATGGTGAAGTAGCCGTCGAGCGCGTCGGCCTCGACGGCAGCCCGGTGTCGGGCCGGGACCGCGCCGACCATCACACTGGTGTCGAGCACATGGTCGTAGTACGAGAAGTCGCCCGTGGGCACTTCGTGGAGACCGGAGTCGGCCAGCCGGCGCCAGTTGTCGCGGCGCAGTCCTGCGGCCGTCTCCCGCAGCGTGTCCGCGGTGATCCGGCCCTTCCAGTACCCTTCGACGGCCTTCTTCAGTTCGCGGTCGGCGCCCTGGCGCGGATAGCCGAGGACGGTGGCCCTCGGCGTCGGCCTTGACCTCGAACTCGACATCGGACTCGGATGTGACCGGGCTGCCGCGGCTGCGGACTTGGGTGTCACGGGACTCTCCTTCGCGAGTCGTGCGGGAACGATCCCGGCGGAACTCGTAGGAGGCGAAGGAACGGAAGCCGGGACGGTGCCGCGCTCCACGCAGCCACGTGTCGCACACGCCCGCCCATATCCGCCGACCCGCCCACGAGGTCACCGAGATCTCCGTGTGCGGTGCTCGCACACGGGCAGTGGCAGGTCTTCGGACTTGTGGGCACACCTCGTGGCCGTGGCCGTTGGCCGTGACCATTGGCTGTTAACCGTTGGCCGTACGTATGACGTACGTACCGGTACGAGGCTCCTACTGGCCGTCGCTTCCCGGACGCGGTGCGTCCAGTGCGTATGACGGCGGTCGTTCCCACTCACCGCTGCGGGGCAGTCCCGGATTTCCACCGGGTTCCCTCTTACGACGCGGCTGCCTGGCGGACAGCGCGAACCGACTGCGTGTCCAGCCTAGAGGCTCGTGTGACGCGGCGGCCAGCCCGGTCCGGGGAACGGACCTGACGACCTTGGACGTACTTTCCTTGGACGGCTTCGGGCGTGCCGGATACTGGGCGGCATGGTCCACGACGACGAACCGGTACTGCTCGGCCGGGCCGGCCGCACCGCCCGCATCACGCTCAACCGCCCTCGCGCGCTCAACGCCCTCACCCACCCGATGGTCCTGCGGATCTCCGAGGCCCTCGCGGAGTGGGAGGACGACGAGAGCGTCACGGCGGTGCTCATCTCGGGCGCCGGCGAGCGCGGTCTGTGCGCCGGCGGCGACATCCGCGCGATCCATGAGGACGCGCGCGCCGGAAGCTCCGCCTCGCCCGACTTCTGGCGCGACGAGTACCGGCTCAACGCCCGTATCGCCCGCTTCACCAAGCCCTATGTCGCGCTGATGGACGGCATCGTGATGGGCGGCGGAGTCGGTGTCTCGGCGCACGGCAGTCTGCGGATCGTCACCGAACGGTCGGCGGTCGCCATGCCCGAGACCGGAATCGGTCTGGTCCCCGACGTCGGCGGCACCTATCTGCTCTCCCGCGCGCCGGGCGAGCTGGGGACGCATCTCGCCCTGACCGGCAGGGCGGTGGGCGCGGCGGACGCGCTGCTGTGCGGGCTCGCGGACCACTTCGTACCTTCGGAGCGGCTGGCCGCACTGCGTACCGCGCTGGCCGGGCCCGGGATACGCGAGGCGGCGGACGTCATCGGGACGGTACGCGCGTACGGGACCGAGTACGGGACTGAGCACGGGACGGCCGTGCCCGAGGGCCAACTCGCCGCGGACCGCGAGTGGATCGACACCTGTTACGCGGCCGACTCGGTGGAGGAGATCGTCGAGCGGCTGCTCGGCAGTGGCCGGCCCGCGGCGAAAGAGGCCGCGGAAACGATCCTGACTCGGTCGCCCACCGCGCTCAAGGCGACACTCGAAGCGATGCGCCGGGCCCGTCGGCTGCCGACGCTGGAGCGCGTGCTCGACCAGGAGTACCGCGCCTCGTGCGCCGCGCTGGCCACCCACGATCTGCGGGAGGGCATCCGCGCGCAGGTCATCGACAAGGACCGCAGACCGCGGTGGTCACCCAGGGAATTGACAGACGTCACCGAGGCCGATGTGGCGCGGTTCTTCGCGGCGCCGCCGGGCGGCGACCTCGGGCTGGCCGCTGTGAGCTGACGGCAGGGCTTCAGTGCACCGGTCAGCGGCGGAGGTGGTGGCGCTTGCGCCAGGCGACCACCGCCGCGACCAGACCGGAGATCACGATGAAGCCCATGGCGATCAGGAACACCGGTGATGTCGGCGAGGCGGCGCGGCTGCCCGCGACCACATACGCCGCGTTGTTCGGGATCGAGCCGATGAACGTCGCCAGCAGGAACGGCGCCCACCGCATCCGGGAGACGGCAGCGCAGTAGTTGCTCGGAGCGAACGGCACCCCGGGAAAGAGCCGGATCACCAGCATCGACCGGAAGGCGTGGGAGCTGAGCTGACGGTCGACCGCCTTCAGCCAGCGGCCCCGCAGCAGCGGGCGCAGCGCCTCCTGCCCGAGGAAGCGGCCGAGCCCGAAGGAGAGCGCGGCGCTCAGCACCGTCCCGGCGAGCGCGGCGGCCAGCCCGAGATAGGAGCCGAGAAGCGCGCCGGAGGCGATATTGAGGAGCGGGCGCGGTACGAACACCGTCGCGAGCAGCCCGTACGCCACGGTGAACAGCACCACGGCGATACCGCCGCTGACATGCGGCGGCCAGCCGTCGGCCAGCAGCTTCTGCGGCTCGTAGAGCAGCACCACGACGGCGGACGCGCCCAGCAGGGCCACGAGTACGGAGAACCGCGCCCAGGGCGAGAGAAGCGCCCGGTAGCAACGGAGCGCGAAGCTTGGCGAGGACCGGGGTACGGGGGCGAGCACCCGGCGAGCGTAGCCGACGAAGATGGCCGGTCGCCGGGCACGAGATGGCGGTCGTCCCCCGCGCGGCACAACGGAACGGGCCGCTCCGGGGGACGCCCGGGCAATGCCCGGAGAACGCGCAGGTCGGCGCCTGTGTCCGAGCCGGCCTTTAGGGTGCCCGTATGACGTCCGCAGTCACGCAAGTCACGCAGAAGCCCGCCGTGCCGGACAGCGCGCTGGCCGACACCGTGCTGGAGCGGCTCACGGCCGTGTATCCCACGGCGGCCGATCCGGTGCGCGCCGAGAAGTCCGTCGCGTACATGAAAGGGATCGCGCCGTTCCTCGGCATACCCGCGCCGCGGTGCCGGGCACTGGCCCGTACGGTCCTGGAGGGCACCGCGCGCCCGGACGAGACGGACTGCGCGGCGGTCGCCCTGCGCTGCTGGGAGCTGCCCGAGCGGGAGTACCAGTACTTCGCCGTGGACTATCTGCGCCGGTACAGCGGACGCTGCTCGTCCGGTTTTCTGCCCGTCGTACGGCATCTCGTCAGCACCGTCCCGTGGTGGGACACCATCGATCCGCTCGCCGCGCATGTCGCGGGCGCGCTGGTGACCGCCGATCCCGCGCTGAAGGCCGACATGGACCGATGGGTGGACGACGAGAACCTCTGGGTCGCGCGTACGGCCCTGCTGCACCAGCTCACATACAAGGCCGGCACTGACGCCGCACGTCTCTTCGACTACTGCCTGCGCCGCGCCGACCATCCCGACTTCTTCATCCGCAAGGCGATCGGCTGGTGTCTGCGGGAGTACGCGAAGACCGATCCGGCGGCGGTGCGGGAGTTCGTCGAGGGAGCGCGGGACCGGCTGTCGCCGCTGTCGGTACGGGAGGCCCTGAAGCACTTCTGACGGACCTCCGAAGCGGACCTCCAAAGCGGACGGTCAACTGGCCGTCGGCGGAAAACCATTCGACGCGGCGGCTGCCGTGAGCGAGGATCAGCGGCATGTTCCGGTACGCCTTCCTCGCAGTGCCGTCCGCAGTCGCGGACGCGCCGAAGGCTGCCGCGTTCCTCGTCCTCGCAGCGTGCTTGGCGGCAGCGGCCCTTGAGGCCGCAGCGGCGGCGGCAGTCGCCGCGGCAGCAGTCGCGGCTCTGGCCGCGGCTGCCCTCGCAGCCGCCTCGGCGCCCGTCGACGGCGCCCGAAGCTGACCCTTCCCGGATCGTCCGGCGGACCCCGCAGGGGGAGGGTCGGCAAGGCCCCGGGGTCCCTCTCACGCTTCGAGTTCCTGGAAGGAACCATGCCCAAGACGGCATACGTGCGCACCAAGCCGCATCTGAACATCGGCACCATGGGCCATGTCGACCACGGCAAGACCACACTGACCGCCGCGATCACCAAGGTCCTCAGCGACCGAGGGACCGGCACTTTCGTACCGTTCGACCGGATCGACCGGGCTCCGGAGGAGGCCGCCCGCGGGATCACCATCAACATCTCGCACGTCGAGTACGAGACGGACACCCGGCACTACGCGCATGTGGACATGCCGGGCCACGCCGACTACATCAAGAACATGGTGACCGGCGCCGCCCAGCTCGACGGCGCGATCCTCGTCGTCTCGGCGCTCGACGGAATCATGCCGCAGACCGCCGAGCATGTGCTGCTGGCCCGCCAGGTCGGTGTCAACCACATCGTCGTCGCCCTCAACAAGGCCGACGCGGGCGACGACGAGCTGACCGACCTGGTCGAGCTGGAGGTACGCGAACTGCTCACCGAGCACGGCTACGGCGGCGACGCGGCGCCCGTCGTCCGGGTGTCCGGGCTGCGCGCCCTGGAAGGCGACCCGCGCTGGACCGCAGCCGTGGAGGCGCTGCTCGACGCCGTCGACACCTATGTGCCGATGCCCGTCCGGTACACGGACGCGCCGTTCCTGCTCCCGGTGGAGAACGTGCTCACCATCACCGGGCGCGGCACGGTCGTCACCGGCGCCGTCGAGCGCGGCACGGTGCGCGTGGGCGACCGCGTGGAGGTGCTGGGCGCCGATGTGGAGACGGTGGTGACCGGTCTGGAGACGTTCGGCAAGCCGATGGAGTCCGCCGAGGCCGGCGACAATGTCGCGCTGCTGCTGCGCGGAATGCCACGGGACGCGGTGCGCCGCGGCCATGTGGTGGCGGCGCCGGGCAGTCTCGTACCGAGCCGACGCTTCACCGCACAGGTGTATGTGCTCTCCACACGTGAGGGTGGCCGCACCACTCCGGTCGGCAGTGGGTACCGGCCACAGTTCTATATCCGTACGGCGGATGTGGTCGGTGACATCGACCTGGGCGGGACGGCGGTCGCGCGTCCCGGTGAGACGGTCACGCTGACCGTGGAGCTGGGCCGTGATCTGCCGCTGGAGCCGGGGCTCGGTTTCGCGATCCGCGAGGGCGGTCGTACGGTCGGCGCCGGTACGGTCACGTCGCTGCTCTGAGCCTCGCTGCTCCGAGCCCTTGGCGCCGAGGTCCCGCGTCCGTCTTCCCTGTACGGGGAGGGCGGGCGCGGGACCGTATGCGCGGACGGCGCACAATGGGACGGTGAACGAGCCGATCCCCGTCATCCGCGCCGTGGACAGCGGCACCGCGAAGCTGTTGCCCGATGTGGACCGGGAGCGGGCCTGGCTGCTGACGGTCGACGGAGCGCCGCAGTCGTATGTCGATCTGGACGATCCGGCACATCTGGAGTTCGAGTACATACGGCGCCTCGCCCATGTGGTCGACTGCGCAGCCCGGGACGGCGAGCCGCTCACCGTGCTCCATCTCGGCGGCGGTGGCTGCACACTGCCACGCTATGTGGCCGCGGCCCGGCCCGGCTCGGCGCAGTGTGTGGTGGAGGCCGACGCCGGGCTGCTGGCGCTGGTCGCCGAGCGGCTGCCGATACCGGACGGCAGCGGCATCACCGTACAGAGCGCGGATGCCCGCCACTGGCTCGAAGCGGCGCCCGCGCGCTCGGTGGATGTGCTGATCGCGGATGTGTTCGGCGGTTCCCGGGTGCCCGCGCACATCACCTCCGTCGAGTACGCGCGGGAGGCCGCGCGGGTCCTCAAGCCCGACGGGATCTATGCCGCCAATCTCGCCGACGGCGCGCCCTTCGACTTCCTCCGCTCCCAACTGGCCACCTTCGCGGTGGTCTTCGAGGAGCTGGTGCTGATCGCGGAGCCGGGCGTGCTCCGTGGCCGGCGCTTCGGCAATGCCGTGCTGGTCGCCTCGCATAGCCCGGTCGACACGGCTGCGCTGGCCCGCCGTACCGCGTCCGACGCCTTTCCCGCGCGGGTCGAACACGGCGCGTCGCTACGGCGGTTCATCGGAGGCGCGACGGTGGTACGGGACAGCGGGGCGGTGCCCTCGCCGCGACCGCCGGAGGGCGCCTTCAGCATCGGCTGAGGCGCGGCTGCGGGGCCGCGAGGCCGACCGGGGCGGCCGAGTTGCCGTAACGCGCGGTCACTCCTCAGCAGTCACTCCTCGATGGCTCCGCCCACGGCCCGCAGATGGTCGCGGAAGGTCAGGGAAGGCGTCTGCCGACGCGCGGCGAGATAGGTGTCGAACCGTACCTGGCTGCGCAGGGACACACCGGAACGGATGCGCTCTGCCTGGCGCCGCTCGGTGTCGCGGATGGTCTCCGCCAGCGTGAAAAGGTCCTCGGCACGGTCGGCCGGTACGAAGAGCACACCGTCGTCATCGCCCAGGACCAGATCCTCGCGACCCACCGTCCACTCGCCCACTGTGGCTGACTCCACCGCGCCCTCGGGACGGGCGTCCAGGCGCTGAGGGCCGGTCGGCGTCGATCCCGTGCTGAAGACCGGCAGCCCGATCTCGCGGATGTCGGCGGTGTCGCGGTGCAGTCCCCAGATCACCACGCCCGCCAGTCCGGCAGCACCGGCCTCCAGCACGACGAGATCGCCGACACACGCCTCGTCGGTCCGTCCGTCGTTGTCGACCACCAGCACATCGCCGGGCGCGGCCTGTTCGAACGCCTCCAGAAAGATGTCCACGCTGCCGGCATGACGGGCGGGAGCCACCCGGCCCACCACCCGGCCGCCCGGTACGACGGCCCGTACGGCCGGTGGCGCACAGCGCACAGGCACGTGTGCGCGGATGCAGGCGTCCGCGACATGGGCGGTGGTCAGCGTCGCGAACCGCTCGCGGAGCTTCTGGTGATCCATACGGTGTCCCTTCTGGCATATGCGCATGTCCGTGGCCCTCGAATCCCTGGCGTCGTGGCCCTCGGCGGCGGCTCCCAGCCTTTCACGGCGTGACCTGGCCGGACACCGGTGGGGCACGGCCTGGAATGCGGCGGGAGCCACCGGGACGGAGACTGGAATGACCGGTCCGCGCCCGCGAGCAGACACACAGCGCGCACATCGACATGCCTACACGTAATGCATGCCCACACGTAGGGGGCCAGTGATGACCAGCACCAAGACTCGTACCTACCGCGCCATGCAGGTCGACCGGCCGGGCGCGGCCCCGCATCTCGTCGAGAAGGAGTTCCGCGAGCCCGGTCCCGGCCAGGTGCGGGTCGCCGTCGAGGCCTGCGGCGTCTGCCACACCGATGCCGTGATGATCGAGGGCGGATTCCCCGAAGCGCCGTTCCCGATGGTCCCGGGCCATGAGATCGCCGGACGCATCGACGCCATCGGGGACGGTGTCGAGGAGTTCGAGAAGGGACAGCGTGTCGCCGTCGGCTGGTTCGGCGGCAACTGCGGCCACTGTGTGGCGTGTCGTGACGGTGACGCCATCAACTGCGCCACTCTCCAGACGCCGGGCCTGGCCTATCCCGGCGGCTACGCCGACACGGTCGTGGTGCCCGCCTCGGCCCTGGCCCGTATCCCGGACGGCTTCAGCTTCGTGGACGCGGCGCCGATGGGCTGCGCCGGTGTCACCGTGTGCAGCGCGCTCAGCCGCAGCGCCGCCCGTCCCGGCGATCTGGTCGCCATCATCGGCGTCGGCGGACTCGGCCATCTCGGCGTGCAGTTCGCGGACAAGATGGGATTCGAGACGGTCGCCATCGCACGCGGAAAGGACAAGGAGCCGCTCGCGCGCGAGCTGGGGGCGCGCCACTACATCGACAACCGGAGCCAGGACGTCGCGGCGGAGCTGAGGGCCCTTGGCGGCGCCAAGGTAGTCCTCAACACCGCGACCAACAGCAAGGCGGCGACCGACACGCTGGACGGGCTGGGCCACCGCGGCGAACTGATCGTCATCGCACTCCATCCGGAACCGCTCCAGATCAGCACGATCCAGTTGATCACCGGTACGCGCAAGGTGTACGGCCATGCCTCCGGCACCTCGCGCGAGGTCGAGGAGACCCTGCGCTTCGCGGCCCTCACCGGTGTCCGGCCCATGACCGAGGAAGTACCACTCACCGAGGCCGGCCCGGCGCTGGACAAGATGCTCGCGAGCAAGGCCCGCTTCCGCATGGTCCTGACCTCGGGCCCGGGCCACTGAGACGTCACGCGGGCGAAGCCCAGTAACCCGGCCGACGAGGACGGTGGCACGATGACGCCAAAGCCCGCCACTCCCTTGGCTCCTGGCCACACAACTGATCGTAGAGCTAGGCGAGTTCACTGTGACCGACCTGGACGCGGAGTACGCGGCGCGTACCACTGACGGCCCGTAGGCCGTGTCCTCAATCGCCGGACGGGCTTGATTTTCGGCCTGCGGCCAGGCGGGGCGTTCCCACTCACCCTCACCGTCCGGAAGCCCGGCGCCGGGGCGGGCGGTTCCGTCCTCAATCGCCGGACGGGCTGGATATGCGGGCCCGGACCGGGCGGAAAGCCGGGCAACCGGCGGGAGGGGGGCGGGGTCGGAGGAGGTGCGTGTCCGGACACTAAAGCGTGATTTGTGCCGCACACCGGCCCGCACACAACAACGCAACCCGCACGCGGCGTAAATCATGCCGTCCGGACATGTACCTCCGGAGGCCCCGGCACCCGCACCCACCACCGCACCGCACCCCGGCGCCGCAGGCGCCCCCGCGCGGGCGCCGCAGGCGCCCCCGCGCGCACCGCGCCGCAGGCGCATCCTGAACGGCAGCGACCGACAACCCGCACACACCCACCGGCCCCAGCCGAAACGCACCCCGCACCACGGCCCCGCCGGGAGGCGCACCGCTCCGCCTACCTCAGCGCCTCAATAATCCGTTCCGCCGCCAGCGTTGCCGTCAGTGTTCCCTCCCGTACCTCTCGTTCCAGCGTCGGCGTCAGCTCCCGTACGCCCGGGTGCTCGCGCAGTCGGTCCAGGAGGTGGTCGCGGACCATCGACCAGGTCCAGTCGACCTGCTGGTCGCTGCGCTTCCTGGACAGGCGGCCGTCCGCGCCGAGGACCGCACGGTGCTGTTCCAGCCGCTCCCACACCGCGTCCAGCCCCGTACCCTCCCGCGCGCTGCAACTCAGCACCGGCGGCGTCCACGCCGCGTCCACCGGATGCATCAGCCGCAGCGCGCCCGCGAGTTCACGCGCGGCGGAGCGCGCGTCGCGTTCGTGCGGGCCGTCGGCCTTGTTGACGGCGATGACGTCCGCCAGTTCCAGCACGCCCTTCTTGATGCCCTGGAGCTGGTCGCCGGTACGGGCGAGGCTGAGCAGCAGGAAGGAGTCGACCATATTGGCCACCGTCGTCTCGGACTGGCCGACACCCACGGTCTCCACCAGGACGACGTCGTATCCCGCCGCCTCCATCACGATGATGGTCTCCCTGGTCGCCTTGGCGACGCCGCCGAGCGTGCCCGCCGTGGGCGACGGGCGTACGAACGCCGCCGGGTCCACCGCCAGCCGCTCCATCCGTGTCTTGTCGCCCAGGATGGATCCGCCCGTCCTGGTGGAGGACGGATCGACGGCCAGCACCGCGACCCGGTGGCCGAGGCCCGTGAGCAGCGTTCCCAGCGCGTCGATAAAAGTCGACTTGCCGACACCGGGCACACCGCTGATCCCGATCCTGCGCGCCTTCCCGGAGTGCGGCAGCAGCTCGGTCAGCAGCAGCTGGGCCAGCCTGCGGTGGTCGGGCCTCGTGGACTCGACCAGAGTGACGGCACGGGCGATGTACGAGCGGGACCCGTCCAGCACGCCCTTGACGTAACTGTCGATGTCGATCCGCGGCGGCACGCGCTCACCGCCCGCCCGCACCGTACGCCGCGCCCTCGGCGCCCCCTGCGCCCTCGGCACCCCCCGCCCCGTACCCCTCATGCCCCAGCGACTCCCCCAGCGCCCTCAGCAGATCCCGCGCCGCGTCCGGAATCACCGTGCCCGGCGGGAAGACCGCCGCCGCGCCCGCACGGCGCAGTTCCTCGATGTCCTGCGGCGGGATCACTCCGCCGACAACGATCATGATGTCCTCCCGGCCCTCCGCCGCGAGCTGTTCGCGCAGCGCCGGTACGAGTGTGAGGTGCCCGGCCGCCAGCGAGGAGACGCCGACGATATGGACGTCCGCCTCGACCGCCTGCCGCGCCACCTCGGCCGGTGTCTGGAACAGCGGGCCGACATCGACGTCGAAGCCCAGGTCGGCGAAGGCCGTCGCGATCACCTTCTGGCCGCGGTCATGGCCGTCCTGCCCCATCTTGGCCACCAGGATGCGCGGACGGCGTCCCTCGGCCCGTTCGAATTCCTCGACCACGGCACGGGTGCTCTCCACGGCCGGGGAGGTGCCTGCCTCGTTCCGGTACACACCGGAGATCGTACGGATCTGGCCCGAGTGACGCCCGTACACCTTCTCCAGGGCGTCCGAGATCTCGCCGACGGTGGCCATCGCGCGGGCCGCGTTCACTGCGAGCGCCAGCAGATTCCCGTCCAGACCGCCCGGGCCGCCCAGGCCGGCTCCGGAGCCCGCGCCACCGGAGCCACCGGAACCCGCCTCCGCCGCCACCGTAAGCGCCCGTAGCGCGTCCTGGCAGGCGTTCTCGTCCCGCTCGGCGCGCAGCCGCCGCAGCTTCTCGATCTGCTGGGCCCGCACCGAGGAATTGTCGACCTTGAGGACGTCGATCTGCTCGTCCGAGCCGCTCTCCACCCGGTACTTGTTCACGCCGATGACCGGCTGCCGCCCGGAGTCGATCCGCGCCTGCGTACGCGCGGCGGCCTCCTCCACCCGGAGCTTGGGGATTCCCGCGTCGATGGCCTGCGCCATACCGCCCGCCGCCTCGACCTCCTCGATGTGCTGCCAGGCGCGCCGCGCCAGGTCGTACGTCAGTTTCTCGACGTACGCGCTGCCGCCCCAGGGATCGGTCACCCGGCAGGTGCCCGACTCCTGCTGGAGCAGCAACTGCGTGTTGCGGGCGATACGGGCCGAGAAGTCGGTGGGCAGGGCCAGCGCCTCGTCCAGCGCGTTGGTGTGCAGCGACTGCGTATGGCCCTGGGTGGCGGCCATCGCCTCCACACAGGTGCGTGTGACGTTGTTGAAGACGTCCTGCGCGGTGAGCGACCAGCCGGAGGTCTGTGAATGGGTGCGCAGCGAAAGCGACTTGGCGTTCTTCGGATCGAACTTCTTGACCAGCTTGGCCCACAGCAGCCGGGCCGCCCGCAGCTTGGCGATCTCCATGAAGAAGTTCATGCCGATCGCCCAGAAGAAGGAGAGCCGCGGCGCGAACGCGTCCACGTCGAGCCCCGCGCCGAGTCCGGCGCGCAGATACTCCACGCCGTCCGCGAGGGTGTACGCCAGCTCCAGATCGGCCGTCGCGCCCGCTTCCTGGATGTGATAGCCCGAGATGGAGATGGAGTTGTAGCGCGGCATCTTGCGCGAGGTGTACGCGAAGATGTCGGAGATGATCCGCATCGAGGGCTTCGGCGGATAGATATAGGTGTTGCGGACCATGAACTCCTTGAGGATGTCGTTCTGGATGGTCCCGGCCAGCTTCTCGGGCGGTACGCCCTGCTCCTCGGCGGCCACGATGTAGAGGGCGAGTACGGGCAGTACGGCGCCGTTCATCGTCATCGACACGCTCATCCGGTCCAGCGGGATGCCGTCGAAGAGCTGTCGCATGTCGTAGATGGAGTCGATGGCCACACCTGCCATCCCGACATCGCCGGTCACCCGCGGATGGTCGCTGTCGTAGCCGCGGTGCGTCGGCAGATCGAAGGCGACCGACAGGCCCTTCTGTCCGGCGGCGAGATTGCGCCGGTAGAAGGCGTTGGACTCCTCGGCGGTGGAGAAGCCGGCGTACTGCCGGATCGTCCAGGGCTGATTGACGTACATCGTCGGGTACGGGCCGCGCAGATACGGCGCGATGCCCGGATACGTGGCGAGGAAGTCGAGACCGGCCGTGTCCTGCGCGGTGTAGAGCGGTTTGACGGCGATGCCCTCGGGCGTCTCCCAGACCAGCTCGCCGTCCGCGCGGCCGGTCCGCTCCTTGACGGCCGTACGCCACTGGTCCTCGGTGACCGCGGCGCTGTCACCGGGTCCCGGGCCGGTCTCGGACAGGCCGCTCTTGGACAGGCCGATCTCGGTGAAGTCGGGGATCCCCATCACGCCACTCCCATCCGGTCGAGTACGGAGGTGAGGACGGCGACCGCGTCGCCGCCCGCGACGACGAACTCGTCCACTCCGGCCTCCAGATATGTCTCACGGTGCTCGCCGGGCCGGCCGGCGAGAAAGACCCGCAGCGCGCCGGCGGACTTGAGCGCCGCCGCGACGGGCGCGGCGTGCTCGGTGTAGAGCGTGTCGCTGGAGCAGAGGCAGGCGACGGACGCTCCGCTGCGGGTGAAGGCGTCGGCGGCGGTCTCCGCGTCGACCGACACCGGCTCGTGGACCGGCTCGATCCCGCCGGCCTGGAAGAGACTGGCGGCGAAGGTGGCCCGTGCCGTGTGCGCGGCGGCCGGTCCGAGAGCCGCCAGAAAGACCCGTGGCCGGGCGCCGGTGGCGGCGAGATACGCGTCGGAGCGGGCGCGGAGCGCCTCGTACGCCTCGTCACGGCGGACGACGGGCAGCCCGCCAAGCCCACCAAGCCCACCAAGCCCGCCAAGCCCGCCAAGCCCGCCGACGGATGTCCCGGGCGCCGGATCCCGTTCCACCGGAGGCTGCGAGAGCTGCGGGAACTCGCTGACTCCGGTGATGGGTTCACGCCTCCGGGCAAGCTTCTCCGAGCGCTCCCGCCAGGTGTCCGAGAGCCGCTCCTCGATCAACCCGTCACGCAGGGCGGCGCGTTGGCCGCCTGCGCGCTCGATCTCCTGGAACCACGCCCAGGCCGCGTGGGCGAGTTCGTCGGTGAGCCGTTCCACGTACCAGGAGCCGCCCGCCGGATCGATGACCCGTCCGAGATGCGACTCCTCCAGCAGGATCGTCGAAGTATTGCGCGCGATCCTGCGGGAGAAGGCGTCGGAGAGCCCGAGAGAGTGATCGAACGGCAGTACGGTCACGGCGTCGGCGCCGCCCAGGCCGGCCGCCAGCGAGGCGACCGTGGTGCGCAGCATGTTCACCCAGGGATCGCGCTTGGTCATCATCACCGGTGAGGTCACGGCGTGCTGGAGCTGTGCGCCGGCGGCAGGCGCGCCGCAGACCTCGGCCACCCGGGCCCAGAGCCTGCGCGCGGCACGGAGTTTGGAGATCGTGAGGAACTGGTCGGCGGTGGCCGCGTAGCGGAATTCGAGCTGTCCGCAGGCCGCTTCGACGGAGAGTCCGGCCGCGGTGAGCTCACGCAGCCAGCCGACGCCAGTGGCGAGCGAACAGCCCAGCTCCTGGGCGTCCGAGGCGCCGGCCTCGTGGTACGGCAGGGCGTCGACGGTGATGGCGCGCAGACCGGGATACTCACGGTCGCAGAGCGCGGCGAGTTCCGCGGCCTCCTCGGTGTGGCCGTCCGTCTCCCGTCCGGTACGGGCGAGTTGAGCGACGGGATCGGCGCCGAGAGTGCCGCGCGCCTGGTGGCGAGGCACCTCGCGCTCGTCGTACAGCCTCAGCAACTCCCGTGCGGCGGGCCCGAATTCGTCGCCCGCGTCGAGTGCGACGGGAGCCAGGTCGAGATAGACACCGTCGAGCGCGGTGGCCAGACCGCTCACCGGGACTCCGGCGGCTCCCACGCCCAGCCACAGGGAGGTGACGCCGTTTTCGAGGTCGGCAAGCACGGCTTCATTGGTACGGGCGGGATCGGGCCGCGTATGACGCTGACGTACGTCCCAGCCGGAGACGGCACCGCCCTCGGGCCGGCTGCCTCGGACGAACGGCGCGAAACCTGGATAGCCGACGAAACCGGGAGAGGCGGCGGCGCTGGGAGGGGTGCCGGCGCCCGGCGCGTCCTGGCCGCCGGGCGTGATCCGGCCGCCCGGCGCGTCTTCGGCGGTGTAGAGCGGACGGGTGATGAGCCCGTCCTGAAGCGTCGTGGCAAGTGCCTCCTCGGCGGCCGGCCCCGAGACATCACGACCCGATTTGCGCAGCACGCCTGCCACCAGGCTCTGCCACTGCTCGCGGGTCGCGTCGGGGAACTCGGCGGCCAGGGAAAGCCCGTCGTCAGGCAGGACCGTCATGCCCAGATGTTAGGACAGCACGCCGAACGAGCAGCAGAGCGCGCGCCTGTGAGCTATCCCTCTCCGCAATACGCCATGTGTAGGACTTTCACCGCGCGCAATGCTCTACGGGAGTGAGCACAGTGAATGGGAGCCGGGGCCACCGACGGCAGGGCTGATGACAAAGGTGATGGCAGGGGGCTGCCAGCTGTGCCGTCAGCTTCAGACGCTAGGCTGCCCCAACCCGGCATGTGATCGCTGATCGATGATCACTGATCGTCATGCCACCGGCCTCAACGACGCCATGTCCGTAGTGACGAGCAGGCGTGAGACGTAGGACCACGTGAGTAGGACCATCTGCCCATCCATATGATCTAACCGCGCATCGACCGTCAGCTCTCAGCCCGCCACTGTGCCCGCAGTTTCCGCCGGCCAGTGCATGATCCTCTCTTGGATGGCGTAGTACCCCATGTCTTGGTTCGAATCTTTCGTCCTCGGGCTCGTCCAGGGACTGACCGAGTTCCTGCCCATCTCCTCCAGCGCGCATCTGCGGCTGACGGCGGCGTTCGCGGGCTGGCACGACCCGGGTGCGGCGTTCACCGCGATCACGCAGATCGGTACCGAGGCCGCCGTCCTGATCTACTTCCGCAAGGACATCGCCCGTATCGTTTCCGCATGGTTCCGCTCGCTGACGAACAAGGCGATGCGCAGCAACCACGACGCGCAGATGGGCTGGCTGGTCATCGTCGGCTCGATCCCGATCGGGGTGCTCGGAGTCACCTTCAAGGACCAGATCGAGGGCCCGTTCCGCGATCTGCGGCTGATCGCCGTCACGCTGATCGTGATGGGCATCGTCCTGGGTGTCGCGGACCGGCTGGCGGCGCGTGACGAGACCGGCGGCAAGCACCGCGCCATCAAGGAGCGCAAGTCCCTCCAGGAGCTGGGCGTCAGGGACGGTCTGATCTTCGGCATCTGCCAGGCGATGGCGCTGGTCCCGGGCGTCTCCCGCTCGGGCGCGACGATCAGCGGCGGTCTGCTGATGGGATACACCCGCGAGGCGGCGGCGCGTTACTCGTTCCTGCTCGCGATCCCGGCAGTCCTCGCCTCCGGAGTCTTCGAACTGAAGGACGCGGGCAACGGCGGCCATGTGTCCTGGGGCCCCACGATCTTCGCCACGATCATCGCGTTCGCGGTGGGATATGCCGTTATCGCCTGGTTCATGAAGTTCATTACGACCAAGAGCTTCATGCCGTTCGTGATCTACCGCGTGCTGCTCGGCATCGCCCTGTTCGTACTGATCGGCACGGACACGCTGAGCCCGCACGCGGGCGAATCGGCGGGCTGACAGGCACTGACACGGGCACTGACGAGCCAGAGGTAGGGGCCGGTCGGGGCGGGAGCCGGAGTCGGGCCGAGGGAGTGTGAGCAAGGACGCGCTCCCGACGGTGTCTTGGCGCCCGCCCTGCGCCTACGCTTGTCATATGTCCTCCACTCGTGCCACCGCATCCTCGGCCCGCGACGCCGTCGCGGCCAATGAGCGGATCCGCGCGCTTGTCGACGCGGCCGACGCCTCCGACGGTACGTGGCCCTCGGAGGCGTACGAAGTGCTTCTGCGGGAGTGGGCCGCCGCCCTGCACGGCGGCGTCCATCATGTGGACGAGGCCGCGTAGCCGCTTCCCTCGCGGTCGCTTCCCTCGCGCGTGATCGGCCTGGTCGGCGCGGTTGTCCCGATCGGCAGGAGCAGTTCGGGGCGGTCCCACATCACCGCGGGTGGATTCGCGGCTTCTGTGCCGGTCCGCCGGGCGCCCACGCTGCGGTAGAAGCCCTCGGCGGGCGGGTGCGAGACGATACGGACACGGTCGAGCCCGGCCTCGCGCGCGCCGGCCTTCATATGCTCGATCAGCCGGCGGCCGATACCGAGGCCCTGCGCGTCGTCGGCCACGAACATCAGGTCGAGCTCCGCCGTGGCGGGAGCGGGACTCGGGGTGGAAGCGGGAGTGGGAGTTGGAGTGGGAGTGAGCAGGATCAGGGCGTAGAAGCCGAGGATCCGGTCGCCGGAGCCGACGGCCACAAAGACCTCATGGGCCTCGATGTAGTCGGGACCGACCCGGTAGCCGGCGATCATCGGCGCGTACGGGCCCTCATAGGCACGGGAGCAGCGTACGAGGGCGGTGAGCCGCTTGGCGTCGCGGGCGGTCGCTCGTCTGATCCGTACGGCTTCGCCTCCGAACGTCTCGCCGCGCGCATCCGCGATCTTCCTCGCGGTCCTCCCCGTAATCTTCGCACCCATGAAGTGAGTATTACTTACCCATGGGACACGGGAGACAGGAGGGTCTCCGGACACCACCCGAGTCTCCTATCGGCACAGCTCTCACATCGGCACGGCGGTCGCCGCCTCCGCCTCGCCTGTCGCCGCCCGCAGCGCCAGGGCCGCGAGTGCCTCCGGCGCGCCCGCCTGTCCTCTGATGCCGGGGAAGGCGTTGATGTCGACGATCAGTGGCGCGCCGCCGCCCGCGTCGATCAGATCCACGCCGTACACGTCGAGCGCGAAGACCGAGCCGACCTGGCGGACCAAGTCGAGCCATCCGCCGGGCAGATCGGCCAGTGCCAGCGGGAGAGTCGGGCCAGGGCCTCGGCTCCCGGGCCGGCGCAGGCGATCAGGCTCGGGCCGGGAGTCCGGCTGGCAATCCGGCCGGTAATCCCGCTGAGAATCTGTCTGAGGATCGGCCAGTTCCGAGCGGCGCAGGCCCGCGAAGACCTGGCCGGCGATCACCCATAGCTTGTGGTCCCAGCCGCTGTTCGCGGTGAACGGCTGGACCACCACCGGCTCGTCGGGCCATTCCGCGCACAGTTGGCGCAGCCGTACGGCGTTGTCGACACGGGCGACCAGATCGTGCCGTCGGCTGTGGCGGCTCTTGACCACAAGTGGATACGGCAACAGGTCCGGCTCCGCCGCGAGTTGCCGTAGGGCGGCCACCGTGCGTGTACTCGCGAACGGCAGCCCGGCGGACCGGGCCAGCTCGGCCATCGGCGCCCGGTCCTGGCAGAGTGCGGTCGCGGCGGCCGAGTTGACCATGGGAGCGCCACGCTTTTCGAAGGACCGGGCCAGGGCCAGCGCGCGCGGTGTCCGTGCCTTGAGGAGATAGACATCGGCGAGCGCGCCCGAGCCCTCGGACACCGACGGCCGGGACGCGTCATCTCCCGCCTCCGGATCGATCGAGTCCACCTCGTGACGCGGCGTCAGCAGTGCGGTCGTGGCGGACAGAAGCGGATGGCCGGGCCGGGATGTGATCAGACAGATCCTCATCGGCCCTCACCGGCCGCCGTGGCGCGGAACTGTACGGAAACACGCGCCGGTTCCGGGAGCGGGATGACGTCCGCCGTGCCCGGTTCCGGCCCGTCGGCGGTCGGTCCCGTACCGTCCGTACGCGGTCCTGTCCCGTTGGTGCGCGGTCCGGTTCGGTCGGTGCTCGGTCTCGTACCGTCGGTACGCGACGCTGCCTCACCCATGTTCGGCCGCGCGCCGCCCGTACGCGCCAGTTCCAGTACGGCCCTCGCCACCCGTTCCACCGCGTCGGGCACCAGCCGGAAGCTCGGGAAGTCATTGACGTCGACGATCACCGGACCGTCCGGGCCCAGCAGCACGTCCACGCCGTACAGATCGAGCCCGTACACCGCCCCGACCTCCGCCGCCATCCCCGCGATCTCGGCGGACAGCGGTACGCGCCGCTCGTGCGCGGGCCGGTCGGGGTGGAGCGGTGAGCAGCGCTCGGTCGCGTACAACTCACCGCCGACGCAGTACACCTTGAGGTCGATCCCAGAGTTGCGCACATACGGCTGGGCGATCAGCATGCCCTCGCCGGACAGTTCGCCCGCCAGCTCGGCCAGCCGGTCCGGTGAAGGCACCACCCGTACCGCGCGCCCCGAACTCCCGTCGGCGGGCTTGACCACCAGCGGGAACTCCGTCTCCGGCAGCTCCGCCAACGCGTCGGGCCGCGCCGCCGCGTACGTCACCGGCATCGGCAACCCCCGGCTCCGCCCGATCACCGCCGCGAGCGCCTTGTCGCGCACACCACGGATCGACCGCGCGTCATTGACCGTTGTCAGCCCGACCGCCGCCGCCGCTTCGAGCAGTGTCAGTCCCGGTCCTCCCGACACCGTCTTGAGCACCCAGGCATCATGGCTGCCCGCCCGCACCGTCTCCGACAGCCGCAGCAGCGAACTGCCAGGCCGCAGCACATCCACCCGGTGCCCCCAGGCGGTGAGTCGGCGGATCACCTCCACGGGCATCCCGTCGTACCGGTACTGCTCCTCCACCAGAAAGCAGAGTCTCATCGATCTTCCCCGTAACCCCGGACGTCCGAGCGTCCTGTCCGGCACTCTGTGAATCCTTACCGGCCATGATCCGCCCTTTCCCGGCCACCGCTCCCACCAAGGCCGTCCGACATGCCCGCCAGGACCGCCCGGCATCGCCGTGTGCCGTCAGGGCGTCCGCGCTGCCCCAAGAGGCAGGGCGGAGTGCCCCCGGGCGATGGAGACCGGGGCTGGACGGTCCGCCGCGCGCGCCGCGAGGGTGGACGGTGGAGGTTCAGGCAGGCCGGCAGGCAGGGCGGAGAGGTCCGAGGAGACCGCGATGCGCGCACACGAACACGAGCAGGAGCAGGCACAAGGGCACGAGCACGACGAGTCCTTCCGGTCCGCGCGGGCCACGGGCACGGCGGACGTGGCGGACGTACGGGAAGCCGCCGGCGCGTCGCGTCTCTTCGAGGCCGCCGCGACGGGACGGTCCGATGTGGTCGGACCTGTCGGTATGGCCGGCCTGCAACGGGCGGTCGGGAACAGCGCCGTGGGATCGATGCTCGGCAAGGGCCCCGCGCCCGCCGGGGCCGGGGAAATGGAGTCCGAGGAGGTTCAGGCCGAGGAGGAGCGCTCCTCCGTGCACGACGTCGTCTCCTCCGGTGGCGGACAGCCACTCGACACCGACACCCGCACCGACATGGAGACGCGGATGGGCGCCGACTTCTCCGATGTACGTGTGCACGCCGACTCGGCGGCACACGAGTCGGCGAAGGACGTCGGCGCGCACGCGTACACCGTGGGCAACCATGTGGTCTTCCAGCGGGACAGTTACGATCCGTCGTCGCCCGGCGGACGCACCACGCTGGCCCATGAGTTGACGCATGTGGTCCAGCAGCGCAACGGGCCTGTCGAGGGTACGGAGGCGCCCGGCGGTATCCGTGTGAGCGATCCGTCCGACCGCTTCGAGCAGGAGGCCGTCGCCAACGCCGACCGAGTGCTGTCCGGGCCGAGCCCGGCGCCGACTCCTGCTCCTGCTGCGGACGTTCAGTCCGTGCCCGTGCAGTCCATGTCGTCCGCGCCGTCCGTACAGCGCCAGGACACGGAGGGCGAGGACGAGGAACCGGCCGACGTACAGGGCTCCTTCGTCCAGCGGGCGGAGGAGGGCGCCGAGGAGGAAGAAGAGGCTCCGCCTGCCTGACCGATCCCTCTCCGCCCTCTACTCCGCCTTCTCTTTGCCTCTCCGCCGACCGACCCGCCGCCGTTACTGCGCCGCGTCCGTCCGCAGCGTGCCGCCCAGCAGCAGTGACTCCGCGCACCCCGACGGCCTCGGCGCCTGCACGGGCCTGCCCACCTGCCGGCAGTCGACGGTCATGGTGATCTCGCCACCGGCCGGTACCAGAATCGGTGTGACGAAGTGGTAGTCGGTGTCGCGGAAGTTCTCCAGGGCCAGCCGCAGGACGGGAGCGTCCTGGCTGGAGACGACCAGTGTGCCGGCGTCGCCCTGCGGGTTCTGGACCACGATGTCGGTGAGTTCGAACGTACTGCCCGCGGGCACCTGATACGCCGATCCTCTGCTCGTACCGCCGCCGACCGCGTCCCTGACCTCGACACGTGCGCTGGTGGGCGTACCTGTCCCGGCCGCGCTGCCGGCGTCCGAGCCGGAGCTCGCCCCGGACCCGGATCCCGCGCCCGAGCTGCTCTGCTGTCCCTCCCCGGCCGCGCCTCCGTCGGCGCCTGCCGTCGAGCCGCTGTTCGCCGCGCCGTTGCCGCCGTTCGCGGCTCCGGCGCCCGGCGAGGGCGTCTGCTGCGCGGCGGACGCGACCACTTCCGGAGTCACCGCCTCGCGGGCCGTCGACTTAACCGCCGGCCGGAGCAGCCCGTACCAGAGGCCGACCGCCGCGAGGACCACCACCGCCGCGAGGACCAGCGCGCGAGGCAGCCAGCGCGGCAGGATGGCCTGCTGCTCGTACGAGCCGTCCAGGACGAGCGGTTCGAAGGGTGGCGGCGACAACTCATCCTGCTGCCGACTTCCCTCCTGACTGCCTTGCTGACCGTCCGTCAACTGTGCCGACTGCGACGCCACAAAAGCCTGGAACTGATGCGTCACCGGCGTTCCGCGCCAGATCCGCTTGGCCGGCCGTACCCGTAACTTCCCGAAGTCCGCGTGTCCCGGCGGGATCACCAGTTCCTTGGCGGCGAAGTCGACCCGTGCGCGCTCCGAGCCCGTACGCGCGCTCAGTTGTACGGTCACCGGAGCGTTTCCCCGGTTGTCGACAGCGAGTTGATGTCTGCCGCGACGGGCGCCGGTCGAGCCGCGCGGCACCAGTTCCGACGTCACTTCAGTGAACGGCGCCACGGTCACCCGGCCTTCGGGCACCACCGCCTCGCCCGGTTCGCTCGTCGGCAGCACACGTACACCGAAGGGAGTCTCGCCCGCGGGCACCGACGGATCGCGCGGCGGGCTCAGCCGCAGGGCGACGGTACCGGAGGCGCCCGGATAGAGGGAAAGGGTCGCGGGTTCCACCGTCGACCAGGCCGCGCAGGCCCCGACCACCTCGAAGCGGTACTCCTCGACGGTGCTGCCGGAGTTCAGGATCTGTAGGGGTACGTCCGTCGCCACGCCCGGCTCGGCGGTGACAGTCGTTGCGTCGAGGCTCGCCGTAACACTCATGGCCCGCACGGTAGGACCGCTCACAGTCGCGAACAGCGGCCGGACAGGAACACTTTCGGGCAGATGTGGTGCCCATCCAGTGGGAGCTGATTTCGTCTCAGCCGTTGGTGGGAAAGGAGTAGCTACCGATGCGTATGGCAACTGGGACCGAAGCCGCGCAGGTCCGGTTCCGCCCATGATGACGCCATCGGTTCGCATATGCGGAGGGGGAAATTCATGACAGAACGTACCATCGTCGGTTTATGCGCGCAGGATCCGATCTCCCAGGCCGGGGTGGCGAGCCAGTTGCGGACCAGACCGGAGGTGAGACTGGCCGGCGGCGACGAGGAAGAGGTCGCTCCGGAAGTGGTCGTAGTGGTGGTGGATGTGATCGATGACGAAGCGTTGCGGATGCTGCGCAACATCCAGCGCAGTGGTACCTCCCGCGGCGTGCTGGTCGCCACCGAGATAGACGAACAGAAGCTGGTCAGCGCCGCGGAGTGCGGTGTGGCCGGTGTGGTGCGGCGGTCGGAGGCGACGCCCGACCATCTCGTACGGGTCATTGTCGCGGTGGCGAACGGGGAAGGGCATGTGCCCGCCGACCTCCTCGGCAAGCTGCTCGAACAGGTGGGGAAACTGCAGGGACAGGTGCTCGGGCCTCGTGGTCTGCACTTCACGGGCCTGTCGTCGCGGGAGATCGATGTACTGCGGCTGGTCGCCGAGGGGTACGACACCGCCGACATCGCGATGAAGCTCGCCTACTCGGAACGCACCATAAAGAACGTGCTGCACGCGGTGATGACCCGGCTGCAACTGCGTAATCGCTCTCATGCGGTGGCGTACGCGCTGCGTCAGGGGCTGATCTGACGTACCGTCAGCTGCCGTCATCTGCCGTCGGCCCAACCGCTCGCGGTACGGCTCGGAACCACTGCCCGAAAGGGCAGAGCTGGGTTCCCGCAGGACTGACTCGCGCCCCTCTGCCCGCCGGGGGCGCGAGCAGGGGATGGTGAGGGCCGGCGTGCCGATCTGGGGAGGGTTCCGTGCGGCGGTCTCAGCGATTCCGGCGATCGGCACGGGCGCGGCTCCTGCGGACGTCACGGACGCACCGGACACGGTGGTCGGGGCGGCCACGGCAGACACGGTCCTCGGCACAGACGTGGCAGGCACGGTCGTCGGCACGGACGTGGCAGGCACGGTCGTCGGCACGGACGTGGCAGGCACACCGACCGCGTGTCGCGCCCGCCTTGCGCGTGCTGCCCTTCGTACTGCTCCTGCTGGCGGTCGGCAGCCTGCCCAGTTCCGCCGCCGCGCCGGCCGCGGCCGTTCCCGAACCGCCCGTCACACCGGCCGTGGTGGAGGAGGAGCTCGACCCGGGCGGCATCCTCGCCGTCGACAAGCAGGTCCGTACGCCCGCCATCCCGCCGAAGCCCGACATCGTGCTGCTGGTGGACGGCACCTACAGCATGAACACAGCGATCGCGAGGATTCAGCAGAACCTCCCGGTGATCACCAACAGGGTGCGCGAGGAGCAGCCGGACTCGCGCTTCGCCGTGGCCACGTACGGAGACCAGGAGGTCGACGCCGACAACGGCGAGGTCTACACCGTTCTTCAGCCGCTCACGCACGATCTCGGCGCGGTGCAGACGGGCGTCGACGAACTCGACACCCACCGTGGCGAGTTCAGCATGGGACCGTCCGAGGACTGGATCAACGCACTGTGGCAGATCGCGCACGGCAGCGACGGCGGGACCGTCTTCCGTGAGGACGCGAGCCCGGTGGTCGTGCTGGTCGGTGATGCTTCGAGCCACGACCCGAGCATGGGGCACTCGCTCACGGACACGATCAACGCGCTGAAGGACCGTGGGATCAGGGTCGTGGGCGTGGATATCGCCACCGCGATAGGCGACGGCCTCAACGGAACCGGCGACGCCAACAATCCCGACTATCCCGACCAGGTGGAAGACCCGCTGCACCCGCCCGGCCAGGCCGACAAAGTCATCGAGGCGACCAATGGCGCGCTGCTCAGCGATGTCGACGGGGAGGCGGTGGCGGACAAGATCGCCGAAGGCCTGACCAATCTGCCCACCTCCGTCGGCTACCAGCTCGACGGCTGCGATCCCGCCCTCACCGTCACCCTCGAACCGCCCGTCCGGAACCTCACCAGTGGCGCGACCGCGGCCTTCGACGAGACCATCGAGGTCGCCGAGAACGCTCCGCAGGGGACCACGCTGACCTGCACGGTCCAGTTCCTGCTGGGCTCCGGTACGACGGGCGGTGCGACCGGCGGCACGGCAAGTGGCACAGCGAGCCTCGGCCCGAGGGCCGTGCCCGATCCCGCGCTGACGCAGACGATCAGCATCGCCGTCAACGATGTCGAGGCACCGGTGGTCACCGTGGACGACCGTACGGTACGGACCAGGAACCCGGACGGCGCCCGCGTCTCGTTCACCGCCACCGCCGAGGACGCCCACGACGGCCCGCTGCCCGCGCGGTGCGCGCCCGCCTCGGGCTCGCTCTTCCCGGTCGGCCGTACGACGGTCACCTGCTCGGCCACCGACTCGAACGGCAACACCGGTACCGACACGGCGACGGTGGAGGTACTGGAGCAGCCGGTTCCGCCGCTGCCGCCTCTTCCGCCGACGGCCGATGTCGCCGTGGACGTACGGATCGAACCGCAGCGTACGTACACCGGGCGCGACGCCCGCGCCCGTTTCGTCCTCACCAACGCGGGACCGGACACAGCGACCGGTGTCATCCTCACCTCCGCCTGGCCCAGGACGCCCGATCCCGGCAGGCGCACCTTGGCGGGACTGTCCCGCTGTACGCCGACCGCGCCGTGCACGATCCGGCCGGGCGGTCGGATCGAGGTGACGCAGACGGCCACGTACCGGACGGCGATCAGCGGAGACGTGCACGGGAGCGTCGTCGCCACACTTCCTGACCGCCGAGCTGCCGACAACAGGGACCAGGCGCGGCTGCGTGTCCTCCAGCCGAGGCTGACGGTCACTCCGGCGGTGGCCACACCGGGACAGGTCGTCCTGGCGCGCGGCACGGATTACCCGCCGGGCGCGCGCGTACGGCTGAGCTGGAGCGCGGGCATCACCGCGGCGGGAGCGCCGGTGACCGTCGGCGGTGACGGCACCTTCGAGGCGCAGATGCTGGTGCTCCGCAAGGACCGGCTCGGGCCGCGCCAGCTCCGCGCGGACGTCACGGATCTCGACCGGCTGGAGAAACCGGTGCTGGTGGTCCAGCGCAAGCTCCAGCCACCGGACTTCGCGGGGCGCGGATGACGGGGGTCGCCGAGGTCTCTTCGGCCCGGATGACCGGGATGACGGAGGCCTCTTCGGCCCGGATGACGAGGGTCACGGAGGTCGGGTCATGATCCATGAGGTCGATGACACGCTGCGCGCCCTGCTCAGGGCGGAGGTGCTCGAAGGCGCCCAGATCGCGGTGGTGTTCGACGCGCCGACCCGCGACTGGGCCGCCAAGGTCAACGCGCCGACGGTCAATCTGTATCTGTACGACATCCGCGAGGACATGCGACGGCGCGAACGCGGGCTGTACAACGAGTACGACGAACGCGGCACCGTCGTCGCCCGCCGCAGACCGCCGCGCTTCTTCAAGCTCTCGTATCTGATCACGGCCTGGACCAAACGGCCCGAGGACGAACACCGCCTGCTCTCCTCGCTCCTGAGCTGTCTGCTGCGGTACGAGGCGCTGCCGCCCGAGCGGTTGACGGGAATCCTCGGGGACATCGGGGTCGCCGTACCGATGACCATCGCGCTGCCTCCGCCGGAGGACCGCTCCTTCGCGGATGTCTGGAGCGCGCTCGGCGGGGAGTTGAAGCCGTCGCTGGATCTGGTGGTGAGTGTGCCGGTGACGGAGTCGCCGACGTATCCGGCCGGTCCGCCGGTGGGCGACGAGGGACTGCACGCGCGCTTCGGGGACCATGCGCCGGAGGAGCGGGGGCGTACGGATACGAGGCGGTCGATGCCGGTGTACGGCGGCAAAGCTGACACCGAGCCCGGTACCGAAGCCGGTACCGAAGCCGGTACCGCACGCCCGGGCCTGTCACTCCGTATCACGGAAACCAGAGGCGATGACTGACGAGCCTCAGCAGCACGATGAGCTTCAGCAGCACGATGAGCTTCAGCGGCACGACGAGCCTCGGCGGCACAAGGACTCGAACCTGAGGCATCTGCTGGCCCGCGCCGTCGTCGTGGAGCAACGTATCCGCCGTGCGGTCGAGGCGCGTCAGCTCACCGATCCCCACCCGGACGACGCGTTCCGTGGCCTGTACCTCACCGAGGAGACGATCACACGGCTGCTGGACGAGGGCCGTACGTTCCCGGTTCCGGCCCAGGGCGAGGCGTCGGTACTGACAGCGCCAGATGAGCCGCCGTCCCGACTGACGTCCCTGGCAACGGAATTCGGCCTGTCGCCTCTCGATGTGGAGATCCTGCTCATCGCACTCGTACCGGATCTGGACGACCGCTTCGAGGCGTTCTACGGCTACCTCAACGACGATGTGACCCGCCGCCGTCCGACCACCGGTCTCGCCCTCGGGCTCTGCGGCCTCTCGCCCGCCGACGCGAGCGCCCGTGCCCGGCTGGGCCCGCACGCGCCGCTGCGTTCCGGGGGACTGCTGCTGGTGGAGGAGGCGGAACGTCCTTTTCTGGGGCGGGCGTTACGGGTTCCCGACCGGGTCACCATGCATCTGCTCGGCGACGACACGCCCGATCCACGGCTGGCGGATCTGCTGGCGCCCTGGCATGCCGTCGAGGGCGTCGGCGATCCCGGGCCGCTGGCTCGTACGCTCGGTTCGGGCATCGGCCTGGCGTATCTCCGTGAGGACCAGGGCGGCGCGGGTACGGCGGTGGCCGCGTCCGCGCTGAGCCTCGCGGGGCGTGGCGTACTGGGCCTCGATCTGTCGCGGCTGGCCGAGGACCCGACGCCGGCCGAAGCGGTACGCGCGCTGGTGCGCGAGGCGCGGCTGACGGGTGCGGGGGTGGTCTGCGCGCCGCTGGACGCGCTGGCCCGGGACCGGCCGGAACTGCTGCGTCTGCTGACCGGTACTCCGCTGCCCACCGTGCTCGTCGGCCGGGTCCCGTGGGACGCGGCCTGGTCGGCCCGTCCGCCGCTGCTCCTGCACGCGTCGCGGGTGGAACCGTCCGTACGGGCCGCGCTCTGGCAGGACGCGTACGCCGCTCCCGTACCGTCCGGCCTCGACATCCCCGTACTGCTCTCGCCGTTCCTCCTCACTCCGGACCAGATCGAGGGCGCGGCACGCAGCGCGGCGCAGACGGCCCGGCTGGACGGCGGGACGCTCACCTCCGACCATGTACGGCAGGGCGCCCGCGCCCAGAACGCCGCGGGCCTTGACCGGCTGGCCCGCCGTATCGAGCCCGCGGTGAGCTGGTCCGATCTGGTCCTGCCCGCCGACACCCACGCCCAGCTCCGCGAACTCACCGCCCGCGCCCGCTACCGCGACCAGGTCCTCGGCGCATGGGGCATGCGGCCGGGCGGCGGGCGCGGCCGAGGCGTATCGGCGCTCTTCGCCGGCGACTCCGGCACCGGTAAGACCATGTCCGCCGAGGTGATCGCGGCCGATCTGGGCCTGGACCTCTACACGGTTGACCTGGCAACAGTCATCGACAAATACGTAGGCGAAACGGAGAAAAACCTCGAACGCATCTTCACCGAAGCGGCCGGCGTGAACGGCGTCCTGCTCTTCGACGAGGCGGACGCGATCTTCGGCAAACGCTCCGAGGTCAAGGACGCCCACGACCGCTACGCCAACGTCGAGAGCGCCTATCTCCTGCAACGCATGGAGTCCTTCGACGGCCTCGCCATCCTGGCCACCAATCTCCGCGCCAACCTGGACGACGCCTTCACCCGCCGTCTGGACCTGGTCATCGACTTCCCCATCCCGGACCCGCCCCAACGCCGCCTCCTCTGGGACCGCTCCCTGGGCCGAACCCTCCCCCGCGCCCCCGACCTCGACCTCGACTTCTGCGCCGAATCCTTCGAACTGGCAGGCGGCAACATCCGCTCAGTAGCCGTCACAGCGGCCTACCTATCGGCCGAATCAGCCACCCCGGTCTCCATGCCCACCCTGATCCACGCGATCCAACGCGAATACCAAAAACTGGGCCGCCTAACCCTGGCATCGGAATTCGGCCCATACCTGGACCTACTCACCTGAGCCCACCACAACAACGGACAGTCCTGGCTCGTCAGCCGACAACAACCCGAGTGCCGTTGAAGTTCGCGACGATCTCCAAGCTGCCGCCGAGCGCGGCGACATAGGCAGCGATCGTTCCCACTTCCGCCGCTGTCGCACTGCCTCCGAGCTGCGATACCACTCGCCCCAGCTGACGGCATTCTTGACGGCCGAGTCGGGGCATCTGATATCCAGCGCAACCAGAAACCGCGCAAACCAGCCTCGCCACGCCTCAGACAGCGACGAGGGTGACTCGCCCGCCGCAGAGCTTGACCATGTCGTCCACATCCGAGGTGAGCATGACCACCGGTCCGGGCTGATGCATCGCGGTGACAGCGACCATCGCGTCGATGGCGTACTTATGACCGTGCAACCCGGTCTCCTGGAGCAACTGCGCGGCTTCCTTGGACCACCCCACGCTCAGCGGCTCCACACGCACCTGCGAGAGGACATAGTTCCAGTGAGCTCGCTTGATCCGCCCGTGCTGGGCTTCGATGAGAGTGGCACCGCTGACCACGCGATCAGCCCCACGGTCCAGCGCCGACCGAACCAGGTTCAACACCGCCCGGTCCTGCTCCAGGTAGAGCGACAGCCCTTGGCTGTCCAGCACGAGGCTTCCCCCACCCGTCAGCCGGCCTCGCGCCACTGCCCCTCCCGCTCCTCGGCCCGCGCCCAGACGTCCGCGGCTTCCCGCTTCTCCTCGCCTGTGAAGGCACCGTGCTCCTGCTCGTACTCCGCGAGATACTCATGCGCGGCCTGATTACGCAGGTGCTCCTCCACGGCCGCAGCCACTATGGCCGACACCCCACGCCCACCAGCACTGTCCCGCAACGCCCGCACGGTGCCCTCAGGAAGCGACACACTGATCGCCTTCGCCGGCCCCTCACCGATCCCGGGTCCCGCCTGCTCATCTGCCATGAACCAAGCTTAGCAATCGGTTTCACAAACAGCAGACCCGACGCTGGTGCGCCAAACGGCGCCAACGTCATTGAAGTCCGCAACGATCTCCAAGCCGCCACCGAGCGCCGCGACCTGGGCAGTGGTCATTCATGCCTCGATCGCCGACACCGGCTCCAGTTCTACCTGCACGCAAACGCCCACCTCGCCCTGCGCAGCCCGAACTGCCTCCACATTTCGGGAACCTTGCACGAACGTCCAGGACCACTACGCGCTAAGCCCCAGCCCGCGATGTCACCAAGGCCGAATGGCCTGCCCCACTAACCGTTCGCTACGATCTGCACCAGCGCGAGACGCTCTCAGCTACTGAGATACCCCGCCATTCCCAGTACTGCTCTGCAATAGATCACGCACTCGCTCTGCTTGATCACGCACTTCATCAACGGGGTCGTTCGCACTGACCTCGTCGAGCAATCCAGTAAATTCAGGCCAGCCGGTAATTGAAATAGCCAGCAAGGCTACTCGCCTGACAAGCGAGTCTGGATCGTTCAATCCCCAACGCAGCAATGAAAAGGCCTCGGGATCGTATCCCGAGTCGGCCACAACCGCCGTACGATACAGCGTGTCAATAAGGGCATCCGGACCTCGATCCACCATGGCGCGCGACCGCAACTGCGCGACATCATCCGTCGGCAGCTTGGATCGGATACGCTCAGACAAAGGAATGACATCTGTGCCGCGAACAGCTATGTAGCTAACTCCGATCAGATCATCTTCGATCCAATGGACCGCACTCCTCTCGTCGGACGATAGCCAAATTTCCTCGTTCGGCACCCGTTCCGATTCGGACGAGGGAGCATCATGCCTCGTCAACCCCAAGGCAGCGAGACCCTCAGCCACGAGGTCGTACCCGACTTCAGGCGAAGGAACGATACGAATGGCGCGCGCGGTCACAGAACCCCTCCCGGTAGGACATATGCGGCAACGCGAGACCTGAGGTAGTCCTCCATATGCGATTCAACAAATATCTTGCATTCATGCTCAGTCTCAAACAACGGCTTGTCGCCGATCATCAGACTCTCTACCCAGCGAACGGTGGCATGCAACTCATGACGCAACATGCGATCCACCCGTGCTCGCATGGCACCCGTTCGCTCGCTCTCCGGGATGAGTGACTCGCGGACTGTGGCGTTGATACCAGTCGGGGACATCGGGTTCCGCTCAAGAACGACATCTCGCCAGGTTGTTCCTGGCACGTGCAACGACTCCCACGCCATGGTACTGGTGGCCAATGCGACGGGGTTACGCCCGCCCTCAACTGCAAACATCAGGCGAGTCAGAGCGGCGAGCTGCCTCGCCGCCTCGGCGTTCTGAGCGATCTCCGGATCGGATGGGTAGGCGCCCTGGGAAATCTCCGCGACCGACTGCTGGATCTGCAGACGCGTGTAACCCGCTGCGGTCAAGGCATCGAGAATGGTGACGATGGCCCGTCGCTTTCGCGTATCACCAGGTTTCGGTGGTGGGAGCACGTAGTGCCCCGTCCCAAGACCATGGGTCTTGATGTGCCCTGGGAGAGACGAACGCGTCTGCCTCTCACTGACTTCCAGACCTGCAGCCATCTCGATCACGTCGTCGGTTCTCGCCGTACGACGCAGAGACTGCTCGTGGATAGCCAGCGCCTCGGCAGCCTGAGACTTGCCGGGCCGGGATCGGAGAGGAACATCTTTGACCTTCGCCTTTTTCCCGGAGGCGATACGAGCTTCAGCTTCCGCTTCGCGTTGTTCCTTCGTATCGCGACGTTCCTTCTCGCGTCGCCTCTTTGCATCAAGACGGTCTTGCTGGATTCTTATTGCTTCCTGCACAATATCGGGGCGACTGATAAGGTCGTTTCCGATTCTTGACAGCATGGGGTGCAATTCTGGCCCTATCTTGCTTACAACTTTTTCGGCTATCGTGCCCTGCGGGTTCACCTTGGCAACCACGCTTACACGATTTCCGTCTTCACGTCGCACCGACAATTTAGAAAGTCGGTACTGCACACGCCAGATCAGCAACTGGGTGCGAAATCGAGCACCTGAGACGTTGCGTCCGATCAGATCGTAGACCTTGGGGCGCAGAGCGATGATGGCACGATCAAGCCGGTTCTGCTTTCCTCGCTTTATTCTCTCCATTGATGTACCGCCAGCCGAGGCATGGCCGCTCCTCGTCCTCCTGGCCCGCCCGTTCCCTTCCATAGGCTTCCGAAATTTCTTGCCGACTTTGGCTATTTTGTCGACCAGTTTGTCGATGGCTCGGTTCACTGGGCGGGAGGCCTTTTGGAAGATCTGGCGGACCTTGTTGGCCAGGCCGCCTATGCCCAGGAGTGAGGCCAGGAGGCCTATGAGGAGGGGGATGCTGGTGGCGAGGGCTGTTTCTATGGCTTTGGGGACGCCTGCTTGGGCGCCGTTGGCTATGGCTATGACCGCGTCGAGGACCGCGTTGACGAAGGCGGCTATCTGGGCGCCCTGGGTCACGATGAAGGTGACGATGTCGATGATTGCCTTGACGGCGCGGATGAAAGCGGAGGCCGGGTTGAGGAGGGAGAGGATCCAGGTGATGCCGGCGATCAGGACCGTGGGGATGAGGTAGGACTTGAGGTCGTCGAGGATCGTGGTCTTGAGGTCGCCCGTCTCGGCGGTGATTTCCTGGGCGGCGCCGGCTGGGCCCTCGCGGGCCAGGGCGCCGGCTACTGGGACGGACTGTTCGACCTTGGCCATCGCCTGTTCGGGGACGCCCTTGCGGGTGATGCGGGCGCGGATGTTGTCCCAGGTCAGGCCGAGGAGTGAGGCGATGAGCTGGATGATGCCCTTCAGGTCGAAGCGCGAAGGGATCGCCAGGCCGGTGCTGACCGCCGTGCCCAGGAGCCAGGAGACCAGGCCGGACTTGAGGTGATCGGCGATGTTCCCGACGAACAGGTTCAGGCCCGCGCCGACGGAGGAGACCAGATTCCTGAGGAAGCCGATCGGGTCCTTGATGATCTTCGCGATGGCGCTTGCGGCCTTGGCGAGAATGCCCATCAGGAGGTTCTTGAGTTCCATGATCGTCTGGATGACGCCGACGACGGCGTCCACGACCATCGCGATCAGGCCCTTGTTCTCCTCTTCGAGCTTCTTGATCTCCTCGTCGACCGAGTTGAGGGCCTCGGTGTATTTCTGGGCCAAGGTCTGGACCAGTTCCTGGGACTTGTCGTTGACCTGCGACTCCAGGTCGTCGAACTTGCCCGCGAAGTCGACCGCCGCCTCCTCGCCGAACTGCCGCAGATCCGCCGGGAGCCGGTCGACCTCCGCCTTCAGTTCATTGCGGCCCGTGGCGATACGGGCCTTGGCGCGGCCCAGTTCGGTGCCGATCGTGTCGGCGATCGTGGAGATGACCGCCTGCATCTTCGTCACATACAGCTCACGTGACTTCTTGAAGATGTCCAGGCCTTCCTGCGGCAGGCCCTTCAGCTTGTCCCTGCCCCAGCGGAACGGGCCGCGCCAGCCCGAATAGCGCCGGTCCTTGTACTCCTTCATCCGGCGTTTGTGATCGGCGGTGAAATCGTCCCGGGCCCTCTTCTCGCCCTCCGTGAACTGCCGGTCGACCTTCCCGTCCAGATCGCCGAGGATCTTCTCAACGTCCTTCTGCGTGGCGTCGAAGACCTTCTGGAGCCTGGCGGTGACCTGTTCACGCTTCTTCTCGTCCGCAGACTTCGTCTCGCCCTTTCCGCTGTCCACCGCCCGGCCCGCGGCGCCGCGGTCGGCGGTCATGGCGTTCATCGCCTGCGCGCCGGACACCGCCGCGCCCGCCTGCGCCGCCGAGAGCTGCTTGGCCTCGGCGGCCCGGCTCTTGGCAGGAACTGCGGCGGTGTGCTGCTCGCCCTTCTTCTTCTCCGCCAACGCCCGGTCGAACTGCGGCTCGTTGCCCCGGGCCAGTTGCTCCTCGGTGACCTCGGCATCGGCCATCTGCTGATCGACCTGCTGCGGGCCCTCGGAGAAGTCCAGGACCTCGTCCGGCTGCCGGGCCGGCACCGCGTCCGCCGCACTCGGCGCGCCCGGATTGCCCGGAGGCTGATCCGGGCTCATCGGCGTGACCTGCTTCTCCTTGGCCTGCGATGTGTCCGGAGCGGCCGTGGTGGCGGTCTCGATCTCCTCGGCGGAGGACTCCTTGCCGTCCTTGACCTTGCCGTCCACCGAATCCTTGATGGAGTCGGCCCGGCCGGAGTCCGCGAAGCCGTCGGCCTCTTCGAGGTTCTTCGGCGCCTGCGCGGCGATCGCCTCGTTCACCGCCCCGATGAACGCGTTCTTGTCGAACTCGCCCGGCTTCGCCTCGTTCATCTTCTCGGCGTTGGCCGCCTTGCCCTGCGCCTGCCTGTCGTCCGGCGGAGCCACCGCCGCGTCCTGCGCCGACCTCGACTCCACCGCCGCCGACTTGTGCTGCTTGAGCTTCGCCTTCTTCGCGGCGACGTCCGACTGCACCCGGCGGAAGCCCGGCGCCTGCGACGGCGGCGGCTTGACCACCTCGGCATACCGCTGCGCCACCAGCCGCGCCACCGCCGCGTTCCCGGCGCCCGCCTGAAGACGCCGCACACTCCGCACATCCAGCCCCGGGCCGGTGGGGGATACCGCTGGGGCGGTGGTGCCGGTGTCGGACAAGGTCTCGGACAAGGTGTCGGACGAGGAGCCCGACACGTCCGCGTGTCGGACATCCGCGTGCGACACGTTCGCGTGCGAGACGTCCGCATGCGACACATCCGCGTGCGGCGCCTGCCGCGGAGCAGCGGCGCGCGTCGCCACGACGGCGGAACTCTTCTCCGGAGTCGCCTTCACCGTCGCTCCGGGCCGCGGATCCCCGACATGTCAGCCAGGGTGCGGGGCCGGACCGTACACGGAGCAGCACACGCGGGACAGCGCCGAGGGCAGTGTTCACTGCCCGATCAGATGGCCCGACGGCTCTGCCTCTTCGGGCAGTCGGTTCGGTACGGCGAGGCGGCCGTACGCCCGTTCCCGGTGATCGCCCCCACCGCGAGAATCACCCCGTCCCCTGGTCAAGACGTCCTCGTTCCCGGTCAAGGAGAGTCGCATGCCGTCGTATCTGTCCCCGGGCGTTTACGTCGAAGAGGTACAAAGCGGCAGCAGGCCGATCGAGGGCGTCGGTACGTCCGTCGCCGCCTTTGTCGGCTTCGCCCAGCGCGGTCCGTTCAACGAACCGACGCTGATCACCAACTGGACCCAGTTCGTCAGCCTCTTCGGCGAGTTCGTCGAAGGGACCTACCTCGCCTCCGCCGTCTACGGCTTCTTCGCCAATGGCGGCGGCATCTGCTACGTCATCCGCATCGGCGGCGGCGGTACGGGCGAGGGTGAGGGCGACGACGAAAGATCCGAGGCCCGGACAACCAGTGAGCTCCCGGCCGGCACGGAAGGTACGGACAGTACGGAAGGTGCAGAGGGTACGGACGGTACGGAGGCCCAGCTCGGACCGTACACCGTACGGACGCTGCCCGGTGTGACCGGCGAGATCACCGTCTCGGTGGCCGATCCCGAGGGCGAGGACCCGCCACAGGATGTGTTCACCCTGGTGGTGGCCCGCGACGGCAAGGTCGTGGAGACCTATCCCACCGTCTCGTCCAAGCGCAGCAAGGACAATGTCGCCTCGCAGGTGAGGGCGCGGTCGCAACTGATCGAGATCCGCGAGCCGGGACGCGGCCCCGCGCCCACCAGGCCCGAGGCCCAGACCGTGACGCTCCGGCCCGCGGGCGACGCCGGCGGCGCATCCGGTCCGCTGTCGGCGGAGGAGTACGTCGGCGATCCCGATCGGCGCACGGGCCTGGGCGCGCTGGAGGCGATCGACGAGGTCACCATGGTCGCCGTACCGGATCTGATGAGCGCCTATGAACGCGGCGATCTGGACCTGGAGTCCGTGGTCTCGGTGCAGCGGAGCCTGATCGACCACTGTGCGCTGATGGGCGACCGGATCGCGATCCTCGATCCGCCGCCCAGTCTCAGCCCTCGGCAGATCAAGGGCTGGCGGATGGAGACGACCGGCTTCGACTCGAAGTTCGCGACGCTCTACTACCCATGGATCAAGGTCTTCGACCCGGCGGCGGGCCGTAACGCCTTTGTGCCGCCAAGCGGTCATATCGCCGGAGTATGGGCCCGTAACGATGCCTCACGCGGAGTCCACAAGGCCCCGGCGAACGAAGTCATACGAGGAGCGGTCTCTCTCCAGACCCAACTGACCAAGAACGAGCACGATCTGCTCAACCCGATCGGCCTCAACTGCATCCGCGCCTTTCCCGGGCGCGGTATCCGCGTCTGGGGCGCGCGCACCCTGGCCGCGGATCCCGCCTGGCGCTATCTCAACGTACGACGGCTCTTCAACTATCTGGAGGAGTCGATTCTGGCCGGTACTCAGTGGGTCGTGTTCGAACCGAACGACGACGCGCTGTGGGCCCGTATCCGGCGTACGGTCTCGGCGTTCCTGGTCAACGAGTGGCGCAGAGGCGCGCTGTTCGGGCTGACGCCGGAAGAGGCGTTCTACGTCAAGTGCGACCGCGAGACGAACCCGCCCGAGAGCATCGACGCCGGACAGGTCATCTGCGAGATCGGAGTGGCACCGGTGAAACCGGCGGAGTTCGTGGTCTTCCGGCTCTCCCAACTGACCGGCGGAACCGGCGCGGTCGATGAGTGAGACGGCTGAGATGAGCAGTAGCGACAGCGAGTGCTTTGGAGGCTGGTAGTGCCACTTCCCGATCTCGACAGTTCCGTCGGACACTCCTTCGGTCTGGAATTCGACAGCGTCCTCATCAAGCAGATCACCGAGGTGAGCGGTCTGAAGATGGAACAGGACGTCATCGAGCTGAAGCAGAACACCGCCGACGGAAAGTACGCCATCAAGAAGCTGCCGGGCCGTCCCAAGGCGGGCGAGGTCACGGTCAGCCGCGGACTGACCGAGGACAACAGTTTCGAGCAGTGGATCAAGGACTCCCGGTTCGGCCGGATGTCGGACGCCCGGCGCAACGGCGCGATCATCGTCTACGACTACGAGGGCATCGCGATCAAGCGCTACAAGCTGATCAACGCCTGGCCCAAGTCCCTGGAGATCGGCACGCTGAAGGCGGGCGACACCTCCGTTCTCACGGAGAAGCTCGCCATCACCTACGAAAGCATGGAAGTCGACTGATGCGGCGCGTACTGTCTCCCGCCGTACGACCGGACGACGGCACCGCGCCGGGCAGGTCGGGCGGTGACGGGCGGGAGCACCAGGACGGCCACGGGTCTCGTGCTGCCCATGAGGCTCGCGAGACTCTGCGTACCGAGTTCCCGTTCGAGCTGCCACGAGGCTACGTGGACGAGTCCGGCACCGTGCACCGCTCGGGCGTGATGCGACTGGCCACCGCTCGCGACGAGTTGATCCCGCTCAGGGACGACCGGGTACGGGAGAACGCCGCGTATCTGTCGGTCGTCCTGATCGCCCGCGTGGTCAGCAGGATCGGAACCGTCGAGGACATCCATCCGGGCGTCATCGAGGACCTGTTCGCCTCCGATCTCGCCTTTCTCCAGGACTTCTACCGCCGGATCAACGCCGAGGGGCACACCCGGGCCGCCGTCACCTGCCCGTCCTGCCAGGAGAGCTTCGCCGTGGATCTCGCCGGAGGTGGTCGCCCGGGGGAATCGTGACGTACGCGGCCGACCTGCTCTACGAGGAGGTCGCGTACCTCGCCTACCACTTCCACTGGCCGCTCGACCAGTTGCTCGATCTGGAGCATGCCGAGCGGCTGAGGTACGTCGCACAGATCGCCCGGCTCACCGGGCAGTAGGACAGAGCAGGGCGAGAGGCGAGAGGGGGACACGGGATCATGGGATTGCTTTCCTGGCTGCGCGGTGACCGGGCCGAGGTATCGGACGCGGTGGACGCTACGGACACGGCGGACGCTACGGAGACGACGGACGCGGCGAACGCTACGGACGCTACGGACGCAGAGGACGCCATCGGCGCGGCGCGCAGCGCGTCTCCGTCCGAACGCCCGGTGGCCGACTGGCGCGAACTCCCTCCGGTACAGCGCACGGTGACCACTCCCGGCCTGGTGACAGACCCGGACGGCTTCCGCGGCTCACTCAGCAGTTGGCAGGACGCCACACTCACCACTCCTCTCGGGCATCTGGTCAGCCCGCAGGCGCCCTCCGGGCTGATGCACGGACTAGTCGCGTCCCGCGGTCCCACGACGGTGAGTCGCCGGGCCGAGGACGGTGTCGTCGCCTCCTGGCCCACGGCGCCCACGGCCGCAGGACAAATGCCGGGGCAGGCGCAAGCCCGTGTGCAGGCGCAGATACAGCCCACAGCCATGCCGGTGCAACGGAGCGAGGCGGCCGGTTCGCTGGTCTCGGCCGGGACATCGCCCGCCGAACTGCCCGTACGCCAACTGGTCGGTGAACGCCCGGTCGAACCGTCGCTGCCCCAACCGTCCGGACGACCGCCTGAACCTCCCGCGACAGCCTCAGCGCCCGCCTCGTCCGGATCCGGCGCCCCGCCTGTACGGGACAGTTCCCGTGTGCCGGGCCTCGGCGCACCGCTGGCCGGGCTGCCGCCCACCGCACAGCGGCAGATCGCCGCACGTGTTCCTGGGCCGACCACCGACTCGACCGAACCGACCGAACCGCCGGACCTGGCCGGTCCCAACTTCCCACCGGACGCGGAGACTTCGACAGGGCCACTGCTCGGCGATGCGCCGTCCCTCGTACAGCGGCACATGGAACAACACGCACCACACCACACCCAAGAGCACACCCAAGACCACACGACGGTCCCGCCCTCACCCGACCGAAGCCCCAGCCCCACCCTCACGCCCGTACGGATCCAACGCCTCCACGGTCCCGGCACACTCCCCCGCCCCACCACCGAACCAGCGTCCGGGCCGGTGGCGCCGCTCGTCGCGCAACGGGCGGTACCCCTCTTCGCCACCGGCCCGGACGCGCCCACGGCCTCCCTCATGGCTTCGGTCTCCGGACGTACGGAACCAAAACCACCCGTCGTACCGGTCCGCTGGTCCGCTCCACACCCGGAGACAGCGGTCCAGCGCTCGTACGACACCGGTGACCGAGCGGCCCGTACGGTGATGGCGCCGCCACCCACACAACTCCCGCCCGCAGTGCAGCGACAGCCACAACAGCAGCCACGGACCTTCGGAGGCCCTCCGTCGCCCCGGTCGGTCTCCGGAGCCCTCCCCACCTCCGGCTTCCGCGACGCCGGTTCCGTCGCCGTCGCCGCAGGAGTGGCCCAGCGGATGGCCGACGGCAGTGTGGTCTTCGGTATCCCGGCCGCCCAGGCAACCGGAGCGGCCCAGGCAGCCCGAACCGTCCAGCGTCAGGCCATGAGCAGCGAGGCGCCGCCCTCGTTCCCCGTCCCGGATCTCGTCCCCGACTCCCCACCGGAACCGACACCCGAGCCCGAGTCCGCACCCGCTCCTGAACAATCCGAGGAATCCGCCGCCGACGCCGCCGATCCCGCTTCCGCCTTCCCGGACACGGCCACCGCGGCCACCGCCGCGTCAGGCCCGTCCGCTCAGGCCCCGCCCGTCACCGACGAGCTCGTACGAGCCCTGTACGCGCCTCTCAGCCGACTGCTCAAGGCCGATCTGCGGCTGGAACGCGAACGCGCCGGATTCCTGATCAACACCAGGCACTGACTCGACACCAGGCACTGAGAGGTCCGCCAAGTGACATCGCCCGTGACATCACCCATGACACCGGCCGACAACAACGACCCGGCCGTCAGCGTCTGTTTCGTCGTCACGATCGACGACATCGAACTCGGCTCGTTCAACACCTGTGACGGTCTCGGCTGCGAAGTGGTGCTCGAAGCGCGCGAAGAGGGCGGCAACAACGGCCATGTCTGGCAGCTCCCGACCCGTCTCAAGTACTCGAACGTCAAGCTCTCCCGTCCGCTGACCCGCGAGACCGAGAAGGTCGCCAAGTGGTTCGCGAGCATGACCACCGGTTTCAGCCGTAAGACCGCGCACATCGAGGCCCGTACGGGCGACGGCCGCAAGGTCGCGCAGTGGGGGCTGCTGGAGGTCGTACCGGTGCGCTGGACCGGTCCGTCGTTCACTCCCGAGTCGCCCAAGGTGGCCATCGAGACGATCGAGATCGCCCACCACGGCTATGTGATGGAGGGCTGAACGCGGTGAGCGGGCCCATCGCGTTCAGTGCCGCGAGCACCTCCGGTACATCGTCCTCCTCAGGTACGTCGTCCTCCTCCCGTGCGCCGGGCTCGGCCCGGCCCAAGCTGGAGCACGCGTATCTGGAGCTGCGTACTCCACCGGCCGGCGGCGGTCTCATCCCCGGCGGGCCCTGCGGCCGTATCGACTTCCAGTTCAATCCGAAGGAACTGAGCCTGACCAAGGCGGCGGCCTGGAAACGGACACCCGCCAAGGGCGCGAAGAGTTCCGGGCCGCCGGAGTACCAGGGCCCGCAGCCCAGCAAACTCACCGTGGAGATGTTCTTCGACGCGAGCGACACCCAGGACAGCAGTGTCGTGACCTCGGTCGAGAAGCTCTTCGCCTGCTGTGTGCCGACCAGCGAGACCCGGCAGCAGCAGCGGTCCTCGCCGCCCTGGGTGGTCTTCCACTGGGGCGGGCTCACCGGTTTTCCCGGCTATGTCAGCCAAGTGCAGGCGAAATACACCCTGTTCACCACCTCCGGTGTGCCGATCCGGGCGCTGTGCCAGGTGACGATGGAGGAGATCAGCGGTGAGACGCCCGGCCAGAACCCGACCTCGGGAGCGCTGGCGGCACGGCGCGTGCACCGCGTGGGCGCCGGCGACTCGCTTCCGGGACTCGCCCATCGCGAGTACGGGGATCCGGCCGCCTGGCGGGTCATCGCGGAGGCGAACGGGATCGACGATCCGATGCGGCTGACCAATGGGCAGGAGCTGCTGCTGCCCGCCCTGGACGAGCTGGGACGGCTCCAGGACCGCGATTCCGGACGCGAACGACAGAGGTGAGCCGAGGTAACCCGCAGTAAGCCGAGGTAGCCGAATCAGACCAGGACAAGAGGTGGTGAGGGCGGATGGCCCAGCAGAGCGTCGCCAAGACGCTGGTGGTCGAGTTCGGCGGCAGTCCGCTGCCGCCCGCGCTCGCCGGCACCCTTGTCGAAGGATATGTGGACGACAGCCGTACGCTGCCGGATCTCTTCGTCCTGCGCTTCCGCGATCCCGGCCGGACGCTGCTGGAACAGACCGGGCTCAAGATCGGCGGCGAGGTCCGGCTGCTGGCCCACGCGGGCGGCGGCCCGTCCGCCGTCCCGCTGCTGACGGGTGTGGTGACCGCGCTGGAGCTGGAGATAGACGACACCGGCACTTTCACGGTGGTGCGCGGCCTTGACGAGTCGCACCGGCTGTTCCGTGGCCGCCGTGTCGTCGGCTACCAGAACATGACGCTCGCCGACATCTGCGCGCAGGTGGCGCAGCGGGCAGGGCTGCGCCCTGGAACGGTGGATGTGGCGGGGCCCGTACTCGAACATGTCGCTCAACCCAACAACAGCGACTGGGAGTTCATCCGAGGGCTGGCCGAGGAGGCGGGCGCGCAGGCCTACGTCCTGGACGGCAGGCTGCACATCACCAGGCCCGCCGAGGCGAGCGGCGCGCCCGACGGTTCCGCGCGCGCCGAGCAGAATCCGCTGGTCCTGGAGATGGGCAGCAATCTGATCCGCTGCCGGGCCGGCGTGTCGTCGGCCGAGCAGGTCTCCGAGGTGGAGGTACGCGGCTGGGACGTGGCCGCCAAGCAGCCGCTGGTGGGCCGGGCTCCGGCGGGCAGGACATCGACGCTCGACCTGGGCGTGACGGCGGCCGAGGTGTCCGCGCCCTTCGGCGAGGCGAGCTTTGTGGTCACGGACACGTCGTACGGGACACAGGCGCAGGTGGACCAGGCGGCGAAGGCGCTGGCGGAGCGGATCGCGGGATCCTTCGCCGAGCTGGAGGCGGTGATCCGGGGCAATCCCGAGGTACGGGCGGGCAGCGCGGTGGCGCTCAACGCCGTGGGAGCGCCCTTCGAGGGCCGTTATACGGTCACGTCCTCGCGGCATGTCTTCGACGCCGTACGCGGTTACGAGACCTGGATCACCGTCTCGGGACAGCAGGAGCGTTCCCTCTTCGGTCTGACGGGCGGCGGCGCGGGCTCGGCGGGCGGCGGTGGCGGCGGCCCGGCGGCGGGCGGACGGTACGCGGGCCTGGTCAATGGAACGGTGACGGACACCCAGGATCCGGAGGGACTCGGGCGGGTGAAGGTCCGGTTCCCCTGGCTGTCGGACGAGTACGCGAGCGACTGGGCGCGTACGGCGCAGTCCGGCGGTACGAGCGGTGGCGAGGCGTTCATTCCCGAGGTCGGCGACGAGGTGCTGGTCGGTTTCGAGCAGGGACATCTCGACCGGCCGTATGTGCTGGCAGGTCTCTACAACGGCCAGGACAGACCGGCCCAGGGCGGCGGCTCAAGCGGCACAGGCGGCGCGACCGGCTCAGGCGGTCCAGCCGGCCCCAGCGCAACAGACGGCGCAGGCGGCTCAAGCGGCACAGGCAGCTCAGGCGGAGGCGCCGAGCTTGTCGATCCGACGACCGGTGCCGTCAACCGCCGTGCCTTCGCCTCCAAGAGCGGCAATCAACTGGAGCTGCTGGACACGGCAAACGGCCCGCAGGGCGTACGACTCCTCACGGGTGACGGCAAGTTGAAGATCGACCTGGACCGCCGTGGCACCACCATCGTCGTCAACAGCGACGGCAGCGTGGAGATCGAGGCCCGGCAGCAGGTGTCGATCAAGGCCGGCAGCGGAGTGGCGATGGACGCGGGACAGGGCGTACTCGAACTCAGCGGCGACTCCGTGAAACTGACGGCCCGTACGGGAGTCCAGGTGGACGGCGGGACGGGCCGGCTCCGGCTGGCGACCGGTGGCGCGCTCGATGTCCAGGGCAGCCAGGTCGCGGTCAACGGCACCTCACGCACGGAGATCAAGGGCGGCAGCACCTGCTCCATCAGCGCACCACTCGTCAAGATCAACTGAAGCAGGACACGTTGGACACCTGGGACACATAGGGCACGCACCGTACGTAGGACACACGAGAGGAGCACCCGGACATGTCGGCAGCCGCACGCGTCGGCGATCCCACCGGCCACCCGGGCACGGTCGGCCCACCGGGAGTGCCGTCGGTGCTGATCGGCGGCAGACCCGCCGCCACGGTCGGCACGCCGCACCAGTGCTCCGTACCGCCGCCGGCCGTCCATCCGCCGTCCGCGATCGCCGGTCCGGGCAGTTCGACCGTACTGATCGGTGGCAGCCCGGCCGCCCGCGTCGGCGACCGGGCCGCCTGCGGCTCACCCGTGGTGTCCGGCTGTCCCAGCGTCGACATAGGAGGCTGACCGCCGCCGTGGGAGAGCAGTTCATCGGCGCCGGCTGGGCCTTCCCGCCCCGTACGGACGCCACCGGCAGCATCGCCCTGGTGGGCGGCGAGCGCGCGCTGGAGGAGTCGATCCGGCTGATCCTGGCGACCTCGCCCGGCGAGCGCCCGATGCGTCCCGAGTTCGGCTGCGCCGTCAACGACTACGTGTTCGCACCGGCGGACGCGGGTACGGCCGGCCAACTCGCCTACGAGGTACGGCTCGCGCTGGAGCGGTGGGAGCCCCGTATCGAGGTGGCCGAGGTGACCGTCCGCTTCGACGAGGCGGACAAAGGCGTGCTGTACATCGACATCGGATACACGGTGCGCGGCTCCAACGATCCCCGGAATCTGGTGTTCCCGTTCTATGTGATCCCGCAGCACGAGGAGGACGGACCGTGACGCTGCCCAGCCCCGATCTGGACGACCGCCGCTTCCAGAGCCTGGTGGACGAGGCCAAGCGCCTGGTGCAGCAGCGCTGTCCGGAGTGGACGGACCACAATGTCTCCGACCCGGGCGTGACGCTGATCGAGGCCTTCGCCACCATGGTCGACCAGCTCGTCTACCGGCTCAACCGCGTGCCGGAGAAGAACTATCTGACCTTTCTCGATCTGATCGGCGTACGGCTGTATCCGCCGACGGCGGCCCGTACGGAGGTCACCTTCCGGCTCTCCGCACCACGGCCGGAGCCGGTACGGGTCAGGGAGGGCACCGAGGTCGCCACGGTCCGTACGGAGACCGAGGAGGCGGTGGTCTTCACCACGAGCCGCGAACTGTCCATCGTGCCCTGCCGGTTCGAGCATCTCGCGACCGGTGCCGCGGACGGCCCGGCCGTCGACCGGACCGAGGAGCTGGCGCTCGGCCGCGACGTGCCCTGTTTCGGCAGTACGCCCACGCCCGGCGACACGCTCTATGTGGGACTCTCCGACGCGGTGCCGAGCGGAGTCGTGGTCCTCCGTCTCGACTGCCGGGTGGAGGGCGTGGGCGTCGATCCGCGGCGCCCGCCGCTGCTCTGGGAGGCCCGGGACGGCACGGAGTGGCGGGCCTGCGAGATCGAGAAGGACGACTCGGGCGGCTTCAACCGGTCGGGCGAGCTGATCCTCCATCTTCCGCGTGCGCACACCGCGTCGGCCGTCGTAGGGCGCACCGGCGGCTGGCTGCGCTGCCGGCTGCTGGAGCCCGAGCCCGGTCAGCCCACCTATGTGGCTCCGCCGACCGTCCGCCGGATCACGGCCTTCACGATCGGCGGTACGGTCGAGGCCGCGCACGCCGAGACGGTGCGCGACGAGGTCCTCGGTCCCGCCGAGGGCGTTCCCGGACAGAGCTTTCTGCTGGCCAGGCCGCCGGTGGTGCCCGGTGACTTCGTGGTCGAGGTGGCGGATCCGGACGAAGGTTCCGGCTGGGCCGACTGGACCCGTGTGGACGACTTCGCGCACTCGGGCCCGGACGACCGGCATATCACCCTGGACCCCAACTCGGGCCGGGTGGACTTCGGTCCCGCCGTACGGGAGCAGGACGGCAGCCTGCACCACTACGGAGCGGTGCCGCGCAAGGGCAGCGCGGTGCGGGTGCGCGGCTACCGTATGGGCGGCGGCCGGCGCGGCAATGTGGCCCGCGGCGCGCTGCGTGTGCTGCGCGCCTCACTGCCGTATGTGGCCCGGGTGGAGAACCGGCGTCCCGCGCTCGGCGGTGTCGACGGCGAGACGGTGGAGAGCGCCCGGGTGCGCGGGCCGATGACACTGCGCACCCTGCACCGGGCGGTCGTACCGCACGACTACGAACTGCTCGCCCGCGAGGTGGCTCCGGACGCGGCGCGGGTGCACTGCGTACGGGAGGGCCGGGACGCGGAGGCGGGCGGAGTACGGCTGCTGGTCGTCCCGTCCGGTCGCAGCGACGCGCAGGGCCGGATCGGCTTCAACGAGCTGATCCCGCCGCCGGACACCATGGAACAGATCAGAAGCCATCTCGACGAGCGGCGGCCGATCGGCGCGCGGCTGATGGTGGAGCCGCCGTTCTACCAGGGCGTGACGGTCGTCGCCTCGGTGCAGGCCCGCCGTGGAGCGGTGGTCGAGCGGCTGCGCGAGGCGGCGCTGGCCGCGCTGTACGGCTATTTCAATCCGCTGACCGGCGGCCCCGACGGCCAGGGCTGGCCCTTCGGGCGGCCGATCCAGTCGGGCGAGGCGTTCGCGGTGCTCCAGCGGGTGCCGGAGGTGGATCTGGTGGAGGAGGTACGGCTGTTTCCCGCGGACCCGGTGACCGGGCGGCGCGGCGAGGAGACGGCCAGGATCGCACTCGACCGGCACGCGCTGGCCTTCTCGTACGAACACCAGCTACGGATACGGGAGGTCTGAGCGATGCGCGGAACCGTGGCGGGACTGCCCTCACCGCATCCGCTGATCGAGCTGCTGCCCGCGCTCTATCTGGAACAGGACTTTCTGCGGCGCTTCCTCTCCGCGCTGGACGATGTCCTCGCCCCGATCCTGCTGACGCTCGACAATCTGCCCGCGCATCTCGATCCGCGCAGCGCGCCGGAGGATCTGCTCGACTGGGTCGCCCAGTGGGTGGCGGCGGAGCCGCACCGGGACGAGCCGGTCGAGCGGCGGCGGGCGGCGGTGACGGGCGCGGTGGCACGGCACAGCCGGCGTGGTACGCGTGGCGGGCTGGCGGAGGCGGTACGCCGGCAGACCGGTGTGGAGCCGGAGATCGCGGAGAGCGGCGGCTCGGGCTGGTCGGCCACGCCGAACACCGCGCTGCCGGGCGAGGAGCGGCCCTGGGTGACGGTACGGCTGCGGGTGGCGGAGCCGGAGGCGGTGGACCGCGTCGGGCTGGAGGAGCTGATCGAGGGCGAGATACCGGCGCATATCGGCTATGAGCTGGAGATCCTGCCGCTCGCCGGAGCGCCGGGCCTGTCCGGGGAGCGACCGTCCGGGGAGCGGCCATGAGATGCCCTGAGTGCGGACACGTCAACGCGCCGGGCACGGCGTTCTGCGCGTCCTGCGAAACGTTTCTGGAGTGGGGCGATCGGGAACCGTCGGGGAGCGGGGCAGGAGCTACGTCCGGGGCGGGCGCCGGATCCGGGTCCGGCTCCGGTGGTACGAGCAGTCCCGAGCGCCCGGCGCCCGTGCCCACGCCAACGCCGCCCACAGCCGCACAGCCAACGCCCACACCACCGGCACCGACCGCCGCTCCCAGGGCGACGGACACGGAATCACCCGCACAGGAACCGGCGCCCGCCGAGCCCCCGCAGAGCGCGTCATCCCTGCCGGCCACGCCCTCACCGCCGCCGCCCGCCACCGGTCCGCGCAGGCCCGGCGACCGGCTGGACACGCCCGTACCCGGTCCCGGAGAGGAACCCGCCGAGCCCGCGCACCGGCCTCCGCCCGCCTCCCGTGGCGCCTCCGTCCGCTGTCCCAACTGCCGTACGGAGAACGCGCCGGAGCGTGTCCTCTGTCTGCGCTGCGGTCTGCTCCTCGATCCCGGTCCGCCGCCCGACGTACCGCCTCCGTGGTGGCGCCGGATCCTCGCCCGCAGACGGCGCGCCCTGCCGACCGCCGGGACGCGCCCCAAGCGCCATCTGTGGCGCCGTCCGAGCCTCGCCGTCCCGCTCACCCTGGTGATCCTGGCCGCGGCGGTCTGGTTCGCGCGCCCGTACGTCCCCGACGCGTTCGACTTCGCGCGGGACCGCACCGGCACCCCGGAGGAGCTGCATCCCAGCCAGGTCCGCGCGTCCAGCGCGCAGCGGGGCCATCCGGCGCAGGCCGCGTTCGACACGTACTCGAACAAGTTCTGGGCGCCCGCCGAGGCGGGCGCCGGGCAGGGCGAGTATCTGGAAGCCGACTTCGAGCAGCCGGTCCGGATACTGAAACTGGTCGTCTTCTCCGGCCGCTCGGCCCAGGAGGACGCGTTCCTCTCCCAGTCCCGGCCCGCGGCGCTGGCCCTCACCCTGCACGCCGCGGACGGCACACTCACCGAGCGGCGTATCACGCTCAGGGACCAGCCGGGCCAGCAGACGTTCGACGTCCGGAGCAGCGATGTCGTCCGGATACGGCTGGCGATCGACGGTGTCCACGGGGACAGGCAGGACCGCCGTCCCGCCGTCGCCGAGATCGACTTCTTCGGCCGCCGATGAGACTTCGCCGCCCGGAGCAAGGGAGCCGCCCGACGGGTGACCGGTGTGCGCGGCACTTGGCCCCGGGCTCTTCCTGCCGGAGACTGAGCCGATGACACAGCGCGTGGATCTCGCGACCGTGATGGGCCGGCTCGCCATCGATGAAGTGATCACCAATTACGCGGTGGCCGTGGACGACGCCGACTGGCCCAGCTACCGGGCCCTGTTCACACCGGACGGCCGCGCCGACTACACGGCGGCGGGCGGTATCGAAGGTTCGGCCGCGGAGGTCGCCGACTGGCTGGCCGGCACGCTGCGCCCGTACAGCATGCATCAGTTGCTGATCGTCAACCGACGGCTGCGTATACAGGGTTCCGACGGGTATCTGGGCGACCTCGCCGAGCTGCGGGCGGACTATCTCAGCCCTCGGCGGCACGAGTCGGGCGAGGAGCTGATGAGCGGCGGACGGTGCTCGTTCGGGCTGCTGAGGGACGACACGGGCTGGCTGCTGCGGACGGTGGCCGTCCACGAGAAGTGGCGGCGCGTCTCGCCCTCCGCCGACGTCGGCTGAGGTCGGGCGGTGTCGGCTGACATCGGCTGACATCGGCTGACATCGGCCCGCCCAAGGGCCCCGCCTTTTCCTCCCGCCTCCTTCTCCCGTTCTTCCACTCCTTTCTCCCGCTCTCCTCCCGCTTCGGTGCTGTTCCTCAGGGGAAGACAACCTGAAAGGGCGGGGCAAGGAGGCACTTGGGATGCGAAGCCCGGTCGGCCGGAGCCTGGCGTCGCCGTGGTGGCGCGGCGCCGCCGCGGTGGTGGCGGGCTCGCTGCCCGCTCTCGCGTTCCCCGAGCCGTCCCTGTGGTGGTTCGCGTATATCGCACTGGTGCCGTGGATGCTGCTCGTACGATCCGCTCCCACGGGCCGTCGCGCGGCCCTGGAGGGCTGGCTGGGCGGCATCGGCTTCATGATCGCCGTACACCACTGGCTGGCGCCGAGCCTGCATGTGTTCCTGGTGGTGCTCGCCGCGCTGCTCGGGCTGCTGTGGGCGCCCTGGGGATGGCTGGTGCGGTCCGTGCTCGGCGGGACGCCGTCCCTGGGCCGCGCCGCGGCGGCCGTCGCGGTGGTGCCGTCGGGCTGGCTGGTGATCGAACTGGTCAGGTCCTGGCAGGGACTCGGCGGGCCCTGGGGCCTCCTCGGCGCCAGCCAGTGGGAGGTCGCGCCGGCCCTGCGGCTCGCCTCGGTGGGCGGTGTCTGGCTGGTGAGCCTGCTGGTGGTCGCCGTGAACACCGCGCTCACCGTGCTGGTCGCGGTCCCGCAGATACGACCGCGCCTCACCGGAGCCGTATCCCTCGTGCTGTGCGCCCTCACCGTGATCTCGGTGTGGACCTGGGCGCCGGAGCCCGAGCGGTCCGGCACGGCGCGGATCGCGGTCGTCCAGCCGGGCGTGGTCGAGGGGGCCGATGCCCGTGAGCGCCGGTTCGCGCAGGGCGAGACCTTGACACGCACCCTGGCCGGCCGGGATCTCGATCTGGTGGTCTGGGGAGAGAGCAGCGTCTCCGCCGATCTGGCGACCAGACCCGATCTGGCGGCGCGGCTCGCCGTGCTCTCCCGCGCGGTCGGCGCCGAGATACTCGTCAATGTCGACGCGCGCAGCACGGACACGGCCGGGACGGCCGGGATATTCAAGCGCGCCGTCCTGGTCGGTCCGAACGGCCCGACCGGCGATACGTACGACAAGATGCGGCTGGTGCCCTTCGGCGAGTACATACCGGCCCGCGCCGCGCTGGGCTGGGCCACCTCGGTGGGCAGGGCGGCGGGCGAGGACCGCGAGCGCGGCACCCGCCAGGTGGTGATGGTCCTGCCGGGCGAGGGCAGAGGCGGATTGCGGTTCGGGCCGCTGGTCTGCTTCGAGTCGGCGTTCCCCGACATGAGCAGACGGCTGGTCCGGGACGGCGCGCAGCTCCTTGTCGCGCAGTCCTCGACCTCCACGTTCCAGGGCAGCTGGGCGCCGGAGCAGCATGCGTCGCTGGCGGCGCTGCGGGCCGCGGAGACCGGCCGGCCGATGGCGCATGCCACGCTGACCGGCATGAGCGCGGTGTTCGGGCCGGACGGCGAGCAGGTGGGCGCCGGGATCGGTACGGCCCGGAGCACCACCGGAGTGTTCGACGTTCCGCTGGCCCGGGGCACGACTCCGTACGTCGAGTTCGGCGACTGGGCGGTCTATGCCGCCCTCGCCGTGCTGGCCGCGCTCTGCGCCACGGACGGCGCGCGCTCGTTCAGGAGGCGGCCTGGTCCAGTGCTGCTCGTACCACCCGCTCGCACAGCTCATGAGTCCGCAGCGCATCCTGTGCGCTGAGGAGCGATCCGGCCCGTACGGCGTCGAGGAAGGCCAGTACGCACTGCTCGATCCCGCGCTGGCGGGCCACCGGGACCCAGTCGCCGCGCCGCCGTACGCTCGGCTGTCCCTTGTGGTCCACGACCGTCGCAAGATCGTGCACGGCCCGTTTGGTGTCCTGTCCGGACACTTCGAGGATCTCCTCGGTGGAGCCGCTGAGCCGGTTCATCACACCGATGGCGGTGAAGCCGTCGCCGGAGAGTTGCAGTACGACATGGTGGAGCAGCCCGTTCCGTATCCGGGCCCGTACGTCGGTGTGCTCGACGGGTCCCGGGAGCAGGAAGCGCAGGGTGTCGGCGACATGGATGAAGTCGTCCAGGACGAAGGTGCGCGGGTCCTCGGGCAGACCGACACGGTTCTTCTGCAACAGGATCAGCTCGCGCGGATGCTCAAGGCACTGGGCGTAGCCGGGCGCGAAGCGGCGGTTGAAGCCGACGGCGAGGCTGACACGGCGCTCCTCGGCGAGGGCCACCACGCGCTCGGTGTCGGCGAGTTCGTACGCGATCGGCTTGTCGACATAGGTCGGTACGCCCGCCTCCAGCAGCCGGGTGACGATCTCGGCGTGCACGGCGGTCGGCGCGTGGACGAACGCGGCGCCGAGGCCCTGCGCGAGGAGCGAGTCGAGATCGGGATGGCAGTGCGCGGCCGGGACGCGATAGGTCTCGGCGGTCCTCGCCAGGGTGGCCGGAGTGCGGGTGTGGAGATGCGGCTCGATGCCGGGCAGCGTGGTGAGCACCGGCAGATACGCCTTCTGCGCGATGTCGCCGAGCCCGATGATGCCGACCTTCACGAGGGCCTCCCTCTGCCTGACGTGCTGTTATGACGGATGGGCTGTTCCGGAAGCATACGTGCGCTCCGGAGGGCGCCAGTCGGCGATGCCCGCGAAGCTCCACAGCAGCAGGCCGGGCACCAGCCGCGAGAGGGTAGCGATCGCCGTGTCGCGCACGGCGACGGCGGCAGGTGAGGTGACGGCGATCATCCGCCCGGTCTGCGTGGCCTGCTTGACGATGGCGGTGGTACGCGGCAGCCGGTCGGCGGAGTACGCGGCGAGGTCAGGCGTGTCATGTCCCGATCGCGCGTGGTGGGCGAGGACGACGGCGTCCTCGATGGCCTGGTTGCCGCCCTGGCCGACGGTGGGCTGCATCGCGTGGGCGGCGTCACCGAGCAGGGCGGCCCGTCCACGGTGGTACGCGGGCAGCGGCTCATACATCTCATGGACGTCATGGCGCAGGACCGCGTCCGACTCGGCGGCCCGGATGATCCGCGGTACGGGATCATGCCACTCCCCGAAGAGCCGCAGCAGCTCCGCCTTCTCGTCGTCGGAGGCGTGTCCGCCGGGCGGCGCCATGGCCATGGCGTACGCGTAGACACGGCCGTCCTTGAGCGGCTGGGTGCCCCACAGCCTCCCTCGTCCCCAGGTCTCGTGCGGCGCGAACGGCCGCCCGGGAGCCGGGACGATCATCCGCCAGGTGGTGAATCCGGCATACCGCGGTCCCGGATGGCCCGGGAAGAGCACCTGACGTACGCCGGAGTTGACGCCATCGGCCCCGACGACGAGATCGGCCTCCCACATACCGTCCGAAGTGCTTACACGCGCCCGGTGGCCGTCGCCGCCCGGGTCGGCGAGAGCGGCGGCCGTGCCCGTACGCACCACGCCCTCGGGAAGCGCGGAGGCGAGCACCGAGACAAGGGTGGCGCGGTGGACCAGGACGACGGGACCGCCGAAGCGGTCGGCCACGGCCTCGCCGCTCGTACGGGAGAGCCAGCGGCCACCGGGAGCGCGCAGTCCGCCGTCGCCCTGCCAGGCGGAGAGCGCGCGGACCTCGTCGCCGAGCCCGAGGACATCCAGGGTGCGCTGCGCGTTGGGCGTGAGGCCCATGCCCGCGCCGACGGGTGTGAGCGCGGAGGCACGCTCCAGCACGGTGACCGCCCAGCCTCGCCGGTGCAGGGCCACGGCCGCGGTCAGTCCGCCGATTCCACCGCCGATGACGACGGCGCGGGGCTGGTTCATGGCGCTCGCCCTGCACCGCTATCTGACCCGCCATCCCGAACTGCTCGTCTGCCGTTACGAACTGGCGCTGGAGGCCACCCGGCGGCCGGAGCTGCGCGCCTATTACGACGCGGCCGGCCGGCAGTTCCGTGAGCCGCTGATCGCCATGATGACGGCGGCCGGATCGCCCGAGCCCGAGCGGCACGCGCTCTCGCTGGTGGCCTGGTGCGAGGGACTGATGTTCTCCTGCGCGGTGGGCTCGTACCACAACGCCGTACCGTCACTGGACGAGCTGCGGCGCGGCTTCGAGGAGCTGCTGCGCGGGATGCTGGGCGAATGAGGAGACCGCGCGAATAAGGCTTCGCGACGACACCGGTCCGTACGTGAGGATGACCGCCATGACGACAACCGAACGTACTGAACGCACCGAGCCCTCCACCGTCGCGGGCGAACGCGAGATGCTGGAGGGCTGGCTGGACTATCACCGCGAGACACTGGCGGTGAAATGCGCGGGCCTGACCGAGGAACAGCTCCGGGAGGCCTCCGTGGCGCCCTCGGAACTGAGCCTGCTGGGTCTCGTACGGCATATGGCCGAGGTGGAGCGGGCGTGGTTCCGCAGAACGCTGTCCGACGAGCAGGCCGGGCCGATCTACTACAGCGACGCCGATCCGGACGGCGACTTCCATCCCGGCGAGGACGATACCTGGCACGAGGCCTACACCACCTGGCAGGCCGAGATCGCCCGCGCCCGCGAGCTGGCCGCTCCGCACTCCCTCGACCATCCGGGCGCCGGCCGACGCCACCGGACCACGGGTGAGCCGTACAACCTCCGCTGGATCTACACCCACATGATCGAGGAGTACGCCCGGCACAACGGCCACGCGGACCTCATCCGGGAGCGGATCGACGGCGCGACGGGCGACTGACACACACCATCAGGCCAAGATCGACCGCGTGTCACCCGTCCGGGCCAATCCGCGCCCTTTACACTCCCCAACGGCCCTCCCGACCAGCAGAGTTGCGCGCGTGCACCGAACGAGAAGCGCAGCGATGGTCCTGATGGGACTGGCGGTCACGGCCGTCTCCGGATGTGTGTCCGTGGAAGGGCGCCCGGCGCCCGTATCCGTACCGCGGCCGGGAGCGAGCAGCGGGGCTCCCGGGGCGGGCGGCGCGCAACCGCAGATCGTCCAGGCTCCGGCCAAGGAGGCGCTGGAGGCGATCATCCCCGCCCGGAGCCCGGAACCGGCCCCGCTGTCCTCCCCCGAACCCCGCCGGTCCGCCTCCGACTCCGAGCGGACCGGCGCTCCCGAGCGGGCGTCCGGCCCCGAGCGGCCCCGGAGCGGGCCGGCGCCCACACCGGTACGGAAGGAACGCCGACGCGAGCGGCCCGAGCGACCGCGCTCCCCCGAGCCCGTCGAGGCACCGGCCACCGTCGCCGATCTCTGCGCCCTCGGCGAGAGCTACGGCCGCTGGCCGGCGGACAGCCCTCAGGCCCGTATCTGCGCCCGGACCTACCGGAATTGACCGTCGGTACGGGACCCGTCGGTACGGAGCTCATCGCTCCCGGAGCCGCCGCTCCAGGCGGTCGATCCCCGCCCGTACCGCATGGCCGTATCCGTCCTCCCCCAGCGCGTCCGCCGCGTCGCGTGCCCGGTCCAGATGGAGCCGGGCCGCGTCCGGCCGCTGGAGCTTCATATAGTCGACGGCGAGATTGAGATGGAGCGCGGGATAGAAGGCCCGCACGGCCGGCGCGCTCCCGGCCGGCCCGCTCCCGGTCGGCGTCGGCTGTTCCCCGTCCGCTCTTCCCGACTTGCCCCCGTCCCCGTCCTCGCCCCCGTCCCCGTACAGTCCCTCCATCCCGTCCGCGGCGGTAAGCGCCCTGAGGTCCCAGGCCAGTTCATCGCCCGGATCGTCCTGGGTGTCCGCCATGTAGTGCGCGAGCGTGCAGCGATGGAGCGGATCTCCCGCCTCCCCGATCTCCGTCCAGAGCGCACCGAACCGGTTCCGTGCCTCCTCGCGGTCGCCGCCGTGGAGGAGCATGGCCGCCTGCCCGATCCTGGTCATGACCGCGTCCTCCGACGCCTCCTGCCGCTCCCTCACTACCGCCTCCGCATGCCTGTCCGATAAATCCGACAAACATGACGCTAGCTCCCGTGGCGGACAATCCCCTTCAGGCTCGGGCGGCGCACCCGAGCCTGTCGGCCCACGCCACGGTCGGCCGAGGTCAGCCGTGATCAGCCGAGGTCGGGGATGCGCCAGTCGATGGGCTCGTGGCCCTGCGCGGCCACCGCCTCGTTGATCTGCGTGAACGGGCGCGACCCGAAGAACTTCTTCGCCGACAGCGGCGAGGGATGCGCGCCCTTCACCACCACATGGCGCTCCTGGTCGATCAGCGGCAGCTTCTTCTGCGCATAGGCGCCCCAGAGGACGAACACCGCCGGGTCGGGCCGCTCGGCGACCGCGCGGATCACCGCGTCCGTCACCTTCTCCCAGCCCTTGCCCTTGTGGGAGTTGGCCTCGCCCTCGCGGACCGTCAGCACCGCGTTGAGCAGCAGCACGCCCTGCTGGGCCCACGGCATCAGATAGCCGTTGTCCGGGATCGGGTGGCCCAGCTCCTCCTTCATCTCCTTGTAGATGTTCCGCAGGGAGGGAGGCGTCTTGACACCCGGCCGGACGGAGAAGCACAGCCCGTGTCCCTGGCCCGCGCCGTGGTACGGATCCTGGCCCAGGATCAGGACCTTCACCTTGTCGTACGGCGTGGCGTCGAGGGCGGCGAAGACCTCCTCGCGCGGCGGATAGACCGGCCCCTTCGCCCGCTCCTCCTCGACGAAGTCGGCCAGCTCCTTGACATAGGGCTTGTCCAGCTCTTCGCCGAGGACACCACGCCAGGACTCGGGCAGCATGTCGGTGTCGGTCACGTCAACAACCTCCGGTAAGCGATCACTTGTGCACCACTGAACCTACCGGTGGCCACTGACAACGGCCCCTGCCCCTGCCCCCGAAGACCGGCCGACCGCGCCCCAGCCGACTGCCCGCTACCAGCTCGCCTTGCGGTGCAGCTCCCACATCTGCATCACCGTCTGCGGATCGAGCGCGCGCTCGCCGCCCGCGATGTCGTCGGTGGAGGCGACATACAGCTTGCCCTGCCACAGCGGCAGAAGCCGTACGTCCGCCACGAAGATCTCCTGGGCGCGCTGGAACTGCTTGTTGACCGCCGCTCGGTCGCTCATCCTGCGCGACTGCGGCAGCAGGGTCTGAGTGATCTCGGGGCTCTCGTACGGCGTGCTCAGCGCGTTGTGCTTGCCGACAAAGGGAGCGATGAAGTTGTCAGGATCCGGGAAGTCGGGGAACCAGCCTCGGCCGAAGACGGGATACTGGCCCTTCTGATAGCCCGCCTGGAACTGCTTCCACGGCCTGCTGCGCAGTGTGATCTCGAACAGTCCCGACGCTTCGAGCTGGAGCTTCAGCTCACCGAACTCCGCCGCCGTGCCGGATCCGTACCGGTCCGTCGTGTACCAGAACGTCAGCGGTACGGGAGTCTCGATGCCCTGCTCCTCAAGGACGGCCCGGGCCTTGTCCACATCGGGATCGCCGTACAGGTCGAAGAAGCTGGTGGCGTGGCCGGCGATGCCCTTGGGGACCATCGAGTAGAGCGGCTCCGCCGTGCCCTGGTAGACCTTGGCGACCAGCGCGTCGCGGTCCACGACCTGGGCGACCGCCTGCCGTACGGCGAGCTGTCCGGCGGCCGGGTCCGCGGGGTTGAACACCAGATAGCGGATGTCGGCGCCGACCGTCTCGACCAGTTGGAGAGCCTCGTTCTCCGGCTTCTTCTCCTCCAGTTCGACCACCTGCTCCGAGGTGAGACCGCGGTAGATGGCGTCGATGTCCTGCTTCTTCAGCGCGTCGAAGAGCGTGCCGGAGTCCTTGAAGTACTTGATCGTGACGCCGTTGTTCCTGCGGTCGGCGAATCCCGTGTACCGCTCGTTCCTCGTCAGCTCCGCACGGTCGCCCGCGGTGTACGAGGCGAGTTCGTACGGTCCGGAACCGTTGACCTTGCCGTCCTGCCGCAGCTTGCCCATCGGGTACTCGGCCGGATTCACGATGGACATCGCGGGTGTGGCCAGGATGAAAGGGAAGGTCGCGTCCGGCTTCTTCAGCCGGAAGACGACGGTGTCGTCGCCGCGTGTCTCGACCCGCTCCAGGGACTCCAGCAGACCGGCCGGACCGCCCTGTACATTGATCTTCAGAATCCGGTCGAAGGAGTGCTTGACGGCCGCCGCGTCGAGCTTGTCGCCGTTCGAGAACGTCAGTCCCTCGCGCAGCGTGCAGCGGAATACCTGGTTCGACGTGTCGGCGAACTCGCAGTGCCGTGCGGCGTCGGGCTGTGGATACGAGCTGCCGGTGGGAAAGGCGACCAGTGTCTGGAAGACATTGCGGAACATCTCCCAGCCGTTGTCCCAGGACGCCGCGGGATCGAGCGTGGGCGGCTCACTCGTCGTACCGACGGTTATCTTCTGTGCCGCTTCCGCTTCGTCGTCCGAGAACAAGCCACATCCCGTGAGCAGGGACATGGACGCAAGGGCCGCAGCGGCCTGCCGACTGGTCCGGTTGAACACTTCACGCTCCTTGTTCAGCCATGGATCGGCAGACCATACCGCAGCGTTGGCCGGATTTGTACGGTGATCCGGTGGGGCTTTTGGAGAGGTCGTAGGCTCCCTCGTTCACCTGGATCAAGCGCTTGTACGCCCGGTGTTCACCCCACGCCCGCGTTGAGGAAGATCCCGCCGTCGACCACCAGCGTCTGGCCGGTGATCCAGTCCGACTGGTCGGAGGTGAGGAACGCCGCGGCGCCTCCGATGTCCTCGGGCACGCCGAGTCTGCCGAGCGGATAGGCCGCCGCCACCTCGGCCTCCCTGCCCTCGTAAAGCGCCTGCGCGAACCGGGTCTTGACCACGGCGGGCGCGATCGCGTTGACGCGGACGAGCGGTGCGAACTCGTGCGCGAGCTGGAGCGTCAGATTGACCATCGCGGCCTTGCTCATGCCGTACGCGCCGATGAACGGCGATGCCGAGATCCCGGCGACCGACGCGATGTTGACGATCGCGCCGCCGTTCTCGCGCTGCCAGGCGCGCCAGGTGAGCTGGGCGAAGCCGAGCGCCGAGACGACATTCGTCTCGAACACCTTGCGGGCCACATTGAGATCCAGCTCGGCCATCGGGCCGAAGACCGGATTCGTACCGGCGTTGTTGACCAGGAAGTCGACGCGGCCGAACGCCTCCATGGTGCGCTCCACCGCGACCGCCTGGTGCGCCTCGTCATGCGCCTTGCCCGCGACGCCGATCACCCGGTCCGAACCGAGCCGCTCCACCGCCTCCTTGAGCGCCTCCTCGCCCCGGCCGGTGATGCACACCCGGTCGCCGCGCGCGACGAACGCCTCGGCGACGCCGTATCCGATGCCGCGGCTCGCGCCCGTGATCAGCGCGACCTTGCCGCTGTCGGCCACCTGCCGGCCCGGCTCCGTCGTATCGGTCATGTCCCTACCTCCATGCCCCTGGCTCCATACCCTTGCCTCCACGCCCTTGCCCCCATGTCCCTGTCTCCCGGCCTCAGTTGAGCGGCCCTCCGGCCACATACATGACCTGGCCCGAGACAAAGCCCGCGTCCTCGCCCGCGAAGAAGGCGATGGCGTTCGCGACATCCTCCGGCCTGCCCACGCGCTGGACGGGGATCTGGCTCGCGGCGGCGGCCTGGAAGTCCTCGAAGCCCATCCCGACACGGGCGGCGGTCTGGGCCGTCATCTCGGTGACGATGAAGCCGGGAGCCACGGCGTTGGCGGTGACACCGAACTTGCCCAGCTCCTTGGCCAGAGTCTTGGTGAAGCCCTGGAGACCGGCCTTGACGGCGGCGTAGTTGGCCTGTCCGCGGTTGCCCAGCGCGGAGCTGGAGGAGAGGCTGACGATACGGCCGAATCCGGCGTCGACCATGTACTTCTGACAGGCGCGGGCCATCAGGAACGCGCCCTTGAGATGCACGCCCACCACGGTGTCCCAGTCGGACTCGCTCATCTTGAAGAGCAGATTGTCCCTGAGCACACCGGCGTTGTTGACAAGGATCGTCGGCGGGCCCAGTTCGGCGGCGACCCGCGCGACGGCGGCCTCCACCTGCGCGCTGTCGGAGACGTCGCAGCCGACGGCGAGCGCCGTGCCACCCGCCGTGGTGATCTTCTCGACGGTGTCCTTGCAGGCCGCCTCGTCCAGGTCGAGTACGGCGACGGCGCGGCCCTCGGCCGCCAGCCGCAGCGCGGTGGCGGCGCCGATGCCACGTGCCGCCCCGGTCACGATGGCTACGCGCTGCTCGGTGGTGGACATCCTCTGTTCTCCTTGCCCTAGGGATCCGCGACTCTCAAGCACTGAGCAACCGCTTAGTCGCTTCAGCATTCGAGACGCTAGAAGGCATGGCACCCGGTGTCAACGGCTCACAGGACCGACCGAGCGACGAGGAACGGAAGTCACACCGGACAGCCGGGCCGCGGCGCTCGCGTGGTGTATGCGCGGCAGGGCCCGGCGGCGTCGGCCGCTCAGCGGACCAGCAGTTCCAGCAGCCGCTCCGCCTCGGCCCTCGGATCCGCCGTCAGCCCGGTGTGTACGGGACCGGGCTGTACGACCGTCGAGCGCGGCGCGATCAGCCAGCGGAACCGCCGGCCCGCATCGTCGCCCGCGGCCTGTCCCGCCACATCACCGCCGCGGCAGACGCTCTCGACCGCGTGCAGGGCCGCCCGTACACCCACCACATCGGCCTGCGGATCGAGGGCCGTCAGCTTGGCCTCGTCCAGATGGGTTCTGGCCGCGACATAGGACTGGGCACGGCAGTAGACGAGCACTCCCGCGTTGAAACACTCGCCGCGCTCCACGCGCGGCACCACGCGCAGCAGCGCGTACTCGTAGACGTCCTTGTCACTCACTGACTTGCCGCTCACTGGCCGCTGTCCTTCACGTTGTCCGGCTCGTTGTCCGGCTGCCGCGTGGTGCGCGCCGTGGGATCCAGTCGGCCGGCCAGCCAGCCGGGTGCCCGGGAGGGCCCGCTCTTGGTGGGCGCGTCGAGGACGATCCGTTCATGGACGGTGGCGGCGCGCGCCAGCAGCGGCTCCACATAGGCGCGGCGCAGCGCGTCGGTCGAGTCGAAGCCCGGCTCGTCGACCAGCCACTCGTCGGGTACGTCGGCGGCGATCGCGGTGAGCAGCTCCTCGGTGACCAGCGGCGCCAACTCGGCCGCGGCGGAGGCGAGATCGGGTCCGAAGGGCGCGAGCGCGTGGTCGGAGGCGTTGTACGGCTTGGCCGCCGAGGCCTCGGCGCCGGGCCAGTTGTGATGCCAGATCATGGTGGCGCCATGGTCGATCAGCCACAAGTCACCATGCCAGACGAGCATGTTGGGATTGCGCCAGGAGCGGTCGACATTGTTGATGACCGCGTCGAACCAGATGACGCGCCCGGCCTCCTCGGAACTCACCTGATAGGCCAGTGGGTCGAAGCCGAGCGATCCCGGCAGATAGTCCATACCGAGGTTGAGCCCACCGCTCGCCTTCAGCAGCTCCTGCACCTCCTGGTCCGGCTCCGAGAGTCCGATGACCGGATCGAGCTGCATCCGCACGAGCGCGGGGACGCGCAGACCGAGCCTGCGGCCGAGTTCGCCGCAGATCACCTCGGCGACCAAGGTCTTCCTGCCCTGTCCCGCGCCGGTGAACTTCATGACGTACGTACCGAGATCGTCGGCCTCGACGATCCCCGGAAGCGACCCGCCCTCACGCAAAGGCGTGACATAGCGGGTCGCAGCGACCTCTTCCAACACTTCCCAGGCCATCCATCTCTTGAGCCATGCAATCCGCAACCGCCATTGCTGTTCTCCTCCGACCGGCAGTCCTCTCGTCGGGACTCGGCGGCTTGTCAGGAGACCGTCGCCGGGGTGTCCCGCAGGGTGATGTCGGCGTGGCTTTCCTGGAAGCTCTGGTCCGAGACGAGGGTCAGCCGGGCCGTGGACCGGAACTCCGGCAGGGTGGTGGAGCCGCAGGAGACCATCGTGGTCTTGAGCTTGGCCATGGTCAGGGCGAGCCCTTCGTTGAGGTCGCCCGCGTAGGGGACGTAACCGTCCACGCCTTCCTCGAAGACCAGCCCTTGGCCTCCCTGACCGTAGCGCTGCCAGTTACGGGCCCGGTTCGAGCCCTCACCCCAGTACTCCTTCACGAAGCCGTCACGGGTGGGCAGCTTCGCGCCGGCGGCCTGGTCGAAGCGTGCGAAGTAACGCCCCATCATGACAAAGTCGGCTCCCATCGCCAGGGCCAGGGCCACGTGGTAGTCGTGCACCAGCCCACCGTCGGAGCAGACCGGCACGTACTCGCCGGTGCGTTCGCGGAAGGCGTCCCGGGCCGCCGCGACGTCCAGCACAGCGCTGGCCTGGCCGCGGCCGACGCCCTTCTGGTCCCGGGTGATGCAGATGGAGCCGCCGCCCACCCCGACCTTGACGAAGTCCGCTCCCGCCTCGGCGAGAAAGGTGAACGCCTCGCCGTCGACCACATTGCCGCCGCCGACCGGGATCTGCGGATAGTGCTTCTTCACCCAGGACAGAGCCTGCGCCTGCCAGTCGCTGTAGCCGTCGGACGAGTCGAAGCACAACGCGTCCACGCCTGCCTCCAGCAGGGCCGGCACGCGATCCTGATAGTCGTGGGTGTTGATACCCGCGCCCACACGCAGACGCTTGGCGGCGTCCACGACCTGGTTCGGGAAGCGCTTGTTGTCCGCGTAGTCGGAACGGAACACCAGATGCTGCAAGTGACCCTCAGCATCCAGCACCGGGAGGCAGTCCAGCCGCTCGTCCCACAGCCGCGCGTTGGCTTCGGAAAGCGTGATGCCGGGCCCGGCATGGGCCAGGCCGGCGACAGCGGTCATCCGGCCGCTGACCGGTCCGTCCAGATCATGACGCCGGGGATGGAAGTCCCGGGAGGTCACCAGGCCGAGCAGGCGGCCGGTGGCGGTCCCGTCGTGGGTGACCGCGGCGGTGCTGTGACCGGTGCGGCGCATGACATCGACCAGGAGGCTCAGGCTGTCGTCGGGGCGGATGTTGGTATCGCTGGTGACGAATCCGGCCTTGAAGTTCTTCACCTGGCGGACCGCCGCGGCCTGGTCCTGGATCGGCTGATTGTGGTGCAGGAAGCTGAAACCACCGTTTCGCGCGAGCGCGATCGCGAGATCGGGTGTGCTGACGGCCTGCATGATCGCGGACGTGAACGGGGACTGCAGCTCGATCGCCGACGCCTCGCCCGCGATGTGCCGCACCAGGGGCGTGCGCAAGTCGACCGTCGCAGCCGAGCAGTCGGTCCGCGTCCGGTTCGGCAGGAGCAGAAACTCGTTGAACGTCCGTGAGACTTCGGCGATGATCTGTGCCACTCGTTCCTCCTGACCCGTCGGCCGGGGCCCGACTGCCCCGCCGTGAGGATCGCCCCCGTATCCCAGGGCCCGGGCAGACAGAGATCAGCACGGCAGCCGTGGAGGTGCCACCGACTGCGGCAGAGCCCTGACCGGCCCGTGGATCGAACGGAGTGCGGTCGTGACCTGGCACCCTATCGATCAACTCCGCCGCTGCACGAATCGTGACCGTCACCGGCAGCCACCCGTCCCTGCTGCGGTACGGGACCTGCGAGCAGCGCCGTCCGACACGTCCGCGATGCCGCGATCTTGTGGTGGCCGCGTGGGCAGACGGCCGCTTCAGGGGGCGGGGACGAAGTAGGGGCCGCTGGTGTCGAAGTACGACCGGTCGTGGGCAACGAACTCCTCGACCGAGAGCGGGTCGCGCCCGCCGACCTTCTTGACGATGTCGTTCGTGCCGGCGAAGACGCCGTTCCGGTAGTCGACGGCGACGTTGCTGAGGTGCTGGACGAGGTGTTCGGGCAGTCCGCGCCCGCGCATGGCCGAGGCGAACTCCTCGATGCCGATCGGCTCGTAGTGCACCGGGTGGCCGAGCGAGCCGGCCATGGCACTGGCGATGTCGTAGTGGTTCTGCTCGACCGGACCGTGCAGGGTGTAGACCGCGCGGTCGTGCGGTTCGGGAGCAGCCAGCACCGCGGCGATCACGCGGGACTGGTCGGCCGAGGCGATCGGGGCATGCCGGCCTTCACCGAACGGGAGCCGGAGGAATCCTTCGCCGCCCCGCATCTCCCACCATGTCTTCAGCCACTCGGCGAAGAACGTCGGCCGCAGATGGGTGGTCACCAGCTCGGTCCGGTCCAGCAGGCGCTCACACAGCCAGTGCTGCCGGGCGGCATTGCTGCCGGCCTCGCGGCGGGCGGAGATCTGCGACATGTTGACCACGGACCGGACACCCGCCTCCGTCGCCGCCTGGGCGAAGACGACGGTCGACTCCACCAGGCCCGGCAGGATCGGATAGCAGAAATAGGCGCCGGCAACGCCCTGTACGGCTGCGGTCACGCCGTCCAGGTCATGGAAGTCGGCCACGACGACCTCGGCGCCGGCCTCGGCCAGCGCGTGGGAGCGTTCGTCCTCCCGGTGCACCATCGCCCGGACGCGGTGACCGCGCTCCAGCAGCAGTTGGATCGCACCGCTCCCAGTCTTGCCGGTCGCGCCCGTGATCAGGAACAGCCTGTCATCCTGGGCCATCTCCATACCTCTCAGTTTCTCCGTAGATCATCGAACTGAGACCTTTCGGTCGCTCACCACGTCCATGGATTTCGCCAAGGTTGCTTTATCGGCTTGGGTTACTCAAGATCGTTTCGTGATAAGTCTTCCCGCTGCTCATCCCGAGCAATCTGGCGATGGGCCGTTGCGTGAGAGCGGTGGCGATCAGGTCACCGATGCGAGGTGACAAAGCCTCGCCGAGCAGCAGCATATTTGCCGTTCGCGGCAACACGACACGTCGCTTCCCGCGCCGGACGGCTTTCGTCACAGCTCGCGCGACATCTTCTGATGAGAGCGGAGTCATATGCCGGAACGGGGGAGGCATTTCGGCTTCCTCTGCCTCCCTCAACAGGTCGGTGGCGGTGAGCGCCGGGTGGATCACCGAGACCCGGATATCGCTGTCGGCCACCTCCTGGCGAAGACTGTCCGAGAACGCAGAGACCGCGTGCATCACGATCGCGTATGAGCCGAATCGAGAAAACGCTTTGCGCCCCATCACGGACGACATGTTGACGATCGTGCCCGACCTCTGTTGCCGAAGTATCGGGAGTACACGTTGCGTTACGTTGATCATCCCGAAAAGACTCGCCCGCAGTGTTTGATGGACATCGTCTTCAAACGCAGCCGATTCAATACCACCCACCTTCCCGATCCCAGCGTTGTTCACCAGTACATCGATTCTTCCGAATCGGTCCATCGCGGCGTCCACCAGGGCCGTCACAGCGCCATGAGAGGTCACGTCGGTCGGCACCGACAGCACTTCTGAACCCAGATCGCGAACTTCTTTCTCCACCTGGGCAAGCGCTTCGACCGAGCGGGCCGCAAGAACCAGCTGTGCTCCTTCTCGGGCAAACGCGAGTGCGACAGCTCTGCCAATTCCTCGCGAAGCGCCCGTGACCAGTACCACCTTGTTCGCGAAGGAGGCTTTCACACTCTTCCCTTTCAAGATGTATATGCAACATATGCCCATTGAGACGCGCTTGAGCCAACCCTGTCCGTCTAGGCGCCTGGCGCATACCCCATACTGCTCGCAATACCCTGGACCGCGTTCACGCCCGTCACCCCGAGAAGCTGCGCGGCCTGCCGCTGAGCCTCCCGCCACTCGGGCATCACAGACTCGATCTTGGCCTGGCCGGCGCGGGTAAGCGCAATCTCCCGTATTCCTTTCGCATCGGACGACAGGACCTCTATCCAGCCGTGGTTCAACAGCAGATTCACATTCCGACTGACCGTAGACCTCTCCAGTTGCAGCACATCACCGAGCTTTGACGGCGTGCACAGGCCGATCTTGCCCAGAGCGGCCAAGAGGTTGACCTGGGCAATGGTCACGCCATGACCGCTGAGAGCACCGTCGTAAAGGCTCGTGAGAGCCCGGCCGATCAGCCGGACGCGCACCGCCAGACAGTCACCAACGATCTCGTCCACGGAGGAAGTACTCACATCTGTAGTGTTGTATATGCACCAAGATAATGTCAACCCCGCTCGGAGCATGGGCCTGCGTCCGAATCCAACACCCAGTTCGGCAAGATCATGGTCACCATGGGCCACTGACAGCGCCCTGCCCTGCCCACTCCTACAGAAACCTGGAGCCCACGCCAGCCATGCAGCCCACATCGAACACGCGGCCCACGCAGCCCACGGAGATCACCGCGTTCCCACGCCAGTTCGCCCGTACCCGCCGCTTCTCGCTCGGTGTCCCAGGCCAGTTCACCGTCTCCGCCGACGGCGAGCGCGTGCTGTTCGTACGGTCCGTCTCCGGCGCCGATCCGCGTACACCGCTGTGGCTGTACGAGAACGGCGAGGAGCGGATCCTCGCCGACCCGGCGACGCTCGCCGGGCCCGGGCCCGAGCGGCTGTCCGACGAGGAACGGACACGGCGTGAGCGGGCCCGGGTGACCTCGGCCGGAGTGGTGGCATACGCGACCGACCGGGAGGCGCGCGTGGTGGCGTTCGCGCTGGGAGGCGCGCTCTGGGTGGTGCGGACGGACGGTGGCACGCCCTGGCGTATCCACACCGCAGGTCCGGTGACCGATCCGCGCCCGTCGCCGGACGGATCCCTGATCGCCTATGTGACCGGTGGCGCCCTCCGTGTCGTACGGACCGACGGCGGCGAGGACCGGCCGCTCGCCGAGCCCAAGGCTCCCGAGGCTCCCGAGGTGACCTACGGTCTGCCCGACCATGTCGCGGCGGAGTCCATCGGCAGATCGCGCGGCTACTGGTGGTCGCCCGCGAGCGATGCCCTGCTGGTGGCCCGCGTCGACACCTCGATGGTGGCGCGCTGGTACATCAGTGATCCGTCCGATCCAGCTCAACCGCCGCGTTCGGTCCGCTATCCGGCGGCCGGCACGGCCAACGCGGAGACCTCGCTGCGTGTGGTCACGGTGGACGGCGGGCACACACCCGTCCTGCTCCCTGAGCGCGCGCCCGAGGAGGACGCTCCGAAAGGTCTCTGGCAGGACCTCGCCTTCGAGTATGTGGTGAGCGCGGAGTGGGAAGGCGTCGGTCCCGTGATCAGCGTCCAGACGCGGGACCAGCGCACGGTGTGGATTCTGCGCGCGGATCCGGCGACCGGAGCCGTCGAGCCGCTGTCCCGTCACACCGACACACACTGGGTGGAGTTCCCGGAAGGAGCGCCGCTGCACACCGCGTCCGGCGTGCCGGTGCTCCCGTATATACAGGGCGACGCCCGCTCGATCCGGATTGGCGAGGTACCCGCACCGGCCGGACTCCAGGTCCGCGAGGTGCTGGGCGCGGTCGGCGAACAGGTCTACTTCACCGCGAGCGAGGAGCCGACCGAGGTCCATGTCTGGTCGTACGGACCGGAGCGCGGCTTCACGCGAGTCACCGACGAGCCCGGTGTGCACTCGGCCGCCGCCGGAGGCGACACACTCGTCCTCGACAGCGCAACTCCGGACGGCCGGCGGGTGACCGTACTGCGCGACGGCAGGCCCGTCGGCCGGATCGCGGTCCTCGCCGAAGAGCCGCTGGTCACACCACGGCCGGTCCATCTGGTTCTGGGCGAGAGGGAGTTGCGCTCCCGGCTCCATCTGCCGTCCTGGTACGAGCCGGGCTCGGGCCGCAGGCTGCCGGTGCTGCTCAGTCCGTACGCCGGACCCGGTCTACAGGTGGTGACGCAGGCGCGTGCCTGGTACACGGCCGTGTGCCAGTGGTTCGCCGAGCAGGGCTTCGCGGTGCTGGCCACGGACGGGCGCGGCACGCCCGGGCGCGGCGTGGAGTGGCAGCGCGCCATCGTCGGTGACCGGCTGATGCCCGTCCTGACGGACCAGATCGACGCCCTGCACGCGGCGGCCGAGCGGTACGACGCCCTGGATCTGGCGCACGTCGGTATCCGTGGCTGGTCGTTCAGCGGCTACCTGGCGGCGGGCGCCGTGCTGCACCGTCCCGATGTGTTCCACGCCGCCGTCGCGGGCGCGCCGCCGACCGACCGGCGGCTGTACGACACGTACTGGGAAGAGCGCTATCTCGGCCATCCGGATGTCCAGCCCGACGCGTACGAGCGCTCCTCGCTGCTCCCGTACGCCAAACGCCCGCACGCCGAACAACTGAGCCGTCCGCTGCTGCTCATCCATGGACTCATTGACGACAATGTGGTCCCGGCACATACGCTCCGTCTCTCGGCGGCCCTGCTCGCCGCAGGCCGACCGCACTCTGTGCTGCCACTGCCTCGTACGGGCCATCTCGTCGCCAAGGAGGGTGTGGCGGACGAGTTGCTCCTGCGTGAGCTCGACTTTTTCAGAAGGTCTCTCGGTGCTTGAACATCACAGCATCCGCGTGCGTATCTTCCGGTGAACCGGCCGACCGAGAGCCGGCCGTCGAAACGGAGCTGCATATGACCGCATGGCAGGGGTCCGCACGGATCGTGACGCGGAGGACCGTGGTCGCCGCGGCCGGAGCGGCGGGGCTGGGCCCGGCGCTCGTCGCGTGCGGCGATTCGGGCAGCACGCCGGAATCGGACTCGGCGGCGGAGTCGCCTGCGGCCGGGGATCCGGCGGCGGGCGGCGACAGCGCGGACGGCGCCGGCGGAGGTGATGTCCTCGCGAAGACCGCCGACATCCCGGAGGGCGGCGGCATGGTCTTCGCCGACCAGGGCGTGGTCGTCACCCAGCCCGCGGCGGGCGAGTTCAAGGCCTTCTCGTCCAAGTGCACGCACCAGGGCTGTGCCGTGAAGGACGTCTCCAACGGGATCATCCACTGCCCGTGCCACGGCAGCCAGTTCAGTGCGACGGACGGCAGTGTGAAGTCCGGGCCCGCGACGCAGCCGCTGCCCGCCGCGTCGATCACGGTCACCGGCGACTCGATCACGCTCGCCTGACGGCGGGCCGTCGTCAGGCACGACCTGGACCGGCGGCTGACGGGCCTCACTCTTCGTCGGCAGGGAGTGCGCCCCGTCGGCCGTCACCATCACTGAACGCGTCAGCCGCCGTCCCGTCAGCCGCCGTCCACCGCGCGTGCCGCTTCGGTCAAGGCCTCGACGGCCGCCCTGATCGAGGGACGGCGATCCGCGTCGGTCCGCCACACGGCATGGATATGGCGGTGCATCTTCTGCCGTACGGGAACGACCGCGACGCCCTCCGGGACGGTTCCGCGCCCCAGCCTCGGCGCGACACAGACCCCGAGTCCGGCCGCGATCAGGGCGAGCTGGGTGTGGTACTCCCCGGCGAGATGCGCGATCCGCGGCTCGAAGCCCTTCGAGCGGAGCGTGAACATCAGCCAGTCGTGGCAGAACTCGCCCTCCGGCCAGGACACCCAGTCGTCGTCCGCGAACTCCTCCAGATCCACTTCCGGGCGGCCCGCGAGCGGATGGTCCACGGGCATGGCCACATCGGCGGCGTCGTCGAGGAGATGGGCCGTGGCCAGTCCGCCGGGCACGGGCAGCCGTTTGTTGCTCCAGTCCAGCACCACGCCGAGATCGAGATCGCCTCTGACCACTCCACGGATCCCGGCCTCGGGCTCCAGCTCGCGCGAGCGGACCCGCAGTTCGGGATGGCTCTCGTGCAGGGCGCGGATCGCCGCGGGAAGGAGCCCGCGGGCCGCCGTCGGAAAGGCCGAAATCCGTACCTCGCCCACCACCCGGCCGCGCTGGGCCTCGATGTCCGACTGCGCCACCTCGACCTGCGAGAGGATGCGCGCCGCGTGGTCGGCGAGCAGCCGTCCCGCGTCGGTGAGCCGCACTCCGCGCCCGTTTCTGGCCAGGAGCCGCTGGCCCACCTCGCGCTCCAGTTTGGCGAGTTGCTGGGAGACGGCCGAGGTCGTGACATGCAGTCCCTCGGCCGCGGCGCTCACCGAGCCATGGTGGGCGAGAGCATCCAGGGTCCGTAGCCGCTCCAGATTCAACATGTAAGCAATACTAAGCAGAACAGCCGAGATAATCTCACTTGTCCTACGAGATGGTTCACGACATCGTGGCCGTATGAGCACCGCGACTCCGCCTCGCCCAGGACCTCCCTCCGCCCCGGCCACCGCACCGGGCCCGGCACCTTCCCGTAGCCGTCTCGCCTTCGACTGGCGTGTCCGGTTCGCGGCGCTCGCGGTCATCTGGGGCTTCAGCTTTCTGCTGATCAAGGTCGGCACCCATGGCTTCGCGCCGTTCCAGGTCACCTTCGGCCGGCTGCTCTTCGGTACGGCGGTGCTGGCCGTCGCGATGGCCGTCAAGCGCGAACGGCTGCCCCGGGGCCGGCGCACCTGGGCCCATCTCACCGTCGCGGCCTTCCTCCTCAACGCCCTGCCGTTCTCGCTGTTCGCCTACGCCGAGCTGACGATTCCCTCGACACTCGCGGGCATCTGCAACGCCACCTCGCCGCTGTGGGGCATGGCGCTATCCCTGGTCGCCCTCTCCGAGGACCGGCCCACCCGCCGCCGGGTCGCCGGACTCGGCATAGGTTTCCTCGGTGTGCTGACCGTGCTCGGCGCCTGGCAGGGCTTCTCCGGCCTGGACTTCACGGGTACGGCGATGGCCCTGCTCGCCTCGCTGAGCTATCCGGTCGGCTGGATCTACGTACGCCGCACGCTGGCGGGCAGCAGCAGTTCCCATCTCGCCCTGACCGGCGCGCAGCTCCTGGTCGCCACACTGCAACTTGCTCTGATCACACCGCTGTTCACCACACTGCCGACCTCGTTCCCGGCGCTCCCGCTGCTCTCCGTGTTCGTGCTCGGCGCGCTGGGCACCGGGCTGGCGATCCTGCTCCAGTACGGAGTGGTCGCCGAGGTCGGCCCGACGACCGGCACGATGGTCACGTACTTCATCCCGGTCATCGCCACCGCGGCCGGTGTCACACTCCTCGATGAGGAGCTGACCTGGAACACACCGGTCGGCGCCCTGATCATCCTCGCCGGCGCCGCACTCACCCAGAGCCGGGCCAGAAAGCCGGCGGATGGCCGGCCGAAGTCCGCAGACGGCCGGTCGAAGCCCGCAGGCAGTCGGCCGAAGCCCGCGGCCGGTCAGCCGACATCCGCAGGCGGTCAGTCGACGCCCGCAGTCGACCGACCGAAGTCCGCGGCCGGTCAGCCGTAGCTGCGCGCGGGCGCGGGTCCCGCCGCTGCCGCCACCGCGTCGGCGACCGGACCGATGTCCTCGTCCGTCAGGGACGACACGGTCAGCCGTACGCCCGGCGGCGCGGCCATCCGGAAGCGCGCTCCGGGCGCGACCGCCCAGCCCGCGTGCAGCAGCCGCGCCACCGCGCCGGTCTCGTCGGCCACCGGCACCCAGACATTCATCCCGCTGCGGCCGTGCGCCTCGACGCCACGCTCCGCCAGCGCCGTGACCAGCGCGTCACGGCGCAGCCCGTACGACCTGGCCACCGTCCGCGCGTCCACGGCTCCCGAGGTCCAGAGCTGGACGACGGCCCGCTGGAGGAGCCGGCTCACCCAGCCGGGACCGAGCTGCTGACGGCCCAGCACCCGGTCCACGGTCTCCGCGTCGCCGGTCAGCACCGCGAGCCGCAGATCGGGTCCGTACGCCTTCGCGGTGGACCGTACGAGCACCCAGCTCTCCGTGGCTCCGGCGAGCGGATGCAACGGCACATCCACGATGCGATGGCCGTGGTCGTCCTCGATGAGCAGCACCTCGGGACGGGCGGCGAGCAGGGCGCGCAACTCCTCCGCGCGGGCCGCGCCCACCACGGCGCCCGTGGGATTCTGCGCACGGCCGGTGATGACGACCGCGCGCACCCCGGCCCGCAGCGCCCGGTCCAGCTCGGCGGGGAGCGGCCCGTCGTCGTCGAGTCCCACCGGTACGGGCCGCAGTCCGAGCGCGGGTACGAGATCCAGCAGACTGCCCCAGCCCGGATCCTCGACGGCGACCGCGTCACCGGGCCGGAGCCGGGCGGCCAGCACCCGTTCGATCGCGTCCAGCGAACCGGAGGTGACGGCGACGGGCCCGGCGGGCACTCCGTCGGCGTCGAGCTCCGCACGTGCCAGGCGCGCCAACTCCGCGTCCACGGGCGGCTGTCCGTACATCCCGGGCTCTCGCGCGTTGTGGCGCGCGGCGGCGGCGAGAGCGTCGTCCAGCGCGGGCAGCAGAGCCGGATCGGGATTGCCCTCCGACACATCCCGTACGCCGGGAGGCGCGTCGACGCGGATCGAGCCACGGGCCGTACTGGCCGGGCGCGGTCGCACCCGGCTGCCTCTGCGCCCGGCCGTCTCGATCACTCCGCGCTCGCGCAGAGTGCGGTAGGCCGCCGCGACGGTGTTCGGGTTGACGCCGAGCCGTGTCGCCAACTCCCGCATCGGAGGCAGCAGTTGGCCAGGCGCCAGCTCACCCGCACCGACCGCGCGCTCCACGCTCGCGGAAATCTCCGCCGCGCCCCGACCTGTAATCCGATACTCTCCTAGCACAAAGAACACTATGCACTAGTGCAATGGAGGACGCAATGCCGGAGACCGCGCCACCGAGCGCCACCGCCGCCTACCGGCCCACCGCACGGACCGTCCCCACCCGCGCCAGGGAGCGGGCGGCGTACGACCGTGAGCTGGTACACGCCATCCTGGACGAGGCGTATATCTGCCATCTCGGTTTTGTGCGCGATGGAGCGCCGGTGGTTCTTCCGACGCTCTACGGCCGGGTGGGCGAGCGGCTGTACGTCCATGGCTCGGCCGGCTCACGCCCACTGCGCATGGCGGGCGGGCCGCGATCAGCGAGCGAACAGGCCGGAGCAGCCGCCGACGGTACGGAGGCTCCCGGCGCCGACGGCGCCGACGGTACAGAGGCTCCCGGGCTGGCGGTCTGTCTGACGGTGACCCATGTCGACGGTCTGGTCCTGGCCCGCTCCGCCTTCCACCACTCGATCAACTACCGCTCCGTGGTGGTCCATGGCATCGCCCGCCAGGTGACCGACGCCGAGGAGCGGCGCACCGCCCTCGACGCGATCGTCGACCATGTGGTGCCCGGCCGCTCGTACGACTCACGCCCGGCCAACGACCGTGAACTGGCCGCGACCGCCGTGATCCGCCTCGATCTGGACGAGGTCTCCGCCAAGGTCCGTACCGGCGGGCCCAACGACGACGCCGAGGATGTCGGACTGCCGCACTGGGCCGGCGTGGTGCCTCTGGCGCGCGGCTACGGAACGCCGGTACCGGCCGACGATCTCGACCCGGCCGTCGCGCTGCCCGACTATCTCTCGGTGCTCTGAGGCGCTCGCCCACATGCACGGGGTGCTCTCCCGCAGGCATGAGGCGCCCTCACCACGCGACGGAGGCGCGGATCACGGACAGGATCACGGACATGAGATCCATGAGATCCGCGCCTCCGCCGTCGCCCGGTGTCAGACCAGTGCCGCCGCGGCCCTGCGCCGGACCGCCGCACTCCTGGCCTCCGCCAGCGCGAGCCCGGCCACCGCCGCGAGCAGCAGGAGTGTGCCCACGACGGTGGCGACGGTCAGCCGCTCGCCGAGCAGCCCGACCGCGATGACCGCCGCGCTCACCGGCTCCAGCAGCATGATCACGGAGACGGTCGCGGCACGCACCACCGCCGCGCCCGCGAAGTAGAGCGCGTAGGCGAGCGCCGTGGGCACGGCCGCGACGTACACGAGCAGCCAGATCACGCGCGCCGGTTCCGCGGTGTGCGGCACCAGCCCTTCGCCCACGGCGAGCGGCAGCAGCAGGACCGCGCCGATGGCGAAGGCCCAGGCGGTGGTGGCCATGGCGTCGGCTCCGCCGCCGTCCCGTCCCAGCCTCCGGGTGAGCAGAGTGATCGCCGCGTATCCGGCCGCCGACAGGATCGCCAGCGCCACTCCGACGGGACGTACGGTGCCGCTCCCGCCGCCCAGTACGAGCACTCCGAGACCGGCCGGCGCGCCGGTCACCGCGACCAGACCGCCGCCGCCCAGCCGCTCGCCCATCGTGAAGCGCGCGCCGAGCGCGATGAGGACAGGTCCCGCGCCGAGGGTGACCACCGTGCCGACCGCGAGCCCTGTCGCCTCGACGGCGGCGAAGTAGGCGCTCTGGAAGACGGTCAGACCGATGCCGGTGGCGACGGTACGGAGCAGCCGCCGGCGCCGAGGCTCAGCGGCGGGCACGGGCTCACGGCGCCGCCGCAGCGCGAGCGCGCCGAGCAGCAGGACGAGCCCGCCGACACAGCGCCAGAAGGAGAGCGCGAGAGGACCGAGATCGCTGATCCGGTAGACCAGCGAGCCGGCGGCTCCCGCGGTCCCCCAGGCGATCCCGGCGATGATCAGAAAGAACAGGCCCCGCCCGACGGGCATGCCGGACCCGGCAGGCATAGCGGAAGCGGGCGCGGAAGAAGAAGCGGAAGAAGGCATCGACACGTGACGTCTCCGTGTGAAGAACGGGTGGATGGTCGCTCAGCTCCGTCACGCGGGCAGCGACGAACCGCACGGGAGTCAGTGCTGTCCAACGGACAGCCGAACCCGAGCCCGGTCTTCGTCGGCGGATGGCCGCCCGCGCTAAGCGGCGGGAGGCGGCAGTACGGTCGAATGCATGATCGGCAGCCTACGGTGTGGTGCGCTCGGCGGACAACCGCGTCCCGCCCGTGGACGGTTCCGTCGCCCGCCCGCCACCAGGTCCGCCCGCCACCGGCCCTGACGGCGGAGCCGACGCCGTCGGAGTCGTCGACTGCGCGATAAAGGCGCCGACGAGCACGACGGCGCCACCGACGATCTGCGGCGCCGAGAGATGCTCCCGCAGCAGCACCCAGGCCAGTACGGTCGCGACGACGGCCTCCAGACAGGCGACCACGCCCGCCACCTGCGGGGAGAGCTTGCGCACCGAGACCACGCCGGTCACATAGGCGAGCACGGTCGCGATCAGAACGATCCAGCCCAGCAGCAGTCCGGCGGAGACCTCGGAGCCGCCCATGTCGGCACTCCCGCCGAGCAGGGACCAGTCCATGTTCCAGGGACGGGCGACGACGGTCAGTACGACCGCGCCGACGAGCAGCCCGTACGCGATCACACCCAGCGGATCCGGCGCGTCCTCACCACCGGTGCCCTGGTCGGCCAGGATGAAGTAGAACGCCTGGCAGCAGGCGGCGCCGAGCCCGAGCAGCACTCCGACCGGATCGAAACTCAGCCCGGCCCAGACCTCGACCACACAGGCGAGTCCGCCCACCGCGAGCACCACGCCCACGGCGGCGGCGCGGGTGACATGCCGCCGCTGGACGAAACGTACCCAGAGCAGCACGAGCACCGGGCCGAAGTACTCGATCAGCAGCGCGACGCCGACGGGGATACGGGAGATCGACGCGAAGTAGAAGGCCTGTACGCCGGCCACCGCGAACAGGCCGAAGCCGGCGAGCAGCGCGGGCCTGCGCAGCAGCAGGGCGCGGTGGCGCCAGGCCAGCGGCAGCATGACCACCGCGGCGCCGGTCACCCGTAGCCAGACCACATGGAGCGGATCGAGCCCCGCTTCGATGAGCGGCTTGGCCGCGACACCTGAACCGCCGAACGCGAACGCCGACGCCAGGGCGATGCCCAGGCCGACGCTCCTCCCCTGAGACGCGTGCATGGCGACATCATGACAGGTGACGTCAGGAGTAACACCCTTGTGACACCTGTCGAGACACAGCGGCCGGCGCAGCCACCACCGTCGCGCTCAGCGCTCAGCTCTCAGCGCCCGGTTCGCAGCACTCAGTTCTCAGCGCTCAGCCCGGCCCCGCACCCTGCCCGTGCGCCCGGGACAGCCGCTCGGCCAGCGCCTCCGCGTCCACACCGGCCCGTACGAGCACATCGACCGCCCGGCACTCCCGGTCCGAGACGAGCGCGGCGAGCAGATCGAGCCCGCGGGCGCGCGGTTCGCCGTGCCGCGCGGCGCGTTCCAGCGCGCGCCGCATGGCGGTGACGGCCCCCGGCGACCAGCCGCTCATGGCACGCTCCCGCACCACGGGCATGGCGCCCGAGTCCTCCACCGTCCGCTGCCAGCGCAGTCCGTAGCCGATACTGCGCTGGACGAGATAGCCGAGCACTTTGACCACCTGGTCACCCGCCTGACCGCCCACATGGTCACCGCCGTCGAACTGGTCACCGCTGTCGAACGCCGACCGCACCTCCGGGTCCGTCTCCAGCAGCGAGTGCAGCAGATGGGCCGTGTCGATCTGCGCGTCACCGTCGCGCAGCGCCCTGCGGCGCGCGCCCGAGAGCACGGAGACCAGTTCCGTCGTGAGCCGGGCCTCGGCCGCGGCACGTCTCCGCTCGGCACCGGCACGCGCCGGCGCGTTGTCGGCTCGGGTCGGTGCGGTCTGTTCCGGCACCCGCGGAGGAGGGCTTTGCACCCTCCCACCCCATCAGTCCCGTCTGCGCCTGACATCCCCGGCGGGGAGCATTTCCGCGTCCCACCGAAGGTGGGCGCGTCCGGCCGGGTTCTCCTCCTTACGTAGGAGATTGCCACCCCTATCCCTCAGGGGCTCGCGCCGCCTTGCTTTCCGCGCATCGCCGTCCTCCGCCTGCCGTCCCCCGCCCGTGCGCAACCGCCATGGAGCGCCCTCGCGTCCGACACGTACGGACGGCGCCATCACCTGCGGCGGCCGGGAGGAGAGTCTCGTTGTACTGGATGGTCGCCCTGCTCGCCGTGGACGGGCGGCAGTACGTCTACCGCGTGTACGCGCCGGCCGACGCGCTGCGCGGAGACATCTTCTGGGCGGCGTTCCACTGCCATGACGAGGGACCGTATCCACGGGCGTCGGACTGGTTCGACTCGGCGGTGTTCTGGCGGCTCGGCCGGGCCGACCGGGTCTGACGTCCGGGAACGGATACGCGCTCGGGCCCCGCGGCCGAAACCGCGGGGCCCGTGTCGTACCGGCGGGGACCGTACGTCAGTTCTCGTCAGCCCTCGTCAGTCCTCGTCGGCGAGGATCAGGTACAGCTTCTTACGGGACTCGTTGATGACCCCGAGGGCCTTCTGCCGCTGCTCGGGCGTACCGGTCTTCCAGACCTGTCCGAACGCCTCCATCAGCCCGAATCCGGCCTGACGGATCTCGTTCACCGTGTCCCAGTCGAAGGTGCGCCCGGCCTCCTCCCACGGGGCGTCGGGCCCCGATTCGGCCTCGGTGCGCCCGGTCTCGGTGAGCGTGAACAGCTTCTTGCCGCCCTCGCTCCGGCTGATGATCAGCCCTTCGTCCTCCAGCAACTGAAGTGTCGGATACACCGAGCCGGGACTGGGCCGCCAGGCCCCGCCGCTGCGCTCGCCGATCTCCTGGATCATCTCGTACCCGTGCATCGGCCGGTCCTTCAGCAGCGCCAGGATCGAGGCGCGCACATCGCCGCGGCGCGCCCGGCCCCGGCCACCGCCGCGACCACGCCCGCCACCGCCGAACGGACCGCCGAAGGGCGGCCCGAACGGCCCGAAGGCCCCGCGCCGTCCCTCGAAGTCGCCGTGACCCTGGTGACCGGGCCCACAGTGACCGGATCCCGGCCCGTGATGACCGTGCTCATGTCCATGTGAACGCATCGCTACGCTCCTCTCATCGTTGATCTGTCGCGATGCGTCAACGATATATCGGAACACATCGATCGACAAGCATCCAACCCGACCATGTCCGCGCTCACGTTCACGCCGGTGTCCACGCCGGTCCCGCCGCCCGCATAGGCTCGGAGGATGCGGATTCGAATCGTCGACGCCTTCACCGACCGCCCTTTCGCGGGCAATCCAGCCGGAGTGGTGGTCCTGGACTCCGACGGCTTTCCCGACGACGGCTGGCTCCAGCGGGTGGCCGCCGAGGTGAACCTCTCGGAGACGGCCTACGCCCACCCGCTGCCGCCCGGCGGCGACGCCGACTGGGCGCTGCGCTGGTTCACACCGGCCACCGAGGTGGACATGTGCGGCCATGCCACGCTGGCCACCGCCCATGTGCTGCGCTCCACCGGGCGCGCGAAGAGCGCCGTACGGTTCGCGACACGCTCCGGCGTGCTCGGTGCCACGGCGGACGAGGACGGCGCCTTCACTCTCGACTTCCCGACCTCGTCACTGACTCCCGTGGAGATCCCGGAGGAGGTCGCGGACGCGCTCGGCGCCTGGCCGGTCTCGGTGCACGACACCTCCGAGCAGGTCGGCGATCTGCTGGTCGAGCTGGCCGACGAGCGGACCGTACGCTCCCTCGTCCCGGACTTCGCCGCGCTCGTCGGTTCCTCCCGGCGCGGCATCATCGTCACGGCCGCCGCCGAGGATCCGGGCCGCGGCTACGACTTCGTCTCCCGGGGTTTCTTCCCAGGCGTCGGGATCGACGAGGATCCGGTGACCGGCAGCGCGCACACCGCGCTCGCGCCGTTCTGGTCCGCGCGGCTGGGCCGTACGGAGCTGACCGGCCTCCAGGCCTCCGCCCGTACCGGACTCGTCCGTACGTCGTCACGCGGCGACCGGACACTGCTCACGGGCCGGGCGGTGACCGTCATCGACGGCGAACTGCTCCCTACACCGTAGGCAGCCAGTCCACCTTCCCCGCCAGCAGCGCGTACCCGACGAACGCGCCGATATCGAGCAGCGCGTGCGCCGCCACCAGCGGTCCGACCCGTCCCCACCGCCGGTAGAGCAGTACGAACACCACGCCCATCACCATGTTGCCCACGAAGCCGCCGATGCCCTGGTACAGGTGGTACGAGCCGCGCAGCACCGAGCTCGCCACCAGCGCCGCCATCGGAGTCCAGCCGAGCTGTCCGAGTCTGCGCAGCAGATATCCGACGACGATGACCTCCTCCAGTACGGAGTTCTGCACCGCCGAGAGAATCAGGACCGGGAACTTCCACCACACGTCCGGCAGCGACTCCGGCACCACCGTCAGATTGAAGCCGACGGCCTGCACCACCAGATAGAACGCCAGCCCGGCGCTGCCGATACCGGCCGCCACCAGCGTGCCCCGGCCCAGATCCGACCAGGGCCGCCGGCCGTCGAAGCCGATGGCGCGCAGCCCGCTGCCCTCCCTGATCAGCAGATGCGCGACGAGCGCGACCGGCACCAGGGCGGTGGTGATCCCGAAGAGCTGCCAGGCGAGATCGAGCCAGGGCCGCCCGGGCGCCGCCGACGAGTTGAGCGAGGCCGCCTGGTCGCTGAGCGCTCCCGGCTTTGTCAGCGAGCCGACGAAGCTGATGAGCGCGGACACACCGCTCGCGCCCAGCGACAGGGCCAGCACGAGCACCGTCTCGGACCGCAGGGTCCTCCGTGAGATGGCCTCCTCCGGAAAAGAACCGGCCACCCGTCCCGCCTCCGCCTGCACGCCCGCCTCCAAGTGTGTGTCCCGTCCCATGCCATTCCCGTCCCATGCCGCGCGCGGTGCCGCTAGGGTCTCGAATGCAGGTACGAAGATCGCGTACGACAGGCCGGGGACCATGGGACGTCACAGCTTGCCCCACAAGCCCGTGAGGCGCGTGGGCAGGGCCGGTTCGCCGCGCCGCCGCCGCATCGCCATCGCCGTCTCGCTCGTCCTCGCCGTGACGGCGGGAGCCGGGATCGCGGTGGGCAGCGGACTGCTCTCCTTCACCGGTCCCTGTGAGCGCGCTCCGGTCCGGGTGGACCTGGTGGCCTCGCCCGACATCGCTCCGGCCCTGCGCGCCGTCGCCGACCGCGCCCGCCGGAACCAGGTGACCTCGGACGGCCGCTGTCTCGACGTACGGGTCGAAGCCCGCGAGAACTACAAGGTGGCGGACATGCTCGCGGCCGGCACCACCGGCTCCGCCGCTCCCGACTTCCAGATATGGGTGCCCGACTCCGATGTCTGGGTGGACCGCGCCACGACCGCGGGCAGCGGCGTCCCGCTGACTCCGGCAGGCAATGTGGCCCTCTCGCCGGTGGCCCTGGCCGCGGCGCCCGCGTCCGCCGCGGCGCTGGGCTGGCCCCGGAAGACCTACACCTGGGCCGGTCTCGCCGCGATGGCGACCGAGACGGACCGGCTGCTCCTCGGTGCGGCGGATCCGGCGCGCAGCGCCACCGGTCTGCTCGCGCTCAGCAGCATCTCCGAGTCCTCGCGGCAGGAGGCGCCGAAGAGCGACACCCGGACCGCCGCCACGGCCAAACTCCTCACCCGGCGCGTCTCCGACACCGACGCCCAGGTGCTCCGGACGCTCGCGGCCGACGACAGCTCGGCGGGCACCGGGGCGGGCACCGGGAAGAACAGCCCGCGCCCCAACGAGGCGGTCCTGCTCTCCGAACAGGCCGCCTACGCCCATAACTCGGCGGGCGACGGCTCGGCGAATCTGAGCCTCTTCTATCCGACCGACGGCGCGCCCGCGCTGGACTATCCGTACAACCTCGTCGACGTGACCAGGCTCACCACCGACCAGAGCCGCGCCGCCATGCGGTTCATGCTGCTGCTCGGCGAGAAGCCCTCGTACCGAACGCTGGAGCAGCACGGCTTCCGGGCGGCGGGCGCGCCGGACTCTCCGGTGCCGGCCGAGCTGGTCCGTACGGCGGGCGGACGCTCTCCGCAGCCGTTCGCGGAGAGCGACATCGCTCCGCCGTCGTCGGAGGCGGTCCAGCAGGCCCTCGGCCTGTGGACGGTGACGGTGCAGAGCGCCCGGCTGACGACGGTCGTGGACGCCTCGGCCTCGATGACGGCGCCCGTGCCGGGACGGAAGGGACAGAGCAGGATGGAGGTCACCAAGGCCTCGCTGCTCGAAGCGCTCGCCACCTTCACGCCCGAGGACGAGATCGGCCTGTGGGAGTTCAGCACACGGCTGGACGGCGCCAAGGACTACCGCAAGCTGACGGAGACGCTCCGGCTCGGCGCGCCGGTGAAGGGCGGCACGCACCGTAAGCGACTGTCCGCCGCCATCACCGCGCTCAAGCCCATCCCGGACGGTGACACCGGGCTGTACGACACGGCCCTGGCCGCCTACAAGGAGGCCCAGGCGGGCTATGTACAGGGCAAGTTCAACGCGGTGGTCCTGCTCACCGACGGCTCGAACCGGGACGACGACGGCATCTCCCGCGGCGAACTGATCAAGCGGCTCAAGGAACTCGTGGATCCAGGACGCCCGGTGCCGCTGATCGCGATCGCCGTGGGACCGGACGCGGACCGGCGTGAGGTCGACGAGATCGCCAGGGCCGCGGAGGGGGCGGGGTACGAGGTGAGCGACCCCGCCGACATCCGGGCCGTGATCCTGCGGGCGATCATGGCGGTCGGCCACCTCCACGAGTCCTGAGCCCGGCCCGCCCGGCCCACCCGGCGACCGTCCCACGCGCCGCCCGGCCGTCGGCCCGTCCCGTCCCCGTCCCGCCCGGCCTCATCCCGGTCTCCTGACGGACGGTGCCGGCAGCCCTACCGTCCAGGTGTGCACCGGCTCTCCCAGATGCATCAGCTCGGCGTAGCGGCGGGTGGTGGCCGCGAGCGCGGCGTCCCGCTCCAGCCCGGACTCCAGCGCCTGATGGAAGGTCTCCACCTGCCACGAGGCGCCGTTCATCCGCCGGTTGCACCGCCCTTCGATGACGCCGAGATAGAAGTCCCGGTCCGCGGGCTCGATCTGCCACGCGTCGAGCCCCGCCGCGGCGAGCGGCAGCAGTTCGTCGCGTACGAGCTTGACCACCGGCACGGTGGTGATCCCGGCCGCCCGTCCCGGGCGCGGCCAGCGCAGCTCGGCGTCGATGCCATGGCGGCAGGCGGCGTCGAAGTTCGCGGCGGCCTCGGTGAAGGGCAGTCTGCTCCACACCGGCCGGGCGTCCTCGGCGAGCGCGCGCACCAGTCCGTAGTAGAAGGCGGCGTTGGCGATCACATCGGTGACGGTGGGACCGGCCGGCAGCACCCGGTTCTCCACGCGCAGATGCGGTGCGCCGCCGGCGACTTCGTACACCGGACGGTTCCAGCGGTAGACCGTGCCGTTGTGCAGCGCCAGTTCCTGGAGCTCCGGCACACCGCCCTCGTCGAGGACCCGCAGCGGGTCCTCGTCGTCGCAGATCGGCAGCAGAGGCGGGAAGTAGCGCAGATTCTCCTCGAACAGGTCGTACGCGGACTCGATCCAGCGCTCGCCGAACCAGGTCCTGGGCCGCACTCCCTGTGCCTTCAGCTCCGGCGGCCGGGTGTCGGTGGCCTGCTCGAACAGCGGCGGTCTGGACTCCCGCCACAGCTCCCTGCCGAACAGGAACGGTGCGTTGGCACCCAGTGCCACCTGCACGGACGCCATCGCCTGCGCCGCGTTCCACACATCGGCGAACCGGTCGGGCGTGACCTGGAGATGCAACTGCACGGAGGTACAGGCGGCTTCGGGAGCGATGGAGGACGAGGTGCATGTGAGCCGCTCGACGCCCTCGATGTCCAGGGTGAAATCCTCGCCCCGGGCCGCCACCATCTGATCGTTGAGCAAGGTGTAGCGGTGGACGTCCGAGAGATTCGCGGAGACCACATCATGCCGGCCGAGAGTCGGAAGAATACCGATCATCACGATGCCCGCGTCGACTTCGCTCGCTTTCCGGTGGGCATATCCGAGACCGGCGCGCAGTTCCTCGGCAAGCTGATCGAGAACTCTTCCTGAGAGCCGGTGCGGCGCTACATTTACTTCCAGATTGAACATTCCGAGTTCGGTCTGGAAATCATGACTCGCGATACGGGAGAGCACCTCCGCATTCATCATCCGGGGCATCCCGTCGGAGCCCGCCAGATTCAGCTCGATCTCAAGGCCCATGAGATTCTTGGGCCGGTCGAACCTCTCCTCCGCCAGGAGCCGCCCCAGCACCGCCAGGCACTGCTGGAGCTTCCTGCGGTATTTCCGCCGATCGGACAGGTCGGAGCCGTCCGGGTCGACCTTCTCCCCCATCGAAGCGTCCCTCCTCGAGTGGGCAGCCCGCGGCGTCGGCCGCTCGCGTCACGATCGATAATGCCCAGACTGGGTGATCCGTAACGCCCCACGCGCGCCCGGCGACCGGTAGAGTGCCCACAAGTGTCGTTCGGCACATTCCTATGGCATGGCGGTGGGGTTCCGTTTGCACCGTCCGATGGGCCACGGAAAACGGTGGCGAGTTTCGGCCGACCCCGCCGGGTGAATAATCCCAGGCCAGACGCCTGCCTTCACTGTTTATCAACAGAAAGTCCGCAGGAAGATGGACCGGAATATGTCTTGTCCGCAATATCCGTGAGAGCTAGCAGAAACATGCTGTGAACACGCGTCGTATAAACTTCGCTCACCAGGCAGAGAGCCGGTGTCCGGTCACGTCCCGACCATGTGCCGACCTCTGACCTGATTGCTGACAGTGACGTCCGCACCCGCCCGCGCTCCACCTCACGCATCACCCTGTCTCCAGAAGTGAGAGGCAACCCACCATGCCGCTGCATGTTCCCCCGGCTCCCGCGCCCGCGCTGCGCAGCGTTCTCGCGGCACTCGGTTCCCCTACCGCCGTGCGCGATGCCCGCACTCCCGCTCTCCAGTCCGTCCAGGGACCGCTGAGCCCCGAACTGCCGCTTCCCGTCCATGTGCTCAGTCATGTCGCCCCGGCAAGCCGCAACGGCACCGCCGAGGGCCGCACACCGCAGACCAGACTGGCGGGCTGGCGGTTCCTGATCCACAGCGGCGACCGCGCCGTGGCCGCCGCCGACACCATGCTCACCGCGGACGGCTGGGCCTTCTCGCGCTTCTTCGAAGGCCCGTACATCACCGCCACGGAGCGTGCGCTCCGCCAGGCGGAGACACTGGGGACCGCCTACCAACCGAGGCTGCTGTCGGTCCCCGAGCTGTACATGCTCACGCTCTGGCTGCACGGCGACACGGAGGCGGACGCCTCCACCGGCGCGCCCGCGCCGACCGACATCCTGGTCCCTCTCGCACCGGCTCCGCCGGGCATCGCCGCCCACCGTCCGCACCGGGTGGCGGAGTTGCTGCCGATGATCGGACTACGACTCGCTCCCGCTCCATTGCTGCGCACTCCGGCCTGAAGCGCCTTCGGCGTTTCAGCGGACTTTCCGTACGTTCTCCGCGCCTTCCTCTCCACGCCTTCCTTTGTGCCCCGCGGCCCTTCGGTCGCGGGGCACTCTTTTGCCCATGCGGAGTAGTCATCTCAGGTCACCCTGAACCACCCGAAAGGACAGTCCAGTTGAACTGAACCGTCCGGCCGGGTGACACGTCCTTAAGCAGAAGGAAGAGCTGCCGCGAAATCCCTGCGGATTGCCATCTGTAGGGCAACACTAGGACTGGACCAAACAGATACGGGGGGCGGCCATGACCACATCGAGCCGCAGGACACTCACCACGACACAGCGAAAGAACTCGCCCATGTGCCAGCACCAACCAGCCTGCCCGACAGCCGACTCCGCCGCCCGCGACGCCGCACGACTGATGGCACACCACCCGGAGCAGGGCTGGAGTCTGCTGTGCAATGGCGTCCTGCTCTTCGAGGACACCGGTGAGCTGTTGCCGGACGGGCAGATCATCGCACCGCACCGCCCGCTGCGGACCGAACAGGTAGTGACGGCGGCCTGATGCCGCCGGGCGGCCTCGGGCCGCCGCGATGTGTGGGGCCGGCCCGGAGAACCTCCTCCGCACCGGCCCCGACGTATGACATGACCCGACCGACGTACGGCCGCAGGGCCGTCAGTGCGTACGACCGTATGACCGTCAGTGGTCGTACGCGTCCACCGGCGGGCAGGAGCAGACCAGATTGCGGTCGCCGTACGCGCCGTCGATACGGCGGACCGGCGGCCAGTACTTGTCCGCGGCGGAGACACCGGCCGGGAAGACCGCCTCGTCACGGCTGTACGGGTGCTCCCACTCACCGCCCAGCGCCGCCGCCGTGTGCGGCGCGTTGCGCAGCGGATTGTCGTCCGCGGACCACTCGCCCGACGCGACCTTCTCGATCTCCCGGCGAATCGCGATCATCGCCTCGCAGAAGCGGTCGACCTCGGTCAGGTCCTCGCTCTCGGTGGGCTCGATCATCAGCGTGCCCGCCACCGGGAAGGACATCGTCGGCGCGTGGAAGCCGTAGTCGATCAGCCGCTTCGCGATGTCGTCGACGCTGACACCGGTGGTCTTGGAGAGCGGACGCAGATCGATGATGCACTCATGGGCCACCAGCCCGTTGGGACCGGTGTAGAGCACCGGGTAGTGGGGCTCCAGCCGCTTGGCGATGTAGTTGGCGGCCAGCACGGCGACCTGCGTCGCGCGCTTGAGTCCCTCGCCGCCCATCAGCCGTACATACGCCCAGGAGATCGGCAGAATGCCGGCCGAGCCCCAGGGAGCCGCGGAGACCGGCCCGACGCCCGTGGCGGGCCCGGCCGCGGGCTGGAGCGGGTGGTTGGGCAGATACGGCGCGAGATGCGCCCGTACGCCCACGGGACCGACGCCGGGACCGCCGCCGCCGTGCGGGATGCAGAAGGTCTTGTGCAGATTGAGATGGGAGACGTCGGAGCCGAACCTGCCCGGCTTGGCCAGTCCCACCAGCGCGTTGAGGTTCGCGCCGTCCACATACACCTGGCCGCCCGCGTCGTGCACGGCCGCGCAGATGTCGCCGATGTGCTCCTCGAACACACCGTGCGTGGACGGGTAGGTGACCATCAGAACGGCCAGTTCCGGTCCGTGCTGGGCGATCTTGGCACGCAGATCCTCGACGTCGACGTCGCCGTCCTCACGGGTCTTGACGACGACGACCTTCATCCCGGCCATCACCGCGCTCGCGGCGTTGGTGCCGTGCGCGGAGGACGGGATCAGACAGACGGTGCGCTGTGTGTCGCCGTTGGCCCGGTGGTAGGCCCGTACGGCCAGCAGCCCGGCCAGCTCGCCCTGCGAACCGGCGTTGGGCTGGAGGGACACCGCGTCGTAGCCGGTGACCTCGGCGAGCCGCTCCTCCAGCTCCCTGATCAGCGTCAGATAGCCCTGGGCCTGCTCGGCGGGCGCGAAGGGATGCAGCGCGCCGAACTCGGGCCAGGTGACCGGCTCCATCTCGGTGGTCGCGTTCAGCTTCATGGTGCAGGAGCCGAGCGGGATCATGCCGCGGTCCAGCGCGTAGTCGCGGTCGGCGAGCCTGCGCAGATAGCGCAGCATCGCCGTCTCCGAGCGGTACTGGTGGAAGACGGGATGCGTCAGATAGTCGTCGCTGCGCAGCAGCGTCCCGGGCAGGGCGTCGTCCGTCGTCGCGTCCAGCGCGTCGAGGTCGCCCTCGACACCGAACGCGGTCCATACGGCGGTCAGTTGGGTGCGGCCGGTGGTCTCGTCGCAGGCCAGGGAGATGTGGTCGGCGTCGACGAGATGGAGGTTGACACCGTCCTCGCGGGCGGCGGCGACCACCTCGGCGGCCCGGCCGGGCACACGGGCGGTGAGAGTGTCGAAGTACGCGCCGTGCACGATCTCGACGCCGCCCGCGCGCAGGCCCTCGGCGAGGAGCGTCGCGTACCGGTGGGTGCGTCGGGCGATGCCGCGCAGCCCTTCCGGGCCGTGGTAGACCGCGTACATGCCCGCCATGACGGCGAGCAGCACCTGGGCGGTGCAGATATTGCTGGTGGCCTTCTCACGGCGGATGTGCTGCTCACGGGTCTGGAGCGCCAGCCGGTACGCCTTGTTCCCGTCGGCGTCCACCGAGACTCCGACGAGCCGGCCCGGCAGGCTGCGCGCGAACTTCTCGCGTACGGCCATGAATCCGGCGTGCGGTCCGCCGAAGCCCATCGGAACACCGAACCGCTGGGTGGTACCGACCGCGATGTCCGCGCCCAGCTCACCGGGCGAGGTGAGCAGGGTGAGCGCGAGCAGATCGGCGGCCACGGTGACGATCGCGCCGAGCCCGTGCGCCTGCTCGACCACGGACCTGATGTCCCGTACGGCACCGGAGGCGCCCGGGTACTGGAGCAGCACACCGAAGACACCGCGCTCGGCGACCTCGGCCGGGATGCCCTCGCTCAGATCGGCGACCACGACCTCGACGCCGGTCGGCTCGGCGCGGGTCCGGATCACGGCGACGGTCTGCGGCAGGGCGTCGGCGTCCACCAGGAAGACACCGCCCTTGACCTTGCCGACACGGCGGGCGAGCGCCATCGCCTCGGCCGCCGCCGTGCCCTCGTCCAGCAGGGAGGCGCCGGAGGTCGGCAGACCGGTCAGATCGGCGACGACGGTCTGGAAGTTCAGCAGCGCCTCCAGACGTCCCTGGGAGATCTCCGGCTGGTACGGCGTGTACGCGGTGTACCAGGCCGGGTTCTCCATCACATTGCGCAGGATCACCGGCGGTGTGAACGTGCCGTAGTAGCCGAGCCCGATCATCGGGGCCACCACGTCGTTGCGCGAGGCGAGCGTGCGCAGTTCGGCGAGGACCTCGGCCTCGGTGCGCGCGCCGGGAAGGTCGAGGGCCTCCGCGCTCTTGATCGCGTCGGGCACCGCGGCGGCGGTCAGCTCGTCGAGCGAGCCGTAGCCGACCTGCGCCAGCATCTTCGCCTGCGCGCCGGCGTCGGGCCCTATGTGGCGCTGTTCGAAGGGGGTTCCTCGCTCAAGCTGCGCGAGCGGAATGCGGTGGGCGGTCATCGGGAGGCCTCCTGGTCCGACACGACCTACGAGGGGCACCAGGACGCGGGTGCCCGGACGGCCTCCCCCTCTGTCATCTCAACCTGAGAGCTTCACCGGCCCGCCTGCGGCGCACCGGCTTTCACCGTCGGTGAGAGCGGATGCCGTCCGACGCCCGCCCTGCTTTCCAGAGTGACCTCGTCCGCGCGGTACGGGGGCCTGAGAGATTCCGGGGAGGATTTGCTCCTTCGGCGCCTCCGGCGGTTCTCCGGAGGACTCTCCCGCACGGGGTCAGCAGCCACGGCCAGACTACCAGCGAGGCCTTCCGTACGACTTTCGAGTGGCCGACGCCCAGTTTCTGCACTTTTGTAGTGTTACGAGCAGGTGCGACCAGTTGGAGGGACCGTGGAGACCGATATCGATCCGCGCAGTCTGATAGGCCGCAAGGCGTTCGACCGCAATGGCCACAGGCTCGGCACGGTGGACGAGGTGTATCTGGACGATGCCACCGGCGTACCGGAGTGGGCGGCGGTCCGCACCGGGCTCTTCAGCCGTGACGCCTTCGTCCCGCTGGCGCCCAGCACACTGGTGAACGACGCGCTCCAGGTGCCCTTCGAGCGCGCGCTGATCAAGGACGCGCCCGACTTCGGTGTCGGCCGCCATCTCTCCCCGGAGCAGGAGCTCCAGCTCTACCACCACTACGGCCTCGCCCTGCCCGAGCCGGATCCGGAGCCACCGGAGCGGCCCGCCTCCCTGTCCGACCGGGACTCCGAACGCGACTTCGGCCGGCTGGCGGGCCAGGACGACTGAGCGGAATCCGGCGGCTCCGGCACCACGGGCAGCGGCACCAGAGGCAGTGGCTCGGAGAGCACCAGCTCGGGATCGTCGGTCCAGAACGTCCTCACCCGTCCCGGCGCGGATCCCGGCTCCTCGAACCGTACGGTCACGCGCCGCAGCCCACTGCCCTGCACCCAGCCCGCGCCGTACTCGGCATGGCGCACATCATGTCCGGCCGGAAAGCGCCGCTCGGCCGGCGCCTCCGGCTCCCGGGCCGAGGCGCTCCCGTCCTTCACCGGCGGTGAGGGCGCGGCCTCTGCCGGCTCATCCGACGCGGCGGACGTGGCGGCGGACGTGGCAGGGGGTATAGCCGCGGCGGGCTGCTCGGCCGCCGCGGCCTGCGCGAAGAGATCCTCCTGCGTGAAGTCCGCGAGGCCCGTCACGCCCACACCCAGCAGCCGCACTCCGCCCGTCGTGTCCACCGACTCCAGCAGCCGTCCCGCGGCCTCCCGCACCACGCCGGGATCGTCCGTGGGCCCGCGCAGCGTCTCCGAACGGGTCAGCGTCGAGAAGTCGTACCGCCGGACCTTGAGCACGACCGTCCGCCCGGAGTGCCCGGCCGCCCGCAGCCGCTGCACACACCGGTCCGCGAGCCGCTCCACCTCCACACGCACCCGTACCCGGTCGTGCAGATCGACGTCGAAGGTGTCCTCGACCGACACGGACTTGGTCTCGCGCTCCGACACCACCGGCCGGTCGTCGTGCCCGAGCGCCATCCGGTACAGCGAGGCGCCGTGCGCCTTCCCCAGCAGCCGTACGAGCTCGTCCTCGCCCGCCTCGGCCAGCTCCGCGACGGTGGTCATCCCGGCCCGGCGCAGATGCTCGCCGGTCGCGGGCCCTACTCCGGGCAGCGTCCGCACCGGCATCGGCCCGAGCAACTCGCGCTCCGTACCGGGCTCGATGAGGACCAGTCCGTCGGGCTTGGCCTGCTCCGAGCCGATCTTCGCCAGCATCTTGGATCCGGCGAGCCCCACCGAGCCGGTGAGCCCGGTGACCGCCCTGATGTCCCCGCGCAGCCGCTCACCGGCCGCGAGCGCCGAGGCCGTGTCATGAGCCGATCCGCCGGCCTCCAGATCCACGAAGGCCTCGTCCAGGCTCAGCGGCTCCACCAGCGGCGAGAGCCGGCCCAGCAGCTCCATGACCTGCTCGCTGACCGTGCGGTAGAGCGAGAACCGCGGCACCAGATACGCCGCGTTCGGCGCCAGCCGTCTCGCCTGGGCCATCGGCATCGCCGAATGCACTCCGAACCGCCGTGCCTCGTACGAAGCGGTCGAGACCACTCCGCGCGGGCCCAGACCGCCCACCACCACCGGTTTTCCGCGCAGACTCGGCTTCGCCGCCTGCTCGGCGGCGGCGAAGAAGGCATCCATGTCCAGATGCAGGATCGTCGGCGCGGATCTCACACCACCGATGCTGCCTCACACCACTGACAATCGGCCGGAGATTCCGGCCTCGGACCGGCTTCCGGCCTCGACCTCGGACGGCCCCGGTCGACGTCAGACGGCCCTGTCCCGGCGCCGACGCGCCAGCTCGTCCGCCGGGTTGTGACCGATCAGCGTCTCGCCGGTGTCGATCCGCTCGCCGTGGAGCTGCGACAGCGCGGCCTGGACATCCCGCCACACCACGCCGACGGCGATCCCGAAGACGCCCTGGCCGCCCTGGAGCAGCCGCACGACCTCGTCGGGCGAGGAGCACTCATGGACGGTCGCGCCGTCGCTCATGAGCGTCATCCGGTCCAGATCCTGGAAACCGCGGTTCCGGAGGTGCTGGACGGCCGCCCTGATGTTCTGCAGGGCGACACCGGTGTCCAGGAACCGCTTCACGATCTTCAGGACGACCACATCGCGGAAGCTGTACAGCCGCTGTGTGCCCGATCCGTATGCCGGCCGCACACTGGGCTCGACCAGCCCCGTACGGGCCCAGTAGTCCAACTGGCGGTAGGTGATTCCGGCCGCCGCGCACGCGGTCGGGCCGCGGTATCCGACCGTCTCCGCACCGGGGTCGGCCGCACTGCCGTGAAGCGGATACGGACCGCCCGCCGCCGTACTGTCGCCGCTGCTTCTCACGCCGACCCCTCCGTCCTAGACCTGCCTTGTCGAAGGTAGGCAGTCACCCGGGGTGCGTCAACGATCGCCACACTCGCCACGCCGAGTGATAATCACCCTGAGAGTGGTTTCCCGTGCCCTGTTTCGGGGAAAGGCTGACCGAATGTGCTGACGGAGCCCGGCGCGGCGCTCACCGGCGGCCACTACTGACTGTTGGTTCCGAAATCCTCCGGCGAGATCTGGTCGAGGAACTCGCGGAACTTCTCCACCTCGTCCTCCTGCTCGTCCGGGATGGCGATACCGGCGTCGTCCAGCACCCCGTCACTGCCGTAGATAGGCGTACCCGTGCGCAGCGCCAGCGCTATGGCGTCGGACGGCCTGGCGCTCACCTCGACACCGCTGGCGAAGACCAGCTCCGCGTAGAAGACGCCTTCACGCAGGTCCGTGATCCGGACCTCGGTCAGCTCCTGGCCCACCGCCTCAAGGACATCCTTGAAGAGATCGTGGGTCAGCGGTCTCGCCGGAGCCATGCCCTGCTGGGCGAAGGCAATGGCGGTCGCCTCCCCAGGTCCGATCCAAATGGGGAGGTACCGGTCGCCTCCCACTTCACGCAGGAGCACGATCGGTTGGTTGGAGGGCATTTCCACCCGGACACCCACAACGTCGAGCTCGTTCACACAGTAACCCTAGGACGTGCCCGGCAGGTTTGGGTAGTCGGGCTCCCTCGCGATCAGTGCTGCCGGACCCCGAGAGCCGTCCGGACCAGGGCCGCGTGCAGCCGGACCGAGAGCGCCGCCAGCTCCTTCGTGGTGGCCTCGGCATGGGCTCTGGTCTGCGGATTACGGTGCCTGCGCAGCGGCACCACCTGCTCGACCAGTCCCGCCTCACGCTCGGCGGCTGCTTTCATGGCCCGAAGATGCCTCGGCTCCAGACCGAATCTCCCCAGATCCGAGACAAGTCTCGCGACGGTGACCGACTCGGCGTCGTACGCGCCGTCCGGCATCGGAGTGATGAGGCCGTACGCCTCCCACTCCTCAAGCCTGCTCTCGCCCACCTCCGCGGCGGCCAGCAGCTCCTCACGGCCGATCCTGGCCGCCGTCGGCCGCTCGGGCTCCGGCTCGCCGAAAAGGTCCGCCGACGGCTGCCGCTGCGGCCCGGGAGCGCCTCCGTACTCGCCACGGCCACGGGCGTCCAGCTGCTCCCGGATGACCTTCAGCGGAAGATAGTGGTCCCGCTGCATCCGCAGGATCCGAGCCAGCCGCTCGACGTCCTCGGGACTGAACTTCCGGTAGCCGGAGGGAGTTCTGCGCGGCTCGACCAGCCCTTCCGCCTCCAGAAAACGGATCTTGGAGATGGAGACCTCGGGAAATTCCTCCCGGAGCCGGCTGAGCACCACGCCGATACTCACCAGCGGGTCGCCCGTGGGGGCGGTGCCGTGTCCGGCACCGCCCGTCGGTGTTCGCGGCATGGACCTTCCCTGAGGGTCACACGCGGGTCACACGCCCCGCTGGCTCGCGTAGAAGACCAGCCGGTACTTGCCGATCTGGACTTCGTCGCCGTTCGCCAGCAGGACCGAATCGATCCGCTCACGATTGACGTACGTACCGTTCAGGCTGCCCACGTCCGAGACGGTGAAGCGGCCGTCCGCACCTCTGCGGAACTCCACATGGCGGCGTGACACGGTCACGTCGTCAAGGAAGATGTCGCTCTGCGGATGACGGCCGGCCGTCGTCAGCTCACTGTCCAGCAGGAAGCGGCTGCCCGAATTCGGACCGCGGCGCACCACCAGGAGCGCCGAACCCAGCGGCAGCGCGTCGACGGCCGCCTGCGCCTCAGGGGTGAGCGACGGGAGCGAGGTCTGGCCGGTGACTTCCGAGTCGTACGCCTCAAGACCCGAGATGGAGATCGTGGACGTCGTTTCAGAGGCGCGCTCGGCGGGCACTCCGCCCCGCAGCGGCGCACCGCAATTGGAGCAGAACCGGCTCGATTCCGCGTTCTGGTGTCCGCACCTCGTACAGACCGGCAAGCCCGCCATCGTGGGACCCTCCTGCCGCGACTGCCCCGCCGGGGCAGATGATTGCCCGAAACCTATGCGGCCGGGACCTGCGGGGTCAACAGACGACGCGCCGGTGGGCTCGCCGCCCACCTGGTCGCGGAAGAGCGGGCGCTCGCCGCTCTGCTCCTCGCTCTGACCATGGCGCGACGCGCGATGGCGGGCCGAACCGCCGCCGTCCTCGCGTGCGCTCTTGCCGAACAACTTCCCAAACAACTTCACGGGCGATTCCCCTTGACCGAAACAGACCCGCCCGTGGGGCAGGACGAACCCTGAATGAACACACCTGCCGACCCGGACATCTTGACAACGTCCGTATCCACCGGACAGTTTCCACCACACACCACGCTGATCGTGCGCCGACCCCCCGCAAGCTCATGCCCGCGTCCGACAGCCGCCATGCACCATCGGGTCACCCCGACGACGACCGAGCGTAGTCAGGCCGCTTCGCCGGTCGCAAGGCGTCCACAACGATCTTCTCAGCCCGTGTCACCGTGGCCGTGGCCTGCTCCTTCTCCAGGGTCTGGACCACGCCGCCGGGAATGTTGAGGGCGGGCTCCAGATCCTGCGGCTTGCCGATGACCTTGAACTCGTACGGGGCCGTGACCGGCCGGCCGTCCACCTGGACGTCACCACCCGTACCCGAGAAGTATGTATCCGCGACCACGCGCACACCGTCCACCTGGATGGCCTCCGCGCCGGCCGCCCGCAGCTCCTGGATCGCGTCGAGCAGCATGTCCGGCTCGACCGTGCCGCTCGGATCGCTGATCGTCAGCGTGATCCCGGGCCCCTGGGCGGCGGCCGTGCCGGCCAGGATGCCGAGCTGCTGCTCCTTCTCCAGCGTCTGCTTACGGGCCTCCTCGGCCTGGTCCGAGCTGTTCTCCAGCTCGGTGCGCTGGTCGTCCAGCCGCTGCTTCTCGTCCTCCAGCCGCTGGGTACGGTCGTCCAGCTCGTCCAGGATGCGCACCAGGTCCTCCTGGCGGGCGCCGCGCAGCGCGCTGTCGTCGTTGTTCGACCTGACCTGAATGGCGAGTCCGAGTCCGAGCACGAACAGCAGGAGGGCGACGACGAGTTGGGCCCTCGTGACCCGCGGCGGCCACAGGCCCGCCGCCAACCGCTGGCGCCCGGTGAGCTGTTGGGGCCCGTCCGCCGGCAGGAGCCCCGTACCGGCCGTACCGGCCGCCGTACCTTCTTCGTTCTTCGGTGTCTCCACGCCGCTCATCGGCCTCACGCCCGGAAGACATGCCGGCGGATCGCGGCAGCGTTGGAGAAGATCCGAATACCGAACACCACGACCACACCCGTGGACAACTGCGCGCCCACGCCCAGCTTGTCGCCGAGGAAGACGATGAGCGCGGCCACCACCACGTTCGACAGGAAGGAGACCACGAACACCTTGTCCACGAAGATCCCGTCGAGCATGGCCCGCAGACCGCCGAAGACCGCGTCCAGGGCCGCGACGACGGCGATCGGCAGATAGGGCTCGACCACCGCCGGCACCTCGGGCCGGACCAACAGTCCGACCACGACTCCCACGACGAGGCCCAGTACGGCGATCACGATGTGCCCTTCCCGGTGTCTGCCGTGCCCTGCCCGTCGCCCTTCCCGGCGTCGGCGGCCTCCGGCTCTGCTGTACGTACGATCAGGCTCGGCGCGGCAGGAAGACGCACCTCTTCCTGCTCGGAAATGCTGGTGCGGATGTCGAAGTTCTGCTGCAAAGAATGCAGATACTGACCATCGGCACTGTCCTGGAACGCGGTGCTCAGCTTCTTCCCGTCCCCCACCGCGAGCACCGTGTACGGCGGCACCAGTGGCCTGTTGTCGACCAGTACGGCGTCACCGGCGGCCCGGATCGCGGACAGCGCCGTGAGCCGCTGGTCGTTGATGGCGATCGCTTCCGCACCCGATTCCCACAGGCCGTTGACGACCCTCTGCATGTCCCGGTCGCGTACCCGGCCCGTGTCGGAGAAACCGCTGCTCCCTCGTGGCCCGCCGCCGTCCGAGCCCGACTCCTGGGCGTCGTCGACCACGAGCTTCACCCCGGGGCCCGACACCGGCGTCGCACCGGCCAGCAGGGCCGCCGTCTCACCGGTGTCGCCGCCGTGCGCCCGCAGGGCGGCGCGCTGGCGCGCCACCACCTCGGCGCGGAGCGTCTCGACCGAACTCTCCAGCTCGTCGGCCGTCGCGGTCTCCGCGTCGATACGGTCGATCAGCTCCTCGCGCTCCTTGGCCACCACCGGCGCCGAGATCCGCGCCTGGGCCGCGCCCACCGTGACCACCAGAGAGGCCAGCACCAGTCCCGCGGCGAGCCAGAGCTTCGCCCGGAGCGTGTTCGGCAGACCGCCCTCCGCGGCATCCCTGCGGGCCGCCGCCTCCGCGTATCCCTCATCGAGGCTGTGGTCCATCACATTGTTCAGCAGCGACATCGACGCATCGGGGCGAGGTGGCGGAGAAGTGGTGCTCCGAATGGGTGGCTGCTGCGGCATGCCGCACATCGTCGCACGTCGCAGCCGCTACCGCCGAATGGCCCCACCGGTGTGCCGGACGGCCTCGTGGGAGAGGTCCGGCACACCGGTCTCATCCGGCAATTCGTCCCTGTGAGATCCGGAATCCCTGGTGAGCTCCGGAGCTCCGGAGCTAGTGACCGGCTCCGTCGACCACGGCCGACCATTCGTCGAGCAGTGCCTGGGCCGAGGCGTCGTCAGGGCCTTCCGCCCACAGATGGGTGATGGCCTCGGCCGGATCAGGCAGGACCATCACCCAGCGGCCGTCGGCCTCCACCACCCGTACACCGTCGGTCGTGTCCACCTGCCGGTCCCCGGCCGCCTCCACAACACTGCGCATCACCAGTCCCTTGACCGCCCACGGTGTGGCCAGATCACGACGCAGCACATGAGCACGAGGGATACGGGCGTCGATCTGGCTGAGAGTGAGCTGTGTACGGGCCACCAGACCGATCAGTCGTACAAACGCCGCCGTGCCGTCGAGGACGCTGCTGAACTCCGGCACGATGAAGGCGCCACGGCCGTCGCCGCCGAAGATCGTGGACTCCTCGCGGCCCACCCGGGTCAGATCGTCCGGAGAGGTCGTCGTCCACGCCACCTGAGTGCCGTGGTACGCGGCGACCTGCTCAGCGATACGTGTGGTCGTCACCGGCAGCGCCACCCGCCCGCTGCGCCGCTCGGCCGCGACCAGATCGAGCAGCACCAGCAGGGCCCGGTCGTCCTCGATGATCCGCCCGCGCTCGTCCACCAGCGACACCCGCTCGCCCACGGGATCGAACCGTACTCCGAACGCGGCGCGCGCCGAGGCGACGATCTCACCGAGTCTGACCAGTCCGGACCGGCGGGATTCGACCGTCTCCGTGGGCCTGGACTCGTCAAGGCCGGGATTGATGGTCAGCGCGTCGACACCGAGCCGGCCCAGCAGACTGGGCAGAACAAGCCCAGCGCTGCCGTTGGACGCGTCCACAACGACCTTGAGCGCCGCCTCGGAGATACCTGTCGTATCGACATTGCGCAGCAGCGAGCCGGTGTACGAGTCGAAGACGCTGGCCGGGAAGTGCAGATCCCCGATCTCGCCCGGGAAGGCACGGCGGTACTCCTGGCGCGCGTACACCCGGTCCAGCTTGCGCTGGCCGGCCTGGGAGAGATCCGCGCCCCGCTCGTCGAAGAACATGATGTCCACGGAGTCCGGCACACCTGGCGAGGTACGGATCATGATACCGCCGGCACTGCCACGGGCCGTCTGCTGGCGGGCGACGGGCAGCGGTACGTTCTCCAGGTCCCGTACCTCGATGGCACTGGACTGGAGCGAGGAGATCACGGCCCGCTTGAGCGCACGGGCACCACGGGAGTGGTCACGTGCGGTGGTGACGGTGGAGCCCTTCTTGAGGGTGGTGGCGTACGCGCCCGCCAGCCGCACCACCACCTCCGGCGTGATCTCGACGTTCAGGATGCCGGAAACACCGCGGGCACCGAAGAGATGCGCCTGTCCCCGGGACTCCCAGATCACCGAGGTGTTGACGAACGCACCGGCCTCGATGGTCTTGAACGGATAGACCCGCACATTGCCCTGGATGATCGATTCCTCGCCGACCAGACACTCGTCGCCGATGACCGCGCCGTCCTCGACCCGGGCCGCCCGCATGATGTCGGTGTTCCTGCCGACCACACAGCCGCGCAGATTGCTGTGCTGGCCGATATAGACGTTGTCATGGACGACGGCTCTGTGCAGGAACGCACCGGTCTTCACCACCACATTGGATCCGACGACGGTGTGTTCGCGGATCTCCGCGTCGGCCTCGACCTTGGCGTAGTCACCGATGTACAGCGGGCCTCGCAGAACGGCGTCGGGATGGACCTCGGCGCCCTCGGCGACCCAGACGCCCGGCGAGATCTCGAAGCCGTCGATATCGACGTCGACCTTGCCTTCCAGCACATCGGCCTGGGCCTTCACATAGCTCTCGTGCGTGCCGACGTCCTCCCAGTAGCCCTCGGCGATATAGCCGTAGACCTTTTTGCCTTCCTTCATGAGCTGAGGGAAGACATCGCCGGACCAGTCCACGGAGACATCGGCCTCGACATAGTCGAAGACCTCGGGCTCCATCACATAGATACCGGTATTGACGGTGTCCGAGAAGACCTGGCCCCAGGTGGGCTTCTCCAGGAAGCGCTCGACCTTTCCTTCCTCGTCCACGATCGTGATGCCGAATTCCAGAGGATTCGGCACCCGGGTCAGACACACCGTCACCAGTGCGCCCTTCTCCTTGTGGAAGGCGATGAGGTCGGTCAGATCGAAGTCGGTGAGGGCGTCGCCGGAAATGACGAGGAAGGCATCGTCCTTCAGCGCTTCTTCGGCGTTCTTGACGCTCCCCGCGGTGCCGAGCGGCTTCTCCTCGTTGGCGTAGGTGAGCTCCATACCGAGCTCTTCACCGTCGCCGAAATAGTTCTTGACGAGGGAGGCAAGGAATTGCACGGTTACGACGGTCTCGCTGAGCCCATGGCGCTTGAGCAACCGCAGTACATGCTCCATGATGGGCCGATTCACCACCGGCAGGAGCGGTTTGGGCATACTCGAGGTCATGGGGCGAAGTCGAGTTCCTTCGCCACCAGCCATCACGACGGCCTTCATGTCGGAAGCGTCCTCCTTGAAGAGACGGTCTCGCCGACTTCACCCGTCCGGACAGCGGCCCCCAACGTCAGGCGTGGGCCGGCGACACTGCACGGCTCACATCGACGAGCTAATCGGCCGCGGTGTCCGCCTTGACGAGCCGACGGACCTGGACCACATACAGGATCCCTGCCCACCAATAGAGCGTCGTACCCCATCCTGCGAACGCCCATCCGAAAACTTCGGCGAGTGACGCAAGCCAACCACTTCCGTCACTGAGGAGCAGGAGCGGGAAGGCGTACATCAAGTTGAAGGTAGCCGCCTTCCCCAGGAAGTTCACCTGCGGGGGCGGATAGCCGTGGCGGCGAAGGATTCCCACCATCACCAGAAGCATCAGCTCACGGGCCACAAGAGCCGCGGTGAGCCACAGCGGCAGGATCTCCCGCCAGGTGAGACCGACCAGGGTGGAAAGGATGTACAGCCGGTCCGCGGCAGGGTCCAGGAGCCTGCCCAGACTGCTGATCTGGTTCCAGCGACGGGCGAGCTTGCCGTCGAGATAGTCGCTGACACCGCTCAGCATCAGCACCAGCAATGCCCAGCCGTCGCTGTTCGGCCCTCCGAACTCGGGGCGGAGGATCAGCCACAGGAAGAGAGGGACGCCGACGAGGCGGGCCATGCTGAGGATGTTGGGGATGGTGAGCACCCGGTCCGTCTGAACGCGAGTCTCCTGGACCTCCACCCGGGGGCCTCCTGTGTGGAACGTGCCAACGATGCCTCCTGACCTTACCCTCAGCGCCGGCGGCACAGTGCAAGGGGGTAACAACCGGACATCGGATACAGATCCCAAAACGTCCTGGAACGCAGAAATGCCCTGCACCAGAATAAATCCTGGTGCAGGGCATTCCCGTCAAAGATTGTTCGGCGGCGTCCTACTCTCCCACAGGGTCCCCCCTGCAGTACCATCGGCGCTGTGAGGCTTAGCTTCCGGGTTCGGAATGTAACCGGGCGTTTCCCTCATGCCATGACCACCGAAACACTACGAAACAGTGCTTCAACCGGGTGTTGTCACGGCTGTTCATTGTCTCAGAACTAACACAGTGGACGCGAGCAACTGAGGACAAGCCCTCGGCCTATTAGTACCGGTCAACTCCACCAGTCACCTGGCTTCCATATCCGGCCTATCAACC
>NZ_JBHWGS010000025.1:0-131924 GCF_042732975.1 Streptomyces sp. NPDC059743 | reverse complement strand
CCGCGCCTCGCCGCGTTGTCGTCAGTCGCCTACGCTCCGCGTGGGCTCCCTCCTCCGCCTTGCGATCCACGGCACCAGACCCCGCTCCCTGATCCGGCCAGATCCAAACGAAAGACCCTAGCCCTGGACGGCCTGATAGAGGCCACGGCCGGCACGGTGGGCCCGCGAGGAACCGACAAGGCGGTCGAGCGTGCTGCGTACGGCGTTGATGCTGCCGGGCGATTCGTCGCGTCCCAGCGCCTGCGCCACATCGCGGGCGCGGACCGGGGTGTCGGCGGAGCCGGCCAGGACCGCGAGGATCTGCTCGGTCAGACCGCCGGCGGGCTGGTCCGCGCCGGCGTCATCGGCTGCGGCGTCATCGGCTGTGGCGGGGACCGTCTTCTTCGCGGTGCGCCGCTTCCGCTCCTTGGGAGCCTCCGCCGGTGTCTTCCGGCTCGCGCGGGCCCGAGGAACCTTGTGCTGTACGGGCGTTGACTTCGCGTCGGCGTCGTCCTCCGCGCCGGTCGTGTCGGCCGTGTCATCGCCGGTCGTGTCCTCGGCTGTCTCCTCGGTCGCCGCCGTCGCGGCGGACTCCTCCGCGGGCTGCTCGACGGACTCCTCGGCCGGGGCGCCGTGCTCCGTCCCGGACTCGGCACCGGCCTCCGGGGACACCGCCGGTTCCGGTACATGGGGAGCGGCCGACAGCGCCTGGAGCGCGGTCAGGGCGGCACGTACCGAGCCCAACCGCTCGGTGACGGCGGCCAGCTCGTTCTCAAGTGCCTGCTGTTGTGCTTCCAGCCGCGGGAGTTCGCTCAGGAGGAGCGCTGTGGTCGCCTCGATGCTGCCCGGTGTGCCGGTTACGGATGTCATGGTGTCGCCCTTTCGTTCCGGGTCACCACTTGACCTCGTCGGTGACCGCTGTAGAGCAGACTAGAGTGTGTTGCGTTGTGGCGGCCAACAGACGGCGCGCCGTCGTTGTCATCGTGTTACCGCCGTGTGCGGACATCCGTGCGTAACGGAACAGCGGTCCGGACGACAAACAGCGCTGCTATATACGGGTGTTGTGCGCATCGGACGGCCCATGACGACCGTCGCCGCGCCGTGCCTAGCGCTTGCGCAACCCGTCGGCCAGGACACGCACATAGCGCTCCGCCGCCTCGTCGGGTGCGCTGCCGGCGATACGGGCCGCGTATCCGATTCCGCACAGCAGACTGCGTATGTTGGTGGCGTCGACACCGTCCCTGACCGCTCCCGCCGACCGCGCGCGGCGCAGCAGGCTGTCCGTGAGCGCGTCCAGTTCGGCCTTGAGCGCGGCGGTGTCCGGCTGTTCGTCGGCGGTGGCCGCGAGGACCTCGCGTACGCCGTTGTGCTCGATCTCCAGCTGTACATGCGCGTACAGCAGCCGCTCCAGGGCCGTCCATGGATCGGGCTCGTCCACGGCGGCGCGCGCGATGTCCAGCAGTTCGTGGAACGGTTCCAGGGCCAAGGTCTCCAGCAGCGACCGGCTGCTCGCGAAGTGGCGGTAGACCGTACAGACGCCGACACCCGCCCTGCGGGCCAGTTCATTGAGCTGGAGCGGCAGTTCACCGCGCTCCAGCAGCCTCCGCGCCTCGACCAGCAGTCGCGCTCTGATCCGCAGTGAATCCGCCCTGCGCGGTGGTGGTGTCACGGTCCTGGCCACGCTCCCATTCTACCGAATCGGATCAGTCATCCCAAAGGATGCGTAATCCGCTGACTGCGTGTCCCAGCTCGCGTGTCCCCGACCGATGCGGGCATGGAATGCCGGGTCGGGCAGGGTGGGCCGTCCCTAGCGTGATGAGTGGAAGTGAAAGTGGAAGGGGCAGGACCGGGATGATCGAGGGGCTCAACGAGGCCATGGAGTACATCGAGCGGAACCTCGACCAGCGGATCGAGATGACCGAACTCGCGCGGATCGCCGTCACGTCGGAGTACCACTTCCGGCGGATGTTCTCCGCGCTGGCGGGCATCCCGCTGTCCGAGTACATCCGCCGCAGACGGCTCACCGTCGCCGGTGCGGAGGTGCTCGGCAAGGGCAGCACGCTGCTCGACATCGCGGTGCGGTACGGATACGGCTCCGCCGAATCGTTCGCCCGGGCCTTCCGTGCCCTGCACGGCGTCGGTCCCGGCGAGGCCAGACGGACCGGCGCCGCGCTGCGCTCCCAGCCCCGGATGTCCTTCCGTCTCATCGTAGAAGGGAGTAGCAGCATGCGGTATCGGGTCGTGGAGAAGCCGGCCTTCCGAGTGGTCGGCAGAAAGGCACGGGTCCCGTTGGTCCACGAGGGCATGAACCCGGCGCTCGTCGCGTTCATCCGGGGCATCGACCAGGACACGCTCCGGCGGCTGGAGGAGCTGTCGGACCAGGAACCGCGCGGGATCGTCGGTGTGAGCGACAAGATTGACGACAGCCGTGCGGAGGGCACCGAACTCGACTACTACCACGGTGTGGTGACGCGGGCGCCGGCTCCCGAGGACATGGAGAGCTGTAGCGTTCCCGCCGGGACCTGGGCGGTGTTCGAGAGTTCGGGCGAGTTCCCGAAGGCGCTCCAGTATCTGTGGCGGGACGTCTACACGCAGTGGTTCCCGTCCAATCCGTACCGGAGTGTGCCCGGTCCCGAGATCCTGCGCACACGGCTGTCGCTGGACGCGAAGACGGCCGACGCGGAGCTGTGGATTCCCGTGGAGCCGACCTCACGGTAAGCGAGCGCGGGCCGGTGGCGCGGGGCGGCGCGTGGTCATACCCGTATCCGCTTCCGCGGCACCGGCCGTGCCAGGTCAGCGCGGGCCCAGCCGACGGTCCAGCGAGCGGCTCACATAAGGACACAGCTCCCGGGTGGTGGCCAGAAACGATGTCAGCACCGGCGAGCTGTCCTCCGCGCGGAACGACATGACCAGGTGGTCAGCAGCTACCGGGACGGGCGTGGACGGTGATCTCGGCCTGGGTCACCGTATGGCTCTCGCACTCCTGGAAGTAGGCCCGCAGGGTCTCGCGCTTGGCGGCTTCCCGGGCGTCCGTCTCCAGCGGCTGGCCGGCCAGATCATGGACGGCGACGATTCGCCGGGCGGTCAGGATGCGGGCCCGGATCCGGCCGGGGGTGAACTCCGTACCGTGCAAGGTGTTCGAGGCGACGGGGGAGTGCTCCAGTGCGAGATCCGACAGTCCTCGGAACGCTTCGGGGTGCGCGAGGGTCCATACGCGCCGGCGTGCGGGCATGAAGAGCACGCTGTCACCCGGCCGCGCCACCTCCCGTACCGCGCGTGCGACCGCATCGGCGTCGTTCTGACGGCTCTGCGGAGTCCGCAGATACGCGCCCACCGGGAACAACGCGGCCAGCGCCGCGCCCGCCGCCGCCACGGTCACGGCGCCGCGCAGCGCGCGGGCGCGGGTGGCTTCGCGCCGGATCCGGTCGAGCGCCGCGCCGATCAGTAGAGCGAGGCCGATGGTGTACGAGAGGACATAGCGGTCGACGTACAGTGGCCGTACCGGCGTCAGCAGGATGAGCAGCACGGTCGGGAGGATCAGCAGGGAGAGCGCGAGCGTCCGCAGCTCGACCGGCCGTCCCGCGTCGGGTTCGGTGCGGCCCAGCACTCCGGCGCACAGCAGGCCCAGCAGCGCCGCCACCACAAAGCGTGTCGTCTGCCAGAGGTCGGGAAAGCCGATCCAGTCGACCTGTTCGGCCTGCGTGGTGCTGAAGGCCGCGAGCGGAAGCAGCCCGACGCTCACACAGCCGGCCGCGATGCCCCATGCCCGGATCACCGCGCGCGGCAGCCCGGAGCGGAACACCGTCGCGCCATGGGCGAGCAGAGTCACGACGGCCAGCTCATGGAGCAGACAGGCGGTCAGCAGGACGGCGGTGTACGCGCTCCAGCGGAGCCCGCCTCGCCTGCTGATCGCGGTCAGCAGCAGCCAGGTGCTCCAGGTGATCAGCGCACACACCAGCGCGTACGAACGCCCTTCCTGCGCATACCGCTGCACCGTCGGGATCAGCGGAAAGATCAGCCCGGCCAGCACTCCGGCGCGCGGCCCGGCGAGCATCCGCCCGATGAGGGCGACACCCACCGCGGCCGTGGCCACCGCCAGGACGGACGGCAGCCGCAGCGCCGCCTCACCGCCGTCCCACAGCGCGAACACCCCGTGCATCAGCAGGTAGTAGAGACCGTGCACGGCGTCGGCGTGGCCCAGCGTGTGCCAGATCTGCGCGACGCTCCGGTGCGCCATCTCGTAGGTGACCGCCTCGTCGCCCCACAGCGTGTTCCGACGGTCGATCCCCCACAGCCCGAGGAGCAGCGCCAGGGCGAACGGAGCGAGGACGAGGGCGATCGTGTGACGCGACGACGACTGCTTGCGCCGCGCCGGCGTCCCGAGCGCGGCCTCCGGGCCCGGACCGAAGGAGGACGAGGTGTGCTGTGCGGAGGAGATGGCGGGCTCCGTTCACCGGTTCAAATCTGGCGCTCCTTGCGAGGACACAGATCGACCATGCGTGCCGTGCGGGATGTCCGCGAGCAGGAGGCGGCCAATGGGCTGCATCGGGGGAGGGGCGGTGGCCGGTCGGCAGGCGGCGGTCGGCGGCGCGGTGGTGGCGCGGTGGCGGAACCGACCGGTGGATGACCGGATTCCGGAAGTCCCGGTCCGACGGCCCGGCGATGCTCCATGATGGGCCGGCCATGTCGTGTCCGTGGAACCACCGCACCCACACCGCGCGCCTGACCGGTCGAGTGTCCAGGTCCCGCGTGCCGGTGGACGTCGCCCGTGCGGCGGTGTTCACCGTGACCGGTGTGGTACTCGCGGTCACGGGACACCACGTGGTCTCCGGTCATCCGGTGCCCTGGCGGGCCGTGCCGCTCGCCGCCGTGGCGCTGTTCGCCCTCGCCCTGTGGGCCGTACGCATATCGCCGCCACCGCAGCTACGGTCACGGTCGTGGCCGCTGCCACTGCCGCTGCCCGCGGTGATCGCGGCGACCGGCGCGGCCCAACTGGCCCTGCACTTCTGGCTCGTACGGGCCTCGGCCCAGGGCGCGCCCGCCTCGCACAACATCGCGGGCCACGGCGCCGCGCACGGAACGCACGAGGCGTGGCACGCCGGGCGCCACGGCCTCTCCATGACGGCCGTCCATGTCCTCGCGGCCCTGCTGGTGGCCTGGTGCCTCCAGCGCGCGGACGCGGCCTGTCTCGCCGTCGGTCAGCGCGTGGGCGGTGTGCTCGGCGAGCTGTTGGTACGGCTCGTACGGCGCGCTCCCGCGCGGCTGTTCCCGTCCGTGCCCCGCGTCCTGCGCGCCGTCAGAACGCGCGCGCAGCCGCCTCCGCACAACTCCCTGGTACTGGCGCACGCGGTGGTACGTCGAGGTCCGCCGCCGGAGCTCGCCTCCGCCATCTGAGCTCGGGGCGCGCTCCGGCGTGCCCGTACCGCCCCACATCACCATGGGAGTCATCCGTGTTCCGTACCACCGCTCCGGCGTCCGCCGTGCGCCGTCTCTCCGTCCTCACCGCGGCTGTCCTCGCGGCCTCGGTCGCCTTCGCGGCTCCGGCGTCCGCCCATGTGGAGGTCGAGGCGGAGGGCGCCGCCGCCCTCGCCGAGAACGTCACTCTCGCCTTCACCGCCGAGACCGAATCCGACAAGGCCGGGATCAGCGGGCTGGAGGTGATCCTGCCCGACGGCATCGCGCCCGCCGACATCACCTACGGGAAGGGCCCCAAGGGCTGGCGACTCGCCGCCACCGCGCGGGGCTACGCCGTCTCCGGGCCGGCGATCGGCGTCGGTGAGGACGCCGCGTACACCGTCACCGTACGACAGCTTCCGGACGCCGAGTCCCTGGCGTTCAAAACCCTCCAGACCTACAGCGACGGCCGCGTCGACCGGTGGATCGAACTGGAGGAGCCCGCGGACGGCGGGCACGGCAGCCCCGCGCCGACGCTCGCGCTCAAGCCCGCGGCGCCCGGGGCCAAGCCGGTCGGCCCGAGCCCGGCCGCCGAGCCCACCACGGCCGCACCGTCCACTCCGGCCGCGAGTGAGCCGGCCGCGACGGGATCCTCGGCCGACACCTCTCCGGCTTCCTCCGACGCTGCCACCGACACGGCAGCCTCGACGGACGACGGCACAAGTCCCGTGCTGTTCATCGGACTTGGCGTGGTGGTCGTGGTCGCACTGGTCGGCGGCGTCTGGTGGTTCAGGCGCCGCTCCGGTGCCGACTCCGTCTGACCGGGACATGCACTCCCTTTGACGGGAGCGCCGTCCGGACGGGCCCGCGACGAACGGGCCCGTCCGCACGTGAAGGTCCTGGCGAACTCTTGTTGTGGACATGGCAGGATCGCTACGGTGTGCCAGGCCGCGCCGCTCCGGCGCGGCCCGTTCACCAGACCCTGCGCCGGACTGTCCCCCCCCCGCGTGCGTCACGGGAAGGCACTTGCCCGGCCCGGAACGAGAGAGACACGCGATGCGCCAGAGACGGCAGCTCCACCGTTCATTGACCGGAGTCCTATCCGCACTCGTCTGTCTGGGACTGACGGTGACCGCGCAGCCCGCCGGGGCGGCCGACACCCAAAATTCCACGCGCGTAGCGTCCGGCGAGGCGTCCGCGTCCGGGGAGATCGCCTGGCGGGCGGACCTCTCCCGCGTCGACGCCGACGACGTGAACGTACGCTACGCCCAGGGCGCCCTCACCATCCGTCAGCGGGACTTCCGCTCCACGGCCGTGGGAAGCGAAGCGGGATACGGTTCCCAGATCCTCGCGCCCAGGACGCTCGACCGTCCCGTCAACCGCGTCCGGGCCGAGCTGACCGCCCAGGTCCCTTCCGGAGCGCGGGTCGCCGTCGATGTCCGAGGCCGCGCCGAGGACGGCTCCTGGACCGAGTGGCGCGAGGCGGATACGAGCACGGAGGCGAGCCCGACGGGGAGCGCGGTGGCCCTGCCTCGTACCGTCGTCGCCGTCCAGGCCCGGATCACGCTCTGGGACAAGGGCGGACAGGCACGGGTCCGGGGACTGCGGCTGACCGCGGACCAGGGCCCCGAGCCGCGCACGCCCCGGGCCGCAGCCGCCTTCAGCGCCCGGGTCTTCGCCACCCGTGAAGGGCTCGTCGGCGGGACGACCGCCAACGGCCATGTCATACAGCCGAACGACCACTTCGTCGCCCTGCCCTCCCGACGCGGCCTGTCGCCCAACGGCAGCGGTCAGTACTCCGTCCAGGTCTGCGGTCCTGCCCGCTGCGAGACCGCGCCGGTCTGGGACGTCGGCCCGTGGAACATCCGGGACGACTACTGGAATCCCTCCTCGGTCCGCGAGAGCTTCAAGGATCTGCCGCAGGGCAAGCCGGAGGCCCAGGCCGCGTACGAGAACGGCTACAACGGCGGCCTCGACGGCTCCGGCCGGCGGGTGCTCAACCCGGCCGGGATCGACCTCGCCGACGGCACCTTCGCCAATGTCGGGCTGAGGGACAACGGCTGGGTGACCGTCACGTATCTGTGGACCGGTCCGCAGACGGGCAAGTCCTTCCCCACCTGGGGCACCGCCGTACGTATCCGGCAGCAGGCCACCACGGCGTCGCCCGAGGTGGCGCGGCTGGCCGGGCCCACTCAGGTCAATGTCAGCTGCCAGGTCCACGGCCAGCGGATCACCGTCGACGGCATCACCAATGACGCATGGTCCTATCTGCCGGACTACGGCGGCTACATCACCAACATCTACATCGATGTGCCGGAGCAGTGGCTGCCGGGCGTCCCTCAGTGCTGAACCAGTGCTGAACGCGCCGCGACTCCTTATCACCCGGATCACCCGGCTCGGCAAAGGAGCACTCCCCATGCGTACGCCCGGTGGACGGCTGTGGTCCGTCCTCGTCACCGCGCTCTTCGCGCTCGTCGGTCTCACGGCCGCTCCCGCCCAGGCGCAGTCCCAGCTCCAGCCTCAGTTCGGGTCCGAGGCCGGGTCCCAGGCCCAGTCCCAGGCCCGTCAGAACAGCGCGCTCGCGGCCCCGAACTTCAAGGCGCCCTATCCGTGCGGCCAGCGGTGGACGCTCAGCCACCACTCCGCCGAGATCCGCCGGGCGCTGGACTTCGTACGCGCCGACGGCGGCTCGACCGGAGGCACGCCCGTCCTGGCCTCCGCCGCCGGCACGGCGACCCGGATGTCCCAGCCCAGTGGCGCCGGCAACTACATCGTCATCGACCACGGCGGCGGCTGGCAGACCTACTACTTCCATCTGGCCTCGTACTCGGTGCCCAGCGGTGCCGTGGTCGCCCAGGGCCAGCAGATAGGAGTCACCGGAACCACCGGCAACTCCTCGGGCCCGCACATCCACTACGAGCAGTTGCTCAACGGCGCGGGCCAGAACATCGTCATCAACGGTGTGGGACTGCCCTATCCCTCCCAGTACAACCAGTCGTATCTGACCAGCGACAACGGCTGCGGTGGCGGCGGCAGCAACTTCCGCACCTGGGGTTCGGACATCCGGGTCAGGGCGGACGCCTATCTGACCTCGCCGGTGGTCACCGTTCTCGCGGGCCCGACCAACGTTGTGGTGGTGTGCCAGAAGCAGGGGAGCACCGTCACCGCCGAGGGCTACACGAACAACTGGTGGAGCAAGCTCCGTGACCAGGGCGGCTTCATCTCCAACATCTATATCGACCATCCCGCCGCCCAACTGCCGGGCGTCCCGGTCTGCTGACGGCACCTGAGCAACCGCTCGACGGCGGCGGCCGCCTCGCCGACCGGTGAGGTGGCCGCCGCCGTCGAACTCCACCGAGGCACCGCGCCCGAGCATCGGTACCTAGGACGGGAAGCCGCTGCTCTGCCAGGTCTCTCCGTCGGCGGTGACGGCCAGCGCCTCGTAGCCGTCCTGGGACTCGATCCAGGAGCGCGCCAGATCGCCCATGGCGAAGGCGGCGGTGGCGAAGACATCGGCGCGGGTGAGATGAGGGCCGGTCACGGTGACGGACAGCAGCTGAGAGGCCGGCAGGCCCGTGCGCGGATCGATGATCCGGCCGCTCCGTTCCGCCGATCCCGAGGTCGCGACGCCCAGATCATGGCCGTGGACGACGGCTATGAGCTGGTCCCGGAGGACCGGATGGGCGATACCGATCCGCCAGTCCAGGCCCGGTGAGGTCTCGCCCCGGAGCTGGAGATCGCCTCCGGCGTCGATGTACGTGTTCCGTGCTCCGGCCGCGTACAGATCCTGCGAGACACGCTCCACCGACCATCCCGTGACCAGACCGGACGGATCGATTCGGCCCTGCGGAGCAGCCGTGAAGAATCCCTCGGTGTCCCGTGTCGCCTCCTCGCAGAGCGCGAGGACCTCGCCCACCACGTCCGGACACTGATCCACGGTCGTCTCACCGCGCGCGAGCCGGTTGACGGCGCTGTCCTCGCGGAACGTGGAGAACAGCGCGTCCATCTCGTGCAGCCAGGCGATGCCCTGGGCGAGGGCCCGTCCCACCTCCTGGGTGACGGGATCATGGATGTCGAACGAGAACACCGTCCCCATCACATGCTCGAAGTGGCGCAGACCGGGATGGGGACTGTTTCTGCTCTGCGGGTCCTGTTGGGTGATCACCAGGGGTCCCTCTTTCGGAGGCGGACTGTCTGCCGGAGGCAGGAGAACCACCTTCGCAAGACGCCCTCTGAGAACCTTCTGAACGCGGGCTGAACGCGGGCGGGCCCGGCGGACACACGGCGGGCCCCGGCGACCCGCACCGTCCGAGCGCCCCGTACACCACCCTCGTACCGCCCGCGCGCCCGCGACACACCGCGACACACCGATGACGCGGAGACGCGGAGCCCGTCCTGCCCGCGTCGGCGATCACGGCGCGAGAAGCTGGACCGACCATGGAGAAAATGGAGAAACACGCCGAACACGCCGATCACACCGCCTCTCCCGTCCTGAGCAGGCCCGACGGCGCCCCGGTGCGCGTCCTCGTCGTCGACGACGAGCCGGATCTGACCGAGGTCCTGTCCGGAGCACTGCGCTACGAGCGATGGGAGGTACGGAGCGCGGGCGACGGCCGGTCGGCGGTCCGCGCCGCCGTTACGTTCCGCCCCGACGCCGTCGTACTCGACTGGATGCTGCCCGACATGGACGGTCTCCAGGTCCTGCGCGAGCTGCGGGCCATACTGCCGGACGTCTGCGTACTCTTCCTCACCGCCCGTGACACCGTGGAGGACCGGATCGCGGGCATCACCGCGGGCGGTGACGACTATGTCACCAAGCCGTTCAGCCTGGAGGAAGTGCTCGCCCGGCTGCGCGGGCTGCTGCGCAGGGCCGGTATGGCCCGGGAGCCGGGCGGCGACCGGCTGGTGGTGGGCGAACTGGTGATGGACGAGGAGTCGCACGAGGTCACCAGGGCGGGCGTGGTGGTGGACCTGTCCCGTACCGAGTTCGAACTGCTGCGCTTCCTGATGCGCAACGCCCGCCGGGTCCTGTCCAAGGAGCAGATCCTGGACCGGGTCTGGTCGTACGACTTCGGCGGCCAGGCCCATGTCGTCGAGCTGTACATCAGCTATCTGCGCAAGAAGATCGACGCGGGCCGGACGCCGCTGATCCACACGGTGCGCGGGGTCGGTTACGTACTGAAGCCGGACGCGTGAGCGGCGTGAGCCGGGCGAGTACCGCCGGTCGCGCGGGACGGGTGCGAGATGCCACGCGACATGCCATGAGAGCGCTGCGGAGGCTGCTGGGACGGCTGCCCGTGCCGCGCACTCTCCGGGCCCGGCTGACCACCGGACTCCTCCTGCTGCTCGCCCTCGCCTGTCTCGCGGTGGGCGTGATCACCGTACTGGCGCTCGAACGCTTTCTGATGGCCAGACTCGACCATCAGCTCGCCGTGGCCGACGGACGGTTCGCGGCGAGCCTGGAAGACGCGGAACACGGGGAGCACGACGGGAACGCGAACGCCGACACCCGGGGCCAGGCGGAGGGCACCTTCGGCGCCCGGCTGCTGTTCGGCGTCCCCACCCAGGCGTCGCTGGTGCACGGCTATACACATGTGCCCGTGCCGCTCAGCCGCGCGGACCGGGACACACTGGCCGCAGTACCGCCGGACGGCAAGGGACACAACATCACTCTCTCCTCCCTCGGCGCCTACCGGGTGGTCGCCGAGCCCGGCCACGAGGGCGACACGCTCCTGACCGGACTGCCGCTCAGACGTGTGACGGACACCGTGCACCGGCTGGAAGCGGTGGAGACGGCGGTGTTCGGAGCCGCGATCGTGGTCACCGGAGTGGCGGGCGCGTTCTGGGTACGGCTCTCCCTGCGCCCGCTCAGCCGTGTCGCCGCGACCGCCACCGAGGTGACCCGTATGCCGCTGGCCAGCGGCGAGGTCGCCATGCCCGATCCGGTGCCCGACACCGACACCCGGACCGAGGTCGGCCAGGTCGGCGCCGCGCTCAACCGGATGCTCGGCCATGTCGGCGACGCGCTCTCCCGCCGTCATGCCATCGAGGAACGGCTGCGCCATTTCGCCGCCGACGCCAGCCATGAGCTGCGCACTCCGGTGGCCACCGTGCGCGCACACGCCGAACTGGCCCTGCGCCACCCGGAGTCCGTACCCGACGACGTACGGCACGCCCTGGAGCGCATCCAGTACGAGAGCGAACGGATGAGCGGTCTGGTCGAGGACCTGCTGCTGCTGGCACGCCTGGACGCGGGCCGGCCGCTGGCCCGGGACACCGTCGATCTCACCCGGCTCGCGCTCGACGCCATGAGCGACGCGCGCGCCGCCGCGCCGGAACACCGCTGGCTGCTGGATCTGCCCAGCGAACCGGTGACCGTCACCGGCGACGAACACCGTCTCTACCAGGTCGTCGCCAACCTCCTGGGCAACGCCCGTACGCACACACCGCCGGACACGACCGTGACTCTGCGCATCGCCGCCCAGGAGGACCACGCCGAACTGACCGTGAGCGACACCGGACCGGGCATCCCCGAGGAACTCCAGCCCGAGATCTTCCAGCGGTTCACCCGCGCCGACCGCTCCCGGTCCAGGACCACGGGAGAGGGAACCACGGGCGGCACGGGTCTCGGTCTGGCGATCGTCGCCGCGGTGGTCGCCGCCCATGGCGGCACGGTGGACCTGACCAGCCGCCCGGGCCGCACGGTCTTCGCCGTACGGCTGCCTCTCGCCCGGACCGGGTGACCGTGACCGGCCCGGTGACCGCGACCGCGCCGTCCGGTCAGGAAACGTTCACCGGTCAGGAAACATTCAGGTGAACCCTGCCAGCGTGCTGCGTCATGACAGCAGACACATATCTGCCGGACGCCTCCACCCGGCGCCGCGAGCTGATGAACAAGGTTCCCGAAGTCACCCTCTACTTCTGGGTCATCAAGGTCCTGTGCACCACGGTCGGCGAGACCGCGGCCGACCTGCTCAACGCCAATCTCGGCCTCGGGCTGACCAACACGTCCTTCATCATGGGCGCCCTGCTCGTGATCACACTGTTCTTCCAGTTCCGGGCGCGCGCCTATGTGCCGGGCCTGTACTGGCTCGCCGTCGTACTGATCAGCGTGGTCGGCACACTGGTCAGCGACAATCTCACCGACAACCTCGGAGTCCCGCTGGAGACCACGACGGCGGTCTTCGCGGTCGCCCTGGCCCTCACCTTCGCCGGCTGGTACGCGAGCGAGCGCACGCTCTCCATCCACTCCATCCGCACCGGCCGGCGCGAGGGCTTCTACTGGCTGGCGATCCTCTTCACCTTCGCCCTCGGGACCGCCGCGGGCGACCTCACCGCCGAGCGGCTGAACCTCGGATACTGGCTCTCCGCCGTCATCTTCGCCGTCCTGATCGCCGCGGTGGCCGTCGCCCACCGCGCCCTCGATCTGAACGCCGTCTGGTCGTTCTGGATCGCCTATGTCCTCACCCGCCCGCTCGGCGCGTCCTTCGGCGACTATCTGTCCCAGGCACGTGCGGACGGTGGACTCGGGCTCGGCACCGTGGGGACCAGCGCGCTGTTCCTGGCGGTGATCCTCGGCCTGGTCGTCTTTCTCACCCGGACCAGGAGGGATGTCGTACCGCCCGAGCCGCTCAGCCCGCGGGCAGAGTGACGCTGAACCGCGCGCCCGCGTGTCCGGCGTCGAGTGCGATGTCACCGCCGGCCGCGCGGGCGAGCCGGCGCGCGAGCGCCAGTCCGAGGCCCGCGCCGTCATGACCGTCGCCGGGCGTCGCGCGCCGGCCCGGTTCGAACAGTGAGTCCCTGAACTCCTCAGGTACTCCGGGCCCGTCGTCGGCGACGGTCACCCGTACCGTGCCCGCCACCGCCGCGCACTCGATCAACACCGTGTGCGCGGCATAGCGGCGGGCGTTGTCCAGCAGCGGGCTCAGGATGCGTTCGGCCAGCGCCGCGGAGACACCGGCGGTGGCCGGGCCGCCACGGACCTCGATCACCGGTGTCCGTGGCGGCCCGTCCGTGCCGCGCCGGGCCAGCTCGTACGCGAGCGCCAGGACGTCGCAGCTTCCCGGAGTCTGTCCGGTGCGCGTACGGGCCTCGGAGAGCAAGGTCTCGCAGATCCGGCCCATCGTGGCGGCGGCGCTCGCGATGGCCTCGTGCGAGGCCCGCTGCTCGTCGGCGGTGCGCGGGCGCCGGGCGAGCCACTCGGTCTCCGCGGTGATCCGGGCCAGCGGAGTGCGCAGCTCGTGCGAGATGTCGGCCGCCTGACGCTGTTCATGGCGCAGCACCGCGGCGAGCCGGTCCAGCAGCTCGTCGAGATTGGCCGCCAGGGAGACGAGTTCGGCGGGCCTGCTGCCCTCGCCGAACCGTTCCGCCACACCCGCCTTGCTCCACTCGGCGGCCTGCGCGCTCATATCGCCCACCGGCCGCAGAGCCCGCCGTACGACCAGTCTGGTCAGCAGATAGACACCGCCCAGCAGCACCAGCGAGAGGGCGATCGAGCCGGCCAGCGCGGTATCGGCGGTGCTGACATACGGGTCGAGGCTGACGGAGGTGACCACGGTGCCCGCCTGTCCGCCGCCCGAAGCCTCACCGCCGCCCGCCGTCCCACTTCCGCCTGCGGCCTTGCTCCCGCCTCCGGCGACCGGCGGCGCCGCGACCGGCAGCGCGTAGAACCGTGTGGCCGACGGCGAGGTGGTCTCGGCGAACCGGGTGCCGCGTCCGACCAGCGCGTCCGCCTGCCGCTGGAGGGCGGACGGGACATTCGGCGGCAGCTCGATCGCCCGGCCGCCCTCGTAGATCCACACACCCGCGTCCAGCGCCTGGTCCTCCGCGGGCTCCCTGACTGTCAGCCGGCCGTCCGGCCGCGCGTCCACGGTGGCGGCCACGGCCTCCGCACGGGTACGCAGCACCTCGTCGGCCTGCGCGTGCAGTCTTCTGTCCAGGGCGAGATTGAACACCGTGGTCAGCACGGCGATCCACAGGACGCTGGTGACCAGGGCGATCAGCGCCAGCCGGCCGCGCAGCGTACGCGGATAAAGACGCCGGAGACGGTGCTGTCCGATCATGCGAAGCGGTATCCGATGCCACGGACCGTGCCGATGCTGTGCGGCGCGTCGGCCTCGCGCAGCTTCCGCCGCAGCCGGACCAGATACTGGTCCAGGGTGTTGTCGGAGACCTGGGCGCCCTCCGGCCAGCCCGCCCGCAGCAGGGCGCGCCGGCGCACGGCGGCTCCGGGAGCGGCCATCAGACAGGCCAGCAGCCGGAACTCGGTGGGAGTGAGCGCCACCGCCGTCCCGCGCACCTCCAGTTCATGGCGCACCGGATCCAGCCGTACGGCACCCGTGTCGATCGCCGTACCGTCGCCCGAGCGCCGCAGCACGGCCCGGATCCGGGCCGCGAGTTCGCTGAGATGGAAGGGCTTGGCCAGATAGTCGTCGCCACCGGAGGAGAAACCGGAGAGACGGTCGGTCAGTGTGTCGTGCGCCGTGAGAAACACCACCGGCGCGGTCACTCCGGCGGCCCGCATCGCCTGGCACACATCGCGGCCGTCGGAGTCGGGCAGTCCGACATCGAGCACCACCGCGTCCACCGAGCCGTCGGCGGCGCGCAGCGCCGAGGCGCCGTCGGCCGCCGTCACCACGAGGAAGTCCTCGTCGCGCAGGCCGCGGGCGATCACATCGCGCAGTCCGTGGTCGTCCTCGACGATCAGCACGCGGGGAGCCGTCATTCCGCCAGTATGACCACGCCCGCGGCTCCGCCGTCCACCGTCCCGGGCCGCGACGCGCGCGTTCAGGTTGTGTTCAGGTACGGCCCGGCATCCTCGGGACGTGACCGCAATCCAGGGCGCGGACGGCCGCGCCGATGTGTACGGCAGCGTGTACGGCCAGGTGTACGGCGGCGTGTACGGGCGCGTCCGTCCGCAGCGCCGGGCGGCATGACGCGATGGCGCGTATCACAGTCGTCGAGGACGACCCGACGATCGGCGGCGGACTCAGCGCGACACTGCGCGTACTCGGCCACGACAGCCGCTGGTGTCCCGACGGTGCCACCGCGCTGGCACACACCGCGCCGGATCCGGCCGATCTGCTCCTGGTCGATCTGGGGCTGCCCGACATCGACGGATTCGAGCTGTGCCGTCTTCTGCGGGAGCGGGCCCCGGACGCCGTCATCGTCGTACTGACCGCGAGAACCGGCGAGATGGATGTCGTCCAGGCCCTGGAGTGCGGAGCCGACGACTATCTCACCAAACCGGTCAGGATCGCCGAGCTACAGGCCCGGGTCACCGCCCATCTGCGCCGCACCGCGCCCGGCGCCCTCGGAGCGCCCGGTACCTCGGCGCGGATCGGGCTCGGCGCCCTTGTCGTGGACCGGCCCGCCCGGCGCTGTCTCGGCCCTCACGGCGAGATCACACTCCGTCCCCGTGAGTTCGATCTGCTGGTACGGCTGGCCGCGCGTCCGGGACAGGCCGTCAGCCGCGAGGATCTGATGAACGACGTCTGGGACGAGAACTGGTTCGGCTCCACCAGGACTCTCGACGTGCATGTGGCCGCGCTGCGCCGCAAACTCGGCGAGCATCTGCGGATCACGACACTGCGCCAGTTCGGCTACCGGCTCGAAGTCCCGACGGCTCCCGCGGCCGGCTGACGGCAGGGCCGGACCGTGCGCCGCCGCATCCTGGGATCGACCGTGCTGGCCGTCGTCTGCGCGGTGCTTCTCTTCGCGCTGCCGCTCGCCGTCGCCGCGCTGCGGCTGTACCAGCAGGACGAGGAGCGTGAACTGCGACAGCTCGGCGAGCGGGTCGCGGTCGGCCTGCCCGTACCGCTCGGCCGTCCCGGCGCCGGTGATCCGGTGGAGCTGCCACGGACCGAGGCGGGCACCCGGATCGCGGTGTACGGGCCCGACGGGCGGCGTGTGCTCGGTATCGGTCCAGGGACCGCCGACGGTCCGGTACGGGCCGCGGCGGCGGGCCGGGCCGCCACCGCCCGGTCCGGCGACAGCCTGGTGGCGGCCGTCCCGGTCGGCGGCGCCGAACATGTCCGCGCGGTGGTACGGATCACCTCGCCCGCCGCCGATCCGTATCGGCGGGCCGCCCTGACCTGGGCCGGGATGGCGGTGCCCGCGGCACTCGCCGTGGGCGTCGGCGCTCTGCTCGCCGTCCGGTCCAGCAGGCGTCTGGCCCGTCCGCTGGAGGCGCTCGCCGTCGCGGCGCGCGACATGGAGCGCGGTGAGCTGCCGGTCGGCCGCGCACCGGCCTCAGGGCTGCCGGAGGCCGACGCGGTCGCCGACGCACTCGCCCGCGCCGCCGACCGTATCGGCCTTCTGCTGCGGCGCGAGCGGGCCTTCAGCGCGGACGCGTCCCACCAGCTCCGCACGGCGCTCACCGGCGTACGCCTGGAGCTGGAGACTCCGCTGGCGCCGGGCGCGCGCACCGATCCGTACGCCGCCCTGCGCACGGCCCTCCAGCAGGTCGAACGGATGGAGACCACGCTGACCGATCTGCTGGCCCTGGCCCGTGACGTGCCCGAACGGGCACCGCTCGATCCGGTGCCGCTCCTCGACGGGATCGAACGGCACTGGCACGGCGAGCTCGCGGCGGACGGCCGGCGCCTGCGGGTGGTCATCGACGAGGACCTGCCGGACGCCGTCGGCTCACCGCGGGCCGCCCGGCAGGTCCTCGATGTGCTGATCGCCAATGCCCGGACGCACGGCAGAGGAACGGTGACCGTACGCGTCCGGGAGAGCGCCGGAGTGCTGGCCGTCGATGTCGAGGACGAGGGCGCCGGGATCCCGGAGGGCACGGATCCGTTCGTACGGCGCGGCCACGCGACGGAGGACGGCCATGGCATCGGTCTCGCGCTGGCCCGCTCGCTGGCCGAGGCCGAGGGCGGCAGACTCTTCGTCTCCCGCCCTCGGCCGCACCCCAGATTCACCTGGCTCGTGGCCCTTCCCGCGCGGCCCGCGCCGGCGCGGCTCCCGTCACCCGGGACGCCGTGAGACGCTCAGGACCGATCCGCCCGGCCCGGTCCTGCCCGGCCCGTCGGTCCGTCACAGCTCCCGCAGCTCGGTGAGCGGAGGCCGGCGGGCGTGCCGTACGGCGGCCCAGGCCGCCACCGCCAGCGCCGCCACCGTGATCCCCGCCATCGCGCTCAGATAGGCCCAGGGCACGGCGATCTGTGACGGCGGCGGATCGAAGACTCCGGAGAGCACCTTCACCAGCATCCGCGACAGCGCCCAGCCGAGCACCGCGCCACCGGCGAGGCCCGACACAGCTACGAGCGCCGCCTCGCTCCACACGAATCCCGAGAGCTGCCGCCCTCGCGCGCCCAGCACCGACGCCAGCGCCAGCGTGCGCCGCCGCTCCGCCAGCCCGAGCGCCAGCACCAGACCGCCCGCGGCGGCAGCGATCACCAGCGCGAATCCCAGCTCGACCCGGGTGAGTCCGGCGAGATCCACGGCGGTGAGACTGGATCCGATCGCGGTCCGCGACGACGGCAGATCCGTGATGTGCGCGTTCGGTCCGAGCAGCGCCCGAGCCCGCGCCGCGACTGCCCGCTGATCCGTGCCGCCCGTGTCGACCAGCAGCGTACTGGCGGCACCGCTGCCCGTCGTACGGGCGATGTACGACGCGTTCGCGACCAGGAAGCTGTCCTTGGGCGCGGTCGGGAACTCCTTCACGACACCGGCGAAGTGGAAGGGCACCGTACGTGGTTGGCCTGTCCGCGCGTCGGTCAGCCGGAGCCGGACCTGATCGCCCGGGTGGAGCTGGAAATCGTGCGCCGTCTCCGCGCTCACCAGCAGCCCGTCGGGACGCCCGGCGAGACGGTCCATCAGGGCGCCCGCCGTACCGCCGGAGAAGTAGGCGTCCTGCAACCGCCCGGCCGACACGATGCTCGCAGGCCGTACACCGTACAGATCCTGGAGATCGGCGCCGACATACGCGAACCGGTGCTGGAGCGGCTCGACATGACGTACGCCGGGCACCGCGGCGACCTTGGCGATGTCCGCGGGACCGGTGGCCGAGGCCGTGGACGTGGTGACGGTGACATCGGCGCCGTTGGTCAGCACGGCGTCCACCTCGGCCTGTTGCCGGTAGGTGGAGTTGAACACGGCGGTGGACGCGGCGAACGCGCAGGCCAGCGCGAGCAGCACCACCGAGCGCAGCACCGTGCCGCGCTGCCGCGACAGACTGGCCGCGACCGTGCCGGAGAGGGCGCCGGCCGCCGGCCGGAACAGCCGTCGCAGTACGGGCCCGCCACGGTGCAGCAGCCCGTCGGTCAGCAGCCAGGCCAGCACCGCGCCGGCCGCCCACAGCAGGGCGGGGCCCGCGAAGGCCCAGTAATCGACGGACAGGCTCGCGGTGCCCTCCGGGGCCAGGACCAGTGCGTAGTTCGTCGTGCTCGTGGCGCGGAACACTGCCAGTGAGCCCGCCAGCAGCGCTGCGGCCAGCGCCCACCATGCCGGACGTGGCACCGGGCGGCGTCCGACCACCGTACGGCCGGAGACGACGGTCGCCCGCCGCGCGTCGAACCGCGCGGGCACCAGTACGGTCGCGCCCGCCACCACGACACCCGCCGCAGAGGCGACCAGCGCCCACGCCGGAGAGATGCCCGCCGTACCGAACGCCATACGGCTCACCAGCGCGGCGAGCGCCAGCCCGCCCGCCGTGCCGGCCACCGCGACGACCGCGGCCTCCACCGCCGCCAGACCCATCAGCCGGCCCAGAGTGGCTCCGCGGGCCCGCAGCAGCGCCTGTTCCCTGCGCCGACGGCCCGCTCCGGCCTGGGCGACCGCCCAGGTCAGCGCGGCGGCCAGGACGGAACCGGGCACGCCGAGGAAGAGGAACAGCAACTGCGCGTAGAGCGCGTCCGAACGGGCGGCGTCCAGAACGGCGCCCAGATTGTCACCGACCAGACCGGTACCGGCGAGCCGTACCTCCGCGTTGTGCGCGCTGCCGGTGGCCGCGGTGTACGCGGCGGCCGGATCGGCGGGCAGATCGTGGCCGCGCCGAGTGTGGATCTGCGTCCGTACGAGATCGGGCCGGGGACCGGCGAGCGGATCGAACACGGTGTGCCAGGTCTGCTCGGGCAGCAGGACGACATTGTCCGGCGGCGCCGAGGGCTGCGACTGCGGCGGCGCTCCGACCTTCTGGAACAGCGAGTCGGCGAGCGGCAGTTCCACCACACCGGCCACCTGGAGCGGCACCGCGGGCAGCCCGGCCCGCTTGACGGTGACGGTGTCGCCGGGAGCCGCGTGCAGATTGGCGGCGGTCTGCTGGGCGAGCAGCACACCCTGGCCGCTTCCCGCCAGTACCCGGATCTCGCCGGGGAAGACACTGGCGTAATCGGCGGGCAGACCCAGCACGGACCCGGGTCCGGTGCTCTGGAGTGTGCCGCCCGTCCGGGCGTCCAGCCCTTCGGTCTGCCCGTAGCCGACCGGCAGGGCCTTCTTCGTACCGGCCAGAGCGCGCACGGCGGACAGCACACCGTTCGGATCGGCGCCGTCGGCGACCTGCACCTGCCAGTCCGCGGAGACCGAACGGACCGACTGGGACGTCATGGTGGCCCGGGTCGTGGAGAGGAAGCCGCCCAGCACGGACAGCAGCGCGACGGCCACCATCACTCCCGAGGCGGTCGCGAGAAGCCGGCCGCCGCGCACGCGCAGCAGCCCGGAAAGCCACATCCTGATCATCGCGCCTCATCTTCCTGATGTTCCCGCGGCTCGGATCCCGTACGGTCCGGCAGCACCAGCCGGCCGTCGGCCATGGACCACCGCGTGGGCAGCGCCTGTGCCACCCGGGTGTCGTGCGTGGTGACCACCACGGCCGCGCCGAGCGTCCCGGCGGCGTCCAGCAGCACCGTCATCACCTGCTCGGCGCTGTGGCGGTCGAGCTGGCCCGTCGGCTCGTCCGCCAGGATCAGCCGCGGCCGTCGTGCCAGCACACGTGCCACCGCGACACGCTGGGCCTGGCCGGCCGACAACTCGTCGGGCAGCTTCGCCGCCAGCGCCGCCAGTCCCAGGCTCTCCAGCGCTGCGACGGCGCGGTCCTCAGCGTCCCTCTCCTCCGCGCCGTCGATACGCAGTGGCAGGGCGATGTTCTCCACCGCCGTGAGCGGCGGCAGCAGGCTCGGTCCCTGGAAGACAAAGCCGATGTGCCGGGCGAGCGGCCCTTCGGGCAGCCCGGGATGGGTGATCCGCCCGGCCGTGGGCCGGTCCAGACCGGCCATCAGATGCAGCAGCGTCGACTTGCCGGAGCCCGAAGGGCCCACGACCGCGATGCGCGCGCCCGCGGCGACCGTACAGCTCGCGCCGTGCACGGCCACCACCGCGCCGCTGCCCGAGCCATAGGTGCGCGCCGCGTCCGCGCAGACGACCAGCGGTTCTCCGGTCCCGGCCATCACATCCACCGTCATCACACCCACCGTCCGTCCCGCATCTGCAGCACCCGGTCGGCCACGGCGGCCACCGCCTGCGAGTGCGTGACCACCACCATGGAGGTCCCGGTCGCGGCCCGTTCGCGCAGCAGCGCGAGAATCCGCCGCTCGGTCTCCGCGTCCACCTCACCGGTGGGCTCGTCCGCGAGGACCACGGCCGGATCGTTGGCCAGTGCCACGGCCAGACCGGCACGGGCCGACTCGCCGCCGGAGAGCTGCCGGGGCAGCGCGCCCGCGCGTCCCGCGATGCCCATCCGCTCCAGCAGATCCCCTGGCCCGATGTGGTCCGGCGTACGGGAGAGCCGCCGTACGAGCCGTACATTTCCGGCGACCGTGAGGTGCTCCAGCAGATTGCCCGACTGGAACAGCACACCGATATGGCGGGCGCGGAGCCGGCCGCGCAGTTGTTCCCGCTGGTGGGACAGCGGCAGACCGGCGATATGCACCATGCCGCCGTCAGGTTCGTCCAGACCGGCCAGACAGTTCAGCAGAGTCGTCTTGCCGGAACCGGAAGGGCCCATGACCGCGACGATCTCGCCCTTCGCCACCTCCAGCCCGACGCCTTGGAGCGCGAAGGTCTCCTCCTCACCGGCCCGGAAGAACCGGTACAGGGAGCGTGCGCTGAGCGGAACGGCCGCGGTCACTGTGACCACCGGAAGGAGTCCGTGACGGTACGCCACGGATCGACGTTGTCCGCGCCGACCGCGCCGGAAAGCGTCAGCACGACCTGTTCGCCCTTCTGCCAGAACACATACCGCTCCACGTCCTGCCGGACGCTCTTGCCGGTCACTCCGTCGGCCGCCGAGTCCGCCTGATACGTGGCCAGTACGGCGCTGCCGCCCTGGCGGCTCACGGTGCTGACCTTGCCCACCGTCACATTCGTCCCGGACCGTTCCACCGCAGGCAGATCGGCCGAGCGGACCGAGTCGACGGTCGGCGCCTGAGCCGCCGGCGACCGCTCGATCCGGACGCTGTTGAACTTGTCGCTGAAGACCGTGGCGGCACCGGAGGCCTGGCGCGCCCAGCCCTCGGGCACCTTGACGCGATAACCGCCGTCGGCAGGTGACCAGTCCACGTACACCTGGTTGTCCGGGATGTCACCGGCGGGATTCACCTCCGGCGCGGGAGCCGAGGAGGACGGACCGGAGCCGGAGTTGGAGCTGGAGCCGTTGGAGGAGCACGCCACTGCTCCGGTCAGGATCACCAGACCGGTCAGGACGGCGGACAGGGTACGACGCATCGTGACACCTCTGCGCGGGGGAGAGCCGGCCGGACGACCGCCTCGGAACCGACGCTAGAAACCGGACGGCCAGCGCCCGCACCGCGACAGGTGAGCGCGCGGTTAACGTCCCGGTCCGACGAGTAGTGTTCACGGCGTGAAGCTGACTATTCTCGGCGGCGGCGGGTTCCGGGTGCCGCTGGTGTACGGAGCGCTCCTCACCGACCACGCCGAAGGCCGGGTCACCCGGGTCACTCTGCACGATCTCGATCCCGCCCGGCTCACGGCCGTCGCCCGAGTCCTGGCCGAGCAGGCCGAGGGCATCCCCGACGCACCGGCGGTCACGGCCACCACCGATCTCGACGAGGCACTGCGCGGCGCCGACTTCGTCTTCTCGGCGATCCGCGTCGGCGGACTCGAAGGACGCGCTGCCGACGAGCGCGTCGCCTTGGACCTCGGTGTCCTGGGCCAGGAGACGGTCGGCGCGGGCGGTATCGCGTACGGACTGCGCACCGTGCCCGTCGCGGTCGACATCGCGCGGCGCGTCGCCCGGCTCGCACCCGACGCCTGGGTCATCAACTTCACCAATCCCGCCGGACTGGTCACCGAGGCCATGTCCCGCCAACTCGGCGACCGAGTCATCGGCATCTGCGACTCACCTGTCGGCCTCGCCCGTCGCGTCGCCCGGATCCTCGGAGCCGACCCGGACCGCGCGTCGGCGGACTATGTGGGCCTCAACCATCTCGGCTGGCTGCGCGGCCTGCGGGTCGACGGGCGCGACGAACTCCCGCGGCTGCTCGCGGACTCCGAGGCGCTGGGCTCCTTCGAGGAGGGCAGGCTCTTCGGTCCCGAGTGGCTGCGCTCCCTGGGCGCGATTCCCAACGAGTATCTGCACTACTACTACTTCAACCGGGAAACGGTACGCGCCTACCAGGAGGCCGAGCAGACGCGCGGCGCGTTCCTCCGGGACCAACAGGCCCGTTTCTACGACGAGATGGCTCTGCCGGACGCACCTGCTCTCGCGACCTGGGACCGTACGCGCGCCGAACGCGAGGCCACGTACATGGCGGAGAACCGCGAGGCGGCGGGCGTCGGCGAACGGGACGCCGACGATCTGGAGTCCGGCGGCTACGAGAAGGTCGCCCTCGCCCTGATGCGCGCCATCGCCCGCGACGAGCGCACCACGCTCATCCTCAATGTCCGCAACCGCACCACACTGCGGGTGCTGGACGAGGACGCGGTCATCGAGGTGCCCTGTCTCGTGGACGCGAACGGCGCCCATCCGCTCTCCGTCGCGCCACTGCCGGACCACGCCACCGGCCTGGTGTGCGCCGTCAAGGCCGTGGAACGCGAGGTCCTCGCCGCGGCCGGGAGCGGCTCACGCGCGACCGCCGTCAAGGCCTTCGCCCTGCATCCGCTGGTGGACTCGGTGACCGTGGCCCACCACCTCGTTGACGGTTACACAAAGGCGCATCCCGGTCTCGCGTATCTGAACCGTCCCTGAGACGCGTCCGCGCCCTGGAAACGCCGGGATGCGGGCCGTGAGTGCTCCTGGACAGAATGGGAGGAGAGGGGCAGGACGGGGGCCGCAGGGCCGTGTGCCCTCGGCTGTCGGACAGGAGGAGCACGCCATGAACAGCGGCAGCGAAACCTCCGAAGGTACGTCGCATCTCTCGCCTCGGGAGCGGGCCGACCACGGCAGAGCCGCCCGCAAGAACGCGCCACGGTCCAGCCACGCCGGATTCACCGCCGTGCCGGGACGGCCCGATCCCGTGGAGGTGATCGAGGCACAGTCCGCCGCCCGGGTGCCGGAACTCGTGCCCATCCGCTACGGCCGTATGACGGAATCACCGTTCCGTTTCTACCGGGGCGCCGCCGCGATCATGGCCGGTGATCTGGCCGCCACGCCGCGCTCCGGCCTCACGGCGCAGCTCTGCGGAGACGCCCACCTCATGAACTTCCGGCTGCTCGCCTCGCCGGAACGGCATCTGGTGTTCGACATCAACGACTTCGACGAGACTCTGCCCGGCCCGTGGGAGTGGGATGTCAAACGGCTCGCCACAAGCCTGGTGATCGCGGGCCGGGAGAACGGCTACACGGAGACGGAGCGCGCGGACATCGTCCGGACCGCCGTACGGTCGTACCGCGCGCATATGCGCACCTACGCCGGTATGAGCAATCTCGATGTCTGGTACGACCGGGCCGACGAGGAGGAGCTACGGGCGATGACCGCGCCGCAGCTCGGCAGACGAGGCCGCGGACGTCTCACCAGGACCATGGCCAAGGCCCGGACCAGGGACAACATCAAGGCCTTCGACAAGCTCACCCGGATCGGCGGCGGCGAGCGCCGGTTCGCGCCCGATCCACCGCTGATCGTGCCGCTGGACGACCTGCCGTCGGACGCCGGGCGCGACAGGATGGGCCGGGAACTGCGCGACCTGGTCGACCGGTACGGCCGGAGCCTGTCCACGGACCGCCGGCATCTCCTCCACGAGTACAGGGTGGCCGACATCGCCCGTAAGGTCGTCGGCGTCGGAAGCGTCGGTACCCGCTGCTGGATCCTGCTGCTGCTCGGCAAGGACGACGAGGATCCGCTGATCCTCCAGGCCAAGGAGGCCGACCGGTCCGTGCTCGCCGAGCATGTCGGCCCGAGCGCGTACGACAACCAGGGACAGCGTGTCGTCGCCGGACAGCGTCTGATGCAGGCCGTCGGCGACATCTTCCTCGGCTGGGACCGGGTCCTCGGGCTCGATGACCGGCGGAGGGACTTCTACGTCCGCCAGCTGCACGACTGGAAGGGCATTGTCGAGCCGCAGAACATGGTGCCCAGAGGGATGCGCGTGTTCGGCGACCTCTGCGGCGCCACGCTCGCCCGGGCCCACGCCCGCTCCGGGGACCGGATCGCCATCGCCGCCTATCTCGGTGCCGGGGACTCCTTCGACCGCGCGCTTGCCGAGTTCGCGGAGCGCTACGCGGACCGGAACGAGGCCGACCATCGCGCGCTGACGGACGCGGTGGAGGCCGGGCGGGTACGGGCCGAAGCGGCCTGAGCACTGGGAGCACCTGGGAGGACCCGGGGAAGCCGGGGCCGGACGGCAGCGCCGCGCCCGGGCGACGTACGAGGCCACGGCAGCCGGCGACGGGCGGTCCGGCGACCGTTTGCTCCTCGTCCGTGCCCGCCGCACGCTGGAGACATGGCTTCTCCCGCTTCCGCCGCCTCTCCCGCGGCCATCCCCGACGCACTGAGCGCCTGGGCCGTCGAGACGCCCGGACCGGTCGCCACCGGGCCGCTGGTCCGTATCCGCCGCCGCACACCGGTCCCGGGCCCCGGGGATCTGCTGCTGCGCGTGGAGGCCTGCGGTGTCTGCCGTACGGATCTGCATCTCGCCGAGGGAGATCTGAGCCCGCACCGTCCGTCGACCGTCCCGGGCCATGAGATCGTCGGCCGGGTGATCGCCACCGGCGAGGGCGTGACCCGGTTCCGCACCGGCGACCGGGCCGGCGGCGCCTGGCTGCGCGGCACCTGCGGGACCTGCCGCTATTGTCTGGCCGGCCGGGAGAACCTCTGCCCGTGGTCCGTCTACACCGGATGGGACGCGGACGGCGGCTTCGCCGATCTGACCGTGGTGCCCGAGGCCTTCGCCTATCCACTGCCCGAATCCCGCGATCCGGTCCTGCTCGCGCCGCTCCTGTGCGCCGGGATCATCGGCTACCGCGCGCTGCGCCGCAGCGCGCTGCCCGAGGGCGGACGGCTGGGACTCTACGGATTCGGCGGCTCCGCCCATCTCGCCGCCCAGGTGGCCCTCGCCGAGGGCGCCACCGTCCATGTGCTGACCAGATCGGCGCGGGCACGCGAACTCGCCCTGGAGCTCGGCGCCGCTTCCGCGGGCGACGCCTACGACCGTCCGCCCGAGCTGCTGGACTCGGCGATCCTGTTCGCTCCGGTCGGTGATCTCGTACCGGTGGCGATGGAGGCCCTGGACCGCTCCGGCACGCTGGCCATCGCCGGGATCCATCTCACCGACATTCCCGTGCTGAACTACGAGCGCCATCTCTTCCAGGAGCGGAATCTGCGCAGCGTCACCTCCAACACACGCCACGACGGCCGGGAGTTCCTGGCGCTCGCCGAGCGCATCGGCATCCAGGTCACCACCAGTCCGTACCCGATGAGCAGGGCCGACCGGGCACTCGCCGATCTGGCGGGCGACCGGGTGCAGGGCGCCGCCGTACTCGTACCGGACTGACGCGCACACCGCGGCACGACCTCACACCTCGGCACGACGCACACCTGGACGCAGTGTGCCCGCGCTCACGCGCCGGGCAGATCCAGCCAGCGGACCGTACCGGGCGCGATCGTGTGCGCCCGGCCGCCGAGCATCACCCGTACCGGATCCGCGTCCGACGCCGGTACACCGACGCGTACGCGCTCCGCACGGATCCGCAGATCCACGTCCCAGTCGTTCCGGTAGCGGATGCCCACCCGGAACTTCGAGAGCTGGGGCAGCGGTGCCGGATCCAGCCACACCGCGTCCTCACGGGTCTCCAGACCGGTCAGACCACGCTGGACGAAGTCCAGGGTGCCCGCCATCGCACCGAGATGGATGCCCTCCGCCGTGGTGCCGCCCTGGACGTCCGCCACATCGCCGGTCAGCGCCTCCTTGGCGTACGTCCACGCCTCGTCCCGGTGGATCCGCGCCAGTACCCACGCGTGGACCAGCGCGCTGAGCGTGGAGCCGTGGCTCGTACGGCGCTCGTAGTAGTCGACGGTGGTACGCCAGGAGTCGTCGTCCAGCCGGTGCCCGAGCCGGCGGAAGAGACCGGCCAGTTCACCGGGCGAGAAGAGATATCCCAGCATCAGCACATCGGCCTGCTTGGACGCCTGGTAGCGGTTGACGGTGTCGCCCTCGGCCTCCAGGATCCGGTCCAGCCGCCGGATGTCGCCGTACCGCGCGCGATAGCCCGCCCAGTCCAGCTCGGCGAGGTCTCCGTAACCCGCGAACTGGCTGATGACACCGCGGTGGAACGGCACATGGAGCGTGCGCGAGAGGTCGTCCCAGCGCTCCGGCTCGTCCGTGTCGAGCTGGAGCCGCTCGAAGAGCCGGCGGCGGCGCGAGGCGGGCAGCGCGCCGCAGAGTTCACGCGCCCGCGCCAGCACCCAGGCCGCGGTGACATTCGTATAGGCGTTGTCGTCCAGACCTGGAGCCGTCGCTCCCGGATAGCCGTCGTGGTACTCGTCGGGACCCATGACACCGCGGATGCGGTACCGGGCCACGGACGGATCCCAGACCGCGGCGCTCGCCCAGAACCGGGCGATCTGGAGCAGTGTCTCCGCGCCCTTGGTGTGCAGGAACTTCAGATCACCGCTGGCCTGGCAGTACTGCCACACGTTGTACGCCACCGCGGAACCGACATGGTGCTGCAATCGCGAATGGTTCGCGAGCCAGCGGCCCGAGAGCGGGTTGAGATGCACCTCCTGGGTCTCCTCGCGCCCGTCGCTGCCGCTCTGCCACGGATACATCGCTCCCAGCCGGCCCGCCTCCCGCGCCGCGCGGCACGCGGCGGGCAGCCGCCGGTGCCGATAGCCCAGCAGGCCCCGGGAGACCTCGGGGAAGTGCAGATTCAGAAACGGCAGCACGAACAGCTCGTCCCAGAAGACATGCCCTCGGTACGCCTCGCCGTGCAGTCCTCTGGCGGGCACTCCGACATCCAGTTCGGCCGTGTGCGGCGAGAGCGTCTGGAGGACATGGAAGAGATGCAGCCGCAGGATCCGGCCCGCCTCTCCGGGTACGTCCAGGGCCGCACGGCGCCAGATGTCCTCCCAGGCCCGGCGGTGCGAGGCCAGCAGCCGTGCGAAGCCGGGCGCCCGCCGTGCCTCTTCGACGGCGGCGGACCGTGGATCGCTGATCGCCGGATCACGGGAGGTGTACAGGGCGACCGTCTTGTCGACGGTGACGGTCCTTCCGGGCGTTACGGGGATCAGCAGCGTCCGGAGAGTCTGACGCTCCGTCAGCCGCGCGGTGGTCGTGACGGTCTCGCCGGAGGCGGCGGCGCGGATGCGCGCGGCGAGCGCGACGCGGATGTCGGAGGTGACGGTGCGACAGCGCAGCCAGTCGGTGTCGCCGTGCTTGGTGCCGGTGTGCCAGTGGGTGAGATGCCGGTTCGCCAGCTCGCCGTACCGCTCGACTCCGTCGTTGCGTACATCGCCGTCGAGCCCCGACTCCACCTCGATGCTCCCGGCCCATCCCTCGGCGGTGAACGAGGTGCGCTGCGCGGCCAGATGCGGCTCTCCCATATGCACCAGCCGGCACTGCTCGGCCGTCAGCCGGCGCCCGGCGCCGTCCTCGTACACCGACCGGATGACGAGCGTGCCCTGCCGCAGATCCAGGGTCCGCCGGTGCTCGGCCAGTTCGGCCCGGTCGGGGGAGAGCCACGGTCCTGGCTCGGCTCCTTCGGGGCGCAGACGGTAGCGCAGAGGCAGCCAGTCGGGCAGATTGACCAGATCCTCGTTCTCGATCCGGTGTCCCGCCACGGTCGAGACCAGCCGGTTGTAGCAGCCCGCCACATAGGTGCCGTGATAGTGCGCCGGCCCCGACGAGGTTTCGGAGACCGCGCCCCGGGTCGCGAAGTAGCCGTTGCCCAGGGTGCAGAGGGCCTCGCGCAGCCGCTCCGACTCCGGCTCGTAGCCCTCGTACGTCCAGTTCCAGGCGCGCACCGTCAGTCTCCGCCGGTCACAGGCGTGTCGTGGGATAGATCTCGCTGTCCACGGGCACCGGCTGCCAGGTCCAGTCGGTCACCTCCGGCAGGTCGACGCCGTGCTCACGGATCCAGGAGTGATGCCTGAGCCTGGCCTCCTCCATCGCCTGCCGCACATGAGTGGCGCGTACGGCCAGTCCCGGTACGCGGTCGATGACATCCATGACCAGCCGGTAGCGGTCGAGATTGTTGCGGACCACCATGTCGAAGGGCGTTGTGGTGGTGCCCGACTCCTCGTAACCGCGTACATGCAGATGCTCATGGCCGGTATGGCGGTAGGCGAGGCGGTGGATCAGCCAGGGATAGCCGTGGTAGGCGAAGATCACCGGCTTGTCGCGGGTGAACAGCGCGTCGTAGTGGCTGTCGGACAGTCCGTGCGGATGCCAGGTCTCCGGCAGCAGCCGGGCCAGATCGACCACATTGACGACACGGACCGCGAGCCGGGGAAGATGGCGGCGGATCAGCAGGGCGGCGGCCAGCACCTCCTGGGTCGGGACATCGCCCGCGCAGGCCAGCACCACATCCGGTTCCTCGCCCTCGCGCTCGGTACCGGCCCACTCCCACACACCCGCGCCACGGGCGCAGTGGGCCCGCGCCTCGTCCAGCGTGAGCCAGTCGTAGCACGGCTGCTTTCCCGCGACGACGACATTGACATAGTCGCGGCTGCGCAGCACATGGTCGGCGACACAGAGCAGGGTGTTGGTGTCCGGCGGCAGATAGACCCGTACGACCTCGGGCGCCTTGTTCAGCACATGGTCGATGAAGCCGGGATCCTGGTGGGAGAAGCCGTTGTGGTCCTGGCGCCAGACATGCGAGGTCAGCAGATAGTTGAGCGAGGCGATCGGGCGCCGCCACGGCAGCGTACGGGAGACCTTCAGCCACTTGATGTGCTGGTTGACCATCGAGTCCACGATATGGACGAAGGCCTCGTAGCACGAGAAGAGGCCGTGCCGTCCGGTCAGCAGATAGCCCTCCAGCCAGCCCTGACAGGTGTGCTCGGAGAGGATCTCCATGACACGGCCGTGCCGGTCGAGATGCTCGTCCACGGGCAGCGTCTGAGCCTGCCAGGCCTTGCCCGAGGCCTTGTAGAGGGCCTGGAGCCGGTTGGAGGCCGTCTCGTCCGGGCCGACGACACGGAAGTCACGGCGCTCGGTCGTGGCCTCCATGACCGCTTCCAGCAGATCGCCCAGCACCCGGGTCGGTTCATGCAGACTGACACCGGGCCGGTCGACCCGTACGGCGTACGGCTCCAGGGCCGGCACGGGCAGCTCGCGCAGCAGGAGACCGCCGTTGGCGTACGGCGTGGCGCCGAGCCGCCGCGTGCCCTCGGGGACACAGGCGAGTACCCCCGCCCGTGGCCGGCCCTGGCCGTCGAAGAGCTCCTCGGGCCGGTACGAGCGCAGCCACGCCTCCAACTGCCGCAGATGCTGCGGATTCTCGCGTACGGCGGGCAGCGGCACCTGATGCGCGCGCCAGGTCCCTTCGACCGGCAGTCCGTCCACGGTGACCGGACCGGTCCAGCCCTTGGGTGTACGGAGCACGATCACCGGCCAGCGGGGCCGGGCGGTGGCGCCCTCCAGCCGGGCGGTGCGCTGGATCAGCGCGATACGGTCCAGCGCGCTGTCCATCGCCCGGGCCATCGCGCGGTGGACGGTGTCCGGGTCGTCGCCGCCGACATGCAGCGGCTCATGGCCGTAGCCGCGCAGCAGCTCGTCCAGCTCGGGCTCGGGGATACGGGCGAGCAGGGCCGGATTGGCGATCTTGTAGCCGTTGAGATGGAGGATCGGCAGCACCGCGCCGTCGCGCACCGGATCGAGGAACTTGTTGGAGTGCCAGGACGCCGCCAGCGGCCCGGTCTCCGCCTCGCCGTCGCCGATCACACACGCGACCAGCAGATCCGGACGGTCGAGCGCGGCGCCGTAGGCATGGGAGAGCGAGTAGCCGAGTTCACCGCCCTCGTGGATCGAGCCGGGCGTCTCGGGCGCGACATGGCTGGGCACGCCGCCGGGGAAGGAGAACTGGCGGAAGAGCCGGGCCATGCCGTCCCGGTCCCGGCCGATGTCCGGGTAGACCTCCGAGTAGCTGCCCTCCAGCCAGGCGTTGGCCAGCACCGCGGGACCGCCGTGTCCCGGGCCCCAGACACAGACCGAGTCCTGGCCACGGGCCCGGATGACACGGTTGAGATGGGTGTACACCAGATTCAGCCCAGGAGACGTACCCCAGTGGCCCAGCAGCCGCGGTTTGATGTGCTCCGGGCGCAGCGGCTCGGTGAGCAGCGGATTGGCCATCAGATAGATCTGACCGACCGCCAGATAGTTGGCGGCCCGCCAATGGGCCACCAGAGCGGCCAGTTCCTCGTCGGTGACGGCGGCCGTGACCGTGGTCCGCGCCGACGTGCTCGCCTCGCGCATGGCTCTCCTCCGCGGCTCGTGGGTGTCGTGGTCAGCCTTGTCGGGGGCGATCGGTGCCCGTTGGGTCCTGATGTCAAACGGCTGTCGTCGGGCCGGGCCCCGGCAGATGGCCAGGCCCTGTGGAGGTCCGGCGCTGGCCAGCCTGGCCGAGCCGGACGAAGGGCTCCAGGGCCGTTCGGGCCACACCCGGGGCCCGAACGGGTGGCGGCCGGTGGCGCGGCTGGACGACCGTGCGGAGGTCGTGGGACCACCTGTGCGGCTGTCGCCGGAGAAGCCTGTGAAAAGCCTTTACGCCGTTGTCATGCCCAGGTAGCTTCCGTTCTGCAAGAGCTTGCAGAAAGTTCCTGGTTCTTCTTGCGAAGCCATCGCCCGACCGTCGTGGAGTGTCCGGCCGGCGATGCGCGGCGCCCGCTCGCACCTCCCGCTGACGGCCGTCGGCACGCATGGCGACGGCCTCGTATTGGAGACGCTCATGAGACGCAAACTCCGCCGCCTGGCGCAGCGCCCTCTCGCGGCGCTCGTGGCGGCAACCGGCCTCCTGGGACTGATCTCGGGCATACCGGCGAAAGGAGCCGACCGTACGGAAACCGGCGTCCCGGAACAGGTCGCCGCCGCCGCGAACACGGCGACGGTCTTCTACTACACGAAGACCAAGAACTGGCCCGCCGCCTATCTGCACTACGCGCCGGACGGCGGGTCATGGACCGCCGTGCCCGGTGTACGGATGGAGCCGGCCTGTACGGACTGGGTGAAGCGGACGGTCGATCTGGGATCCGCCGCGGGGCTACGAGCCGCCTTCAACAACGGCGGCGGCACCTGGGACAACAACAACGGCGCCGACTACGCGCTGGGCACCGGCACCATCACCGTCAAGGACGGCGTCGTCGCCCACAGCGATCCGTGCGCCGGAACCGAGCCTCCGGCTGGTAACAGCGCGACCGTCTACTACGCCACGGCCGCCCTCAACTGGTCCGCGTACAACCTCCATTGGGCGCAGACGGGCGGCTCGTGGACCACCGTCCCAGGCACCGCTATGGAGCCGGCCTGCACCGGCTGGGTCAGCAGGACCGTCGATCTCGGCACCGCCACCACCTGGCAGGCGACCTTCAACAACGGCAATGGCGTCTGGGACAACAACAACGGCGCCAACTACGCGCTGACCACCGGCCGCACCACCGTCGACAACAGGACCGTCACCAAGGACGCCAAGGATCCATGCGCGGCGCAGCCACCGGACACCGAGGCGCCCACCGTGCCCGCGAAGGTGACCGCGAGCGCCACCGGCACCTCCGTCGTCGTGTCCTGGGAGCCGTCCACCGACAACACCGGTGTGACCGGATACCAGATCACCCGTACCGGCGGCACCCGCGGCACCGTCGTCACCGATGCCGGCTCCACGGTCCACGCCGACACCGGTCTGGAGGAGCGGACCACCTATACGTACACGGTGAAGGCCCTGGACGCGGCCGGGAACGTCTCCGCGGCCTCGACGGCCGTCCAGGCCACGACCGATGTGAAGCCGCCCGCGCCCGCCGGCGGCCGGCCGCTCGGTACCGATCCGCGCAAGGACCCGATCTACTTCGTCCTCACCGCGCGGTTCAACGACGGCGACAGCGCCAACAACCGCGGCGGCAGCCAGCATGTGCGGTCCGGCAACGCCGCCAACGAAGACCCCATGTTCCGGGGCAACTTCAAGGGCCTGGTCGACAAGCTCGACTACATCAAAGGGCTCGGCTTCTCCGCCGTGTGGATCACTCCGGTGGTCCTCAACCGGTCCGACTACGACTACCACGGCTACCACGGTTACGACTTCTACAAGGTCGATCCCCGGCTGGAGTCCGCGGGCGCCTCGTACCAGGACCTGATCAACGCGGCCCACGCCAAGGGCATGAAGATCTATCAGGACGTCGTCTACAACCACTCCTCCCGCTGGGGCGCCAAGGGCCTGTTCACGCCCACCGTCTACGGTGTCCGCGACGCGCAGTGGAGCTGGTACTACGACGAGAAGAACGAGGGCTTCACCTATGACGGTCTCACCGTCGAGCCCAAGTCCGGGAAGTCGTACTACACCGGTGACCTCTGGTCGACCGCCGAGCCGTCCGGCAACACCTGTCTGAACTGGGGCAAACCCACCGGCGGCAGGAGTCCCGAGGGCTACACGCTCTACAACTGCCAGTGGCCCAGCCCCACTTCGGGCATGTTCCCCAAGCCGTACTACCACCAGTGCTGGATCGGCAACTGGGAGGGCGAGGACGCGCGCTCCTGCTGGCTGCACGAGGACCTCGCGGATTTCAACACCGAATCGGCGCCCGTACAGAACTATCTGATCGGCGCCTACAACAAATACATCGACATGGGCGTCGACGGTTTCCGCGTCGACACTGCCGTGCACATCCCGCGCGTCACCTGGAACCGCCGCTTCCTGCCCGCCATCCAGGAACGCGTCACCGAGAAGTTCGGTGCGGAGGCGGCCCGTAACTTCTTTGTCTTCGGCGAGGTCGCGGCCTTCGTCAACGACAAGTGGAACCGGGGCTCGGTCAACCACTCCGCGCAGTTCTACACCTGGAAGGAGCGCAAGGAGTACAGCGCCGACGACACGGCCGCCGCGCTCGAACAGTTCACCTACGAGAACCAGCTCGGCACGGGCAATCAGCCCACCTCCGCCAACGCCTTCCTCAACGGGAACAGTTACCACGCGCCCGACCACAGCCGGTTCTCCGGCATGAACATCATCGACATGCGTATGCACATGAACTTCGGTGACGCACCCAACGCGTTCCACAACGGCAAGGACTCCGACGACTCCACCAACGACGCGACCTACAACGTCGTCTATGTCGACAGCCATGACTACGGTCCCAACAAGTCCTCGACCCGCTATGCCGGCGGCACCGACGCCTGGGCCGAGAACATGTCGCTGATGTGGACCTTCCGCGGTATTCCCACGCTCTACTACGGATCCGAGATCGAGTTCCAGAAGGGCAAGCAGATCGACTGCGGACCGAGCTGCCCGCTCGCCACCACCGGCCGCGCCTACTACGGCGGCCATCTCGCCGGAGATGTCAGGGCCTCGGACTTCAGCAAGGTCGAGTCGGCGAGCGGCGAGGTCGCCGCCACGCTCAGCCGGCCCTTGGTCAAGCATGTCCAGCGGCTCAACGAGATCCGGCGCGCGGTGCCCGCGCTCCAGATGGGCCAGTACTCCACGGAGGGCATCAGCGGCTCCATGGCCTTCAAGCGCCGCTACACGGCGGGCGCGACGGACAGCTTCGCGCTGGTCACTGTCACGGGCGGCGCCACCTACACCGGGATTCCCAACGGTACGTACAGGGACGCCGTCACCGGCGACGCGAAGGCGGTGACCGACGGCAGCCTGACCGTCGCCGCGCCCGGGAAGGGCAACCTCCGGGTGTACGTACTCGACGGGCCCGGCCGGATCGGCGCGCCGGGACCGTATCTGAAGTGAGCCAACGACCGTACGGGGCACACCGGGAGGCGATACGGCCCGGTGGTGCCCCGTACAACTTTTCGACGGTCCCGTGGGTCCTGATGACCGTAGCCGTATCTTCGGCTGTCCTTCTGACCAATTCGATCAGCTCGATCAACCCGACCAATGGGAGACGTCATGACCGGACGCCTGACCCTGACCCGTCGCCTCATCACACCGTTCCTTGCTGTCTTCGCTCTGGTAGCCGCGGGTGCGGGGCCCGCCCATGCCGACGAGTCGGACGCGCTGTGGATCGCGGTTCCGTACGAGATGGCCCTGCTCGGCGCGGACGCCGACGGAAGCGCGCCCACCAGAACACTGAACATCGAACTCTCGCACGACAACACCGACATGGTGGTGCCCGCGGGCACACTCACCGTCGATGTCACCGAGCTGGCGGACCTCGCCGAGATCACCTGGCCCGCCAACTGCACCGAAAGGATCGGCGGGACGGGCCAGGACCGTACCGTCACCGGTGACTGCTCCTTCCCGGGGCTGTCGACGGACAGCTATGTCCACGGGGCCGAGATCGGAATAACGGCCACGTCCGCCGCCGTCGAGGGAACGGTCGCGACGATCAGGTCCTCGGCCGTGGCGGGCGATCTGACGGCGTATCCGGCCGAGACGACCGTGACCGTGGTCAACGGACCCGATCTGGGCCTCGTCCAGGCACCGAACCAGAACGGTGTGAAACCGAGGACCCGTGTCGATGTGCCCATCACCCTTGCCAACAACGGCAACCGGACCGCGGACCGCACTCTGCTGACCTTGTTCGCCTCGCACGGCCTGGACTTCGCCGCCCGGTACGGGAACTGCGAGTACGCCGACGAGGGTTCGCCGGCCACTCCCGTCGGCACCTGGGCCCTGTGCGTACTGGACGAGCCCGTCGCTCCCGGCCAGGCCTTCTCCCTCGACGCGGGCGCGCTGCGGACCAAGAAGAGCGTTCTCTACGACCGCTTCGACTACGGAGTCGAGCCGTACTCGGACGAGGCACTGGAACAGGCGCGCGCGGGACGCCCGTTCGTCCGGGGCAGCGGAGCCGAACTCGATCTGCGTCCGGCGGGTGCCGCGACTCGCACCGCTGTGGGCGCCGCTGCGGCTGATGTCGCGGACGATGTCGACGTCGACACGTCGGACAACTTCCGCTCCATGCTCATCAACGCCATCAACACCGCGGATCTGAAACTGATCGGCAGCAAGGTCGCGGGCGCGGCGGGCGAGACCGTCACCGCATCGGTCACGGTGAAGAACCGCGGTCCGGCGTGGGTGGCCTCACTCGGCGCGGGTGAGCCGGTGGCGACCGTGGACTTCACCGTTCCGCGCGGGACGACCGTCACCGCCAAGCCGGAGGAGTGCTACGCGCTCGACGCCTCGGGCGAATGGCAGGAGGAGCAGCTCGGCGCGCCTCGCTACCGCTGCACGACGCCCGTCTTCCTGCACGAGCGGGCGAGTTACACCTTCCCGTTCTCGCTCCGAGTCGACCGTGTCGTGCCGGGCGCTCGCGGCAAGGCGGTCACTCTCAACGACCGGCCGGACCTGAGGATCAGCGACTTCGACCCGAATCTGGCCAACAACAGGGCCTTTGTGGTGGTGAACGGCTGACCGGTTGACCGGCTGGCCGGTCGGCCGACCGACTGGCTGACCGGCCGGGTGAGCCGCCGCCGTGGCACGGAGGTACGGCGGCGGCTCAGACACACCGGTAGACGAAGCGTGTGACGGCCGTGTGCCGGGACGGCGAGGTGATCCGCAGTTCGGCGGTGGCCCGGTACTCGCCTCGGCCACGGAAGGTCCACAACAGATGCAGACGGGCGGTCTTCTGACCACGCGTCACCTTCTCGCGCAGCAGGCCGGAGGACGTGCCGTCGCTGCGCAGCCAGCGGTAGGTGATCGTGCCGGGGCGCCCGTTGGTCCGCACCACGCCGACGATGTCCGACGTACCGTCACATCCGGCCCCGCGTAAGGCGGTTCGTACGGTCACGTCCTGTACGGCGAGGGCGGGCCCGTACCGCTGCCAGGCGAGGAACACCAGAACGGCGAGCAGGACCGCGGCGGCGAGCGCGTACCGGCGCGGGCCTCCGGAGCGGTGCTCGGGGACCGGCTCCGGGCCGGGCGGCTGTCCGGGCAGAGTGCCGTGCCAGAGGGCGGCTGCGGTGGTGGTGTTCTCATGGTGCCGGGTGCGGACGGCGGCGGTCACTCCGGGGCCGAAGCGGAGGATCTGGCCTTCGACACGGTCCGGCGCCGCCTCCGGCAGCGGATCCGGCGCATCCGGTGCGAGGAGCGGTTCCGGGACCTGTGTCGGCTCGGGCCGTTCGAACCAGTGGCTGCCGAGGACGGTCGCGCTGTAGGTGTCGGGACCGGGACTGGGACCGGGACCGCTGGCGGGCAGGGTCTCGTTGCCGCTCTCGTTGGCGGCTTCGTTCTCGTTCTCCGGGCGCTCGGGCTTTGCGTCGTCGCGGTGGTAAGGGATACGGGGATCGCTCATGAGATGACGCACCGCCGGATCAGGATCTGCTGCGAGGAGCCGCCGCTCGCCGCCGCCGGATCGGTGGTCGCCTGTACGCCCCAGTAGCAGCCCTGCCGCTGGAAGGTGTGGTCGAGTTGGATCGTGTACTGCGTGGCGCCCTCGCGCCGGAAGGTCTGCGAGCCGTCCTGGGCGCCGAGCTCACCGGATGTCTCGCCGGCGAACCAGGTGATGACGACGGTGACGGGACCTGTGCCGTCCGTCGCGATGCTGACGGCGGCGGCGGCGGTCGTCGTACCCGTCTGCCGTAGTCCGGTGACGGAGACGGACTTCACGCGTACGGGATCCGTCGTCGGAGCCGAGGAGGTCGGTGTGACCGAGGGAGTGGACGAGGACGGTGAGGCGGGCGGTGGCGGTGGCGCCACGGGCGGTGTGGAGGTACCGGCCGTCCCGGCAGTCGCGCTGTCGGTGACGGAGGGCGAGGTGGGCGAGCCGCCGGGAGAGGCACTGCCCGTCGGCGACGGGCTCATGGAGTCGGACGGGCCGGCGGACGCGGTGGCGTCCGGACCCGCGCCCGGGTTCTGGACCGGGCCCGCGGTGGTGACCGCCTGGGCCGTTGTCCGTTCCGGACTGTCTCCCACCGCTCCTGCGGCCACGGCCGCCACGACGGCGATGACCAGTGCGACAGCGGTGGCCAGCATCCCTCTCACGCCGGGCTTCCAGCTACGCCCTCGCCTGCCACCGCGCCGTCCGCCTCCACCGCGCCGTCCACCGCCCAGCGCCGTCGTGGCCAGCGCGGTCGTGCCCGCAGGCCCGCCGCCCGCGTACGGGAGGAGCAGTGGGAGCAGGGCGGCGAGCGCGGCGAGCTTCCGCTGTCCCCGCTCCTCCCAGTCCGGGCCGTAGGCCGTCCCGGCGATCTCCTCCAGCTCCGCGACGAACGCGTCCGCGTTGTGAGGCCGTTCCCGGGGCTCCTTGGCCAGACCGCGCCGGATCAGCGGACGGACCGGTTCGGGAGCCTCCTCCTCGGGAACGGGCGCGCCGATGTGCTGGAGCGCCAGCTCGGCGAAGTTCTCGCCGGAGAACGGCTTGCGGCCGGTGAGGCATTCGTAGAAGGTCGCGGTCGCCGCGTAGACATCGGCCGCGGGGGAGGCGGGCTCTCCGTTCCACTGTTCCGGGGCCATATAGGCGGGAGTTCCGGCCACGCCCGGGGTGCTGCCACGGCCCGTGGCGATGCCGAAGTCCACGAGCTTGGACGAACCGTCCATGGCGACCAGGACGTTTTCCGGCTTGTAGTCGCGGTGGACGACGCCCGCCCGGTGCGCGGCAGCCAGCCCGAGCAGCGATCCCTTGAGCACCACGAGCGCCGCTTCCGGACTGGTGGGGCCCTCCTGCCGCAGCAGCGCGCTCAGGGCGATGCCGTCGACCAGCTCCATCACGATGGCGGCGCCGCGCGGTGCCTCGACGTACTCGTACAGACCCACCACATACGGTGTGTCGAGGCCGCTGAGCAGACGCGCCTCGGCCCGGAACGAGCGGACGAACGCGGAGTCGGTGCGCAGGCGCTCGCTGAGATACTTGACGGCGACGGGTACGCCGGTGGCGTCATGGACGGCGAGGACGACCCGCCCACTGCCGCCGGAGCCCAGTTCGCGGGACTCCGTATATCCGGGGACGGACCAGGCGTTCATTTCTCCCCCTCGGCGGCGCCGCCGGTCGCTGTCGCGCGACCGGCGGACGGTAGCCCACACCCTGTCCTCATGGCAGACACAAATCCGCCACGTCCGGTTCCCGTACGGAAGTCCGATACGGCATCGGTCCTTTTTGGGAGGTAAAGTCGATGTATGGGGCCAGAGTCCCCGGCCTCATATGGAGTCACGACTTCCAAGAGGTTCTTATGGCCGACACCGACTTCTACTCCCGCGACCGGCCGGACAACCCCAAGCTGCCGGAGGACCGCCCGCGCGGCCGTTCGGAGAGCTTCGTACCGGAACATCACCGCATACGGACCACCACGCTTCTCCTCATCGCCTTTGTCGTGCTGGTGCTCGTGGGGATCCTGCTCTTCCCTTGAGTGCGGATCCCTTGAGTACGGAACGCCCGGCCGGAGAATCCCGGCCGGGCGCCCGCAAGGACTGCGTTGGACTGCCTTGGACCGTATCCGTCAGCAGTGGATATGGATGCTCTTCCAGCCGAACGACGCGTTCCGCTCCGAGTCGCCCCGGAACGTGTAGTGCCCGTGACCTCGGGGACAGTCGCGGTCGTTGAACATCGTCGCGTCCTGTCCACGGTGGTCGAAGTAGTAGGAGCCGCGCTTGCCCTCGTCGAGATTGCTGCAACCGCAGGCCAGGATGTGCTGGGGCTGGCCCTGCTGATTCGACCGCGGGTAGCCGTACCAGTCGCTCGCCAGCGCGGCTCCGGACGTCAGGGCCAGCACGGCGGACGTCACGGCCGAGGTGACAGCGAGACGCAGGGTGTGACGGTTACGCATGGCAACTCCTCTGGTTGACCAAAAACAGAAGATGACTTTGCGATGTCATGTGAACACGAAGTGTGATGGGTGCGCGAATGGAACCGGCGCAGTCGGTGTAAGCCCGAGGCCGACGTTCCGCCGCGTCCTCACCGTGTGGTGTCCAACCAGGGCGCGGGCCCGGCCGTCCTCCGTACGAGGGGGAGCCATATGGGGACTGCGCGCATCCTGCTGCCGCCGCTGCGGCTGCTGGCCCGGGTCGGTGTCCGGGCGGGCGGGCCGCTGCTCGGCGCCGCGCTGACGCGGTGTCTCACGCCCGGCTGGGTGCTGCTACGGCCGCAGCCGCTGGCGCGGCGCCTCGCCTGGGGCGAGGAGGCCGTAGCGATATACCGCGCCCTTACCGCTCGCGCGGGCGGGCGCGCGGCCTACCGGGACGGCCTGGCCCGGTCCCTCGCCCTGTACGCCCATGTGCTGCTCCAGACGGGCCGGTACGAGGACGCTCTCGCCGCGGCGGACGAGTCCCTGGCGGTCCCTGGCGCCCGTGCCTCCTCGACACAGACGGCCTACACCCTCCACGCCCGCGCCCTGGCCCTGGCGGAGACGGACCGGCTGGACGAGGCGCTCACCGTGGCCCGGGACTGTGTGGCGGCATGGCAGTGGGCCACGACAGACCCGTTCCCGTCGTTCGTCTACCGGATTCCCTAGGTTGCCGTCGGCACGGACGCCGACGGGCCCCGGACGTCACCACGTCCGGGGCCCGCCGACCACATGCCTCATTCAACGAGTGTCGGACGCTGGTGTCACGGCCTGAGCCAGGACTGTGCCTCCCACCCGCGCGGCGCGGCGAGTTGCGCGGCGAGCTGGGGCGGTGAGCCGGGGCGGCGTGACGTCGGCACCAGCCCGTAGAGGACCGCCTGCGACAATCGGGACTGTGCTGGTGTGCGGAGGAGCACGCCGTGGACGATGGAGGATCCCTGTGCCGCTGACTTCGGAACCGTTGCGGAAGCTGGGCTTCTTGACCATTGGGTTGTTCGACGAGGCCGATCCTCGCCGCGGTCACGAGTCGACACTGGAGATCATCGAGCTCGGTGAGAAGCTGGGCTTCGACAGCGCGTGGATGCGGCACCGTCATCTTCAGTACGGCATCGCCTCTCCCGTCGCGGTCCTGGCGGCGGCCACGCAGCGCACCAGCCGTATCGAGCTGGGCACAGCGGTCATCCCTCTTGGCTGGGAGAATCCGCTGCGGCTGGCGGAGGACCTGGCGACCGTCGACATCCTGTCCGGGGGCCGCCTCAATCCGGGTGTCAGTGTCGGCCCGCCGATGCACTACGACCAGGTCAAGCACGCGCTCTATCCCGACACCGCCGACATCGAGGACTTCAGCTACGACCGTGTGCGGCGGCTCCTGGACTTCGTACGCGGTGAACCGGCCACCGATTTCAGCGGTGTTGAGGGCTTCGAGGTGTTCTCCGACCGTGTCCAGCCCCATGCTCACGGTCTGGGCCGTCGCATGTGGTACGGCGGCGCGAGCCTGCGGTCGGCTCAGTGGGCCGGTGAGAACGGGATGAACTTCTTGACCAGCAGCGTCGTGAAGGCGGAGGAGTCCGAGGACTTCGCCGAGATCCAGCTCTCGCACATACGGACATTCCGCGCCCATCACCCGGACGGCGACCGCGCCCGCGTCTCCCAGGGACTCGTTGTCATCCCCACCGACACCGCCTCGCCGGAGCAACGTGTGAAGTACGAGGAATACGCCCGGAAGCGCACGCCACGTACCGCCACACCGCAGGGACCGGCACGCATGATGTTCGCGCCCGATCTCGTAGGAACCTCTGCGGAGATCGCCGAACGCCTCTACTCCCACGCCGCTTTCCGTGAGATCGACGAGGTCGCGTTCGCGCTGCCCTTCACCTTCGATCACGACGACTACGTCCAGATCCTCACCGACATCGCCACCAACCTGGGGTCGGCACTCGGCTGGCAAGCAGCCACCTGATCATGGCGCCGGGGCCGGAGTTGGCCCGTAGCGCCAGGTCGCGAAGGCTCAGTGCTCGGCATGGAGAGCGCTCCTGGCAGCCGTTTGAAAGGCATACCCGAGCTGGGTCCGTGCTGCTTCCGCAGCCCTGTACTCCGCTTCGCAGGCAGCGAGGCGTGTGCTCTCGCCACGGCGCGCGCATTCGTACCAGGAGGTGCCCGCACGGTCCATCCGCCACATGGCCTCGCGGAGTGCTGCGACTGCCTCGGCCACCTTGTTGGGACCGGCGATACTCGCGGCGTCCGCGGCCAGGCTGAACCTTGCCCACCCGGTCTGTGCCTCCAGTGCACTCTGCTGCCGCTGCCCGGCTGTGCTGTCCTCCGCGAGCAGGTGATTGGCCAACTTCCACCATGCCGCGGTCAACTGCTTGGAGGTGTCCATGCAGACGAGGTACGCCTCACGACGCGTCTGTTCAAGGCGGTTCTCACGGTCGATCAGCTGCTGGCGCCGCTGCTGGGCACCCTGACCAAGAGTACTGAGGAGCCCACCGCCCATTCCCCCGAGCGCACCGACGGCAGCACCGATCACAGCGGCCAACCCCGCGTCCATGACGACAACCGTATTGCCGGATGCGCTGCTTGTCGCGAAAATCTCGACAACCGAGCCCGCCGATCACCCGGCGTACGACGTTGATCTCGACGGCCGACTCCCGTTGGCCCCACTCGTGGGTTCGGCCGCATCACTCCATCAGGTGATTGAGCTGGGAAAACGGTCCCGAATCGCCAGGGATGCGAAATTCTCGTATCCCACAGCGAGTAGAGGAGACCAAAGCGAATGCGTCTTTCGTGGAAGAACGCTACGGCGTCCGGCTGTCTCGCGCTGGCGGTGACGGCGTCCGTTACCGGAGCAGCGCACGCCGTACCTGCGATGAACAGTGCCTCCGTGGGCAGTACGCACACAGTCGCAGCCACAGTCACAGCCACGTCTGCGACGACTCCCGCCGACGACAGGACTTTTGTCTCGACCACGGCCACGGGCGGGTCGGAAACGACTCTGCGCGTGACGCTGGACCCGAATTCCGATGGCTCTCCGCTGAAGTTGACCCGCGCGGAACGCGACCGGATCGCCGCGATCGTCGGCGCACCGACGACCGGCCGGAAGGCCGCCCAGGAGGCTTCGGGCGGCGCCCGGCACCAGGTGGGACCGGTGCAACCGGTGGGACCGGCGGGACCGATGGAGAGGAAGAGGGCACCCGCGACGCTGCGCTGTGACAAGAATCCGAGCTGGAGCGATGCGAACGGCACACTGCACGCTCGCTTCAACTGCAAGTACAGCACCATCAACTGGGGCTACAAGATCTCCGCGCGGGTGAAGTCCTTCATTACCTCAAAGGTCAACGAGAGGGGCGTCTCGTGGTGGAACAATGGCAAGAGGAAACCGAAGAACGCGGGCCATGTGGTGGGCAAGAGCTACCATTTCCACGGCACTCTCAAGCCCGTAAGGCACGGCGATCACGTTCAGTTCCAGGACTATATGACCTTCCGGGTCAATATCGGCGGGAGGACCGGCACCGGGTCCATCACCTGGGCGTCGGATGTCAAGGCGAAGAAGTAGTGAAGCGGCACGATGAAACTGACCACCACCTCAGTCCTGAACTGGGCGGAAGACATTCTGCGGCAGCTCGGTGATCCCGTCGGCCACACTCTGAACGTGACGGTGTCAGCCGCTGATCGCGAGCCCGAAGTACCGTCCGGCGAAGGAGCGTTCATCTCTCGACTGGACATGGACGTTCACAACGGCGAAGGGCCGGCCGAGCCGTCCTCCGCTCCTCATCCTTGCTCGGTCCTCGTCGTGCTCGCGTTCGATGACGGCTCCTCCACCAGCGTGCTTCTGGAGCAGTCCATGACCGAAGCCGAAGCCGTGGCCCTCCTGGCCGAACAGTTGCAGGACAGCGTGCTGGAGCACACCGCCGGCACTCCGGTCCCGCCCTGTCCGGGGCACAGCCACCCTGCCGTGGCCAAGGTGGTGAACGGCGTGGCCTCCTGGACCTGCCCACAGAACGGCAGAACACGTCCCATCCTTTCGGGCGCTGCCGAATAGCTGAGGCGCGGCGGGTAGCGGTACGGCTCGTACCGCCGTACGCCGTACCGCCTTTCGCGGACCGCCGCGCCGCCGTCCGACCACTCCGAAGCCACCAAGGCAGGATTCCCGGCCAATTCCACGCGATGACGCGGCATGGGCGCCAGGTGATTGGGAAGATCGCCTGCCAAGGTGTCGGAGGCGGACAGCGTGGCGACAGGGCAGGGGCGGAAGGGTGTGAGCGCGTGCCGCTGAGCGCGGTGGATCCGGATTCGGTCGGTGGCTACCAGCTTCTGGACCGGCTCGGGTCCGGTGGCATGGGGGTGGTCTATCTGGCGCGCTCCGCGTCCGGCAGACAGGTCGCGGTCAAGGTCGTGCACGCGCAGTTCGCCCAGAACGAGGAGTTCAGAACTCGCTTCCGGCAGGAGGTGGCCGCGGTCAGACGGGTCAGCGGCGCGTTCACCGCCTCGGTGGTGGATGCCGATCCCGATGCCGGGCTGCCGTGGATGGCCACGCTGTACGTGCCCGCTCCCACGTTGTCGGACCGGGTCGACAAACAGGGGCCGTTGCCGGCGGCGGAGGTGCTGCGGCTGGCCCGGGGGCTGGTGGAGGCGCTGGGCGACATCCACCGTGTGGACGTGGTGCACCGCGATCTGAAGCCGGCGAATGTGCTGATGGCACCGGATGGACCGCGGGTCATCGACTTCGGGATCTCGCGGGCGGTCGACCACGAGTCGCTCACGTTCACCGGGCACATCATGGGTACACCACCGTTTATGTCGCCGGAGGCGTTGAGCCGTCCACGTGAGGTGACCACGGCCTCGGACATCTTCTCGCTCGGCGCGCTGCTGGTGTACGCGGCAACCGGCCACGGGCCCTTCGACGCGGAGAGTCCCTATCTGACGATGTATCAGGTGGTGCACGAGCCGCCCGCTCTGGACCGTGTGGCGCCGCCACTGCGCGGGATTGTCGAACGGTGTCTGGACAAGGATCCGTCGGGCCGGCCGGATCTGGGAGAACTGGCCCGGATGCTGGGCGAGTTGTCCGAGGAGGACCTGTCGGCCGACGACGACGCCTCGGATTTTGTGGTGGCCGGGCGGTCGTCGGGTTCGGGGTGGTTACGGCCGTTGCGTGGCAGGTCCTCGCTCGCCCTGATGGCCGCGGTCACCGTGGTCGGTCTCGGGGCGGGCGCGCTGGTGCTGACGGACGACATGGGCACCGGGAAGCCGGCGGACGATCGGCCGTCCGCGATGCCCTCCTCGGCGGGCGTCGGCCGGCCTTCGCCGGTGCGGGAGGCTGCGTTGCCCGCGGGCTGGCGGCCGTGGGAGCTGGCCCTGTCCGGTGCGAACGGCGAGCCCGATGCGTTCGCGGACTGCCGTTCGGACGGACTCGCCGTCTACTGCAGTGGGAACGGTTTCCACGCGGCGCGGATCAACGCCGCGTCCGGGCGTGTCGACTGGCGGGTCCCGTCCTCCGAGCCCGGGTCGTCCGGCGATGTCGATGTGCGCGCCGGGCGTGTTTTGCTGCGTGGGCCTGCCGATTCGGACGGTTCGCAGAGGGAGGATCTCATCGTCCTGGACGCGAAGACCGGAAAGAGGCTCTGGACGAGAAGGGCGGCCTTTACCGGCAGGGTGGCGTTCTTCGGTCGTGCGGTGCTTTCCAGTGACGGCCTTGAGAACGGCTCGCTTGTCGGGCGCGATGCCGCCACCGGTGCCGAGCTGTGGTCGACGCCGTGGCCCGGTGACGGGCTGATCTGTGAGTCCCTGGTCTTCGACGACGCGCCGTACGCCGCGTGTTCCGGCACTCCGCAGGAGGGGACCGCTTTTCTGCGCCTGGATCCGAAGAGCGGGACCGCGGAGGAGATCACCCATGTGAAGGGTCTCACCCACGCAGTCGGGCTCGACGGAAGCGACCTGCTCATACTGGTCTGGGCTGCCGAGGACGGACCGGTTGAGCGGGTCCGTTCCCTGCTGCGTGTCGATGTACGGACGGGCGTCCGGCGGACGTTGAACCTGCCCGCGCGTCCGGTCGGCGCCGCGACACTGGCCGAGGGCCGTCTCTTCTTCGTCCAGGACACCGGCCGTGTTACCGCGATCGACACCACCACGGGTGAGCAGTTGTGGAGCGAGGACACCACGGTGGATCTGCTGGGACCGCCGATCGCCTCCGGGCGGGAGGGAGCGGTCTATCTGTCGAGCTACAGCGGACGGCTGGTCGCCCTGGACCTGCGAACAGGCCGCAAGCGATGGCAGACACCCGCCATGGGCACAAGCGCCTTCGGTTCATCGGAGGGAACGTCCCCGATGCGGACAGGCGGCTCACTGGTCACCATGGCCAACGGAAGCCTCCGCTCCCTCGATCCCCTCCACCCGAACACGTCGAACTGACCACTCAGCGGCCACCGAACCGCCGCGTCGGCCGCAGACCGCGTCATCGGCCACCTCGGGCCGCCGCTCGGGTAAGAGAGGCCCAAGGGAGACGGCTCCCCGCCTCGCCGTTTCGGAGGATGCTCAGTCGAGACAGAACTTGTTGCCCTCGATGTCCTGCATCACGATGCACGAATCGTTGCCGTCATAAAGCAGCCGCACGCGTACCGCGCCGAGCGCGATCAGTCGTGCGCACTCGGCTTCGAGCGTGGCGAGGCGCTCTTCACCCACGAGCCCGGTGCCGGCTCGCACATCGAGATGCAGCCGATTCTTGACGACCTTGCCTTCGGGGACGCGCTGGAAGTACAGTCGCGGGCCCACGCCTGAGGGATCACTGCAGGCGAACCATGAACCCTGATCCTCAGGAGGCAGGGAGAGGTTGAAATCGTCCCACGTGGCCCGCGGAGAACCAGGAGGCGCTGCGCCTGGTGCGGCGGCACACCACTGTTCCGCTCGCCATCGGAGAGGTCTTCAACACCGTCCACGACTACCAGACGCTCGTCACCGAGCAGTTGATCGACTGTGTACGCTCCGCCGTCACCCACTTCGGCGGTGTCACACCTCTGCGCAAGTTCTTCGACTTCGCGGCCTAGTTGTATTGATCAAGAGCGGCATCCACGGGCCGGAGGACATCTCACCGTGGGCCTGGCCGCGGCCCACCCTTACCGGCAGGCGTATCTGCCGGTGAACCGGCTCCAGGACGGTACGGTCCACGACTGGTGACCGGCTGCGGATGACGGGGCGCCGGGCAGGCCCGCCCGACGCGCTGTGGCGTGCGGGGCGGGGAAGCGGCTTGGCGGGGCGCGCGGCCGGGACTCGTCACTGTCGTCCGAGCCGTCCACGGTTCGGTGACACGGGTCCTGTGCCGTCGAAGGCGTTCTCAGACGGCGCGCAGGCCTCGGTCGGTGAAGGCGATCAGCCACTCGAAGCTCTCGTCGATGTCGGTGCTCCACTGGAAGCCGTTGGCCGCCTGTAGCGTGGCGAAGCCGTGGCAGAGGCTGCGGAGCATGCGCAGGGCGTGGTTCACGTCGGATTCTGCGATCTCGTAGCCACGCAGGACCGCCGTGAACGCGTCGAGCAGCCGCCGGCTCGCGGCGGCCAGCGGGTCGTCCGGGCCGGACGGTTCCATGCCGAGCGTGGCGGCGTACCGGCCAGGGTGCGCCAGGACGAAGGCACGGAAAGCGCGGGCCGCAGCTGCCAGGGCGTCGCGGCCCGCGTACCCCTGGACCGCGCCGCCGACGGCGTCGGCGGCCTCGCTCAACGCCAGGGCCGCGATGCGCCGGTTGAGGTTTTCCTGGCCGCTTACGTGCTTGTACAGGGACGGGGTACGCACGCCCACCCGCTCGGCCAGCAGACCCATCGTCAGGCCGGCGAGGCCCACCTCGTCGGCGAGGGCGGCACCGGCCGCGACCACGGCGGCCGGGTCCAGACCGGCCCTAGGCATGAGCGGCCTCCGACCGGAGGAAGGCGAGTATCAGCGAAACCACCTGGTCGGAGAACTGGTCGTGCGGGTAGTGCCCGGCGCCCTCGATCATCTCAAGGCGACCGAGGCCGGAGGGCAGGGCATCAACGATCGCCGAACCCTCGGCGTGCGGGTCGGCCCAGTCGGGGTCGAGCGTGCCCATCACGACCAGGACCGGGCAGCGGACGTTGCCGAGCTGCGCGCCGGCGTCGGTCGGGGCGCTGCGGCCCATGCCTTGCATGGCCTTCATCCGGCCCGGCTCGCGCAGCAGGGAGTCGATGCGGCCGAGCCGCTCGGCCCAGTCGGCCGGCTTCACACCGGGGTAGGCCACGTCGAGGTACGAGCGCCAGAACGGCACGCTGCCGAACGCGCCTGTGCCGAGCAGCCGCAGCATGCCCTGCCGGAAGCGCTTCACCCGCAGGTCACCGACGCGGATCGACTGCTTGCGGGTGAACGGCGCCAACTCGACAGCCGCGGTGATCAGCGAGGGCTCCTGCGCGGCGGCGATGGTGGCGGCGCCGCCGGAGATCGAGTGGCCGACGAGCAGTGCCGGGCCGCCCAGGTGGCGGATCACGGCGGGCGCCCGGTCCGAGGCGCGGACGTCGGCGCCATCGGCCGCCCCGGAACGCGCTCTGCGCTCCGGGGCGTACGGTCACTTCCGCTTGGGGCCCCGCGCCGTGTCTCAGTCCACGATCATGAGGTTGAGCGGTACTGCTGGGGCCGTCGGCGCGAACGCGCCGCCGAAGTACCCTTCGACCTCGGCCTTCTCGGCTGTGTTCGGATAGGCGTTCGTGCACGTGGTTCCTGCGCTGGAACCGGACATCAGGCTTGAACACGGTCCGGGCTTGCGGTCCGGCAGTCCCAGAATGTGGCCCAGTTCGTGGGATGAGATGCGGATTGTGTTATGGCCCTCGTTCACTGCCTGTCGTCCGATGTAGACGGTTCCGTTGCCCAGGGAGGTGGTGATGGCGCGGGGCCAGCCGTTGTCCGCCAGGACTCGTATGTTGGCGCGCTGCCCGGCCGCGGCCGGCCGCAGTTCGACGGCGTCGACGCTCTCGTTCCAGATCGCCGCGCCTCGGTCGACCGCGGACCTGAACTCGGCGGAGCCGCTGGCGTCGTAGGTGACTACGCGCGCGGCCAGGGCTCTGTCCGTGTCCGCCGATGGGGCAGCCACGGCCTGGCCGCCCATCAGGGAAAAGGTCACGGCCAGGGCGGCGGCGAGTCCTCCGGTCAACGTACGGACGTGCATGGTCGACCTCCTTGTAGAGAGATGGTCGTGCACATGACATGACTTTGCCTCTGCTCACTGCCCAGCGAGGACTGACACCAATCCGTCGATCTGAGGCACTTGGTCACAGAGGCCAGCCCGTATTCCCCTGTTGGTGCGTCCGCTGCTCGATCGCGGGGACTTCAGAGCCGGTTCGACGCGCTCGCCGCAAGAGGCGGCCGGATATTCACAGTGACGGCGCCCAGTCCAGAACGCTTGATGACGCCTCTCGTTGCGAGGTCGTCGGGCCGAGTGGGATCCGTCCTGCTGACGGGTATCGGCGGCCTCAGTCCCTCCGGCCGGTGGCGACGGCGTCGTCGCCGAAGGCCGCGGCGAGTGCCTGTGCGATCAGTTCGACGGGCGCGTCGCGCGGCATTGGTCAGGCGATCGCGAGCCGGCTCGCGGCCGAAGGGGCCATGGTCATCGTGCACTTCGGCACGGACGAGACCGGGGCGGCGGCGACGGCCGGGAGGATAGAACGCGCCGGTGGAACCGCCCTCGTAGTCCGGGCCGAACTGGGCGTGGACGGTGACGTCGAGACGCTCTTCACCGGTGGCGAGGCCGGCTTGGCCGGTCGGCCGCTCGACATCCTCGTCAACAATGCCGCAGCCACGCCGACTGGCCCGCTCGGCGCAACGAGCCGGGCGGACTTCGACTGCCTGTTCGCGGTGAACGTGCGAGCGCCGTACTTCATCATCGAGCACACGCTGCCGCTGCTGCGGGACGGCGGCCGGATCATCACGATCTCGTCGGTGGCGACCCGGATGGCCAACCCGCCCAGACGTCTTTCGCCATGACGAAGGCCGCGGTCGAGACGATGAGCAGGACCCTGGCCAACCAACTCGGGCCCCGAGGCGTCACGGTGAACGCGGTCGCCCCCGGAGCCACCAGGACGGCGGCCAACGGAGCCGTTTTCGACGTGCCGGGCCTCGCCGAACGGATCGCCGGCATGACCGCGCTCGACCGCCTGGGCGGACCCGGCGACGTCGCCGACGTGGTCGCCTTCCTTGCCTCCGACGCCGCCCGCTGGATCACCGGTCAGATCATCGACGCGAGCGGTGGCCTGTTCCTCGGTCCACGCGTCTGACCGGCGAGGGCGACGCGACGGCGGCAGAGGACTGCGCCAGGCGGAGGCCCGGAACGCGCGCCCGGCCACCGCCGACGGACCGACTCGGGCAGTCGACGGTTCCTGCTGGCGGTGTGGCGGGTTGCGGGCGGGTTGCTGTCGACGGCTTCGGTGATTTCGTCGTGCCCGAGGTCAAAGACTTCGTGGAGTGCGAATATCGCCCGCTCGGTGGGTGTGGGGGCGTCCGGCTGAGTATGTTCTGGGCGTGATCGGTGCGAGGTCGAGGGGTCCCACGCGCCCTATGTGGTCTGTCAAGGTTGCGGGGTAGCTTGCTGGCGTGACTGGCCAGAATGCGGGCATGCGACGGCAGTTGGCGGCGAGGAGTCCGAGACGTCCTGGTCCCGATTGAGGAACCAGGGGGTGGCTATGTTCACAAGAATGGTTCTGGCTCAGATCCCGTGCAGCGGTAGCTGTGCGTGATGAAGGCAACATGATCTGCGTCTCGACGATTGGGCCAGCGATCCCGGAGCGATGGTGCGGCGACGAACAACGACTCCCTCCTCGGCCGCGCTGTCCGTCTCATTCCGCTGTCCGTTGATCATGCAGAAGCGTTGTTCCCCTCGGCGTCGGATCCTGAAGTCTGGCGTTGGATGCCACGGCCTCGCCCCGGCTCCCTGATAGAGACGCGGGAGATGATCAGCCAGATGTTGGCGGATCGGACGAGGAGATGCTTCGCTGTCCAGCGCCTCACGGACGAGACAGTGATCGGCTCGACCAGTCTGTATGAGCTTGACCTCGCTGAGGGCCACGCTGAGATTGGTGCGACCTGGTTCGACCGTGTTTGTTGGGGCGGTCCCTACAATGCTGAGTCCAAGTTTCTACTGTTGGCACACGCCTTCGGCGATCTGGGCCTTGCTCGAATTGCCTTGCGAACCGACAACCTGAACGTACGGTCCCAGCAGGCGATGACACGGCTGGGCCTGGTCTATGAAGGGACGTTGCGCAGCCACATGGTGCGCCAGGACGGTACGCGTCGTGATTCGCTTTACTACAGCGTCCTCGTGGAGGAATGGCCATCCGTGCGCGACAAGCTTGTTACTCGGGTGGCGGCCAAAGCCGGTGTCTGATCGTGTAGGGCCCGTCACCGAGCGAGGAGGACCCGCTTCCGCAGGAGAGCGAAACCGGCGCGGCCGAACGCCTGCCTCTTGAGCATCTTGAGCCGGTTGATGTGTCCCTCGACGATGCCCGAGTTCCAGGGCAGGGTGAGTCCGGCGATTACGGCGTCACGGTCTCTGCCGATGCCGGCGGCCAGGGTGTGGAGGCCCGGCGGGCCGTCTTCTTGTCGGACGGCGGCGAGCCAGTCCGGCAGGCGCTCGCCTTGACGCCCGGTGAGCATGGCTGCGAATGACCGGACGTGCCGGATGAGCGCGTCGAGTTCGGGGTAATGCGTCGGCACGTTCTTGAGCTGGAACTGCTCGGATTCGGTGAGGTTTTCCGGGTGCCGGAGGATCCGTCCGGCGACGGCCCGAGGTGAGGGCGGCCGGGCGGTCACCGGTCGTGGCGAGGTGCGCGTGGAGTGCAGTCAGGCGCGAATCCGCTGGTAGCTGCCCTTGTAACCGAGCGGCACGATCTCCTCGCAGAGTTTCCACGCGTTGGTTCAGCTCTCGTTCCCGCGGTCGTTCAGGTAGGGCTTGTAGTCATCAAGGACTGAGAAGCCGTTCTGCCACTGGCCGGTGAACAGTTTTTCCGGCTTCGCGGCGTCGGCGAACTGTTTGACGGTGTGCCGGCTCACACCGGGCTACCGCTGGACCGATCGCAGGCCGTGTCCTGCTTCCAGCAGGGCATGAACGGCTCCGTGCCGGGCCCGAGTCCGGTCGGCTGGGCGAGGACGCGGGTGGTGGTGGCGCGCGCGGCGCCTGTGGCCGCGAGGTCCGGTACCCGGTTCGACCGTCCCGGGAGCCGTTGGCCGCCGCCGGCGGGCCGGGCGCTGATCCGGGAGGTCAGGCGCTCAGGTCTGGCATTGGCTCGTGGCCGCAGGAGACCAACCGCTCCAGGCGGCGCCGGCGGCTTGAGCATGCACTCGAATCTGGGCCTTTCCTCCACAAATCAGGGACTTGCTTCCGACTTCGACAGGGCCGACGGTCGCGCCAGGTGCGACGTTGGTGCGACCGCTGCCGATCTTCCGCCAGGTCGAACCGTCGTACAGCCAGAACGCTTCGTAGGAGACCGTCAGAGCCCTGGTACCGGTGTTACGCAGCTTGACGTGCGCCGTCACTTCTCGATAAGGGACGCCTTCCACCGAGTGTCGCTCGGCGCTGATACAGCCATTGACGGCGACCCGGCCGGTCGACACACCTCCGCCACAGGCGATCGCCGTAGCGTGGGCGTCGCCTGCCGGGACCGTCAGCATGGTGAGCGCGACTGTGCTCAGGATCGTTCCGATACGCCTCAAACGCATGGTCTGTCCCCTCTTCGAGTTCTTCTCCCTGGAGAGACCATGGCGCTATTCGGGGCATGATGGGCGATTTCATCGATTTCATCACCCGATAGGTGTAAGCAGCCCGCCGCAGCCGCGGACGATGCGTGCCGCCGTCGACGTCGAGGGGCGACCGCGTCCGCCGGGCATTCGCGAGCGATCCTTCCGTTCGGATCCATACGAAACCGATCAGAGTGACGTTGGCAAGGTGACTCCGCCGAGAACAACGGGTCACCCGTTAGCGCCGTACCGCACTCTGAACGGAGCCCGGGCTCCTCCCGGACGGCTCCTCCCGGATGAGGAGGTCGCCAAGGCTTCTTGAAAGCCGGCCGGCGTCGAGGCGGCGGTCGGCAGGCAGTGCGGTTACGCCGCGCCCGGCTCCGGCTCGGCGCTTCGCGATCGCCGCTGCCGCTCCAGTTCGGCATAGCGCGCCCTCATCGCCCCGCTGGCGGCCGGCCCGGCGGTGAACACATATGCGTCGCTGTCGTCGAGGCTCTTACCGGTGCGGGCGTCGACCACGACCGGATCGGCCTCCTGACCGGTCTCGGCATCGACAAGGACCATGGATCGATCCTGCGGGGCGAGATGCCGGTTACCCCAGGCGGCCAGGGCGACGATCACGGGCCGCAGGGAGTGCCCGCGTTCGGTGAGGACGTACTCGTGGCGGACCGGGTTCGTCTGGTAGGGCCGCCGTTCCAGCAGGCCATCGGCGACCAGGGTCTTCAGTCGTGCGGTGAGCATGCTGGTGGAAATGCCCAGGCTCTGCTGGAACTGATCGAAGCGTGTATAGCCGTCGAAGGCGTCGTGGAGGATCAGCAGCGTCCACCACTCGCCGACATGCTGCACCGTGGTCGACAGCGGGCACTCGCGATCCTCCAGCCGGATCCTGCTCGACATGACACCTCCGGGTTACTGCTAAAGTGAAAGTCACTGGCTTCTATTTTAGCAGTTGCCAGGGGTGTGCCCGTCGTGCGTCCACCTGCGGGACAGTCCCGGACATGGTGTCCGGCGTCTGCACAGCGACCGCCACGCCCGGGCCGCCAACATTCAGCGCACATGCGAGGCAGACATGACCGAACATTCCGGCCCAGTCGATGTCGCCGGCCTGCCAGAGGTCGTCGGACGTTACCTGCGGGCCCACGACATGCGGAACATCTCCACTGCCGCGGCAGCGTTCGCGCCGGAGGCCAATGTCACAGACGACGGCCGCACCTACCGGGGATCCGTTGCCATCAAAGGCTGGCTGGAGCAGGCCACCTCCCAGTACACCTACACCACTACGCCTGTTGGAGCCGAGCGCGACGGCCCCGACAGGTACACCGTCGTCCAGCACCTCGAAGGCGACTTCCCCGGCGGCCGTGTCGATCTGCGCTACCGCTTCGTCCTCGACGAGCACGGACTGATCAGCGAACTTGCCATCGCCCCCTGACGGCCGCCGAGCCATCACAGCCGAGCCATCACAGCCGAGCCATCACAGCATCCACCGATCCGCCTGCCCCTAGATCATGAGGAAGTATGAAGACCTGGTTCATCACCGGCGGGACCTCGGGTGGTTTCGGCCTGGCCTACGCCGACGCGGCCCTGGAGCGCGGTGACAACGTCGTCCTTACCGCCCGCCGCCCGCATTTGCTCGACGACTGGGCCTGCCCCCACGGCGGCAGAGTGCTCGTCCTGCCGCTGGATGTCACCGACGCCCAACAGGTCCGCGAGGCTGTCCGTGCCGCCGAGGAACGATTCGGTCGTATCGACGTCCTGGTCAACAACGCCGGCCGGGGCTGGTACGGCTCCGTCGAAGGCACGACCGACACCGACGTCAGGCAGTCCTTCGAACTGAACTTCTTCTCCGTCACCGAGATCCTGCGCGCCGTCCTCCCGGGCATGCGAGCCCGTGGCAGCGGATGGATCATCAACATGTCCTCGGTCGCAGGCCTGAGAGGCGTGCCCGGCTTCGGCTACTACAGCGCCGCGAAGTTCGCCATCGAGGGCCTCACCGAGGTGCTGCGGCAAGAAGTGGCCCCCTTCGGCATCAACGTCCTGGCCGTCGAACCCGGCGCCTTCCGTACCCGTGCGTACTCCGCCTTCGCCGACGAAACCGTGTCCGAGACGGTGGACGCCTACCTGCCGTTCGTCGAGGCCGTTCGCGCCTCCATGGTTGACCAGAACGGCCGACAGCCAGGCGATCCCTACCGGGGAGTACAGGCCGTTGTGAACGCAATGAATCAGGACAAGCCTCCCCATCGGCTCGTTCTGGGCACCGTCGGCTACGACGCCGTCCACGGCCAGCTGGAAGGCATGATCGAAGAGTTGCGCGACTACGAAGCCGCCTCGCGCAGCGCGGACTTCCCTCCCGCGCCATAGCTGCGGCTCGCGCCTTGAGGACGAGCCCCAGACTCGCGAGCTGGTCTTCCTGGCCCTCGCGGGCGCCTGGCGTATCTGGCCCCGGCCGCCGCGTGTTCTGTCCTGGGCCGGTAGAACATTTGGACATGTCTTTCACGGTCTGTGACAGTGAAAGAGAAGCCGGACACCCACTTCCACCGCGGAAAGGGCAGTGTCATCATGCGCGCTCTGCGATTCGACCGCTTCGGTGATCCCCATGTCCTGCACCTTGTCGACCTGCCCGATCCCGTGGCACGGCACGGCGACGCTGTCATAGCGGTCAAGGCTGCCTCGGTGAATCCCTCGGACCTGAAGAATGTCGCCGGCCAGATATCGGGAACGACCCTTCCCCGAATTCCCGGGCGTGACTTTTCCGGCGTTGTCCTGGACGGACCGCGGGACTGGGCCGGGGCGGAGGTCTGGGGGACCGGCGGCGACCTCGGCATCACACGCGACGGTTCGCACGCGGAGCTGCTTGCCACACCCGCGGCGGCGCTGGTGCGCAAGCCCGGGCGGCTGAGCTTCGAGGAGGCTTCGACCGTGGGGGTCAATTTCGTCGTCGGCTGGCTCGGCACAGTCGAAGCCGCGCGGCTTGCCACGGGCGAGAACATCGCTGTGTTCGGCGTTTCGGGCGGCGTGGGTGGCGCTGTCGCCCAGATCGCTCGTGCCCTTGGCGGCCATGTGATCGGCGTGGACCGGACACAGCCCGCCGACAACACCCCGGCCGCGGCGGTCATTGAGGAGTTCATCGCGTTCGATGGCAGCGCGCAGGACATCGGGGCGCAGGTCAAACGGCTCACCGCCGGAAAAGGTGCGGATGTGGTCTATGACGCAGTCGGTGGCGTCACCACGCAGGCGGCCCTGGCCTCGCTCGCGCACAGCGGTCGGCTCGTGGTGATCAGCGCTGTCGGCACGCGGACCGTGGAGATCGACCTTGTCGACCTCTACCACAACGAAACGCGGATCTTGGGCTGCAACAGCCTCAGCCTCGACGCCGCCCAATCCGGCGCGCGGCTCGACTCGATCACGCCGTACTTTGAGTCCGGACAATTCCGCCCACTCCCCATCACGGACCGCTATCCCCTGGACAACGGGACGGACGCCTATCTCGCGGTGGAGAAGGGGATACGAGGCCGAATGGTCATCTGTCCCTGAACCGCCGTTCGCGACGCAGGCCAACATCTGCATAATCCGCACGTTTTGACAACGACCCGCCGTGGGCGAAAATGGAAGTGGTGTGCTCTTACGAGCCGCGAGAGCCGGCCCAACGAAACCGGTCGCGGAATCGCCGACCCCGCATGGTGGTCGACCCGCCGGCCCCGGGCGGGAAGGTTGAGCGATGGCCAAGGCCAGGACACCCCAGAACCTCAACACCAGGACACCCCAGAACTTCAACAGGCCAATCCAGCGAGACGCACCGCTGCTCAGGCGCGGCAAGCTGGTGAAGCCGGGCGAGGGGGTCTCGATCTGGTGGATGGGCGACGACCGGATCACCTTTGCCGCCGTCAGCGAGGACACGGGAAGTGAGTACGCGTTCTGGCTGGACTATCCACCGCCCGGCACCGGTCCGCCCAGGCACGTCCATTCACGGGAGGAAGAGGGCTTCTTCCTGCTCCACGGGAATCTCGAACTGAAGGCGGGCGGAATCCACACCACCGTGGGTGACGGCACATTCTTCGCGGCGCCTCGCGGCATCCCTCATGAGTGGCGCAATATCGGCGAGAACAACGCCGAACTCATTACCTTCACCACCCCGGGCGGCAATGAGGGCTTCTTCCTCGAACTGGGCGCACCGGGCGATGAACCTCCGAGTGAACACGGGACGATGCCGGTCAAGGAGATCAACGCCCGGACCCCGCGCTACGGCGTCACTTACCTGGAAAGCGGCCCCGACGGGCGCGAAAGGCCCCTTCCGATCGGTGAAGGACGCGGCCCCACCCTGGTGCTCCCGGATGAAGGCGACCGCCGGTACGCCGCCGGAGCGACGTACAACATCAAAGCGGCAGGTCTCGCGACCGCGGACGCCTACACGGTCACCGAGATCACCCTTGAGCCGGGCGGCGGGATGCCCGCCCATCGCCATGCCCGCTATGAGGAGGCGTTCTACGTCCTGGAAGGGACCGCGGCCGTGCTGGTCGACGGAGAGGAGTACGAAGCCTCCGCCGGAGCAGCCGTGCTCGTGCCCTGGGGGGTACGCCACCGGGTACGGAACCGCAGCGATCGGAGTGTACGGCTGTTCAACCTGACGGTGCCCGGCGGGATCGAGGAGTACTACCGCGCCGCGTGCCGTCCGTCTCCCGGACCGGGCAGCGCCCCGGACGGAGATCTCAACCGGCTGAGGGCGGCTGGGAGTCGGTTCGGTATCGAAGTCGACAGCGACGACCAGGGGATGCCGGCCTGAACGCCGGCCCTCGGGTCGATGTCCTTGAAACAGGAGAGTTGTGATGACGACAGACGCCAAATTTTTGACGGGCAGCGACGGTCTCGTGGCTGTCGACAAGCTGGGGAACCACATCCTGTTCCTCGATCCGGAGACCTATGAGGTCGAGTTGACCCTCGAAGGCTTCGCGCCGAGGGTGCACGAGCTTCTCGTCTCGCCCGATCACCGTTTCGCGTATGTCCCCATCTACGGCGCCGGCATCCACGGGGACAACCCCCATCCGGGCCACCTGATCGCCAAGTTCGACCTGCGGGAACGGAAGCATGTCGGTGACCTCAGCACGTACCCGCACCTGGCCCCGCACGGCCTGCGCTGGGGCGCGGACGGCCAGTTGTACTGCGTGTGCGAGAACAGCGGCGTGGTGCTCGAAATGGACCCCGAGAGCGGCACGACGGAGAACGTGATCGAGGTGGGCTCCAACAAGGCACACCGCGTCGAGGTGCTGCCGGACAACAGCAAGCTCTACACCGAGAACGAGGAGGACACGTTCGCGTCGGTCGTCGATCTGGCCACGAAACGCGTGGTCAAGAAGATTCCCGCACCGAACGGCGCCGCGGGAATCGGCATGTCCCCCGACGGGGAGACGGTCATCCTCGTCGACGCACAGCAGCCGCAGCTCTTCGTGGTCGACACGGTCTCGGACGAAATCCGCGCGACGATCACACTCGACGGGCACCAGAAGGCGGCCCAGATCGCGCGCTACAGCCCCGACGGCAGGTATCTCGTGGTCACGAACTTCGAGGAGCCGCTGGCCACCGTCTTCTCCGAGGACCTCAAGTCACAGACCCTGCTGCACCTCGGCCAGGGCCCCATGAACATGGCCTTCCACGAGGACGGGGAAACGGTGCTCATCGCGAATCACAACGAAGGCTCGCTGGCCGTGTGCAACCTCGAACGCGGCGAGGTCCTGCGTACCGTGCAAGCGGGTGTCGGCATCGAGACCCTCTCGTTCTTCTAGAGGCCGCTCATGACCACCGACTGGAAATCCAAGGCCGAGTCAGGCTTCCACACCGTCAGCGACTTCCGGTTCGACGACGGACACCGCCTCGATGTGACCTTGGCGTACCACACACTCGGAACCTTGAACGCTCGCGCGGACAACGCGGTGATGTTGTTGCACGGCACAACCGGCTCCGGTCGGCAGTTCCTGCAACCGTCCATCGCCGACTTCCTGTTCGGGAGCGGCCGGCCTCTTGATGTGAGCAGATTCTTCGTGATCATGCCGGACGCCATCGGGCACGGCAGGTCGAGTCGGCCCAGTGAGGGGCTTGGACCCGACTTCCCGCACTACGGCTACGGCGACATGGTCGAGGGACAGCATCGGCTGCTGGCCGACGGGCTGGGCATCGAGCGGCTACGGCTGCTGCTCGGCACCTCGATGGGCGGGATGCAGACGTGGATATGGGGCCAGCGGTATCCGGACCAGCAGGCGCTGATGGCGATCGCCAGTCTTCCCGAGCGCATTACCGGGCGGAACCTGCTGTGGCGGAGGATGCTCATCCATCTGATCGAGTCCGACCCCGGATACGCCGACGGCCGCTACAACAAGCAGCCGGCCGGAGTCGGTCACGCGATGGCGCTGTTCCGGCTCATGGTCGGCAGCGCGCGGCATATGGCCTCCGATCTTCGGTCCATCGATGTCACCGACAGACAGATCGAGGGAATTGAGTCGCAGGCACTGGATGGTGAGGACGCCAACGACGTCATCTGGGAGTTCGACGCGTCCAGGGACTATGACCCGGCGCCCGGCCTCCAGGCGATACGGGCACCGCTGCTGGCTGTCAATTTCGAGGACGACGAACTCAACCCCGTCGAACTCGGGGGACTGGAAAGAGCCATCGCTGCGGTTCCCCACGGACGGGCCATGACACTCCCGGCCGGCCCGAAAACACGGGGGCACCAGACGCTCCATGTCGCCGAAGTGTGGTGCGACCACCTCGCCGAGTGGCTGGCGTAGACCCGGGGGTGAAGGCTCGTCGGAAGGTTGAAGGCTCGTCGGAAGTGGGGCTGGTCTACTCGGCGCTGAGCTGGCGCAGGTTGGTCTTGGTGAGTTCGAGGATCTCGTCTCCCCGGCCGGAGAGGATGGTCCGGGTGGCGAACAGGCTGAAGCCTTTGAGCTGCCCAAGGGTGATTTTCGGGGGCAACGACAGCTCGTACCGTTCGGTACGGGCGTCGATCAGCGCCGGTCCGTCGTGCGCGAAGGCCGCGCGCAGGACGTCCTCCAGTTCGTCGGCGCGTCCGGCGCGCGCTGCGAACAGACCGGCGGCGCGGGCCAGGGCGCTGAAGTCAGGGTTGTCTAGATCTGTGCCGTAGGTGACGATGCCCGCGGCTGTCATCTCCAGCTCGACGAAGGACAGCGCCGAGTTGTTGAAGACGACGATCTTCACCGGCAGGTCCAGTTGGCGCAGCGTGATCAGTTCGCCGAGCAGCATGGCCACGCCGCCGTCACCTGACAGTGCCACCACCTGGCGGCCGGGCTGACTGGCCTGGACGCCGATGGCGTGCGGCAGCGCGTTGGCCATCGAGCCGTGGTTGAAGGAACCGATGAGCCGCCGCTCGCCGTTCATGCGCAGATAACGGGCCGCCCACACCGTCGGAGTCCCCACATCGGCGGTGAAGACCGCGTCACGCGCCGCCAGCCGGTCGATCGCGGCGGCGACCTGCTGCGGGTGCATGGGGGAGCCGGCCGGTTTAGCCTCGGCCAGCCGGTCCAGACGGGCCCGCACCCGCCGGTAGTGTCCGGTCATCTTCTCCGCGAAGTCGTCGTCCGTACGGCGCTCCAGCAGGGGCAGCAGCGCCTGCGCGGTCTCCTTGACGGTCCCCACCAAGGGAACATCCACCTGCGTGCGGCGGCCGATCTGCTCGCCGCGCACGTCGACCTGTACGACGGGGACGTTCTCCGGGTAGAACGACCGGTACGGGAAGTCGGTGCCGAGCATCAGCAGCGCGTCGCAGTGCTCCATCGCCCGGTAGCCGGAGCTGTAGCCGATCAGCCCGGTCAGGCCGACGTCGTAGGGATTGTCGTACTCAAGGAAGTCCTTGCCGCGCAGCGAGTGGACCATCGGCGCCTTCAGCGCCTTGGCCAGGGCGACTGCCTCGTCGTGGGCGCCCGCGCAGCCCGCCCCGGCCAGGATGGTGACCCGTTCGGCGGCGTTGAGTACGCGCGCCGCCTGCGCGAGCGACCGGTCGTCCGGCCGGATGAGTGAGGCCGACTTGAACACCGGGCGCGGTGGTGGCGTGGAGGCGGCGCGGTCGAGGAACAGTTCGCCGGGGATGACCACCACCCCGACGCCGCCGCGCTCCAGGGCCGTGCGCATGGCGATCTCCAGCAGCCTCGGCAATTGCTCGGGCACGCTCGCCATCTCGCAGTACACACTGCACTCGCGGAACAGCTCCTGTGGGTGTGTCTCCTGGAAGTAGCCCCCGCCGATCTCCACGCGCGGGATGTGCGCGGCGATGACGAGCACCGGCACCCGGCTGCGCTGTGCGTCGAACATGCCGTTGATGAGGTGCAGGTTCCCGGGGCCGCAGCTACCGGCCGCGACCGCGAGCTCGCCGGTGACGCCTGCCTCGGCGGCGGCCGCGAACGCGGCGGCCTCCTCGTGCCTGACGTGCTCCCAGGCGATGCCGCCGTCGCGGCGCAGGGCGTCGGTGAACCCGTTGAGGGAGTCTCCCGGCAGGCCGTAGATCCGCCGCACACCGGCGGCCTTGAGCGTAGAGATCATGGCATCCGCGACTGTGACGGCCATCCGTTCCTCCTCGGGCTGGGGCGAGCAAGCTCCCGATCAGCATGAACCGCTTCGGGCAGCGTCGCCGACCTTCCTCGGCCATCCGGCAGCACAGGATCTGCGTGTGCGGTGACCGCCCGCGCCGTCACGGTGATCGGCCGTTCCGGGCATTGGGCCGGTAGTTGTTGAGTCTCAGTAGCCAATTCAGCGGTTGTGCGCGACGTCCCGTACCGCAGGCTGCCCGTCCGCCCGCCACAACACCCGCCGTGTGGCCAGGCCCCCCAGCACGCCGGCCGCACAGCCGAGGATGCCCGCGGACGCGGGCCAGTCGATGCCGGCCAGCCGGTCGAGTGACCAGACACCCGGCCCGGCGAGCCCGGTGACGGCGACGGACGCGATCAGGACCAGCGGGTACTCGTATCCGTCATCCTGGACCCACGGCCCGTGCGGGTACTTCACCGTGACCGCAACGGTCATGACACTGGCGACGGCCCCCACCGCGAACGGTGTCAGGAGCCCGGCCGCGAGCAGCAGGCCCCCGCCTGTCTGACCGCTCCCCGCCGCCACCGCGGTGAGCCGCCCGCCGCGGAAGCCGTCGTGCCGGAACTCCTCGGCGCCGGCGGCCAGTCCGGCTCCGCCCAGCCAGTGCGTCATCTTCTGCAGGCCATGGGCGGCGACCAGCCCTCCAACGACGATACGGAGGGCGAGCAGCCCGGCGTCGGTACGGCCGGCGCCCGGGCCGGCCGTGCCTCCTGCCGCACGCAGAGACCGTTGTCTGATGGTGAGACGTGGATACCGCATGGTCACTTCTTTTCTCGTTTGACGCCTTTAGTACAAGGCCCTCATCTGTAGTGCGCAAGCTGTGTGTGCTCAATGCAGATGGAAGGAGGAACCGGAGGCGACGAGCGAGATCGCAATGCGTCCCTCGCGCAGTTCCCAGGGGAACGGGCCCTCGAAGGTACGCAGTCCCTGTCGGCACAGCGGGTCTTCGGCGAGCAGCTCGCGGGCCTCGTCGGCGGTGCCGGTGTTGAGGATGGTGAGACCATCACCGACCTGCACACCTGGTTCGACGAACGGCCCTGACGCCCAGAGCAGCCCGCGCCCTTCCAGCTCGATCATGTACCGGAGGTGGTCCGCGACGTAGGGCGTGATCTCGGCGTCCTCGGCGACCTTGCGGTTGATCGCCGCGAACAGCCGTTTCCTGGTCATGGGGGCGAGGAGTTGCTCTACGGTCTCGTCCGTCGCGGACATGTGGGCGCTCCTTCTGATCAGGGCAGTGCGGCAGTGTGTCCGCGTGTTGAACAGGACAGAACTCCGGTAGGACGAGGGTTCTCATGAATCGGCCGACGAGGCAACACGGCCCGCTGATGCGCCTCTTCCGCAGAGGTCGGAGCACCGTCGGCAGTGGCAGTGCCAACGGACCTGGTTGGACGCCTTCGGAAGGCGTGATCACCGTCTCGGTGCGAAGGTTGAGTTCAGTTGCTCACATTCCTGGGCGATTGATTTGGCATGCATACATGCGGCGTCGGGCGGAGCGGACATGTCTGAGCGGTCAACCCAGCGATTGACCAATGGGTTCAATCTGCTTGTCGACGCACTCCAGGCCAATGGGGTGCAGAACATGTATGGCGTGGTCGGAATTCCGGTCACGGATGTGGCGCGTCTGGCGCAGGCCCGTGGCATGAGGTACATCGGATTCCGGCACGAGGCGTCGGCCGGGAACGCCGCGGCGATCGCGGGTTTTCTGACGCGGCGTCCAGGTGTCTGTCTCACTGTTTCCGCGCCGGGCTTTCTGAACGGCCTGGTCTCTCTCGCGGCGGCGACGGTCAACTGCTTCCCCATGATCCAGATCAGTGGTTCCAGCGAACGGCCCGTCGTCGATCTCCAGCAGGGCGACTACGAAGAACTCGACCAGTTCAGCAGCGCGAAGCCGTTCGCGAAGGCGGCGTACCGCGTCGACCGTCCCGAGGACATCGGGCTGGCCACCGCTCGCGCTGTCCGGGCGGCTGTGGCCGGACGGCCCGGTGGTGTCTATCTGGATATCCCTGCCGCGGTTCTCGGCGCGACTCTCGACGCGTCGAAAGGAGCTGAATCGATCTTCAGCCCCGTGGATCCGGCTCCGACTCAACTGCCGGACCCCGCCTCCATCAGGCGGGCCCTCGACCTGTTGCAACGTGCACAGCGGCCTCTCATCGTGCTGGGCAAGGGAGCGGCGTACGCGCAGGCGGACGAGTCCATCCGGACCTTCATCGAGCAGACCGGCATCCCGTTCCTTCCCATGTCGATGGCGAAGGGGCTGCTGCCGGACGGTCACCCGCAGTCCGCGGCGGCCGCCCGCTCCTTCACGATCGGCCATGCCGACGTTGTCTTCATGGTCGGCGCACGGCTCAATTGGATGCTGAGACATGGGGAACCACCCTTGTGGAACCCGGACGCGAAGTTCGTGCAGGTCGACGTCGCAGCCACGGAATTCGACAGCAACCGCCCCATCGCGGCTCCCATCCTCGGGGATATCCGCTCCGTCTTCGACGTGCTGGTGAAAAAGCTTGAGCACTATCCGGTCCAGGTTCCCAGTCAATGGACCGACGAGATCGAGAGCCATAAGGCCAAGAATGTCGAGAAGATGGCCGCCCGTCTCGCCGCGCCCCATACACCGATGGGATTTTACGGCGCGCTCCGGGTGGTCCGGGATTTCATCGCGGACCACCCGGAAACGTATCTGGTCAATGAGGGAGCCAATACGCTCGACTTCGGCCGGGACGTCATCGACATCCATAAACCGCGGCACCGCCTCGACAGCGGTACGTGGGGTGTCATGGGGATCGGAATGGGCTACGCGATCGCGGCAGCCGTGGAGACAGGCGATCCCGTGATCGTCGTGACAGGCGACAGCGCCTTCGGGTTCAGCGGTATGGAGGTCGAGACGGTCTGCCGCTACAGACTTCCCGTGGTGACCCTCGTGTTCAACAACGGCGGCGTCTACAAGGGCGACGCGGTGAACACCGAGTCCGCCGATCCGGCACCGACCGTGCTCATGCACGACGCACGCTACGACAGGATCGCCGAGGCTTTCGGAGCCGTCGGCCACAACGCCACCACACCCGAAGAACTCGACTCCGCGCTGCGCCAGGCCATGGCATCGAAGAAACCAGCGGTCATCAACTGTGTCATCGATCCCACACTGGGCACGGAAAGCGGACATCTGCAGAACCTCAACCCACAGAGTTCGGTGCCGGAAACAGCACTGAAAACAACGTAAGGGGACGGCCTCAAATGACGGCAACCGCACGCGCGGCAAAAGACCGGGCGAAGACCGACGCACGGAGCGCCGGGCATCTCGATCCTGAGAAGCCGTATCCGCTCGCGGGAATCACCGTACTCGACTTCACGCATGTGCTGGCGGGGCCGACATGTTCGCGTATGCTCGCGGACGGCGGAGCCCGGGTCATCAAGGTCGAGCGACCGGGCGTGGGAGACGACACCCGTAAAATGGGGCCGTTCCTCAAAGACGGGAGCAGCGAGTACTACCGCTTCGCGAACCTCGGCAAGCAGTCGATCGCCATCGACCTCAAGGAACCCGAGGACATGGCGCTCGTCAAGCGGATGCTCGGCAAAGTGGACGTGGTCGTGGAGAACTTCCGGCCCGGCGTGATGGCCAAACTCGGTATGGACCCCGAAGAACTGGTCAAGGAATTTCCGCGTCTTGTGGTGTGTTCGATCTCCGGCTTCGGCCAGTACGGGCCGATGCACGACCAAGCCGCGTACGACACGATCATCCAGGCCCTGTCCGGGATCATGGACGCGACCGGTACACCGGACGGCGGTCCCACGCGTGTCGGCACGTCCCTCTCGGACATCGCCGCGGGTATCTACGGGTATTGCGGCATCGTGACCGCGCTGCTCGCCCGGGAGAGCACCGGCATGGGGAGCACGGTCGACATCGCCATGCTCGATTCGACGTTCGCCCTCCTTGAGCACGGACTCATGGACGCACTCGGCCCGAGGGTGCGGCCCCAACGGCTCGGGAACCGGCATCCGTTCATGTATCCCTTCGACACCTTCGCCTGCCGGGACCAGCCACTCGCCATCACCGTCGGAAATGACCACCTGTTCGGAATCCTGGCCGAAGTACTCGGCAAACCTGAACTGGCGACGGACGACCGCTTCGACACGAACGCGAAGAGGTCCGACAACTGGGCCCCGCTGAAGCAGGAGATGGAAGCCGTGCTCACGGGCGACACGGCCGCCGTATGGCGCGAGAAGCTCGAACAGGCCGGAATTCCCGTGGGCGTGGTCCTCAACGTGGACGACACGCGCAGACTCCCCCAGATCAAGGCCCGGGCCATGGTGAAAAATATCGGGGGCTACGACGTGCCCGGCAGCCCAATGAAATACGGACGGTACAACTCTCTTGGGACACTGGCGCCATCGCCTGCTCTCGACGAGCACGGTGACGCCATCCGCGCCGAATTCCAAGAACAGAAGTAAAGCGGTCGTGCCACCCACGGGCGAGATCTCACCTACGGGCCGTACAGCCACCGGCCGCCCGTGGCTCTTCGCGATGCTCACTGCCGCCGCAGCCTCACACGGCGCACACACCGCCGTCCATGGGACGGCCGGAAACACGGGCGCCACCTACACCGAGCTGACGGAGGCATCCGCCGACTTCGCGAGACAAGCGCAGAGAGCAGGTGTCCGACGAGGCGACACCATCGGATTGCTGTCTGACAATCGCCTTGAGTTTGTCATTTCCTTGTTCGGATTGTCGTCCCTCGGCGCCGTCGCAGCTCCGATCGATCCTCGGCTGGCGCCGGGAGAGGTACGCACACGCCTCCAGGCCGTAGGCGCTCGGGCGGTGCTCACAACGACGCCGCCCGAGAACGACATCAGGTCCGTACCCGCGTTTCATGTGCGGGCACATCGTGGCTCCCACGGTCTGGCCCTCACCCTCACCACGGATCCGCACACTTCCTTGGCAGACCGCGGCCAGGGGAGTCCGGCTCTGCCTCCGGGGTGTGAACTGATCCTGTTCACCGCGGGGTCGACAGGCCGGCCCAAGGCGGTTCCTCTTACCGGCACCAACCTCGGCTCGTCGGTCGGAGGAGTCATCTCCAGCCTTCGACTCGGGGCGTCGGACGCGACGTTGCTCGCCATGCCGCTGTTCCACGGACACGGCCTGATGGGAGGTCTCCTGGCCACTCTCGCATCGGGAGGACGCGTCGCACTGCCTTCCTCGGGGCGCTTCAGCGCCCACTCCTTCTGGCCCGAGATGACAGACCTCGGAGCCACCTGGTACACGGCGGTTCCCTCGATCCATCAGATCCTCCTGCTGCGTGCGTCGTCGGAGTATCCAGGGCCGCGTGAAGCACCGTTGCGTTTCATCCGGAGTTGCAGCGCTCCCTTGTCCGCTGCCACCGCTCAAAAGCTCACATCGGCCTTCCACGCACCCGTGGTTCGCGCCTATGGGATGACCGAAACGGCTCATCAGACCGCGTCCGCGCAGCTGAACAACCTGACCGGCTCCGACGAGAGATACGTCGGCGTGCCGACCGGCGTCGAGGTCGGCATCACCGCCCCGGACGGTTCATCCGTCCCGATCGGCGAAGAGGGAGAGATCGTCGTTCACGGAGCGTCGGTCATGCCTGGATATCTCGGCGATGAGCCGGCCGAACCGGCTCTTGCCGGCGGGCGATTCCGTACCGGAGACCTGGGCCGCCTTGACTCCGACGGCGCGCTCTACCTCACCGGCCGGATCAAGGAACTGATCAATCGGGGCGGTGAAAAGATCTCTCCGGAATCCGTCGAATCCGTTCTCGCGCAGCACCCTCAGGTGGTCCAGGCAGTGGCGTTCGGAATTCCCGATCCGCTGTACGGTGAGCGCGTCGCAGCCGCGGTCACGCTGGCGGGTGGATCAACTGCCACTCCGGATGCGCTGAGGGAGTTCTGCGCAAAGCACGGGAGCGGCATCCTGGTTCCCGATCGGATCATGATTGTGCCGAGGATGCCGTTGACAGCGAAGGGAACCGCTGATCGCCGCGTACTCGCGTGCAGAGCGACAAGCGGCGAGGGGTCGGTGCCGCGGTGATCGGTCTCCCCGCCGGCCGGCGCACTGACACGGGAGGAGCCGACTGCACAGCGGGCCCTTGAGCAGGTCCGGGTGGCAGGGAGTACACCCCAGGGCGAAAATGCCGTTGTGGACGACAGCCTCGAATCGGCGAGGTGAGCCCGACGTACTGCCCCTTGGAGAACCGTCCCATGGCCCCGGGTACCGGTCACAACGCGACCGAAGGCGTCTCCACCCATTCCGCTTGGAGCCTGGGCGGCATGGTGGTGCGCCGGATCGACGAGACGGGTCTGCCGCTGCAAACGGTCGCCCTCCAAGGGGGGCCGAAAGACGCACGCCGGGCGGGTCTCGGAGAGTGGCCAGTTGCGCAGGGCGGCGTCGGCCATCTCCTGGAGTTCGTCGCGGCCGACACCGCTCGCGGCTTGTACGGCGATGCCGTAGGCGAAGGTGGTGAGGTAGCGCGCCAGTAGCCCCGGATCGGTCTGCGGAGGCAGGTCGCCGTCGTCGACGGCGCGCTGGAACCGCTCTCGGACGCAGGAGTAGCCGTTGTTGCGCCAGGCGACGAGGAGGTCACGGACTTCCTGCCCGGAGTCGCTGGTGGTCAGGGCGCCGTGGACGCCCAGACACCCATGGGGATTGGCCGGGCGGGTGGTGGTTCGCACGGTGCCGGCCAGAATTGCGGTGGCGACGCCGAGGGCGGTCGGCTCCTCCATGGCTCGGGCCAGGTATGCGCTCGGGCCTTCGGTGCAGCGCTCCAGAGCCTTGCGGAACAGCTTCTCCTTGTTGCCGAAGGCTGCGTACATGCTGGTGGTGGAGATGCCCATCGCGGCCCGACGTCCTGGTGAACAACGCGGGCATCTTGGGGGGACGGAGTCACCGACGGTCCCACGGCTTTTCGGGCCTTCGACACCAATACGGTGGGAATCGTGTGTGTCACGGAGGCGGCGCTTCCCTTGCTGCGCAAGTCCTCGAACCCAACCGTGGTCACCGTTTCCAGCAGTGCCGGGTCCTTCTGGGCAGTGACCAATCCGGACCGGCCGGAGTTCAACTTGCCGTTGGCGCTTTACTCTGCGTCCAAGTCCGCAGCCACCATGCTCACGGTCCAGTACGCCAAGTCCCAGCCGGGCATCAAGTTCAACGCCGTCGAGCCCGGCACCACCGCGACCGACCTGACCGCGGCATTCGGAATCGGAAGGACGCCGGAGGAGAGTGCCAGGGTCGTCGTGCGTCTCGCAACTCTCGACGCGGACGGTTCGACGGGAACTTTCCAGGACGAAAACGGGGAAGTGCCCTGGTAACCGTGTGGGAACGGTCGCAGGGCAGCCCAGGCGGGCTGCCCCCCGACCGTTCCCACAGGCCCTGAGACCGACTCCGGGACCTGGAGTGCACGAGCGGTCATCAGCGCGATCGGACCTGGTGGCGGCCGTTCCTGCGCGCGGTGCCCGGGCGAGGGGACTTCGGCGAGTGTGAAGGCGGGTTTGTGTGTCGCGAGGGATGTGTGGGCGCGTGCGGCGACAGCGAGGCTGCGGGAGCGGGCGGTAATCCGGTTGCCCAGGTCGGGCGAGTTCGTCCAGGGTGGCCCCCTGATCGGCAGCGGCCCCCAGGACCTTCTCGACGACGACGGCTGCGGCCATGCCCCGGCGGCCGGCGCCGGACGAGCTGGTGGCGATGTCGTCGTCAACCCGTACCGGCAGCACACGCACGCCGGTGGCACGCAGTTTCTCGGCAGTGATGACGAAGCTGACAGTGTCGCCGGTGTAGTTCATGACGATGAGCAGCACGGAGTCGCTGTCTGTCGTCGTGGCCGCGACCGTCGCCGCCTCGGTGATCTGCTGGTGGTGCGGGCTTGTGAAGATCGCGCCGGGTACGACGGCGTCGAGGCCTCACCCCGGTCGAACCGCTCAGCCGCTTCCAGCCGTAACTGCTCCCGGAACTCCTGCCGTTCGGCGGCCAGGCCGCCACCCTGTGGATAACGCATGCACCGTTGATGTCGTGGACGATGAGCCCGTCCGAGCACCAGAGGTAGCGACCTCCCATGGCTTCCCCGCTTTCGGCCCATCTCACCATGATGACCTCGACCTGGGCGAGGGTGATCATGGTCGTGCTCCACCGGGAGCCGTCCTTGAAGTCCACGAAGACGTCGACGTTGTCCACGGACTCCAGGTCCTCGTCGGCGTTCGGCAGGAATACAGCTTCGAAGTGCTCCGTGTCGGTCGGCTGCCCGGCGATCCGCAGGGTACGGGCCGGGTGCCTCACGGCGTGGGTCCAGCTGATGGAGGCGCTGGTGGCCGAGCGCCACCTCGACCGGCCGGTACCGCCGATGGCCGGTACCGCCTCGATCGGGGCGGTTGTGTATCTGCCGGCTGCCGCCATCGAGGAGGGCCGGGGCCTGTCCTCGATGAGCGGCATCCTGGCCGACACCGCCTAGCGTCTGCTGTCGGCCTGACGGCTCGGCCTCACTTCAGGTGCCGGGCGAAGAACCGGTTCCCGTCGTCCACCTCGAACCACGGGGTGCCGGTGTGTCCGCCCGGATTGGCGTGCAGTGTCTTCTCCTTGGTGCCGAAGGCGTCGAACAGGTCCAGGGCCCGCTGGCGGGGGTTTCCCTTGTCGTCCCATTGCAGCAGGAACAGCAGCGGAACGGTGATCTGCCGGGCCTCCTCGCGCTGGGCGCGGGGCACGTAACCCCCGGCGAAGAAACCGGCGGCCGCGATGCGTGGTTCGACCACCGCCAGCCGAATGCCGATGGCGGTCATCCCCGAGTACCCGACCGGGCCGCCGATCTCGGGCAGCGAAAGGAGGGCGTCCAGGGTGGTCCGCCATTCCGGGACCGCCTTTTCGACCAGCGGGACGATGAAGGACTCGAAGATCTCGTCGACCGGCTCGCCGGCTGCCATCGCCCGGCGGAGGTCGGCGCGGGCCTGTTCATCGACGGCGGAACGGGGCCGGTCGCCGTGCCCGGGGTGGTCGATGGCGGCCACCGCGTAGCCGTACTCCGCCGCGGAGTGCCGGGCCCGGGCCACCAGCCGTGATTCCCGCTTGTGCAAGCCGCCGTTGTGGCCGATCAGGATCAGCGGGGCCGGTGCTGCGGATCCAGACGTCCACAGGGTGCCGGGGATCTCGCCGAGGGTGAATTCGCGTTCGAGGACGCCGTCGTCGAGGCGCTGTTCAGAAGTGAATTGCATGGTCTTGCCTTTCGGGAGTGCTCTGAGCGGCGCTCCCGGACGACCTATCGTCCGACCGTGACCCCGGAGGGGAGCACCCATGTCGATACTGCGTTCACGGGTACCACCTCCTCGTTCTCTCGCACGGCCTCCGGAAAAGTAGCAGTGGTCGCCGTGGCCCGCCAACGGGTTTTTGCGGAGGGCCTTCTGGCACGCTTCCGGCCATCGACGGTGATCTTGTGCCCGATGGACCTGTGGGCCCGCGTGGCCCCCCTTGCTGCCACAGCGCCCCGAGCGGTGGCACCGGCACGCAGGACGGCATCGGATACCCGACCGTACCGCGCCGGCGGGCATCCTCTACGTGCTGCGTACCGGAGTGGCCTGGCGTGACGTGCCACGTCAGGTGGTGGGTTGCTCAGGCATCACGGCTCGGCGCCGCCTGCGGGACCGGACCGAAGCCGGCAGCTGGCCCCCCCCGGCTGCACGCCGCCCTGCTCGCCGAGCTCCGGCCGTCGGCCTACTGGAGATGGACAACTGCGCCGCGGTGCGCCGGGCCATGGCACAACACCGGCCCGGCGCACCCGCACGGGTGCAGTCACACCGGCACCCCACACTCGCCGGAACACCTTTCAGGCGGAGGGCGATCCTCCCTGCGCCCACCGCCTGACTCCAACAGAGGAAGCAGACCCATGCCGGAACTGCGCATCGACTCGGAAGGATTCCGTCTCGACAATGCTCCGTTCCAGATCCTCTCCGGTGGTCTGCACTACTTCCGCGTCCACCTCGGATTCCGCGTCCACCTCGGACACTGGCGCGACCGCCTGCGCAAGGCCCGCCTGATGGGCCTCAACACCGTCGACGCGTACGTCCCCTGGAACCTGCACGAGCCCACGCGCGGCGAGTCCCGCATGGACGGTGGGCTGAACTTGTCGGCGTTCCTCGAGTTCGCGCTGCCCGGCTCGGGCGGGAGGCAGTCGCGGACGAGCGCCCGCTGAAGATGGAGCAGCTCGGCCAGGACGTCAGCTTCGTCCTGTACGAGACCAACCTGACCACACCGGGCCACGCACTCCTCGCCATCACCGCGTACGGCGACCGCGCCCAGGTCTACGTCGTCGGCAGGCCCGTCGAGGTTCTCGAGGCCTCGTCTTCGCCGCGTGACCGAACCCCGCCGGACCTGGGCCCACCTTCCACCAGAGGCACTTCCATCTTTATGCGGCGGCCGACACCTTCCTCGACCTGACCGGCTGGACCAAGGGAGCCGCCTGGGTCAACGGCTTTCACCTCGGCCGGCCACCGGCCGCAGCGTCGTGGACCTACACGACACACCGGACCTGGGGCCGGCCGAGGAGTAAATCCGTGCTGCGGTCCGAACAGTGACGAATCCCCGGTTCACGAGACCGGGGATTCGTTGTGTATCAAGGCCGCGTACCGCGAGCGAGGGTGGATCACGACGATTCACCCTGGCACCGCGAAGGATCCGCTTCTTTCCCGGAGGGACGGGACCGGCTCTCCCACCTGGGCTTCCCCTACCTGCGGACCACCCTGCCGCGACTTCCTACTGCCGCCGCAGTACAGCGCAGAGCCTGTCGGTGGACGACGACGATGACCTGCCAGGAGACGAACAATCGGGGCATTGGCAGGGGCCGGTCGTAATGCCGGCGGGTCAGCCCCAACGGGGCGTCGCCCTGTCGTCTCGAATACTGACAGGAGAGCTTCTTTCGTGGCTACCTTCCTATACCGACTAGGTCACCTGGCGTTCCGGCAACGGCGATGGGTGGCCTTGATGTGGGTGGCGATCCTCGCCGCCACCGCCTTCGCCGCGGTCAAGGCCCCCGCAGCGCCCGACGACGGGTTCGCGATGCCGGGCACGGAGTCGCAGAAGGCCTTCGACCTGTTGGACCAGCGCTTCCCGGCGGGCAACTCCGAGGGTGCGGACGCCCGCCTCGTCTTCGTCGCGCCGGACGGCCAGAAGATCACCGCGACGCGGTACAAAGAAGCCATCGACGAGGCCGTCACCGCGGTGGCCGACGGCGGGCAGGTCGCGACCGCCCTCAACCCGTTCGACGCGCACGCGGTGAGCAAGGACAACTCGACGGCGTATTCCAGCATTTCGTACGGCGAGAAGGCTGAAGATCTCACCGACGCCACGAAGAAAACGCTCACCGACGCGGCCGACGACGCACGCGAGGCGGGTCTGACTGTCGAGATCGGTGGTTCCGCGCTGGGGGTCGCGCCCGAGTTCGGCGGGACCACCGAGATCATCGGTGTGGCCATCGCCGCGGTGGTGCTGGTCATCACCTTCGGGTCGCTCGCAGCGGCGGGTCTGCCGCTGCTCACGGCGCTGCTGAGCATCGGCGTCGGTGTGGCCGGGATCGTCGCCGTGGGCCTCTCCACGACGACCACCACCCTCGCCCTGATGCTGGGGCTGGCGGTGGGCATCGACTACGCCTTGTTCATCGTCTCGCGCTACAGCGCCGAACGAGCCGCGGGCCACAGTCCCGCGGAGGCGGCGGCCCGCGCCGCGGGAACAGCCGGCTCCGCCGTGGTGTTCGCGGGTCTCACCGTGGTCATCGCGCTCGCCGGACTGTCCGTGGTGGGCGTTCCCACGCTCACGAAGATGGGCCTGGCCGCGGCCGCGACGGTGGTCATCGCCGTTCTCATCGCGGTGACCTTGGTGCCCGCGGTCCTGGGCTTCGCGCCGAAGGCCGTCCTCCCCCGCAAGGTCCGCAAAGCTCTACGGGGCGGCGACGGTCACGGCGCCGGAGCGTCGGGCCCGCGGCCACCTCAGGGTACGGAGCCGACTCCCGCGACCAAGCCCAATATGGGCACGCGCTGGGCCCGTTTTGTGGTGGGCCGGCCCCTGCCGGTACTTCTGCTGAGCATCGTGGGTCTGGGGATACTCGCGGTGCCGACCCTCGACCTGCGGCTGGGCCTGCCCGGTGATGAGGCGCAGCCCACGTCGACCACCCAGCGCCGTGCCTATGACGACTTGGCGGAAGGCTTCGGGCCCGGCTTCAACGGTCCCCTGACCGTGGTCGTCGACGCGAAGGGCGCGCAGGACCCGAAGGCGGCGGTGGCGGCGGTCGCCAAGAAGCTGGCCGCGACCGACGGTGTCGTCTCCGTGTCACCCGCCATGTTCAACAAGTCCGGCGACACCGCGATCATCAGTGCCACCCCCTCCACCGGCCCCAGCGAAGAAGGGACCAAGGATCTCGTTCACACCCTCCGTGAGGAGAGGGCCGGCCTCAAGGCCGACACCGGGGCGACCATGCTCGTCACCGGCACCACCGCGGTCAACATCGATGTGTCGCAGAAACTCACCGACGCGCTGGTGCCGTATCTGGCGGTGGTGGTGAGCCTGGCCTTCCTGCTCCTGATGGTCGTCTTCCGATCCGTCCTCGTACCGCTCAAGGCCGCTCTGGGCTTCCTGCTCTCCGTGGCCGCGTCCTTCGGAGTGATCGTCGCGATCTTCCAGTGGGGCTGGCTGGCCGGCCTCGTCGGTGTCGAACAGACCGGTCCCGTGATGAGCATGATGCCGATCTTCCTGATCGGTGTGGTCTTCGGACTCGCCATGGACTACGAGGTCTTCCTCGTCACCCGGATGCGTGAGGCGTACATCCACGGCGAAAGCACCGGGCAGGCCATCGTCACCGGATTCCGGCACAGCGCACGCGTCGTCGTCGCGGCGGCCGTCATCATGATCGCCGTCTTCGCCGGATTCATCGGATCCGGAGAATCCTTGATCAAGATGATGGGTGTGGGGCTGTCCTCCGCCGTCTTCTTCGACGCGTTTGTCGTTCGCATGACCATTGTCCCCGCCGTCCTGGCCCTTCTGGGCGACAAGGCGTGGTGGATGCCGCGCCGGCTGGCCAAGATCGTGCCCAACGTGGATGTGGAGGGTGAAGCGCTGGGCCAGGGACAGCCCGGCCAGGCCCTTCCGGGACACCTGGACGAGCAGGGCCGCGAAGCGGTTCACGTCTGAGAGTGAGAGTCCCGTACACGAGCGGGAGGGCCGCACGTGGCGACACGTGTGGCCCTCCTCCGTGACGGGAAGGGCGTCTCTCCATCGCAGACGATGGGGACCAGGAAGGAAGAGTCCAGCATGACCACCGACCGACACCATCCGGACAGACGCCTGCCGACCAAGGGCGACTGGCTTCTCGCCCCTGGTCTGTTCGGTGTCTCGATCGCCGGGCTCTCCATGACCGACGATCTGGGTCCGTCCGGCCTTGTGCTCATGGCAGCCGCGTGCGGCATGTTGGCGTGGTACCAGGCTCGCCCCCGGACGGTGGTCGTGCTGGTCACCTTGTGCACCATGGCCATGGGAGTCATGGGTTCCGTATTCAGCCCGTTGTTGATGGCCCCGGTTCTCGCCGCCGTCTACCTCCTGCCCCAGCAGGTCGAGCGCCGCACGGCCCAGGTCTTCACGGTCACCGCTGTGAGCCTGCTGTTGATCACCTCGCTGATGTCCGGGACGGGAGGGATCCTGGGGCACGAGCGGCTCGGCTTCGTCCCCTGGGTCCTGCTCGCCGGCGCCATCGGCGACGCGGTCCGCAACCGGCGCGACTATGTGAGCGCCGTGGAGGCCCGGGCGGAACTGGCCGAGCGCACCCGTGAAGAGGAGGCGCGCCAGCGTGTCGGCGAGGAACGTATGCGGATAGCCCGAGATCTTCACGATGTCATCGCCCACCACATGGCGCTCGCCCATGTCCAGGCCGGCGCCGCCGCGCATCTCCTGCCCACCGACCCCCGCCAGGCCCAGCAGTTGCTCGGCCATCTCACCGACACCACATCCTCCGTCCTGCACGAACTCAGGGCCACCCTCGGCCTGCTGCGCCGGACCGACCGCCCCGACGCGCCGCTCGAACCTGCTCCCGGCCTCGCCCAACTCCCCGATCTCATCGCGGCGTTCGAGGCGGCGGGTCTGGCCGTCACCGTCTCGCCGCAGGGAGTCGTACAGCCGCTGTCTCCCGGCGTCGATCTCACGGCATACCGTGTGGTCCAGGAAGCGCTGACCAACGTCGTCAAACATGCGGACACCGGCGAGGCCACCGTGCGGCTGGTCTACTCCCGCCGAGGTCTCACGATCACCGTGTCCGACAACGGGCAGTCCCACGACCCGGGCACCCGGCCCGCGGGTTACGGCCTCATCGGCATGCGCGAACGGGTGCGGTCCGTCGGCGGTCAGCTCTTCACGGGCCGTCGCCCGCAGGGCGGATTCGAAGTGACCACAGAGCTCCCCCTGCAGAGCGACAACCCGAACCGGACCGGCGGACCTGATGAGAAGGACGTGCCCTCATGGCCATTCGGGTAGTGCTCGCGGACGACCAGGCTCTGCTCCGGGGGACGTTCCAGCTGCTGATCGATTCCTGCGACGACATGCAAGTGGTCGCGGTCGCCGGCGACGGGGAGGAAGCCATCGCCGCGGCACGCGCCACGCGTCCGGACGTGATCGTCATGGACATCCGCATGCCCGGCGTCAACGGCCTTGCCGCGACCGCCGAGATCTGCCGGGACGAGAGTCTGCGCGACACCAAGGTCTTGATCCTCACGACCTTCGAGATCGACGAGTACGTCGCCCAGGCCCTGCGCGCAGGTGCCAGCGGGTTCCTCGGCAAGAACATCGGCTCCGGCGAGTTCCTGGACGCCATCCGTACGGTGGCGGCGGGGGACGCGTTGCTGTCGCCCGCCGCCACCCGGTCCTTGATCGGTGAATTCCTGACCCGCCCGGTGCGAGGCCGGATGTCGTCTTCCGCGGCCCTGGACACCCTCACCTCACGCGAACGGGAGATCGTGGCACATGTCGCCGCCGGACTGTCCAACGACGAGATCGCCACGGACCTCTGCCTGAGCCCCCTGACAGTGAAGAGCCACGTCCAACGTGCCATAGCGAAACTGGACGCCCGGGACCGGGCCCGGCTGGTCGTCATCGCGTACCAGTCGGGGCTGGTCCAGCCGTAACCCGTCCCATCGCCGCTCAGGTTCACTGTATTCATCATGACCATTTTGCTACACGCCTCTTGACGCTCCGGCCCGCGCGAATGCAGCATCAAGGTAATCATCATGATGAATATTGATGACCGGACAAGGGTGCCGCTGTCGCCGATTGATGACGGAACCCACAGCGAGTCGAGGAGAGCCGTGAGTAGAAGTCCCTCGAAGGTGCACGACGTCGCGATCGTCGGCTTCGGTCCCGTCGGCCAGATGCTGGCCCTGCTGCTTGGCCGGGCCGGTCATGACGTCATCGCACTTGAGCGCTGGCCCGGTTCCTACGACTTGCCCCGAGCGGTGCACTTCGACCACGAGATCGGCCGCATATTCCAGGCCGCGGGAGTGGGGGAGGAGGTGCGTGCGATCACTGACCCGGTGCCCGACAACTACGAGTGGCGCAACGCGGCCGGTGAGTCGCTGGTGCGCATCGACTGGTCCGGCGACGGTCCGTCCGGCTGGCCCACCGCCAGCTTCTTCTACCAGCCCCAACTGGAAGCCGTCCTCGCCAAGGCCGCCGAGAGACAGTCCACGGTCACCGTGCGCCGCGGCTGCGAGGTCACCGACCTGCGGCTGGACGAGGAATCCGTCCGCCTCACCACCAGTGGGGATGACGGCGCGGGGGAGGTACGGGCTCGCTATGTGATCGGCGCCGACGGGGCCAACAGCTTCGTCCGCGACAGGATGGACACCTCCATCAGCGACCTCGGCTTCTTCTACGACTGGCTGATCGTCGACACACTTCCGCACGAGCGGGCCGAGTGGTCTCCGATGAACTGGCAGCTGTGCGACCCCGAGCGCCCCACCACGATCGTCTCCGGCGGTCCTGGCCGGCGCCGTTGGGAGTTTCTGCGACTGCCGCACGAAAGCGTCGAGGAACTCAACACCCGGGAGACGACGTGGCGCCTGCTGGAGCCGTGGGGACGCACACCGGAGAACACCACGATCGAGCGGCACACCGTCTATACCTTCCAGGCCCGATGGGTGGACCGCTGGCGCGACGGACGACTCATCCTCGCCGGTGACGCCGCCCACCAGATGCCGCCATTCGCAGGACAGGGCATGTGCTCAGGGATGCGTGACGCGATCAACCTGGCCTGGAAACTGGACCTGGTCCTGACGGAGCGGGCGGCCTCGTCACTGCTGGACACCTACACCTCCGAGCGCAGCAACCACGTCCAGCACGCCATAGGCGTGTCGATGGCCCTGGGGCAGGTCATCTGCGTACTCGATCACGACACCGCCGCGGCGCGTGACGCCCGCATGATCGCCGCCGGTGCCGACCCGCGGCACGCACTCCCGGCCGCCCCGCCGCCCGTCCTCGGCGACGGTGTCCTCCAATCGGCGCCCGACGGCACCCGCGCCCCGAACGTCGGCCATCTCACCCCGCAGTACGAGGTCACCCATCAGGGCCGCACCGCTCTGTCGGACGATCACACCAGCGGCGGGTTCACGGTCCTCACCGACGGACCCGCCCCGCTCGACGCCCTGGACGCCGCCGACCGCGACTTCCTCTCGGACATCGGTGCGACCGCCGTCCCGCTGTATGCCGACAATGCCCCGCCCGAGGGCTACCTCGACGGACCCGACGGCTACCTTCCCCACATGCGCGAGCACGGTCATGTCGCCGCGGTCGTCCGGCCGGACTTCTACCTGTTCGGCGCCGCCGTCGACGGGCCGGGACTCAAGGACCTGGTCGTCCAGTTGCGGCAGCAGTTGCGGCGGCCCACCCCAGTTGTCCACCGCACACCGGCGGCCACACCACTTACAGCCGTCGCCGAGGAATAGGCGTCCTTCCGCGGACCGTGCCCCCGCCGTCGGTGGCATCCCCCGGCGCCACACCGCCGACGGCGGGACGGCCATCGCCTCGCCGGCCGATGCCCCCGACGTGCCGGGGCGCGCGGACTACCCGGGCAGCGGACCGGCGCCGCCGAGTGCGTCCGGGATCAGAGGGCGCGTGTGCCGGCCCGTGCCGAGGGCGTGGGCGGCCCTGAGGTCGTCGAGGGTGTCCACGTCCAGCCGGACGCTGAGCGCCGCCGGATCGGTCAGTTCGTACGCGCCGCTCCGCCGGTGCCGGGCACGTGAGGCGTCCTCGAAGGACGGGGCGAGATCCTGCGCGCGCCTCGCGGCGAGCAGCGTCGTGCCCCGGCGCCTCTGATCGGCGAGGAAGGACCGCGGATGCCGGGCGGCGGCGGCCAGTACTTCGCCCAGTTCCGCGCTGCGCAGCGCGGGCAGATCGGCGGTCAGCACCGCCACGGGGCCACACATCCCCGCCGCCAGCACCTCGGCCGCAGCGGTGCTGATCGCCGCGTTCAGCCCGGCGGAGAGCCGGTCCGGCACGGTTCCCGCCCCTGCCGCCCGCGCGTCGGCCGCCGCTTCCCCGTCGCTCGTCACCACCAGGACCGAGCCGACCCCGGGGGCGGCGAGGACGGCGTCGAGGGTGTCCCGGAAGAAGGCACGGGCAAGCGCCGCGCGGGCGCCCGGATCCGGACAACGCAGACGGGACTTGGCCCGGTGGAAGGGCTTGACCGGCAACAGCACGGTCCAGTCGGCCGGCACGTACACGGGCGCGTTGGCCGGGATGAACGGCAGCGCGGACTCGGTGAAGCCACCCGTCCTGCGCTGCACGCCTGCTGGCACCCGCAGATGGTGCAGCCAGTGGTGGCTCAAGCCCGTCGTGCCGTCCCTGGTGCGGGCCGCCGTGCCGGTGAGCGCGGTCAGGTCGGGACCGCGGGCCTGGAGCAGTACGGCGGCCTCTGTCATGTCGAGCGACACTCCGTTGGCCGCCCGCTTCAAGGCCCGGCGCAGGGCGCTGGCTGTCGGCCTGTCGGCTGCCGGGGTGTCGTCGTGACCGTTCATGCCGCTCCTCGACGTGCCGGAGGTCTGGGAGGTGGGGGTGCCCGGGACGAGGCGCGGTGCTCTGTCCGCGGCACCGCCTGCCCCGCCCGGCGGCTGGGCGGGGCAGGCGGTCCGTTCTGGCGAGGCGGCGGGGCCGAGCGTCAGGGGCGGCCGGGTCCACCGGGTCCACCTGGGCCACCGCTCAGTTCGGGGCGGGCCTTCGCGTACTCGCCGATGGTCGACTGCATACGGCCGGACCGTGACACGACGCTGACCTCGGGCCACGGGGGCGCGGGCAGTTCGCTGTCCGGCGTGGTGATCGCCAGGTCCAGGTGGTCCAGGTGGATGTGCAAGGAGGCCATCATCGGCAGTACGGCGTCATCCTTGCCGAAGGGGCCGTACGAGACCTTGAGTACGCCGTCGGTGAGGACGTAGGAGAGCGTGACATCCGGCGACAGGGCCGGGTGCGTCGTCGTCCACCGGAAGGCCAGGGCGTGCGGGGGCTCGACCCGGGTCACCTTGCCCAGGGCGAACGCCTTGGCCTGCGGGTTGAGATGGGCGTAGACCGTGGCGCCCTCGCGCAGCTCGGGGAGGAACTCGACCGGGTGCTGCCACAGCACCAGCCGGGCCGGCTCGGTGAGCGCGGCCCAGACCGCCTCGGGCGAATGGGACACCGGGCGCTCGAACTCGATCCACCGGCCCGCCTCGTCCTCCCGGACGACGCCGTCGGGGGCGCTGCGCGGGACCTCGTCACCGGCCGGGGCGCCGCCGGCGCCCGGTCGGCCGCCCGGCCGCTGACGGGCGGCCGGACCGAGCTGACGCGGGTCGAAGCTGTGGTACGTGACCTTGGACGGCGTCACACGGATCTGGAGGACGGTGACGGCCGCCTGCTCCTGGTCGGTGGGCGCGGACGTGCCGCCCTCCTGCGCGTGCCCCTGGAGAAGCCGGGCCTTCTGCTCCTGCTGGAGTTCGTGGATGGTCGCCGTCCCTCGTACCTCCACGTACCGCATGGGGGAGGCGGGGTCGATGATCAGGACGTTGACCCGGGGGTCCGCCCGGAGGTTGTTCAGCCGCTTCGCGGTCGGAGCCGTGTTCGTCACCAACTGGTCACCCTCCAGCACGACTCCGGAGACCACGGAGTGCGGACTGCCGTCGGGGAGCAGGGTGGTGAAGGTGGCCGGAGTCTTCGTACTGAGGAGAGCTGCGGCTTCTGGAGGAAACATGGTTACTCCCTGGGTGCGTGCCCGGCGCGTCGACTGAGGGAGCGCCTGGCAGCCCGTGTTCATGAGGCGTGGAATGTGGTCGGGGCCCGGGGATTCGTGACGTCCGCGGGGCCAGGGGATCCGCTGGGCCCGCGGGATCCTCGGGTCGTTCGGTGAGTCGGCCGGAGCCGGAGAATGGGAACAGGGCCGCTGATGAGGGAGGAGGCCCGCTGCTTCGGCTAGCCGAGTCCTTTATGTCAGACGCCTTGTCCCGCGGAGTGGGAAAGGAAGGATGTGTCGTGGTGACCGCGTGCCCGAGGGACGTCAGGGCCGCTGCGGGCCCTCAGGGAGCCTGGTGGGCGGCCTCGGCGAGGTCGTGCAGGTCCGGCAGGGCCGCGGCGATCCGTTCGACGGCAGCGGGACTGAGCGTGCTCAGGGCGGCCTCGACGTTGCGGTAGATGCCGGCGTTGACCTCCCGGCCCTCCGCGAGCATGCGGGGGGTGGGTCGCAACTGAGCCTGACGCCGGTCGTCGGGATGGGGGGACCGCTCCAGCAGCCCGTCCTTCACCAGCTGGGTCACCAGGGTGCTCACATTGTTCGGCTGCATGCGGAGCATCCGCGCGGCCTCCCTGACACTGACCCCGGGCCTGTCGGTCACGAGCTGGAGCAGTTCCACCTGCGCCGGGGGGCGCACGTGTTCGCCGACCGGAGTCCGGGTGGCCTGCAGCAGCGTCCGGTGCAGGGTCCACACCAGGCGGGCGAGGTCGGTGGGGAGGTCCGGGTGCGGCATGACCGGACTGTACCTCCTGCCCCCCGAGGGACCACATGGGTGCCTGGTCAGGCGACGCAGATGCCGGGCATGGCCATCTTCTGGTACAGGACCGGGTAGGCGACCGAGCCCTCCGGCGGGAGGATCAGGGAGTCCGCGAAGTCCTTGCGGGCGAAGACCGCTTTGAGCGCGGTCCCCGACTCCCACACCGCGACGTTGGTGAGGACCCTGCTGTCGCCGACACCGCGGTAGAGCTGCGCCGAGATGAAGCCGGGCTGGGCCGTCATCACTTCGCACTCCTTGGCCCACGCCTCCAGACACGCCTCGATTCCCCCTTCGGGGGCGATGAAGGTGTTGATGACGGTGACGGGGCTGTCGTCCGACTGCTCGACCTGGGTGAAGAAGGGGCAGCTCTCGTCGATGTTCCTGATTTCCATCATGATGTGCTCTCCGTTCCGGGTGCTGGATGGGTACGCCGGGCGAGGGCGCCGGAGGCGTCGTACCGTCGGCGCGCCGTCCGGCGCGGGTACTGCGGAAAGAACCGGCGGGAGGTGTCCGGCGGGAGTTCTCCGGAGTGAGGCATCCGCGCCGTTGCGCCCACCCGTCGCTCGGTGGCTGGGCATGTTCCGCGCCCAGCGCCACGAGGGGCCGCGCAGCCGTACGGGCCGCGAGCCGACGGGCCGCTCGTGCGGGTCGCCTTCGACCATCTCGAATTTGACTCTACTACTAGAGGTTATGAAGCGCATCCCTGCCGCAGGTCAAGAGTTTCCCGGATGCCCGCCGAGGCTGTACGGCTCCTCCTGGACGCATTCGTTCCGCGTCTCGCCCAGCCCTTCGATGACCGTGCGGAGCACCTGTCCCTTCTGGAGGTAGACCTGGGGGCTGCGGCCGTCCCCCACGCCGCCCGGCGTCCCCGTGCAGACCACGTCGCCCGGCAGGAGTGTGACGATCTCGCTGACGTACGCCACGATGTCCGCGATCCCGAAGAGCAGGTCGGAGGTGCGGGATCGCTGCATCACGACGCCGTCGACCTCGCACCTGATCTCCAGGTCGGGCTCCCGGTCCCCGAACTCGTCGGCCGTGACCAGCTCCGGGCCGATCGGAGTGGTCGCCTCGAACGTCTTGCCAGCGAGGAACTCGCGTGTGCGGCGCTGGTAGTCGCGGACCGTCACGTCGTTGACCACCGTGTAGCCCGCGATGTGCTCCAGGGCCCGCTCGCGCGTCACGTGGCGCCCGGGTCGGCCGATCACGAAGCCCAGCTCCGCCTCCCAGTCGACGCGGTCGCTCACACGCGGCAGCACGATCGCGTCGCGGGCGCCGATCAGGGAGCCGTCGTACTTCGCGAAGAGCGTCGGGTACTTGGGAGTGTCGCGCCCCATCTCCTCGATGTGGGAGGCGTAGTTCAGGCCCAGGCAGATGATCTTGTTCGGATGGGGAATGAGGGGCGCGTAGTTGGCCTCCTCCACGGCCACCCGCCCCCACTGGCCGTCGGCTGCCGTCTGCCGGTAGTCGGCACCCGAGGAGAGCAGGGCGCCCAAGTCGGGCTGGGGGAGCAGGGTGTACGAATCCCCGTCCAGGCGGGCCGCAAAGGTCTGTTCCCTTACACGCAGTGTGGCGAGTCGCACGGTGCACCTCATCTTTCGTCGTTGACCTACCGCAGGGGTGATCGTACGCTAGTAGCGATTTGCAGGATACATGTCCTGCAAAACGAGACATGAAGAGATGGGATGGATCGTGGCGATCACCGGGCTGGGCCACACGGGGCTCTGGGTGTACGACCTGGAGAAGATGCGCGACTTCTACGAGAGGGTGCTGGGGCTGACGGTCACCGATGCCGACGACGGGCTGGCGATCGTCTTCTTCAGTGCCCGGCCCGAGGAGGAGCACCACGAGTTCGTCCTCCAGCGCGGCAGGACCGCCGCGATCGGTGACAAGCAGCAGCACCAGATCTCCTGGCGGGTGGAATCGCTCGAGGATCTGCGCGCCTTCCATACGCGGTTCGCCGCGGAGGGCGTCGACGTCCAGCAGGAGGTGACCCACGGCAACGCCTTCGGCATCTACTTCTTCGACCCGGAAGGGAACCGCAACGAGGTCTATCTCCGCGTCGAGCGGGACGTCCGCCAGCCGTTCCGCAAGTCGATCGACTTCGGACTCCCGGCGGAGGAGATCCATGCCGAGGCCGACCGGCTGCTCGCCGACGGGGAGAACCCGTACCAGCCGGTGCAGTAGTCCGCGCCGACCGGTGCGGAGGCAAGCCGGCGCCGGCGGAACCGGCGGCGCCGACCGACAGGCAACCCTGATACGTTTCCTGCATGTCAGGAATCACGCCGCGTGAGACAGGTAGCGGCCAGGGGTACCGCGGACGCAACTCCACGGCGGACCGGGCCCTGGACATCCTGCTCATGTTCACCGACGACCGGCTCGACCTTTCCGCCGCGGAGGTCGCCGCGCGCCTGGACGTCGCACGCTCCACCGCCTACCGGTACCTCCAGAGCCTCACCTCCAACGGATTCCTGGAGGAGAACGACGGCTCCGGCTTCCGGCTCGGCCCCCGCGTCCTCGATCTCGCCCGCCTGGCCCGCAAGGGCGTCGGACTCTCCGACCTGGCCCGGCCCGTCATGCGGGAACTGGTGGAGCGCACCGGCATGTTCGTCCTGCTCACCCGGCGCTCCGGCGCGGCCGTGGTCTGCCTGGAGCGGGAGGAGACGGGCTCGGCCCTGCGCCTGTCCTACGAACGCGGCCAGGTGCTGTCGGTCAACGCCGGCGCCGCCGCACTCGCCCTGACGGCCTGGGCCCCCGAGGCAGAACTCGACGAACTGCTGGCCCTTCCGCTGCCGCGCTACACCGACGCGACCCACACCGACCCCGACCGTCTGCGCGCCCACCTCGCGGAGATCCGCGAACAGGGGTACGTCGTCGGCCGCGGTGAGCTGGACCCCGACGTCCTGGGGGTCGGCGCGCCCGTCACCGGGGAGCAGGACCGGGTGGTGGCGGCGCTCAGCGTCGCCGCGCTCTCGCACCGCGTCCCCGACCGCGAGGTCCCGCGCTACGTCAAGGCCGTACGGGAGGCCGCGGCCGAACTGTCGGATCAGGTCCGCCGTATGGGCATCGGCTGACGCTCGCCCGCCCGGCACGACCGCCCCGCTCGGCAGCCCACCCGTCGCCCGTCCGCCACCGCGCCGCTACCTGCTTTCCGCCGAAGCCACCGCGCCCGCGCCCCCGGTTGGGGACGCGGGCGTCGGCGGCGGCAGAGGGCGCGGGCGGGCGAGGCGGGACATGCCTGCCGGGTGCGCGTCCGTGGACGTGGCACACCCGCCGTGGCGTCGCCGGCCTATCCGCTGTGGGAACCTGTCATCAGGCCCGCCAGGTCGTCCGGCCGGATGAACGAGGGCGGCGGGGGCGGACCCCAGTTGAACAGTCCCTTGGCGCCGTCGAACACCTCCGGCTTCCACAACTGGTCGTCGACCACAGAGTCCATGTCGGAGTAGTACTCGGAGAAGTTGCCGGCCGGGTCCTTCAGGTACCAGAAGAAGTTCGAGCCGGCGTGGTGGCGGCCCAGCCCCCACACATGCCGTTCGGGGTGTTCCTCCAGCATCGCCATCGCGCCCCGCCCGACGTCGTCCACGTCGTCGACCTGCCAGGACGTGTGGTGCAGGAAGGCCACGGGCGCGGAGAGCACCAGGACATTGTGGTGGTCGGTCGAGCAGCGCAGGAAGGCGCCGAAATCGCCCATCAGGTCCGAGACCTTCAGACCGAGTCCGTCCCGGAAGAATCCGGTGGTCGCGGCGAAGTCGGTGGTGCCCAGGACGGCGTGCCCCAGCTTGCGCGGCCGGATGCGGTCGTTCCGCATCAGACCGGGCGCGCGCACGTTGACGCGCTCGGTGCGGCCGGGCCCGTTGTAGGGCGTGGCGGCGGTCTCCGGCTGGCTCATTCGTGGCTCGACCCGCAGAACGGCGCGCAGCCCGGTGGTCTTCTCGATCGCGGTCAGGGTGGAGCCGTCCCGGTGGGCGTGGACGCCGAGCCGTGTCAGCCGCGCGGCGGCCCGTTCAAGGTCGTCGGGGCTGTCCACGCCGATGGACAGTTCCACCAGGCGGCGGGTGGGCGCGTGGACGACATGGAGCTGGCGTCCGCCGTCGCGGGTGCTCAGCCAGCCTCCGTCCTCGGGGGTGAGGCCGAACTCGGTGTAGTAGGAGATCGTCCGGGCGGGATCGGGAACGCCCATGACGACGGAGGACAGACGGTGCAGGGACATGTGGGACTCCCGGGTTCAGAGACTCGGCCGGTCGCGGAAGGTCTGGCGCAGTTCCCCGATGCCTTCGATCCAGCTGACCAGCGAGTCACCGGCGGATATCCAGCGCTGCGGACTCCGGCCCAGGCCGACGCCGGCGGGGGTGCCGGTGAAGACGACGTCACCGGGGAGCAGCGGCAGGATCGCCGACAGCCGGGCGATCAGCGCGGGGACGGAGAAGATGAGGTCGTCGGTGCGGCCCTTCTGAACCTCCTCGCCGTTCAGGGAACAGCCGAGCGCGAGGTTGTCGGGATCACCGATCGAGTCCGGGGTGACCAGGAACGGGCCGGTCGGGGAGAAGCCGGGAAAGGACTTGCCGAGGCCGAACTGCGCTGCGGGGCCGGACAGCTGGGTGATGCGCTCGGAGAGGTCCTGTCCGGCGGTGAGGCCGGCCACGTGCGGCCACGCGTCGTCCTCCGCGACGTGATGGGCCCGGTCGCCGATGACGGCGACCAGCTCCACCTCCCAGTCGGTGTGGCCGTCCGGCGGGAGGTCCACTTCGGTGACGGGACCGGTGATGCTGGAGACGTACTTGGGGAAGACCGGCGGTAGCGTGGTCGGGGCCTCGAAGCCGGACTCGGCTGCGTGGGCTCGGTAGTTGAGCCCGACCGCGAAGACCTGGCGGGGCCGCGGCGCGGGCGCGCCCAGCTCCTCGGGGGTGAAGGGACGCCCTTGCGGGAGGACGGCGGTGGTCTGCCAGCCGCGGAAGCTCCACCAGTCCTGGTAGATGTCCTGCGGATCGGGTCCGAACCGGCCGTCGCTGGCCTGTTCGACGTCTACGGCCAGGCCGTCGTCGGTGACGAGGACGAGACGGCCGGAGAGATTGGCGGTGCGCACGTAATGCTCCTGTTCGCCACGGGGGCAGGGATCCTCAGACGAGGGGAGTGATCGTTTCGTCGACGCCGAGCAGGGCCTTGCCGTAGACCTCCAGGGCCACGGTCGGGGCGGCCATGGCGTGCCGGCCGGCGGTGTTGGCGTCCCGCCAGATGCGCTGGAGGGGGTTGGCCTCGGCGAAGGAGGCGGCGCCGTGCACGTTCAGCAGGATGTTGATCGCCTCCAGCACGTTCTGGATGGCCCAGCCGGTGTACGCGCGTACGCGGGCCCGCTGGGTGAAGTCCGGGTAGGTGTCGCGCCGTGCCGCTTCGTCGATGTCGGCGGCGGCCCGTTCGGCGAGGAGAGCGGCGGTGTCGATCCGCAGCGCCGCCTCGGCGATCCGCAACTGCACGGCGACCGAATCGGCCTGGGTCTCGTAGAAGGTGTATGAGATGGGTTTTTGGCCGGCCTTCTCTGTCACGTACTTCAACGCGGCTCGGCCCAGGCCCAGTTGGGGGCCGGCGAGTACCAGCGTCAGGATCGGCACGAACGCCGAGCGGGAGAGGACCTCGTCCTCGTGCTCCGTGGCGTAGTGGCCCCCGATCGCGGCAGGCACCGAGATGACGCGGTACTCGGGGACGAAGAAGTCCTCCCCGGTCAGGCAGTTGGAGGCGGTGCCCTTCATGCCCGCCACGAACCAGGTGTCCTCCAGGGACAGGTCCGTACGCGGTACGAGGGCCAGCCCCTGGTCGACCACCGTGCCGTCGGTGTCGGTCACCGGGATGCCCAGGACGGCCCAGCCGGAGTGAGCGGAACCGGAGTTGTAGTACCAGCGGCCCGACACCAGCCAGCCGCCCTCGACCCGGACGGTCGTGGAGGTGGGGGTGAGGACGCCGGTGACCCGGACGTCCGGGTCGGCGCCGAACACCTCGTCCTGCGCCTTGGTGGGGAAGAGACTGGTCAGCCAGTTGCACACATTGACGAGGGCGACCACCCAGGAGGTGGATCCGTCGCCCTCGGCGAGCGCGGCCGACACGTCCAGCATGGTCCGCGTGGACGACTGGTGGCCGCCGTAGCGCGTCGGGGTGGCGAGTTTGAACAGGCCGGCCTCGGCGATGGCGTCGATCACCTCGTCCGGCACCTGACGGTTCGCCTCGGCGGTGGCGGCGTGCTCGCGCAGAAGGGGTTGCAGGGCCACGGCACGGGCCAGGAGTTCGTCGTGTGTCGCGCGGGACTCCTGCTCACCGAGGTCGACGGCCATCAGGACTCCATTCATCATCATGATTATAGTGATGTTGTCGGGTGATTTTGCCGGGCGTCAAGAGGTGCGACGCTGTCCGCCACAATGAACGGACAGTTGTGTGGACTGCGGGCGGGAGCGGTTGTGGCGGCGCGAGGCGGAACGGACGGTCGGAACGGACGGGCGCAGGGGCCGGGCGGGTATCTCGATCCTCCGGCGCTGCGGCGGACGGAGTGGGAGCAGGCGCCCGTGAAGTCGCGGGCGGAGGGGGCCGCCGAGTTCGTGGCGCACCTCGCGGCGAGCGTCGAACGCGGCTCCCGGCTGGGTACCAAGGACGAGCTGCGCGTGCGGTGCGGGGTGTCGGTGGGTACGTTCAACGAGGCGCTCCGGCTGCTGCTGGTGCGCGGGGTCGTGACGGTCCGGCCGGGGTCCGGCGGCGGCCTGTTCGCCGCCGAGCAGAATCCCATGGTCCGTCTTGGCAACTCGGTCCTGGCCCTGGACGCCTCCCAGGCGGACGTGACCGAGGCTCTGCGCATCCGCGGTGCGCTGGAGCCGCTGCTGTGGCAGGACGCGCTCTGGCACGCCTCCCCGGCGGATGTCCGTGACCTGCGCGTCATCCTGAAGGGGATGCGCGAGGCCGCCGAGGCCGGCGACGCGGACACGTTCGTACGGGCCAACTGGAGCCTGCACAGGCGGGTCGCGGACGTCGCGCCCAACGCGCTCCTGCGGTCGCTGTACACGAACCTCCTCGATCTCGTGGCGAGTCATGCCGTGGGCGTCCAGCCCGGTGCGGGCTTGTCGCTCGACGAGTACGTCCTGGACCGCTATCGGCAGCATGCGGCGATGGTGGACGCGCTCGACAAGCGGGACGAGGCCGCCCTGATGCGCCATGTCGCCGACCACGACTCGGTGGCCGGCGGGGTGATCAGGGAGTGACCAGTGGCTGGATCGGTGGCTGACCGCGGAGTGGTCAGGGGCTGAGGTGTCCGGTCGGCGTCGGCCGCCCGGTGGAGGACTTCGCGGTGCTCCGGTCGGGGTGCGAGTCGCGCCCGCCGCGGAAGGACCGCTCGTGCGACCGCGGGCCGGGGCCCGGTCGCCCGTACAGATTGCTCCGTTCGTCCTGTGGTGACTTTCGGTCGGTCGAGTCTACCATTATAGGTCTAGTGCTATACATCTAGTTGTAGAGTTAAATCGAATCGACTCTCGCCTTCCTGTGGTTGGCCTCCTATGGTGGCTGATAAGCAGGACACGCCTCCTCATATTCAGGACAGAGGTATGATGGATCCGACTCACCCGGGACAAGAACGTCCCGCCGAACCCCGTATCGGCCGTTCCCTCACGCTGCATCTGCGCGGTGACTGGGGGACCGCGAACCTGCACCGTGTCTGCGGCTGGATCGCCCAGGAACTCGCCGACCGCTGCGGCCCGCACACCCGGATCGCCACCTGGAACAGCCGCGGCTTCAGCGACGCAGTCCACGCCGTCGGCCGCGGCGAGGTTCAGGTCGCGCTCACCACCCCGGCCGCCTTCGCCGCCGCTGCCCTCGACGGCCGGGGCGTCTTCACCGACGAGTACTACCCCGATCTGCGTGCCCTCGGCGTGGTCCCACAGCGCGACCGCCTGGTCGTCGCCGTCCACAAGGACCTGGAGATCACCAGCTTCGCCCAACTGCGGGCCGACAAGCCCGTCCTGCGGCTGGCCACGTCCGTCCGCGACGGCGTCAACCACGTCGGACTCGCCGCGCACGAGATCCTCACCCGCTCGGGCGTCGACGTGACCGGCTGGGGAGGCCGGCTGCTGGAGGACGAGCGGCCCTTCGAGTCCCTCGACCACGCCAGGGACGGCCGGGCCAACGCCATCGTCCACGAAGCGGTCATGCTGCCCGCCTGGCAGGACATCGGCCGCGCGTTCAACTTCCTGGCCGTCGAGGACGAGGTGCTGGACGGACTGCGGGCCGACTTCGGCTGGCCCGACGCGTACGTCGACGACGGTTGGTTCGCCGGCCAGGACGGCTTCCGCACTCTCGACTTCTCCGACTTCCTGGTCCTCACCCGGGACGACCTCCCCGAGGACGTCGCCTACGCCATCGCCTGGGTGCTGGGAGAGACCCGGCACCTCATCGAGGGGCAGTACCGCCACCTGCCGCCCGAGCGCAGCCCCATCACATACCCGCTGGATCCCGTCACCATGGGCCGGTCACCCGTGCCCCTGCACCTCGGGGCCGCCCATTACTACAACGCCCTGCCCCGGCCATGACACCCGATCAGGCCCAGCGGCTCGCCGTCGAGGCCTCCCACGCCCTGGCCGCCGCCGGACAGGGCGACATGGTCTGGGGCCATGCCGCCGTACGCGATCCGCGGGGACGAGGCATCTGGATCAAGGCCCCGGGCTGGGGCCTGGAAGAGGTGCGGGAGGACCGCCTCCAGCTCGTCTCCTGGGACGCCACGGTCCTGCACGGCACCGGGGCCCCGCACAAGGAGTGCCACATCCACCTGCGACTCCTCGCGGCGTCACCGGACCTGGTCTGTACTGTGCACACCCACGCGTCGGCCGCCGTCGCGTTCGCCGCTCTCGGAACCCCGCTGCTCCCGCTGTCCCACGAGGGCGCCCTCTTCGGCGGCGAGGACGTACCCCGCTTCCGGGCCACCGGCGCCCTCGTCAGCACCCCTCAGCTCGGCAAGGCGCTCGCCGCCGACCTGGGCACCGCGCCCGCCGCGCTGCTCCCCAAGCACGGCCTGGTCGGCGCGGGGCGCACCGTCCCGTCCGCCGTGATGCACGCCGTCCTGCTGGAGCGCGCCTGTGCCACGCAGGTCCGGGCCGCGGCGGCGGGCACGATCCGCGTTCACTCCGACCGGGCCGAGGCCCGCGCCAAACGCGCCGAGTGCTGGCCCGAAAGCCAGCTGGAGGCCGGCTGGCGCTATCTCCTGCGCCGAGCGGCCGACACCCTCCCACCTGCCCTCCCGCCCGCCGAATTCCCGTGAGGACCCCGCACCATGACTGACAGGAACAGCGTCACCCCCCGCGATGACGACTGGTTCACCGTGGCCACCGCCGACGGACCCATGCGCGTGTACGCCGCCCGCCCGGCCGCCCCGGCGGACCGGGCCGTGATCGTGCTCCAAGAGGCGTTCGGGGTCAACGAACACATCCAGGACATCACTCGCCGCTACGCCGCGCGGGGCTTTCTGGCCGTGGCCCCCGATCTCTTCCACCGCAACGGTGTCGGCACGCTCGACTACCGGCAGCACGCCGAGGCCATGCCCCTGATCGGGGCGATCGGGCCGGACGACATCGTCACCGACATCCGGGCCGTCCTCCATCACCTGGAGTCGGCGGAGGGCGTCGTCGTCGGCCGGACCGCCGTCAACGGCTTCTGCTTCGGGGGCCGGGCCGCCTTCACCGCCGCCACCGGCATCACCGGACTCGGCGCCGTCGTCGTGTTCTACGGCCCCGGCATCGCGTCCGGACCGCACGCGGTCGTGGACCGCGCCGACCGGATCGACGCCCCCGTCCTGCTGCACGTCGGCTCGGCGGACCCCGCCATCCCCGCCGACCAGGTCACGGCCATCGAACGGGCGCTCACCGCCGCCGGAGCCGACTTCGAGAGCCACGTCTACCCGGGCGTCGGCCACGCGTTCGCCTGCGACGCCCGGCCGCACATGTACGTCGAGGGCAGCGCCCGTACCGCCTGGCAGCGCACCCACGCCTTCCTCGACCGGCACCTGCCCGACGGCGTCCGACCCTCCGCCTCCCTCGACTGAAGGAACATGCCATGCCGAGCGTCACCGAAGTGCTCAGGACCGTGTTCTCCGAACAGGCGGACACGTATGTGAAACGCGACGAGCGACTGCTGCTATCCCCACCGCATCCCAACCCGTTCCCGGTGAAGTTGTGGAGCGATCACGAGCCACTGAGCGTTGTGCACTACCCGCAGGAGTACGAGGCCGTGCCGTTCGCCCCGCCGCGCGGCGTGTACGAGAGCGCCCAGGTCCGGGTCGAGTGGCAGACCATGGACAACCGCCAGCCCTTCTACCACCGCAACTGCGATGTCGACGAGATCTCGTACCAGATTGCGGGCGACCGCACACTCATGACCGAACTCGGCGTGGTGGAGCACCGCCCCGGTGAGTTCTCGCGTATCCCCCGGGGCGTCGCCCACGACAACTACGGCCGTCGCGAGAGCCATCTGCTGTTCTACTCGCCCGCCCCGGTCAGTGAGGAGACGGGCCCCTCGCGCCGGTCCGAGGCCGCGCTGCCGCCCTTCCCCGGCTGGGAACCCGGCGACCGCAACGAAGCGATCACCCAGTGCATGGGCACCCCCGGCCACGACATCACCGTGGCGCCCGTCGACGAACGGCAGCTCCTCGACCACGTCCACCGGGACAAGCGGCGGCTGAGCGTGCTCGCGCTTCCGGACTCGCCCGGCGCGACCTGGCTCTACCGCTCCGACACCTTCCGGCTCGGCACCGTACGGCAGCTGCCCGACACCCCGAGGATCTACCGCCGCACCCTCGACGCGGACGAGATCCAGTACCAGATCAGCGGCCGGCGCACCCTCGTCAGCCAGCGCGGGACCGTCGAGCTGGGCCCCGGCGATTTCGTGCGCATCCCGCTCGGCGTCGCGCACACCAGCCTGTGCGCCGCCGGGGAGAGCCGCCACCTCGCCCTCCACTCCGACCGTGACCTGCCGCAGATCGCCCGGACCACCAGGACCGCCGCGTACCTCGCGCCGGGCGACCTGACAGACCTGCTCGCCTGACTCCCTCGACCAGGAGCTCCACATGACCGCCATGCTCGCCGCGCGCGCCCAGCAGGGTTCCGACGCGCTGCACCTGCGCAAGATAGCCGTCCCCGAGCCGGGCCCCTCGGACGTCGTGGTCCGGGTCGCCTCCGCCGGACTCGCCCCCGGCATGATGACCCTGCTGGCCCAGGGCGCCTTCGGACACCTGCCCACCACCCTGGGGCACGAGGCCGCGGGCACCGTCGCCGCAGTCGGTGACGACGTCACCACGGTCGCTCCCGGCGCTCGAGTCCGGGTCCACCCCAACCTCAACTGCCGCGCGTGCGGCCACTGCCGGTCCGACCGCGACATGATGTGCCCGCAGCAGGCCATGATCGGACACGCCGCCTTCGGCGACGTCCCCATGCCGCTCTACGACCGCTACCACGACGGCGGCCTCGCGGAGTACCTGCGCGTGCCGCACTGGCTGGTCGACCCGCTTCCCGACCACGTCTCCTTCGACGTCGGAGCCAAGGTCCACGACCTGGCCAACGCCGTCCGCGCACTGAAGTGCGCCGACCTGCCCCTGGGGGCCACCCTCGTGGTCACCGCGGCCACCGGCACCATGGGTACCGCCACCATCAGACTCGCCCGCCACTTCGGCGTCTCCCGCCTGATCCTCGTCGGCCGCAGCGCCGAACGCCTCGCGGCCGTGCGCCACCTCGCGGACGGCGTCGAGACGCACACCGTCGCGCTGGAGGAGCTGCCGGGGAACTGGTCCGCCGACCGCGGACTGACCCGGGCGATCCGCGCCCTCGCCCCCCAAGGAGCCGACGCGGTCGTCGACTACATCCCGGACGGGCCGGCGACCGTGCAGGCACTGACCTCGCTCGCCACCGGCGGCACGTTCGTCCACATGGGCGCCAACAGGACCCTGCTGACGGTGCCGCTCGCCGCGATCATGGTGAATTGCTGGCGCATCGTGGGGACCCGCGCCTGTACCCGTACCGACGCCGAAGAGGTCCTCGCCCTGCTCGGACGCGGCAGCCTGCGCGCCGAGGACCTCATCACCCACCGCTATCCGCTGGGACAGGCCCACGAGGCGGTCGCCGCGCTCCAGAGCCGTACCGATCCGATCTGGATGGCGGTGGTCAACCCGTGACGGCGGCCCGCCGCGCACCCGTTCTCGTCGTCGGCGGCGGCCCGGTCGGCCTCACCGCCGCCAACCTCCTGGTGGCCCGGGGCGTGCCCGTGGTCCTGGTCGAGCGCAACGCCGCCACCAGCGACGAGGCCAAGGCCATCAGCCTGGACGACGAGTCCCTGCGCGCCCTCCAGCCGGGCGGCCTCGCCCAGCGGGTGCTCGACATCGTCGTCCCAGGCACGGGCACCCGCTACTACGACCGCCGCGGGCGCCCCCTCTTCCACGCCCGGGGACCGCGGCCGTACCGCCTCGGCCACCCGTTCAAGAACCAGTTCGCCCAGCCCGAGCTGGAGAAGATCCTCCTTGACGAGCTGAAGTCGCATCCGCTGGCCGACGTCCGGTTCGCCACCGAACTGCGCACCGTGCAGGAGCGGGCCGACGGCAGCGGAGTCACCGCCGGACTCGCGGCGACCGGCAGCGAGCCCGGCACCGAACTCCTCGACGCCTCCTGGCTCCTGGCGTGCGACGGCGCCCGGTCCTCCGTTCGCGAGCTGTGCGGCATCGGGATGACCGGGACCAGCCACCAGCAGGTGTGGCTGGTGGCCGACTTGACGGGGGACCGGCACGACGAGCGCTACGGCATGCACCGGGGCACTCCGGACCGGCCCACCGTGATCGTGCCCGGCCGGGGCGGACGCTGCCGCTACGAGTTCCTCCTGCACCCCGGCGAGGGGGAGAAGGGGACCACTCCCGGGTTCGAGACGCTGCGCCGGCTCGTCGCCCCCTACCGGACGCTCGACGAGGACCAGGTCGAGCGTTGCACCGCCTACACCTTCAACGCCGTCGTCGCCGACCGCTGGCGCCGGGGACACGTGCTGCTGCTGGGCGACGCCGCACACATGATGCCGCCGTTCGCCGGGCAGGGCCTGAACTCGGGGATCCGGGACGCCGCGAACCTGGTGTGGAAGGTCGAGCAGGTCTGGCGCGGGACCGCCGCGGCGAGCCTCCTCGACACCTACGAGGCGGAGCGGCGGCCGCACGCCACGGCGGTGGTGAACTACTCCGAGCGGCTCGGCGAGGTCGTCATGACCACTTCGCGGGCCCGCGCCCTCGTACGGGACCTGACGGTCCGTGCGCTGCTGCGGGTGCCGGCCGGGCGGGACTATCTCACCGAGATGCGGTTCCGGCCCGTCGCCCGGCACCGGGCGGGGCTCGTCGTCGGGGACCATCCGCTGACCGGCACGCTGCTGCCGCAGCCCTTGGTCCTTGTCCCGCCGAGTCTGCGTCCGCGCCCCCTGGACGATGTGCTGGGTGAGTCGTACGCCCTGCTGGGCGTCGACGTGACGGAGGCGGACTGGGCGCGCTTCGACACCGGCCACTGGCCCGACAGCGCGTTGGACGTACGGCGCGTGGACGTCCTCCTCGGCGACCGGCTGCCGTCGGCCGGGGGCCGGCGGACCGCCGTCGCGGACGCCGACCGCGGCCTGGAAGAGGCCCTCGGCGCCGCGCGCAACCGCTTCGTCCTGGTCAAGCCCGACCGCTACATCGCCGCTGTCATGGGTCCGGACGACATTCCCGCGGTCGCGGCGGTCCTCCGGCGAGGCCTGCGAGCGGCCGACGGTGAAGACCTGCCGGACTGATCTCGATCATTGATTGTTGCGAATGTCGAGAGCATATCCCTGAATAACAGGACTATTTCACGGGCCGGGGCGTGAGCCGCCCGGTGCCCTCGCGCCGATTCCCGTGTTCCCGCGCACTCCGTGTCCGCGGGCACCCCGTTTCTTCGCGCACGCCGTGCGCGTCGCTGTCCCGAGGAGATCCGCCATGTTCTCTGAAGAAGTTGTGGCCCTGCTCAGCAAGCGCGTCACCGGAGTCATCACCACGCTGCTTCCCGACGGCAGCCCGCACTCCGTCATCGCCGGTGTTGTCATCGAGGGCGACGAACTCGTCTCCCACACGGGCCCCGGCGCCCGCCGTCTGGACAACCTCCGCGCCGACCCGCGCATCAACATCATCGCGATCGACCCCGAGACCCCCATGCGGTATCTGGAGGTGCGCGGGACCGCGGTCATCGAGGAGACCAAGGGAGCTGACCTCGTCCAGACGTTCAAGGACCATGCCGAGAAGTACGACCTGCCGGAGGAGGCGGGCAAAGTCGCCCCCGAGGCGACGGTCGTCAAGATCCGAGTCACGCCGAGGAAGATCGGCTACCACGACCTGGACCCCAGCCGCATGGACCCCGAGCGGCTCCAGAACCGCCGTTCCTAGAGCGTGTCTTGGGGATCAGGCGAACCCAGCAAGATCCACAAGACACGCCTCAGGTCCTGTCCGGTCGACCTTCGTGGACCGGCCCGGGGCATTCGTTGGCTGACGCGGTGCCCCAGCCAACGGGACCCGCGTCGGGCCGGTGTCAGACGTCGGTGACGCGGAGGCCGGCGTGGGCCTTGTAGCGGTGGTTGACGGAGATCAGATTGGCGACGAGGGACTCGACCTGGTGAGTGTTGCGCAGCCGTCCGGCGTAGACGCCCCGTATGCCCGGGATCCGCCCGGCCAGGGCCTGCACGGTCTCCACGTCGGCGCGTTCCTCGCCCAAGACCATGACGTCGGTGTCGATCCGGTCGATGACGGGGTCCTGGAGCAGTACGGCGGAGAGATGGTGGAAGGCGGCGGTGACGCGGGAGTCGGGCAGCAGGGCGGCGGCCTGTTCGGCGGCGCTGCCTTCCTCCGGCTTCAGCGCATAGGCGCCCTTCTTGTCGAAACCGAGGGGATTGACGCAGTCGACGACGAGCTTGCCGGCCAACTCCTCCCGCAGTGCCTCCAGGGTGGCGCGGTGGCCGTCCCAGGGCACGGCGACGATCACGACGTCACTCCGGCGGGCGGTCCCGGAGTTGTCCGCGCCCTCGATCCCGAGGCCCAGCGCCTCGGCGACGGCCTCGGCGCGATCGGCCGCACGTGAACCGATGATCACCTTCTGGCCGGCCTTCGCCAGGCGATATGCCAAGCCCTTGCCCTGGGGGCCGGTCCCGCCGAGCACGCCCACGATCAGACCGGAGACGTCGGGCAGTTCCCACGGATCCTTCGCGGCGGCCTTGGAGCGGGTGTCGTGAGCGGGGTGGTGCGTGGTGGACATGGACAACCTTGTGGTGAGGGGGACGCGGGTGCGCCCCGCGAGGGGAGGAGGCGAGGGGACTACTTGGCGAGTGCGTCGGCCGGACGCTCCACGCGGGGCATGAGCGTGGAGACGAGGACGCCGAGGGTCGCCATGGCGGTGAGGAGGTAGTAGCCGTTGGTGAACGCCGAGTCCTGGTAGAAGGCCATCCCGTTCACGACGTTGGACTGATTCGACATCACGACGAACACCAACTGGAGCCCCAGGATGGCGATGACGGCGCCGAGCATGCCGCTCAGTCCGTTGGCGGGGGCCTGGTCGTCGGGCCCGACCACCGACACGATCATGGCGTTCGAGGTGCCCTGGATGACGCCGGTGCCGACGGCGACCACGATGCCGGTGAGGATGATCTCGGTCGTGGTGCGGTGGTACAGCGCGCACAGGAGGAGCCCGGCGGTCATCGTCAGACTGCCCGCGAGCCACACCGCGCGCGGCGGTACCTTGCGCAGCACGTACCCGGTCAGCAGACCCGCCGCGACCCACGCCAGCGCGGCCGGGATGCCGATCAGGGCCAGGTGGGTGAGGCTCCAGCCGAGGCTGGCGGACACGTGCGGAATCGCGGGGAACAGCGCCAGGAACGTCAGGACCGTGGGGGCGATGTTGGCGGTGCCGACGATGAGCGCCGGCCCGGTCAGCACGGTGGACACCGACCGGCGGCCCAGGATCCGGACGTCGAAGATGGGCCGCGGTGTGCGCAGTTCGACCACCACGAAGAGGGCGAACAGCGCGCAGCCCCCGATCAGGCAGCCCAGGATGCTCGCGCTGGTCCAGCCCCAGTCCCCGCCCATGCCGACGCCGATGGCCACGACGGACGTACCTGTGCCCATGAGGATTCCGCCCAGCCAGTCCAGGCCCGCCAGGCTGCCGCGGACCGGCGTCTCCGGGATCAGGGCGATGCACACGACGGAGAGCAAGGTCACTCCGGCCATCGTCCACAGCACGCTGCGCCAGCCGTGGTGGTCCATCAGCAGGCCCGCCACGAGCGGGGACGCCAGGGAGGCGCCGCCCATGACGGCACCGATGACGGTGTAGACGCTTGCTACGCGCTCACGCGGGAAGAGGTCGCGCACAGAGGCGAAGACCAGCGCGGCGACCGGTCCGTAGAAACCCGCCAGGGCTCGGCCGACGAGCATGACCGCGTAGTTCGATGACAGCGCCACGACCACGTCACCGGCCAGGCCGATGCCGATCAGCACGAGCATGACCTTGCGCTTGCCGCAGATCTGGCCGAACCGCATGGCGAACGGTGTGATCGCCAGGGTCACGATGAACAGCGTCACGCTGAACCAGGCGATGTGCGTCGTACGGAAGTGCTGGGCCACGGCCGCCTGCGCGTTGCCGCTCATGGTGCCCACGATCGCGATGACCTGGGCGGGCCAGGTTACGGCGGCGAGAAGGTACAGATAGCGCCCACGGGACATCGGCAGCGGTTTCTCGGCGACGGCTTCGGGCGATGTGACTGCGGTCATGGTGCGGCTCCTGTTGTCTGGGGGAGGTCTCACTCGGGAGGCATCCCGGAGTGCCCGTACGGGTGCCCGTACGGGAGAAGATCCGGAGGACGGCGAGCCGTGACGTGCCGGGGCGGTGGCCGCGCGGTGCGCCGAGCGGGTCAGATGAGCGTCTGCTGGACGGTGAAGACGGAGAAGCTGCGGTCCGGGTCGACCAGGCCGGACTGCCGTTCGTGGATGACGGCGCGGTGGCCGGCGTCCCAGGCGACCCGGTCCTCCACCGCCCGGAACGCGACGCAGGTGCCCGGGACGGCCGTCGTGCGGGTGAGGACCGGGTACGACACGGACCCGTCCGGATGGAGCGGCAGCAGGGCCTGGAACCGCGGATCGTGGAACGCGGTCCGGAGCGCGGACGTCGACTCCCGCACGGCCACGTTGGCGAGTACGTGGCTTCCACCGACGCCCTGGTGCAACTGGGCCGCGATGAAGCCCGGTTGGGTCATGATCTCGGAGTCCTGCCGCCGGACGTCGATGACCGCCTCGACCTGCCCCGGTGGGGCGGCAAACGTGTTGATGAGGGTCACAGGGCCTTCGTCGGGGACGGTCAGCTGCGCCAGGAACGTGGCGTCGGGCTCGATGTCCTTCAAGTTGATCATGTGAGGTTCCCAAGGGAGGAGGAGCCGGCCCGCGTCGGCGGAACGACCACCGACGGGCACGCGGGATGAACGACTGTTGCCTCACCGCCTGCCTGTCGGGCCGGGTCGACTCAGCCTTCGGGACGAGGCGGTTTATTCATCATGATGATTACAGTGAGATTGCCTGCTGCCCTTACAGCCGGTCAAGAGGTGTGCAGTCAATCAATATGACGTTTTCCTGAAAGCGACCTCGAACGCCGGGCTCTGCCAGCCGCGGGCGGGCCCGCGCCGACATGATTCGGCTTGGTCGCCCTGATCCTTCCGGTCTCGCTCGTTCGCGCCCGCCCACCCCGGTCACGTGGCCGACGTGAGGTATGTCGAGACGTGAGGTATGTCGAGCGTGGCGGCGGTAGGCCGAAAGGGCCCCTGGGCCGGGAACACCGTCCGCCTGCGGCAGAGGCGGGAACCGGGCCTGGGCGTCCACCCCTCGCGTCTACTGGCCCGTTGAACGGGCAGGGCCTCGATCCGTGCCCCGCGGCCACGAGCCGCCGATGTGGGGAACCGCCGTTCAGTTCGGGCCGGTCCCGGCCTCCTCGGCGATGGTCCCGGGCCAGGGCACTCTGATGGCGCGTCCACATGCGGTGGGCGTATTCGGTCAGGACCGGTGTGGTGTTGACGAGTTCGGCGAACGCGGTGAAGCGGGCGCCGGAGTCGCCGACGACGTCTTGCGTGTGGTGGATGTGCTCGCGCAGAGCCTGAGGAAGATCGACTGGCCCGGGGGGCGCGGTCGCTCACCTGCGTTGTGCGAAGGCAACGCGGAGCGGGTGACGAAGTTCGAGGAGGCGGACTGCCGGTGGCATGGCAGGTCTCCGCCCGCACCCATGCCAGTAATGCCGTGGCGGAGGAGAACGCATACAACCGGCCTTTCCCGGCTGCCGCGTGGCTGGAGCCGGGGGCGCGCTTCGTCCTGCTCGCTGCCGTCGGCCGCGGTCGGCTGAGCCGCCGACGCGCAGCCGAGCCGACCCTTGCGTGCGGCGTCGGCGGGTCGGTTGCTGGGCCCTGGTCTTCTGGCGCCGTTGGGAAAGCCTTGCGTCCTGTCTCACTGCGGCGGGTGATGGGGCCGCCGTGCTGCTCGTGTGACAGGACGTCCGCGTCGGTGTCCTGCTGGATGCCGAGGGTCTTCGTGATCGCGTCGAAGACCTCGGGTGGCGTGGGTGGCGTGTGACCGTCGGTCGCCCGGGGGAGGTCGACCAGGACCATGGGCGACGAGGCAGGCCCGGTCCAGTCCAGTCCAGTCCAGGGTGCCGGGCGCGTCCACGTCGCGCGAGGTCAAGCGCCGGTACGACCCCCACCCCGCGTGAGACCGTGGTGGGGGTGCTGATCCTCGCGGTGGGCCCCTGGACACCAGCCACGTGATCAGCAACATCCCGACGACGGTCGACGACGACACCGCGAACGCACGGGCCTACGCGACGGCCCAGCACTTCCCGCCTGGCGACGGACCCAAGCCGGAGCGCACCCGGCAGGCGCTGACGATGAACCGCTACGACGCCGACCTGGTCCGCGACGGCGAGACCTCGCGTATCAGGCGCCTCACCGTCGACAGCGCGTGGTTCTCCGGCGACCCGACCGTGCTCCTGGGCGAGTGACCGCCCACCCGACGTCCGCAGAGTGGTAGCAGCGGGTTGGGCCCTCCCTTTCGCCGGGAGGGCCCAACCCCGTTCGCGGAGACGGTCCGTGGGAGGCCTACGGAGCGAGCACGGACAGTGAGACCACCCGGGCGTCGTGCGTACCGCGCTCACCGACGGTGAGCGCCACATAGCGCGTGCCGCCCTTGGGGGTCAGTGTGCCGGTACGGCTCCTGACACGCAGGGCTCCCACCGGTGTGTACGTCAGCCCGTCCGCGCTGAACTCGACCTCGGAGGTCGGGATCCGGCCGCTCGTCCAGGTCACCCGTACCTCACCGACCGGAACCACCGCACCCAGGTCCACCACCATCCGGCCCTTCGCGCCCGGGTTCCAGGAGGTGTGCGGGTCACCGTCGACCGCGCCCGCCGGATCGGACATTCCGGGGGGCAGGGGCGTCGTCGGGAACGTGACACGCCCGAGCGCGAGATCCGGCAACGGATAGCCGGTGACGCCGGTTACGGACACCCGCTCCGTGCGCCCCCGGCGGACGTCGACACGCACGCTCCGGCCTCCGGGTGCCGTGAGGACGAGTCGGCACGGCGGCCCCGAGAGCGTGACCGTCGCCGCGTCGACGACCTCGGCGCGCACTCCGGCAGGGATGCGCGAACGCGTGTCCGACCGCAGGGTGAAACGGGCCGGCGCGATCGCCGCGGACGCGGCGGCCAGCTCCGCCACATGGTCGGTGCCGGTCGCCGTGACGGTCTGGGTCCCGGCGTACAGCTGGACCGTACGGGTGTCCTGCGCCACGGACACGGTGGTCCTCACCGCGGCGGCGGACAGGTTGAAGAGGCTGAGGTGTCCCCCGGCGACGCTGGCCTTCACCGCCGCGGCGGCGGCGACCGGAGCCAGGCGGGCCGCGGCGGCCTTCACGTCTGACGCCGACCCTCCCACGTACCCCTCGACCACGATCGGCTCGGCCGGTCCGTCGGACAGGACGAGGATGTCGCCGGAGACGGTGAGGGGGTTCTTCGCGTCCCGGACGACAAACCCGGCCCTGCCGTCGACGGCGACCCAGCCGCCGCCACTGGTGAGGTCGGGACGCGGATACCTGATGAGATCGGTCCACGCCTTCCCGTCCGCGGAGCCCTGGACCACATAACCCCGCCCCGCGGCCGCCTCCCAGCGCAGCGTGACGCGGTCGAAGCTCCGCGCCTCGCCCAGGTCGATGGCGAGCCAGCTGTCCGCCTTCGGACGGTCGGCGACGGAGACGGCCCAGCGGGTCGTGAGATCGCCGTCGACGGCGAGAGGCGCGCCCTTGCCGGTGTCCGCGGAGGAGGCCGTCGCGGTGCCGCCCCGTGCCAGGTCGGCGCCGTCGGCGCCGTCGCGCACCTCGACCGCGTACAGCGAGTAACCGTAGCGGGGGTCAGGGCTGATGCCCTGGACCCGTAGGTGACGGTACGACACCCGGGCGAGGGCGAGGTCGTCGGTGCGCCCGGCCGTCGAAGGCGGCGCGGTACCCGCGTCCTTGGCCGCGACGCTGACGCTGCCCTCGGCGGTGGTGTACGTACGGCTGCCGTCCAGCCCGGCGATGCCCGGCATCGTCAGGTTCCGCACCTCGATATGGCCCTCGCCCGCCGCCGTTCCGCCGGTCGCGTAGACGACGTCACCCGACGGCAGGGTGGTGAACCCGGCGTAGCCCGTGCCGAGTGTGAACACCGTGGCGCTGCCGTCGAAGCCGTCACGGACCCGGCTGTAGGTGGCGATGGTGCGTGTTGTCACGCTGCCCGCGATCGAGGGCAGGAACATCGGAGTGGTGCCGCTCAGCGCGAACAGCCAGTCGTCGTGGGCCGGTTGCCAGCAGAACTTGACGAAGCCCGGCTTGCTGACGGCCGCGGCCCAGGCCGCGGGGGACTGGTGCGCCACCAGCCCGGGGCCCGTGCCGAAGTCCTTCACCCCGCTCGCCCGCGCGAACAACTCCGCGTCGGTGAGGGGACGGACCGCCGCACCCTGCCCGGCCCGCCATTCGTGCAGCAGATAACTGATGGCGACCTCGGCGCGGGCCTCCGGCTCGTACTTGGGCTCACCGGAGAACTTGGTGAGCCGGTAGGCCGGCGCGTACGCCTGGTAGGCCGCCAGGCGCTCGGCGAGCGCGGCCTCGGAGCGGGCCGCGGCCCGGTCCCCCAACACCTGGGCGAGGAAGGCGATCGGGATGACGTCACGCCCGTACAGGTACTCACGGTCGTTGACCATCGGCATCAGCGGTTCGCCCGCGTCGCTCATGACGGTGAGCAGGGTGTCCCAGAGCGGACCGGCGTTGGGCTGCGCGGTGAGCACCTGGGGCAGCGGACGTCCCGCGGTGATGAAGTGGGCCGCGTTACGTCCCGACGTACGCCACAACTCCTCCTGGTAGTGCGGGCCGAAGGAGTTGTGGTTCTCGACGATGAACGTGTCGTACAGGTTCTGTGCCGTGTTGTCGCTGATCGCGACGCCGTCCACGAGGGCGGGATTGGCACGGTCCGCGACCGGAAGGCCGGCCTCGTTGCGGCTCCACCGGCCGAAGGCGTCGCTCCAGGCGTCATGGCGAGGGTCGTCGGCGGCCCAGGCGAGACCCGGCGCGAGCGACTGGGCGTAGACACCCATCTCCTCCAGCTTCGTGTCGCCCACGTGACCGCCGGTGAGGCCGTTGGGCGTCCAGCCGCCGGAGGCGGGGTCGTTGGCCGTGCCGAGCGCCGTCGTGTACGCGGCCTGGGCGCGGACAATGGTGTCGATGTTGGTACGGGTCGTGTCGTCCAGCTGGTCCCACAACAGCCGGGCGGCGAGCACGAAGTACAGCTGGAAAGTGGTGTCGAAGAACAGGGTGCGGCCCCATTCGGAGCCGCCGGTGAGGCGGTTCGACGCGGCGAAGTGCGTGAGGGTGGCGAGGGTACGCGAGCGCAGGGTCTCCTTGTCGATCCCGGCCCGCTCGGCGTCGTAGGTACCCCGGGTGAGCAGGAGGGCATGGCCGAGGACCACCGCGAAGCCGAAGTCCTTGGCGGTGTAATAGCCCTTGGCCGCGTCCCACTGTGTCTCCGACCAGCGGGTGTGCGTGAGCAACGCCTGATGGTAGGCGGCGGCGACATCGTCCGGCGGCGCGGAGTGGGGCGCCTGCTCGTGGCGGTCGGCCGCCGAGGCGGGTCCGGCCTCGGCCAGGGAAAGCGGCACTGCGGTCAATGCGGCGGTCAGGCCGGCGAGTTGGGCGAAACGGCGCCTGTTCAGTTCGGCCGGTTGATGGGTCACGCGCATGCACCTCCTGGGGCACGAGGCTTCGACAACGTTGTCAAGCGCGCTTATTCTTGGACCAGGCAGCCGGAACGTCAAGGAGTCCGACCGGTCTCCGCCCAAGGCGGCTTCATCGGTTCGTGAGCTCCCGCGGTGCCGGATCGCGCTGCCTGCGCAGGTCAAGGAACGCCTCCGTCGTCGCGCTGGGGCGCCGGTTCGCGGCGATGGCGACCGCGAGTTGCCACCGCAGTTCGTGGTCGGCCACCTCCAGGACGTCCAGGCCGGTGTGATCGCTGACGAGGAAGCGGCTGAGGAATACGATCCCGAGCCCCGCGCGGATGGAGTGCACGGCGGTTCCGATGTCCGCGACGTCGAGGGTCACCTCCCGCTCGACCCGGAAGGGTGCCCTGTGTCCGGTGTACGGCGTCCTTGGCCGCGCTCGCGGAGCTGAGCGTCTCCCGTGCCCGGGACAGGAACACACTCCGGCGGCGGTCAGTGTGACGGCGTTGGGATTCCGGGCGAACAAGGCGGAGCCCAGTGGCTCCGGGCATCACACGCGTTGCTGACATCCATCACGAGAAATCGCCGGCTGTGATGGCCACCCGGTGTGACCGTGAAAGAGGTCGAAGCGTGATGAACGTTTGTCGAATTCCGGACAGCACACCTCTTGACTTCATGGCCGGATCTGGATGACTGTTGCTCCCGTACGCAAACCGGTTTGCAACGAAGGAGCGCAGATGGTGGAGACGGGTGGTGCGCCCAAGGGGACTCCCGGGCAAACCGGTTTGGAGGGCGACCGGCCCAAGGGGCCCGCGACCATTTCCGACGTTGCCGCACGGGCCGGAGTGAGCAAGACGACGGTCTCCCACGTCCTGTCAGGACGGCGGCCCGTTTCCGAGGCCACCCGCCGCAAGGTGACGCGGGCGATCGAGGAGATGGGGTTCCAGCAGAACTTCTTCGCACTCGGCCTGTCCGGTCGCCGTAGTCAGACCGTCGCCCTGGTCGTCCAGGACCTGACCAACCCGTTCTATCCCGCGCTCGCACGGGGTCTTCAGCAAGCGGTCGGCGGGCGGGACTACGTCGTCCTGCTGGCGGACGTCGGAGCCGGCACGCCACCGATCGAGGCCTTCCTCAACGAGGCCGTCCAGCGCCGCGTCGACGGAGTGGTCGTGGCCGCCGTCGACGTACCGGACCGGCTGCTTGAACCTCTGCTCGCCTCAGGGGCCCGTGTGGTGACCGTCGGCTCACCTCGGCACGGGACGTCGACCGACGTGGTGTCGTCCGACGATGAGAGGATCGCCGCCGACGCGGTCGCCTACCTGCACGCCCAGGGCCACCGGAACCTGGGCATCATCTCCGGACCCGTCCGGGTCGCCCCCGGTTCCGCCCGCCTCGACGGTTACCGGCAGGCTCTGCGCGACCACGGCCTGCGGCCGTTGCGGGCGGCCGAGGCGGTGGGGGACTGGACGAGGGACTCCGGGGCCAAGGCGATGCAACGGCTGATGGACCTGGAGCGCCGGCCCACAGCGGTTTTCTGCGCCAACGACCTCATGGCGATCGGCGCCCTCGATTCGGCCCGTTCGCTCGGTCTGTCTGTTCCCTCGGATGTCGCCGTCCTGGGTGTGGACGACATCGACGCGGCCGGCCTTGTCAGTCCTTCCCTGACCACGGTGCGGGTCCCGGCCCAAGAGATCGGGCGTGTGGCGGGAGAGCTGCTGCTCGCCCGCATAGACGATCCCTCCGGAACGCCGCTAGACGATCCCTCCGGAACACCGCGCCGCGTCCTGGTTCAGCACCACCTCGTTCACCGTGAATCTGCCTGAGGAGCTCACAGCTCGTGCACGACGTACTTGACCCACGTGATCTCGTCCCCGACGAAGCCGAACAGCTTCTGTCATCGGGCTACGCTGCCGGAGAACTGCTGGACGCGGCTCGTCGGGCCGCCGCGGTCGACGACCTCGCGGAACTGGCCTCCATAGCGGAGGCACTGGGCGCTCTGCGGCGCTCCACCAGCTGGGACTACGACGAACCGTCCGACGCACAGGAGATATGGGCGGCCCTCGCCCCGCCGTCACCCGCCCGGCCTGTCTTCGCGGAACAGCTTCCCCGCCGACTCGCGGGTGCCTGGCTGGGACGGTGTGTGGCCAACACGATGGGCAAACCCGTCGAGGGACTGACGCGGGACGAGGTCGCCATCTACCTTCGGGCCGTCGGCCAATGGCCGCAGACCGGATTCATCCCTCTGCTGGACGAATTGCCCGCCGGGGTCAGCCACCTGCATGAATCGGCACCGTACGCGTCAGCCGGCCACTTTGACGCCATCCCGCGGGACGACGACCTGGACTGGACGATCCTTGGCCTGCACCTGCTGGAGACGTACGGGCGCGGCCTGACGACAGAGGACATAGCCCACGAGTGGCTCGACCGCATTCCCTTCACCCAGACGTTCACGGCGGAGCGGGCCGCGTACCGCAACCTCGTCCGGGGCCTGCGGCTGCCGCACACGGCCACCCATGACAACCCGTACCGCGAGTGGATCGGCGCGCTGATCCGAACCGACATCTACGGCTATGTTCAGCCGGGCAAGCCACGCACCGCGGCGAAGATGGCGCTGACCGACGCGGTTCTGTCACACACCGCCAACGGGATCTACGGTGCGATGTGGTCGGCCGCACTGGTCGCCGAGGCCCTGGTCGCCACCGAGCCGGTGGACGCCCTGCGCGCCGCACTCACCGTCGTCCCACCGCGCTCCCGGCTCCACGTGAGCCAGGCCGGTGTGCTGCGCCTGTTCGAAGAGGGTGCCACCGCCGAGGCGGCGCAGCAGTGGATCGACAAGGAGCTGGGCGACTACAACTGGGTGCACACCGTCAACAACGCCGCCATCATCGCGGCGGCCCTCCTGTGGGGTGAGGGTGACTTCGTCCGCACGGTGGCCCTCGCCGTCAGCGCCGGTCGTGACACCGACTCGACCGCGGCCACGGTCGGCAGTGTCTTCGGTGCCCTGCACGGGTCCGACGCCGTACCCGCCCGGCTGGTGGAACCGACCGGGGGAGTGGTCCGCAGCGCCGTACGGGGCTTCGACCGCATCACCGTCACCGAACTCGCCGCACGGACGGAAGCCGTCCGTGTCGCCTTCGAACAGGAAGTGCACGCATGACCGCCACCCGCAGGATCGTGATCGACACCGACCCCGGTCTGGGCGAACCCGGATCTGACATCGACGACGGCCTGGCCATCGCGTTGGCCCTGCGCTCGCCCGAATTGACCGTCGAGGCACTGACCGTCGTCAACGGCAACGTCGATGTCGACACGGGAGTCGACGTCGCCAGGCGTCTTACCCAGCGACTGGGGCACCCGGACCTCCCCGTCCTGCGCGGCGCCGACCGGCCACTGTTGCGCGACATGGCTCCTCTGCGCGCACTGTTCGACGATGTCGTCGGTGACCGTCCCGCCGTCCCCACGGCAGCGGACGACCGGCTCGGACCGACCAGCGACCTCACAGCTGCCGCGTATCTCGTGGAACTGGCAGCCGCGAATCCGGGCGAGATCTCGGTGGTCGCCATCGGCCCCATGACCAACCTGGCGCTCGCGCTGCGCCTCGACCCGGCGTTCGCCCAGAACGTGGCGGAAATCGTCATGATGGCAGGCTCCGCCACCGGGTACGCCCAGAACATCACCGTCGTCGGCGACTTCAATGCCTACGTCGACCCGGAGGCCCTCGCGATCGTCCTGGCCAGTGGCGCCGGACTGCGCATGGTGGGCATCGACCAGACGTCCCGGGTGCGGCTCACCCGCGACGACGCCGCAGTGCTGTCCTGCGGCGACTCCTTCGGCCGCTGGGCCGGAGAGTGCGCGCTGGCCTGGATCGAGTTCCTGTCCAGGGCCTTCCCGCTGCGCCAGGAGCATCGGGAGGCGTGCTTCCTGCACGACCCACTCGTTGTGGCGGCCTTCATCGACCCGTCCCTGTGCACGTGGGCCGACGCCCATGTCGCCACCGACACCACCAGCGAGCTCGCCCGGGGCCTGGTCGTGGCCGACCGTGGCCTCGCCCTCGCCCCGCCACTCGGACCCCCCAACGCCTCGGTCGCCGTCGACACCGACGTGCCTGGCTTCGGCCGCCTCTTCCTCGATCGCCTTACCGGTACTTCTGCCGGCGATTGACCGCAATCCCATGACCGTCAGAGAGGACCGTCATGAAGCTTCCCGTCCTTCCCCGTCCTGCCCGGGCGGCAACACAACTCGCAGTCGGCGCGATCGCCGTGGCCCTGCTGGTCACGGGCTGCGGTTCCGGGACCGGTTCGTCCGGCGGCGGACAGCAGCCGGTCGGCCTCACCTCGGCCGACGCGCTCAAGGATCCGACCAAGCCGGTCACGATCAACTACGCGGGCGCCGCGTACTCGGCCGACGACATCAAGCCGGTGCTCGAGGCCTTCCACGAGGAACACCCGAACATCACCGTCAACTACCAGGCGGTCCCGTTCGACCAGTTCAACAGCGTCCTCAGCACCCGCCTGAGCCGCAAGGACTCGACTCTCGACGTCTACGACGTCGACATGCCCCGTACCGACGCATACCAGGCACGGGGCTGGCTCACCGACCTGTCCAAGGCGTTCCCGGACATGGCGGGCATGGTCGACAAGACGTCACTGGACGCCGCGACCAGCGACGGAAAGCTCGTCGCGATGCCCTTCCAGACGTCGAGCCAGCTGCTCTACTACAACAAGGCGCTGCTCAAGAAGGCCGGCGTTCCCTTCCCCTCGGCGAAGCCCGCCGACCGGCTGACCTGGGAGACGGTCACCGCCGACGCCAAGAAGACCCAGCAGGCCGGCGCCAAGTATGGACTGGTGCTCGATCAAGTCAACCGGTACTACCAGTTGCAACCCCTGGCCGAGAGCCTCGGCGGCGGCTCAGGCGCCGGCGGCGACAAGAACCTGACTCCCGAACTGCAGACCGCGGGCTGGGAGAAGTCGATGGACTGGTACAGCTCGCTGTTCAAGGACAAGATCTCCCCTCGCGGCGTGCCGGTGGCACAGACTCCTGACCTCTTCGCCTCGGGCCAGGTCGCGTTCTTCCCCGGCGGCCCCTGGTGGGGCCCCAAGTTCGCCGCGAACCCCGAATTGGACTTCGGCGTCACCGCCTACCCCTACTTCAAGGGCGGCAAGGCGGTCACCCCCACCGGCGGGTGGTCTCTCGGGCTGAACCCCGCGAGCAAGAAGGCGGTCGCCTCCGAGATCTTCATGAAGTTCATGGGGCTCGACAACGGTGGGTTCGCCCAGTACATGCCCAGCCTCGCGGTACCGCCCTCCAACACGGCGGGTACGGCGAGCTTCTACGACGAGAAGATCTTCAAGGATCCTCGCATGGCGGGCGCCGTGGACCTGACCAAGTACGAACTGGCCAACACGGCCACGCTGCGTGCGAGGACCACCGGCTACGTCGAGTTCGAGGACACGCTGTCCAAGACCTTCGACGACATCAGCAACGGCGCCTCCGTGAAGAGCGCGCTGTCGTCGGCCACCAGCACGATCAACCAGGCGTGGGCGAAGTACCGCTGACCCATGCGAGCCGACCGGCCGGGGCGAGCCGATGGAGCCCCGGCCGGCGAGAGGGACACCCGCAATGACACTCACAACGCACCCTCCGGAAGCCGGAGAAACAGCTCCGCCGCCACAGCGCAAGGGCAGCCTTCACCGGCGCAGGCTCGTAGGCAACCTCAGCGCGGCGGCGATCTTCCTGACACCCGCGCTCGCGCTCATCATCGTGCTGCGGCTCGTCCCGGTCATCCAGGCCGTGAACGACGCCACTCACACGAGTCTGCCCGGCAGTACGCTGCCGCCGCGCTTCGTCGGGCTGGACAACTTCACCGCCTTGTTCTCGTCCCACGCCTTCTGGTCCTCCGTCCAGCAGACCCTGATCTTCAACGTCATCGTCAACCCGTTGCAGATCGTGCTGGCACTGGCCCTCGCGGTGCTCCTCACCCAGAACCTGCCGGCCACTGGCATCTGGCGCACACTGATCTTTCTGCCCGCCGCGGTCCCGATGACCGGTTCCGCAGTGGTATGGGGTATCGCGCTGCGCCCGGACGGCCCCGTCAACGCAGCGCTCGCCGGGGTCGGCATCCACCAACAACCCTTCCTCACCGGACAGGGACAGGTCGTCGCGAGCCTCATCCTCATCGCCAGCTGGATCGGCGTCGGTTACTGGATGATCTTCCTCATCGCAGGTCTCAACGACATCCCGACCGTGTACTACGAGGCCGCCGCGATCGACGGAGCGGGGCCGCTGCGCCGCTTCTGGTCGGTGACGCTTCCCCTGCTCCGTCGGCCGCTGTTGTTCGTCCTGGTCGCCGACACCGTCTCGAACTTCGTACTGTTCGCGCCCATGCAGATCCTCACCGACGGGGGGCCGCAGGGAAAGTCGAACTTCCTCATGTACGACATCTTCCACAACAGCTTCGAGCTCGCTGATCCGCACACCGCCGCGGCGGAACTCCTTGTGCTGCTCGCCCTGATGATCGTCATTGTCGCGGTTCAGTTCCGGCTGCTGCGCAGCGCCGAGGAGAACTGATCATGAACCGCACCTCACTTCCGAACCCTGGCCCGTCCGCAGCCTCGACACCCAGCCGCACCGGCCGTGTCGTGCTGGCCGTCATCGCCGTCGTCGTAGGCATCACCTTCCTCCTGCCAGTCCTCTGGCTCATCGCCAGCACGTTCCGCAGCGCCACCGAAACCTTCGCCGGCAACTCCTCCTTGAACTGGCACATGCTGTGGCCCGAGCACTGGACCCTCAGCAACATCCACTCGGCGATCGACAACGGCTTCCTGCGCAACCTCTCCAACAGTGTGATTGTCGCCGCCCTGACCGTCGTCCTCGGCATGGTGATTTCCGCGATGGCAGCCTTCGCGCTGGCGGTGGTCGACTTCCCGGGCCGTAAATTCGTCTTCGGTATGGTCGTGCTGAGCTTCCTCGTGCCCTTCGAGGCCATCGCCATCCCCTTGGCACACACGTTCAGCGACTGGGAACTCACCAACAGCGTTCCCGCCCTTGTGCTGCCTGGACTGGGGAACGGACTGGCGATCTTCACACTCCGTCAGTTCTTCCTGGGCATCCCGTCGGAACTGGCCGAAGCCGCACGTGTGGACGGTGCCGGGTGGCCCCGCATCTTCCTCAGGATCTACCTTCCACTGACCCGCCCGGCGCTCATCGGTACCGGTCTCATCCTGTTCCTCTTCCAGTGGCAGGCTTATCTGTGGCCCATCCTTGTCACCACCAGTGACGGCAAGGACCTCGCACCCGTCGCCATCGCCAAGACCTTCAACGCGTTCAGTAGCGACTACGGCCGCGTCTTCGCCGAGACAGCGGTGCTGGCAGTCATTCCCGCCGTGATTCTGCTCGGCCTGCAGCGCTACTTCGTCGCATCAGTCGCCACCACTGGGAGTAAGAATTGACCCGCGTAGCCGTGGTCGGATCCGCGAACCTCGACCTCGTCGCCCATACCCCTCGTCGCCCTGACCCGGGCGAGACCGTCCTGGGCACCGACTATTTGCAGCACCCGGGCGGGAAGGGCCTCAATCAGGCGGCCGCGGCGGCAACCGTAACCACGACGGCGTTCGTCGGCCGTCGCGGATCCGACGGCGCCGGCCGGGCGCTGGAGACCGAGCTCATACGGCGAGGGGTCGACACCTCCCATTTCCTTGCCCTCAAAGGACCCAGCGGTCACGCCCTCATCACGGTGACGCCCGATGGTGAGAACAGCATCACCGTGCTCCCTGAGGCCAACCGCCTGTTGCTGCCCGCCGACGTCACGCGTGCACTCGACCTCCTTGCCCCCCAACTCGTTCTCACCCAGCTGGAGATCCCGCAGGTGACCACCGAGGCCACGGCACGGTGGTCAGTCACTCATGGCGCACGGCTGATGCTCAACGCCAGCCCCAGCGCCACCCTGCCCGAACACGTCCTTGCCGCCGCGGATCCCCTCATCGTCAACCTCACCGAAGCACACCACCTGACCTTCGCCGAAACACCGGAGGATTCCGCGAACCTCCTTGCGGAGCGATGCGTTTCCGTCATCATCACACTCGGTTCCGACGGTTCTCTCGTCGTAGAGAAAGGGCGGACCACTCACCTTCCCGCATCGAGGCTGACACCGGTCGACACCACAGGAGCCGGTGATGTGTTCGCCGGTGTCACGGCGGCTCACCTCGCCCACGGGTCCAGCCTCGTCGAAGCAGCACAACAGGCAACCCTTGCAGCAGCCCAGGCCATCCGGACACCGCGGTCCAGCCGATAGGGGCACCTCGTGGACCGTAGAGACCACGTACTACGCTTCTGCCCGAGAAGTTCCCGTAACCTGAACTTCGCCTTCCTCCACGATGGCCCCGGATTCTGCTGGATGTGTCGAGTGCAGGCCGAGCCTGTACATGGTTGGGAGGGCAGCGACCGTCATTCCGGTGCAGTCGATGCGGTGGCACAGCGGACACAATCCCTACGGCAAGCTCGGCGGGAGTGGCAGGATGCCCATACTTGCCGTTTTCTCGGCCGCATCGGCAGGGGCGGGGGTCAGGACTCGGGTGAGCCAGTCGTTGCGTGTTCGGCGCGCTCCGGTGGAGACCGCGGCCTGCGGGTACAGTGCGTCGAATCCGTGGAAGCCTCCCGCCCAGATGTGCAGTTCTGCCTGGCCGCCGGCTGCCCAGATCCTGGTGGCGTAGTCGATGTCCTCGTCGCGGAAGACCTCGGCCGTGCCTGCGTCGATGTAGGTGGTCGGCAGGTTTGAGAGGTCGTCGGCCACCGCGGGTGAGACATAGCCGGGCACCTGCTCGTTCTCGATGTCGCCGAGTACGGAGCGCCAGCCGAACTCGTTCATCTCGCGGGTCCAGACGCCGGGTGTGCCGGAGTACTGCCGGCTGGAGGTGGTGGTGTTGCGGTGGTCGAGCATGGGGCCGATCAGGACCTGGGCGGCGATCGCCGGGGCGCCGTGGTCGCGGGCCAGGAGGGTGACCCCGGCGGTGAGGCCGCCGCCGGCGCTGGCGCCCGCGACGATGATACGAGCGGGGTCGATGCCCAGTTCGGTGGCGTGTTCGGCGATCCAGAGCAGTCCCTGGTAGCAGTCGTCGACCAGGGTTGTGCCGGTGGCCTCCGGCGCCAGCCGGTAGTCCACGGAGATGACGACCGCGCCGAACAGGTCCAGCCACTCCAGCGGGATGTCGATCTGCGAGAAGCGGTCCCCCATGACCATCCCGCCGCCGTGCATCCAGTAGACGCACGGTGCCCCGGTGGAGCTGTCGGTTCCGGCGGGGCTGAAGACCGACAGCGGAATCTGTGCGCCGTCCGCGGCGGATACGGTGACGTCACGCCGCTCGACTGCGCGACCTACGAGAAGAGGTTCGACCGGCATCGATGAGAAGGGGCGGATCTGTGCGAGCGCTTCGGAGTCGAGCTCGGAACGCAGGGGCATGCCGGCGAGCAGCGCGCGCAGCTCGGGGTCCAGTTCGGGTCGTGCCGGGGTCACGGTGGACACCTTTCGTCGGGTTGTGCCGGGTGATCGGGGAGGAAGCGGCCGGATCGCGAGGATTGAGGAATGACCGGCCGACCGGTCCGGGGTCTCAGAAGGCGGCCTTGCCGCGGACCGGTACGTAGTCGGTGTACGCGGACTCCTTGGCAAGCAGTCCGCCGATCTGCGCCACGATGGCCTGGGCGGCCTCGCCGGCGAAGATCCGGTGGTGGTCCTCCTCGCTGGTCCAGCCTTCGGTGACGTGGACGACGTCGGGGTCCGACGCGGAACGGGAGACGAGGTAGACGACGCAGTGTTCGCTCGCGCCGGGGCTGCCCTCGTTCAGGCCGGTCAGCAGCAGGTCGACCAGTTGATCACCCATTCCGGGCTTGGCGGTCAGGGTGGCGTTGAATCCGTAGTTGGTGGTCATGACTACCTTCTTCTGCGGGCGGCGGAGTGTGGATGTGCGGTCCTGGAGCGAGAGCCCAGTGGCTTGCTCCTGGATTCCAGTGATTCCATTCAACCGGCGTGACCTGCGGAAACGGTAGAACGATGCTCGCGGGCGCTTGCACGATCCTCTCTGGTTCGAGAGCAGGTGCCCGGCTGTGTGCTGCAATTGAGGCATGCATCTCGACGAGCTCCGTACCTTGCTGACCCGGCATGCGCGGCCCGACTGGACCACCGCCATCGACGGCGTACTCATCTCGAAGGTCGAGCGGTCCGATCCGCCGGCGCCGTCGATGTCCGGCACGGTGCTGGCGGTGATCGCGCAGGGCGCCAAACGCCTCGCGTTGGGCGACCGGGTGTTCGAGTACCGCGCCGGGCAGTACCTCATCGCCTCGGTCGATCTGCCCGTCACCGGCCAGTTCATTGAGGCCAGTCCGGAGTACCCGGCCATGGGGGTCGGGCTCACGCTGGAACCGTCCGCCGTCGCCGAACTGCTGCTCCAGGCCGGGCCGGGAGAAGCCCCCCGCTCCGGCGGGAGCGCGGTGCCGGGCATCGCTGTCAGCGACGCTCCCGACGCACTGCTCGACGCCGTGGTCCGGTTGCTGCGCCTGCTCGATGAGCCCCGTGACCGGACGGTGCTCGCGCCGCTCGTCAAGCGCGAGATCCTGTGGCGGCTGATCACCGGTGAGCAGGGCGGCATCGTGCGCCAGCTGGGCCTTGCCGACAGCAGCCTCAGCCATGTCGCGCGGGCGGTGCGGTGGATCCGCGAGCACTACGCGCAGCCGTTCAAGGTCGAGGAGGTGGCGCAGCTGTCCGGCATGAGCGTTTCCGCCTTCTACCGCAACTTCCAGGCGGTGACCGCGATGAGCCCCATCCAGTTTCAGAAGCAGATCCGGCTCCAGCAGGCCCGGCTGCTGCTGGCCACCCATCCCAACGACGTCACCGGGGTCGGTCACCGCGTCGGCTACGACAGCTCGTCGCAGTTCAGCCGGGAATACCGCCGCCAGTTCGGCGCACCACCCAGCCAGGACGCCACCACCCTGCGCCATACCGTGCTCACCGCCACGGGCGTCCTTCCCTGACGTAACGGGACATCAGCCGGGCATGCCCTCGGGTGGAAGAGAACTGTGCAAGGGGACGCGGGTATTGTCCTACCGCTTTCCCTGGTGAGCCTAATTGAATAGGCTTTTCGATTCCCGTGGGGCGGGCAAAGGGCTCCCCTTTGTTCCTCTTTGCTGCCCACCGCGAGTTTGCCGGGGCCGAAGTGGCCGGCGCGCCTGATCATTTGAACGCGCTTTTACCGGTGGCACGTCGGACTATCTACCTGACCCGGAGCAGGATTGTGCAAGACTCCGCCAGTTCTGTGCAACGCATCCCTGTGCTGGGCTGGTTGAATATCCACTGTCCCTGTGGATCTGTTGCGGGGTAAATGCTGTGGACGTGCCTGGCGGCGTCCGTGCCGTATGCGCGCGGATCCCCCGCACGCGGAGAAAGGAAATGATGACGGACGACACCCACAGCGGGATATCGCTCCACGTCAACGGTCTGACGCACCGACTGGCCGTCGACAACCGCAGGACACTGCTCGACGCGTTACGGGAACAGATCGGCCATACAGGGCCGAAAAAGGGCTGCGATCAGGGGCAGTGCGGTGCCTGCACCGTTCTGCTCGACGGCCGGCGTGTGGTGTCCTGTCTGACGCTGGCGGTCGCCGCCGACGGGGCTGAGGTCACCACGGTCGAAGGTCTCGCCGTGGATGGTGAACTACAGCCGCTTCAGCAGGCTTTCGTACGGCTCGACGGTTTCCAGTGCGGATACTGCACTCCCGGGCAGCTCTGCTCGGCTGTCGGGATGCTGGCCGAGCACGCGGCGGGCTGGCCCAGTGCGGCCACCGCCGATGTCTCACCCGACGGCCCGGCGTCCGAACTGGACACGGTGGAGGTGCGCGAGCGGATGAGCGGCAACCTGTGCCGCTGCGGCGCGTATCCGTCGATCGTGCGCGCCGTGCTCGAAACGGCGTCCCGCAAGGAGGCGACGAGGTGAAGGAGTTCGCCTATGACCGGCCCGCGCAGGTCCGGGAGGCTCTCACCCTGGTCGCCGGGAACGCCGGTGCCCGGTACCTGGGCGGTGGCACGAATCTCGTCGATCTGATGAAGAGCGAGATCGAGACGCCGTCCCGGCTGGTGGATGTGCGTCATCTGCCGCTTGACGGCATCCATGAGGCGCCCGACGGCGGGCTCGTCATCGGTGCGACGACGACCAACAGTGATGTCGCGGCTCACCCTGAGGTACGCCGCCGGTATCCGGCCTTGAGTCAGGCAATTCTGGCGGGTGCGTCGGGGCAACTGCGCAACATGGCCACGGCGGGCGGCAATCTGCTGCAGCGGACCCGTTGTGCCTACTTCGCCGATCCCTCGGAGCCGTGCAACAAGCGGGTTCCCGGCAGCGGGTGTGCCGCGATCACCGGGGAGCATCACAACCACGCGATCCTCGGCTGGTCCGACCACTGTGTGGCGACCCATCCTTCGGACATGGCAGTGGCTCTGGCCGCGTTCGACGCGGTCGTGCACTACGAGACGCTCGACGGGGTCCATGAGATTCCGCTGTCGGAGTTCTACCCGCCCGTCGGTGACACGCCGCAGCAGGAGACGGTACTGCCGCCGGGCGCCTTGATCACCGCGGTGACCCTGCCGGCCTCCGCGGTGTCCCCGCGGTCGCGCTACCGCAAGGTCCGCGAGCGCGCGTCCTACGCCTTCGCCAACGTGTCCGTCGCGGCGGCTCTGGACGTCCACGAGGGAACGGTCCGCGGTGCGCGGATCGCCTTGGGAGGTCTGGCGTCGCGGCCCTGGCGCGCTCGGGTCGCCGAGTCCGTCCTGCGGGACGGACCGGGCACCGCCGACATGTTCCGGGCCGCCGCCGATGCGGAGCTGTCCGCCGCGCGACCGTTGAACGACAACGGATACAAGGTGACATTGGCGCGCAATCTGATCGAGGCAGTCCTGACCGAGCTCGCCGAGCGGACCGAGTGACGACCGGCCGGCTGCCGTCGCCCTGCTGACGCTACGAACGTGAAGCCGAGCACTTTCTCGGCTTCACCAGCATCGCCCGCACCTTCATCTGCCACCACAGGCTCACCAAATGAGATGACTTTTCAAGGAGATCCAACGCGTGAACGCGTTCTCTGCCGGCGCGTCTGCGGACGCGAAGAAACCAACTGGGCATTTCACCGTCGCTCCGTCCACTGCCCCGGCGATTCCGCTCATGTCCGTCGTGGGAACCGCACAGCCCCGGGTCGAGGGCGCGGCCAAGGTCACCGGCGGCGTCCGCTACGCCGCCGACGAGCCGATGCGGGACCTCGCCTTCGGCTGTGTCGTCACCTCCACGGTGACCCGGGGACACATCCGTGACATCGATGTCTCCGCCGCGGAGGGCATGCCCGGTGTGCTGGGTGTGATCGACCACCGCAACGCGCCCCGGCTCAACCTGGAGGCAGGATCGTTCTTCGGTCCCGACGGCGGCATGCACCTGCTCCAGAACAATGAGGTCCCCCACTCCGGCCGGCCGATCGCGCTGGTGATGGCGGAGACGATGGAGCAGGCCCGGTCGGCGGCCGTAGCGCTGCGGGTGACGTACGACGAGGAACCGCATGACGTGGACTTCTCACTCGAGCACCCGGCCGCCCGGCCTGCGACACCGTTCTTCGGCGAGGACGCGAACGTCGGTGACGTGGACGCGGAGCTGGCGGTGAGCGCGGTGGTCGTGGACGAGCGGTACCGGACGCCCGAGGAACACGGCGCCGCCATGGAGCCGCACTCCGCGACCGCCTGGTGGGAAGACGAGCGTCTCCAGGTCATCGACTCCAACCAGGGGCCCTTCCTGGTCGCCATGACGGTGGCCACTCTGTTCTCCCTGGACCCGAAACAGGTGCGCGTCCGCGCTCCGCACGTCGGCGGCGGCTTCGGGTCCAAATCGGGGGGCTGTGGTCCCCAGCTGGTCCTGGCGGTGATGGCCACGACGATGCTCGGCCGTCCCGTACGTGTCACCCTGACCCGGAGCCAGGTGTTCCAGACGGTCTCGGCACGGCCGGCGACCGACCAGCGGGTCCGGATCGGGGCGGATGCCGACGGTCGTCTGCGGGCGATCCACCACGTGTCGGCCTTCGAGGTCTCGCCGCTCGCGGACTACCTGGAGAACTGCACCGAGCTGTCCAACACGCTCTATGCGGCACCGGCGATCCGTACCCGGCGCACCGCGGTCCCGGTCGACATCCTGCCGCCGTACTCGCTGCGTGGGCCCGGTGCGACGCCGGGTTCGTTCGCGCTCGAATCCGCCATGGACGAGGTGGCGGAGCGGCTGTGCATGGACCCTCTCGAACTCCGGCTGCGCAACGAGCCCGCCGTCGGCCCCGTATCCGGTCTTCCGTTCAGCCGCCGCAACCTCGTCCCGTGTCTGCGGGAGGGCGCTCGCCGGTTCGGCTGGGCCACACGTGACCACCGCCCACGGATGCGGACGGAGGGACATCTGCTTGTCGGCACCGGAATGGCGGCCACGTCCTTCGGCGCGGGGGCACTGCCCTCCTCGGCGTCGATCACCGCCGAGACCGACGGGACGTTCACCGTGGCCATCGGCGCCTGCGACATCGGTACCGGCGCACGGACCGCGCTGACCGCGGTGGCCGCTGACGCGCTGCGCGTCGATACCGCGCGGATACGCGTTCTGATCGCGGACAGCGACCTCGGTCCGGCGTGGAGCGCGGGCGGATCCAGAGGGACGACGTCCTGGGCGTGGGCGATCACCGAGGCCGCGGCGAAGCTGCGTTCCCAAATGGACGACGCCACGCTGCCGCTGACCGTTTCGGCCGACACCACCGAGTCGCTCGGCGAGCTGCCCCTCATGGAACGGCACTCCTACAGTGCCGTGTTCTGCGAAGTGACCGTCGATCCCGCGACCGGCGAGGTGCGCGTGCGGCGGCTGCTGGGGATGTTCGCCGTGGGCCGCGTGATCAATCCGCTCCTCGCACGCAGCCAGCTCGTGGGAGGAATGGTCATGGGGCTGTCGATGGCCCTGCACGAAGAAGGCGTCCGTGATCCGGCCACGGGTCGGCACATCAACGCGGACCTCGCCGGATACCACATCGCCGCACACGCCGACGTCCCCGACATCGAAGCCGACTTCGTACCCGACTACGAACCTGGCGACCCGTCAGGCATCAAAGGCGTGGGAGAGATCGGCACCGTCGGCACCGCGGCCGCGATCGCGAACGCCGTCTGGCACGCCACGGGAGTCCGCCAGCGGACTCTCCCGGTCCGTCTCGACCGCGTACTGGAAGAGCAGCCTCTGCGATGACTCATCCGCGTCCAAGGTCCGCGCCGAGCCGAAGGACCGCCGGATCGGTTTCGCTGTCGGGCCTGCCAGGACAGGAGGCATAGATGCTGCGTACAGGAGGCATGGATGCTGCGTGAAGTCTGGCCGTACATCGACGCCCACCGGCGTGCGGGCCGGCCGGTCGTGCTGGCCCGCCTGGTGGACCGCGACGGGCCCGCGTCACGACCACTCGGCGCCACGATGGCAGTCGCCGGGGACGGTACATGGCGAGGCTCGCTGTCGGGCGGCTGCGTCGAGGGCATCATCCTCGACGCGGCCCGCGACGTTCTGGCGGGAGCCGCACCGCATGTGACCACCGTGGCACCCGGAGAGCACCTGCTGCCGTGGGAGGACGCGCCGGCCTGTGCCGGAGAACTGCGGGTCCAGATCGCTGCCGCGCCGCCCGAGCCGGTTCACTCCGCGATCACCACGGCACTGGCCGAGGACCGTCCACTCGCGGTACGGGTCGCTCTTCAGCCCCCGTACACCTGGTCGGTGGCCGCGAGCACGGATCAACTGCCCGACAGCGGACCCGCCTTCGTGGAAGAGCTGACGAGACGGCCGCGGCTGCTGCTGGTCGGTGCCACGGATCTCGCAGCGATCCTGGCCACCCTGGCAGGCCCGTTGCACCGCAGGACCGTTGTCCTCGACCCCCGGCCAGGCCACATCGCAGCCGGCGCCTTCCCCGACACCGTCACGACCATCCGCGCCTGGCCCGACGACTGGATCACCCGCCACCCGCTCCACGCCGACGACGCGGTCGTCACGCTCAGCCACGACCCGCGCATCGACGACCGCGCCATCCGTGCCGCCCTGGCCGGCCCGGCCGGATACATCGCCGCCCTGGGCAGCCGGGCCACCCACGCACAACGCCTGCGACGCCTGGCCGACATCCCGGGACTGGACCGCCTCAACGGCCCGGCAGGCCTCGACCTCGGCGGAACCTCCCTCGCCGAGAGCGCCCTGTCCATCCTCGCCGAGCTCGTCGCGGTGAACAACGGACGCAACGGACGCCGACTGCGCGACGGCCACCTGCCCATCCGCGCCACAACGGCCACGGCGCACGCACAAAGCGCGTGACACGATCAAGGTGTACACCGCGCTCGCCATCACCACCAGTGACACCGGCGCGGCCTGCACCTCCATCGGCGCCGCGAGGCCGTCGACGGGGAAGAGGCGTTCGCCGACGGAATCGCTCATCTCTTCGGCAAGGCCGGATGCCCTCGCTGCGCCAGTGTGTTCAACATCGCGGACGAATACATGTCCGCCGACCTTCCCGTCCTGCGGTAAGCCACGGTGGATCGGACGTGATCGGCCATGGACCGGGAGCGGAGCCACGGCTGGTCGCGGTGACAGTGCCATGGAAGACGCAGGGGTTGCCACGGCCCGAAAGTTTTTGAGGGCGTTGGTTGTTCGCTTGCGGCCCGGTTCAGCATATGTGCGTGGCGTGTTCGTCACCGTTGCCAGGCTCCGGATCGTCGCGTAGAAGAAAGAGGACAAGCCCGACGCTGTGCGGGTCGGCGGTTCCGGGCCCTGCTGATTCCGACATCGACGGCTGCGATGTGCGCGCGGCGGGCACGGCAGCCGAGAGGAGCGCAATATGTCTGCTTTATTCGATTCTCGGTGTCCTGTGCTGGATCCCACCGCCCGTGCGGCCCACGCCGACGCGGCTGTCCTGCGCGCCATGGGCCCGGCAACCGCGGTCGAACTCCCGGGGGGTGTCCGCGCCTGGTCGGTCACGCGCCACAGCGTCATCCAAAAACTGACCAACGACCCCCGCGTCTCCCGCGATCCTCGTCGGCACTGGCCCGGCCTCGCCGACGTACCCGAGGGCTGGCCCCTTGCGGTCTCCGCCCTCATGCAGAACTTCCTGAACACCTACGGCGAGGAGCACCGCAGGTTACGCCGCAGAATGGCCCCGTCGTTCTCACCGCGACGGGTGGAGGCAATGCGTCCGCAGATCCAGGCGACTGCGGACCGTCTGGTCGAAGCGCTCCACTCCCTGCCACCCGGCCGGAGTGCCGACATCCGGCGCACACTGTCCCTGCCCCTGACCATGACGGTCATCTGCGACCTGTTCGGTGTCCCCGACGCCCTCCGGGAAAACCTCGGCGCCTCCATCGACGCGCTGATGGACACCACGGCAAGCCCCGAGCAGGGACAAGCCCGCCTGGCCGAACTTTACACACGGCTCGCCGAGTTGCTGGAGCACAAGAGGGCGCATCCCGGTTCCGACTTCACCAGCGACCTGGTCACCCCGTCCGCAGACGGTGAGGCGCCACTGACCGACAAGGAACTGCTCGACCATCTCTTCCTCATGCTCGCCGCAGGATACGAGACAGCCGTCAACCTCATCACCAGCGCCGTCCACGCCCTGCTCTCGCGGCCCGAACACCTTGTCCATCTCCACCAGGGCACAGTCAGCTGGGATGACGTGATCGAAGAGACGCTGCGCCACAACGGCCCGATCATGCACCACCCGATGCGCTACGCCATCGAAGACATCGACCTCGGCGAAGGCGTCGTCATCGGCAGGGGCGAACCGGTCATCATCGCCTTCGCGGCCGCCGGACGTGACCCCGAGATCCACCCGGACAGGCCAGACACGTTCGATCCCACCCGAAGCGGAAAAGAACACCTTGCCTTCGGACACGGCCCCCACTTCTGCCTCGGCGCCCACCTCGCCCGGGCAGAGACCCACGTCGCTCTGACCACCCTGTTCGCCCGCCTGCCACACCTCACTCTCGCCCACCCCGACCAGCGGCCTGCCCCCGTCCCCTCGCTCTCCCTCAACGGCCCCGCCCAGCTCCACGTCATCCCCCATCCCAGAGCTCCAGCAACCCCCGTGTGACTCCCCACCGAAACGCGAACTCTGCCTGGTCCCGGACAAGGGCGAGGGCGGGGGAACCAGACTCTCGCCGATTTTCCAGGCGCGGCGCCGACTTCCACTGCCGCGCTGGAAGTACCGCGAGCGAGGCGTGTGCCCACGGTGCAGGTATGAGGCGAACCTGAACCCTGACGGGCTGTGCCGGTCGTGCCTCCAGGCGATCAGGACCTGCGGATGTCGCCGCCATCACCGCCGATGTGCGGGCCTCGCTGGAGGCCGACGCGGCCGCCGCCCAGAAGGAGTTCCTGGCGCTGATGGACCTGGTCGAGCTGGACGCGGACCCGGTGGCGACAGCGCCCGCGCCGGCGTTCACCGCGCTCCAGGCAGAGCCGGAGTGCCGACGGTGCGTGCTGGCGATGCTGGTCCGCACGCCCGAGGCCGAGGCGGAGCTGAGCGGGGTCGATCCCGCGCGTCAGGCCCTGGTAGCGGCCCGGGAGGCGGCGAAGAAGAATACGGCGGCCGCAAGGAGAAGTCGCGGCGCCGGAACTCGCGGCGTGACGGCCGCGACCCGCTCGGCGTAGGGACCGTGACCGAGCGCCTGGGCCGTCCCGGCCGCCGGTGGCGACGTCCTCATGCACGCCGGACACGGGTACTCGGGACCAGCCGCGCAGGTGCCGGGGCAAGCCGAGTCAGTTGTCTCCGCCGCTGCCCAGTTCGTCGTCGGCGAGCAGGTACAGGCCGTCGTCGAACACGGTCAGCACCACCACGACCATCACCGCGTGCGCGATCACGTACTCGATCAGGACCCCAGGCGCGACCTGCGCTTTCCGGTTGTCCTCATGAGTGCCGATGGGTGCGGTGGCCTTGTGGTACGGGTTCCTCGCGAGGACAGCGAGGCCACGGTCGATGAGCGCCCGGCGCTCAGGGGACAGCTCCGCCAGCGACTGAGCGCACTCGACCGTGTATGTGACCCTGAAACCGTCCATGCCCTCACCCTAGCCAACCCGCTCCAGTCTCGGACTCTTGTCTGCCGTGGAGGATGGCCGGCGTCTCAGAACAATGAGGAATCATCAGCGCTGCCGCGATCGGCTGCGGGACCTTCGTCGATCTCATAATCGGCCGCCGGCAGGCCCGCGATCAGGCGCAGGTGGAGTGCGGATGGTTGCAGGACATCCCGACACCTGCCCGGAGCGGGGCGTCGACCTGATGATCGGGGTTCTGATCGGCGGCCGAGATCCTCAGGTATCCCACAAGGTCACCGGTCCGTACGGCCGGAACGGAGCTCCCCGGCATCATTGCAGCGATCCGCGCCACCATGGACGCCGACCAAGCCGCGGAGTTCGACCGCGAGATTGAACATCAATCGTCGAGTCCGACGGGCTCGGCAAACTCAGCATGGAAGGCATCACCACCCGGGCCGGCGTCAGCAAGGTCACCGTCTACCGCTGGTGGTCCCACCCCGGCGAGGTACTCGTCGACGGCCTCCTGAACGTCGTCGAGCCATCACTGACCGGGCAGGACACAAGCGACTTCGTCCACGACTGGGGACGCCGGTTCAACGCCGTCGTGCGCTTCCTCAACGGCCCGCACGGTCATGGGGGCCGCCCAGGCCGGCGAAGGCGTATGCGAGGTCTACCTGACCCGCTTTCACCAGCCCCGACGCGTCGACATCGAGGCCCACGTCGACCAAGCCATCAGCAACGGGCAACTCGCCCCGCACACCGACGCCGACACCTTGATCGATCTCGTCTGCGGAGCCCTGTACTACCGGCTCCTCATCGGCCACCTGCCACTCACCCAGTGCCGGACACAGCAGATCCTGGCCACGGCTCTACGGGGCGCGGTCTCGCGCCGCTGACAGTCCGAGACCCACCCGGCACGCGAGCAGGCGACGAGCGACATGACCGCACCGCACATGACCTTCGGCATCGACGCTGTCGATGACCTGGCGCTGAGCTCCGCACTCGTCGGATGCGGCGGAGGCGGCACGTCACGCTACGCGGCCGCACAGCTGCGTCCGCTGTGATAATTCGAGGCCGGGATCCGGGGTTCCAGCCAGATGCACGAGCTTTGCGAAAGTGAGAGGCTGGAAAGTGATGAGCGGGATGAGGTCCCGCCTGCCACGGCGCCCAGGGTGGGGCCGGAATTCCTCGCACGATGGCACGGTGGTGTGGCGACAGATACAACCGACGTGGAGGAATTCTCATGGCAAAGGTTCGCTCCGACCGGTGAGGCCGGTGTCGCAAGACTGTGAAGGCTCATTTCAGGGCTCAGAGAGCGCACCGAGCTGTCGTCTCGCAGGGCTTCCGGTCGATCCGCGATGTTGTCCGCCACGCGATGCAGGACGGGATTGAGAAACCGATGAACGCCAAAGATGTGACCTACCTGCCGGACGAAACGGCTCTGCTCATCATTGATCCGTACAACGATTTTCTTTCCGAGGGTGGAAAACTGTGGCCGCAGGCCAAGGAAGTAGCTGAGGGCGTCGACCTCATCGCACACATGCGGACCGTGCTGGCCGCGGCCCGCGACCAGGGCCTTCAGGTTTTTATCGTGCCTCATCACCAGACGGTCCCGAGCGACTACCTCACGTGGGACCATCTGTCTCCGACGCAGAAACGCATCATCAAGGCGCAGACCTTCGCCAAGGGCAGCTGGGGAGCAGAGTGGCACCCGGACTTCCGGCCGCGCGAACGCGAGCTGGTCATGAACCAGCACTGGTCCTCGAGCGGCTTCGCGAATACAGATCTGGACCTCATGCTTAAGCAGCACGGCATCCGTAAAGTCGTGCTCATCGGCATGAAGGCGAACACTTGCGTGGACACGACCGCGCGCTTCGGCCAGGAACTCGGATATCACGTGACCCTCATCCGAGACGCCATCGGCGCCTTCAAGTGGGAGGAGATGTCTGCCACGTTCGACATCAACGCTCCACAGTACGCCCACGCGATCCTTACCACCGACGAGTTCGTCGGCATTGTGCAGCCGCAGCCTCATGCAGCGGCCTCATGACCTGACGCGATCCCGGGTGCGGACCGACGAGGCGTGGCGGAGTTCCGCCGCGGACAATGGTCACCGCCGTTGTCGTGCCGAGCGGCGAAGCCGGCGTCGACGGTGCAGATATGCGCCTTCGCCTTTACGTCAACGCTGACGGAGTCCGGCTCGCGACGGCGGGGCCGGGATGTCGAAGTCCCGCCCCTATCGGCGACACGCGGTCTTTTGGATGGTCGGCCGCCGTATCCGTCCTCTTCGATGGAGCGATCACGGTGACGAAAACCCCTCAATCCGGCGACAGGTCGGGAGATCGACCCCGAGTTCGCACTCGGAGGTACGGCGGAGGCCGACCGGGCCGCATGTCTGGCCAACGACGCGTTCGACAGCTACAACCACACCACGCTGGCCGAACGAGCGGCCTCGGATTGCCGACCGGCTCGACGCCGTCGCCGACGACTTGGCCGAGCGGACCGCCCTGAAGAACGGCCTGGGGCAACTCGTGAACGGTGTTACGCAGGCCAGCCGATGAGCCCCCGCGTGCGGCAGCGGCGGGCGGCAACGGCCAGGCGCCCGCCGGCGCGGCGCGTACCGGGAGGTCGGGCAAGCGGCCGCAGCGCGCAGACGACCGGCTGATTGGTCTCCTCGTTGCTGCAGCCATGGCCATCACCAACTGGCTGCTGGCCCACTGGCGGGTCCAGATCGTCCTCGGCACGCTCGCGGTGTCGGCTGGCGGCGGCTTACTCTGCCAGAAGCAGCAGAGAGCGCAGTGGGAAGCGGTACGCGCAGACGGCCTGCGATACCGGCTGACCCAGTTGGACGCCCTGCACCATTCTCGGTTCGCGGATGGGGTGCGGGACTTGATGCACCGTGACGGCTGTCGGAACGCGCTCCGCGTCGGCGGTGGCGGAGACCCGGGTGCGGGCTGATGCGCTCACCGGCGCGCGGGGATCCGGAACCAGGCCGGTCGGGTCAGCGCCCGTGTCGCCAAACCCCATGAAACGCGGGCTGTTCATCTTCACGCAGCAGAGCAGTTTCGCCGGTCGTGTCAGGCGAGGCACGCCTCGGCAACCGCGGTGTCCTCGGCTACCTGACCGCCGGAGGCGCCGACGGCGCCGATGACGCGGCCGCCGCTGACAATGGGCAGGCCGCCGCCGAAGGTCACCAGGCCGCCGTTGGTGACCTCGATGTTGTACAGATCGCCGCCGGGCTGTGACAGCTTGCCGATCGCCGCTGACGGCATCTTGAAGAAGGCGGCCGTCCTCGCCTTACGGATCGCGATGTCGATGGAGCCCAGCCAGGCGTCCTCCATCCTGGAGAAGTGCAGCAGATGACCGCCGGCATCCACCACGGCGATGTTCATGGGCACGCCCATCTCGGTTGCCTTGGCGATGCCCGCGGCCGTGCGGTCCATCGCCTCCTGCAGCGTCAGATCAGTCACTGTCTCAGGTCCTTTCCGGTGTTTGCGGTGCCCCGCCGGTCCGCTCGGGGCCGCGGCGGGCGAGTTGATTGGCTGTGGGTGCTCAGCACAGGCTGTACGGGTACTGAAGCAGTGGTTCCATGTCTCGGTCGGCACATTCCGGGGGAGCAGCGATGGACATCGTGCTTTGCCGCACACCACCATCTCTGCGATCGTTCGCAGGCAGTACCCCTCTTCTTCGGCTTGAACGGCTGTCACGTTGACGGCTGTGGCTTGAGCACAACCTCGTCCTGACGGGCGAGGCGTGGGTGTTGGGACGTGTCCTGACCGTGGCCGGACTCATCCACGGCCCTTGGCACCCGGTATCACCTGCACAAGCGGCCCGCGCGCCGGGCGACGCCGGAAGCGGCGCTGCAGGAGGCGGGATCGCCGGTGGACCTGGCGGACTCCGGTGACGCCGACCGCTGGGACCACGAGCTGCGGGCGTCCCACGGTCGAGGGCTCACTCTGGTGGGACAGAATGGCGAAACCTGATCATCACCGTACCGGGCTCCGGCTCCGCCGCCGATCCCATCGCCTTCTTCGGTCCCGTCGTGTCTCCCTCACCCAAGGGAGAGGACGCCGGCCGACTGTGGGACGGAGTGCTTGCCGTCGCCGGCACGCCGGGTTTTTGATGAGATCAAGCGCACCCGCGCCGACACCGGCGCCGCTGACTTCAGCTGATCTCAGGTGCTCACCGTTCGGCTCGCACGCATGGGTGTGCTCATCTTCGGCTCGTTGAACTCCGGCAGGTTTTTCGGGCGGGTCGACTCCACTGCGGGGCACCGCAACCCGAGCACGGCGCGAAGTTGTTCGATCTGTCGTACCAGGTGTCCGGGCCAAGGCTGATGCCGTCCAGGAGTTCTCCGCGTCGGCTGCCGACGTGGGTGTACCTCTTGCCCGCCTCGCCATTGCCTTCGTGGGCGCCCTGCCCAGCGGTCACCTCGGTGCTGATCTGTCCCCTCCGCCCCGAGCAACTGGCCGACCTGCTGGCCGTGCCGATCTGGAACTCGACAACGCCGTCCTCGACCGCATCGACGACATTGTCCCGCCCGGCATCGGCGTGCACCCCGACGGCTTCTATACCGACCCCGGCCCACTCATCCGGGACAAGCGCCTGCGCCACCGCCGACCCACCGGCCACCTGCGCAGGTGAGGCAGGCCACGATGCGCCATCGGGTGGTTCAGCTGGGTCGAGCCGCCACACGCATGCGAACGAATGGAAGCGCGCCTACCATGACAAAGTGGCTTAATTCGCCAAACGGGTTAAATCGCACAGGAGGCGAATGAGTGATGGCGAAGGTCTTGTTCATAGTGAGCGGAGCCACGTACTGGGTACTGAAGGACGGCACCAGGTACGCGACCGGTTACTGGGCCGAGGAGTTCGCGAGTCCGTACAAGCTGCTCACGGACGCCGGCCACTCGGTGGTGGTCGCCACACCGGGCGGCACCACCCCGAACGTCGACATGATGAGCCTGCGCCCGGCCATGGCGGGCGGTGAAGACGGGGCCCTCCGCCTGGAGGAGATCATCCGGGACGCGGAAGTGATGCGGCGGCCGCTCAAGCTGTCGGACGTGCGCCTTGAGGACTACGACGCGGTCTACCTGCCGGGCGGCCACGGCCCGATGGCGGACCTGGCTTTCGACGCCGACGCGGGCCGACTGCTTACCGCCCAACTGGAATCGGGCAACCCGCTGGCGATCGTGTGCCACGCACCGGCCGCGATGCTGGCCACCAGAATCCACGGCGTCTCGCCCTTCAGGGGCTACAACGTCACCGGCTTCAGCAACGAGGAAGAGGAGGCGGTAGGTCTGGCCTCCCGGGCGACCTGGCTGCTGGAGACGGACCTCAAGGAGAAGGTCGGCGTGAATTACAGCCGCGGCCCGATCTGGGAGCCTTTCATGGTCGAGGACCGCAACCTCGTCACCGGACAGAATCCTCGCTCCGCCGGTGTGCTGGGAGACCGGCTGCTGGACATTGTCAAGTGAGGACGCTCGGCAGCCGCCCGGCGGCCCGGACACCGCGCGCCCCAGCCCGCCCTTGGTGAGTGAGATGAGCGCCTCTGCAACTCGCGCATCGGCATCGTTTACGAGACTGGTGGAGGTGTTCACCACATGCCCCAGCCGTCGCGCGCGAGCATTGCACCGATGGCGCTGCGGGAAACGTCGAAGAAGCCGCGCACGTTCACCCCCACCACCGACGCCAAGTCCTCATCGGTGTACTCGGTGAACGGTTTGGAGACGAAGATCCCCGCACAGTTGACCAGTGTGTCGACACGGCCGAAACGTCTCGTTGTCGCCTCGACCAACCTCGCTGCGGTACCGGGCGCGGTCACATCACCGGCAAGGGCCAGCACCTTACGGTCATCCGACGACGGGATGGAGCGGCCGGTCGCCGTAACGCCGTAGCCGAGCCCTCGACAAGCCTCCACGACGGCCGCTCCGATGCCTCCTGAAGCCCCGGTGACAATGGCGACCTTCTGGCTGGATGTTATGAGGGAATCTTGAGCCACAAGGACTCGTGCAGAGGTGATCCTGCGACGTAGGCAAGACCCGGGGCGAGGAGTAGCCCTAGGTCGCGTCCTGTGGCGAGGCCAGCAAGTTGTGCCAATCGTGGCTGCAACCGCCAGGCATCGCCGTGGCCTATATGGGCGCCGCGGGCGAGGGCATCAACGCCCCGTATGGCGCGCCGGTCGACCTCACCCGCGACATCCACCGGGCACACCGACGCCTACGACGTGGCCGACCGCATCCGCTCCTGGCGCATCTGAGCCAGAACCGTTCACGCCATCCGGACGGGGCGGCCGGCGGCATCACGTTGCTGCCCAGAAGGAGGCCGCTACCGGGACTAACCGCAGTGCACCGGGCTTCAGTCTGGTGGTGAAGCGATTCTGGATGCTGCTCTGACCGGCAGGCTAGAGCGGGCGGTTCTGCTGGTCGATGTACTGACGGACGATCGACAGCGGAGCCCCGCCCGCCGACCCGGCGAAGTACGAGCCGGACCACAGGCGCTGAGCCCGCCAGTAGTGCCGGACCAGTTCCGGGTATTCCTGTCGGAGCCTGCGTGAGCTGACGCCCTTGAGCGAGTTGACCAGCTTGGACAGGGCCACTTTCGGCGGGAAGTTCACCAGTAGATGCACGTGGTTGTTCTCGCCGTTGAACTCCACCAGCTCGCACTCGAAGTCCTTGCACACGGCGCGCATGATCTCTTCCATGCGCGTCAGGTGCGCGTCCTTGAAGACCTCGTGCCAGTACTTCGTCACGAAAACCAAGTGGGCGTGGAGGGCGAAAACGCAGTGCCTGCCAGTACGGATGCTCTGATACTCAGCCATAAACCAACGGTATGGTGCTGATCATGCAGCTCAGGTACAGCTTCCGCCTGTACCCGAACGGTCCCCGGCGTTCCGCGTTGGCAAGGGCGTTCGGGTGCTCACGGGTGGTCTGCAACGATGCGCTGCGCGCTCGTGAGACCGCCCGCGTGGAGGGTGCGCCGTTCCCGAAGACCGGGGAACTGTCGAAGCTGCTGATCACCGACGCGAAGAAGACCGACGGGCGTGGTTGGCTCGGCGAGGTATCGGCCGTGGTGCTGCAGCAGTCCCTGCGGGATCTGGATACCGCGTACCGGAACTTCTTCGACGGGCTCAAGGGCAAGCGACCGCGCATGGGCGCTCCCCGGTTCAAGAGCCGCAAGGACAGCCGGCAGGCCGTCAGGTTCACCGCGAACGCACGGTGGAAGATCACCACGGGCGGGGACCTGTTGTTGCCGAAGATCGGCGATGTGCGGGTCAAGTGGTCCCGCGTCCTTCCCTCCGTGCCGTCCACGGTCACCGTGGTCAAGGACGCTGCCGGTAGGTATTTCGCGAGCTTCGTCGTGGAGACCGGCCCTGACGAGGCCCTGCCCCGGACGGATGCTCAGGTCGGTATCGACCTTGGCCTGTCCCACTTCGCGGTCCTCTCGGACGGCACGAAGACCGACGCCCCGCGCTTCCTGCGCCGCGCCGAGAAGAAACTCAAGAAGGAACAGCGACGCCTGTCCCGTAAGACCAAGGGCAGCAGCAACAGGACGAAGGCCCGCATCAAGGTCGCCCGCGCTCACACACGGGTGGCCGACGCACGGCGCGAGTTTCACCATCAGCTCTCAACGAAGATCATCCGTGAGAACCAAGCGGGTGCGACACGAGGTCGCTCCATTCAAGTGGCCGTATTTCGAATGGGAGAGATATCGGAGATACGGCTCGGGCCAGTGTCCAGGCCCGTTCCCACGCCCACATGCGCCGCTGGTAACGGCGGGGTGTGAAGCTGGGCGTTCACGCTCAAGAGCGGCCCGGCCATCGGGCGGCAACAAGCAAGGGAAAGACTGGACGGGCGAACGCAAGTGAACTCCTGATGATGCCTCGTGATTCTCAGGCTGCGCGGTGGCAATGCAAGCGGCAGTCGTAGGGCCCGACGCTGGAAGGCGGACGGTGGCCCCCGCGGATTGCTTGGCGGGGACCGGACACCACTGGCCCCGGGGTAAAGGGAGCGCCCTCACCAGTCGCATCTTGATGGTGCGGAACGTGGAAACCCCGTTGAGGTCCAGCCGGAGACGGCTGGTAAGCCGACCGTAAGGAAGGCCCAACTCCTCAGCGGGAACAGGATGCCCCAAGAAGCGAACGCCGGCAGGCCGAAAGGCCAGGGGAAAGCAGATCACGGCAGCACTCCTGTTCTGTCCCTGCATAACTCGCCGGATACGGGCTCCATGGCCCGGCTCGAAAGAGAGCTGACGTGGGTCAGGTAGGCCTTTGAAGAGAAACGCAAAGAGACCCGAACCGACGGGCAAGTTAGACGCTGGGGGGGGAACAGATGGGAAAGAGGCAATCCGCCTCGCACTCGGCTGTCCCGGTGAACGGACCGAAGGACGGCTCCTGGGACTGGCACAGCATCGACTGGGCTCAGTGCGAGGAAGACGTACGGCGACTGAGGCGCAGGATCTTCAAGGCATCGCAGGAAGGGGACCTGAAGAAGGTCCGCAATCTGCAGAAGCTCATGTTGCGCAGCCGCAGCAACACGCTGGTCAGCGTGAAGCGGGTCGCACAGCAGAGCGCTGGACGCAAGACGGCCGGTATCGACGGACAGCTCGCTCTAACGCCGAAGGCAAGAGGCGAACTGGCGGCCCAGGTTCACAGGAACGCAGAACCGTGGAAGACCAAGCCCGTCAAGCGTGTGTACATCCCGAAGAGCAATGGGAAGCAACGACCACTCGGTATTCCGGTCCTTCGGGACCGGGCACTCCAGGCCCGTGTGAAGAACGCGCTGGAGCCCGAGTGGGAGGCCCGGTTCGAGGCGAGGTCGTACGGCTTCCGTCCCGGCCGGGGCTGCCATGACGCGATCGAGGCCATCTTCGGCGCCACCGCCCGCAAGGACGCGAAACGCCTGTGGGTACTCGATGCCGACCTGGCAGCGGCGTTCGACCGCATCAGCCACGACCACCTGCTGAAGGCCGTCGGGCAGTTCCCCGCACGGGGGCTGGTCCGCGACTGGCTGAAAGCCGGGGTCATGGATCGCGGCCGATACGCCCCGACCGAGGAAGGCACCCCGCAGGGCGGGGTGATCAGTCCTTTGTTGCTGAATGTCGCTCTTCACGGAATGGAGGTGGCCGCCGGGTGCCGCTATCGCAGCGGGGGACGACAACGTGACCCCATCGCGGCAGAAGGCACTCCGATCCTTGTGCGCTACGCAGACGATTTCGTCGCGCTCTGTCACAGCGAGGAGCAAGCACAGCGGGTCAGGGTCATGCTCGGTGAGTGGTTGTCCCCCCGAGGTCTTCGCTTTAATGAAGAGAAGACCAGAATCGTCCACCTCGCTGAGGGGTTCGATTTCCTGGGGTTCAACGTCAGGCGGTACGGAAGCAAGACACTTGTCAAACCGAGCAAGGAGGCCATCAAGAGGGTCCGGGCCAGGCTGAAAGCGGTAATGATGACCCTGAACGGGTCTAACAATGCCGCAGTCATGCTGAAGCTGACTCCCATCATCAGAGGATGGTCGGCCTACTACCGGACAGTGGTGTCCAGCAAGGTGTTCGCCGCGCTGGACCACTATGTGTTCAAGCTCAC
>NZ_JBHWGS010000024.1:0-136320 GCF_042732975.1 Streptomyces sp. NPDC059743 | reverse complement strand
CCCGAGCCCGCACCCGCATAAGCCACTTCGCAGCACTTCGCCCCGCCGCATCCGGCGGGGCGAAGTAGCCAGACCCCGAATTAACCAACAGCGTCCGCAGGTGCGGCCGGGGCGTTCGCTGTCTGCGCCGGGATCCGCTACCGCCTGCTCAGTCCTGCTCAGTCCTTCTCCAGACGGATGGACTGCTGGCCCTGCTTCACCGAGGCCCGCGTTGTCGCGGCCTCGACCAGATACGTTCCGGGACCGACGGCCCCCGCGGGCGGCGTGGCGCACTGCGGTGCGCTCTGCCGACGGTCCCACTGCACGGTACGCGTGACGGTCTGTCCCGCCGGGACCTCGAAGTACAGCGCGCCGGCCTTCGGGCAGTCGGCGGAGGACCAGACCTCTTCGTCCTCGGCGTTGGTGACCGTCAGCACCATCGACTTCGGCCCGAAGTCCGCCTTGCAGGTGGTACTTGAGGTGTTCTTGACGGCCAGACGGAACGCGGGCTTCTCGCCCGGATCGTAGGCGACCTTGGTGGTGGCAAGCGTCAGCGCAAGGGAGTTGGGAGCGCAGTCCGGGAGTCCGGAGCCCGCGCCGACCGCCCGGCCCGAGGTGGTGCTGCCGTCGCCGGTGCCCGTACCTCCGCCGCCCGTACCGCCGTTCGCCGCGCCGCCCGTACCGCCGACGCCCGCGGTGCCGCCCGCACCGCTCGTACCGGCGGCGCCTCCCGCACCGGTGCCTGCCGTGCCGCCCGTACCGCCGGTGTCCGCACTGCCTCCGGGATCGCCGTTCTTGCCGCCGTCGGCGCCGGAGTCCGTACCGCCGTCTCCGCCACCGCCGTTGCTCCCGGTGCCGTCCGACTCGTCGCGCCCGCCCGGCTGTTCACTTATCGCCGGTCCGGACCCGGACGGTCCGGGCGTGATGGACGTCGCCGGATTGGCGCCGTCGGACGTGTCGCCCGTGGGCTTCCCGCCATCCCCTCTGGAGCTGACGTACCACACGACCAGCAACGCGAGCAGCGCGATCAGCGTCGCCGCTACTGCCCTCCGTCGCCAGTAGATGGTGGAGGGAAGCGGCCCGACCGGATTGCGCAAAGATCCCACGGCGCAAACTGTACGAGAGTTCAGAGCCAACTCCCGCCCCACATGCCGCCCCTCTCGGCAAGTTTTACGGATCATCATCCCGGAACGGCCTTCAGCGAAAGCACTTTTGACCGTATCTGCACCTCTTCCTTTCGTCAGAGGTGCGCACTTGACCATGGACTCATGTGACCAACAGACATCATCTGCACGTTGATCACATGAACGGCAAGTCGGTGCTGGAGGAGGAGCGGCCGTGCCGCGCGGTCGCCGGGGCCGGGCAGCCGCTCATCGCCTGCCCGCCGGCCGGCCGGCGACTGGTCCTTCCCGAGCAACCACTCCACCATCGCGGTGGGACTGCTCGTCGGGACGACGCGTACCAGCGGTGCGAGCCCGGTGCGCCGGCTGGCGGGCCCCGGCGACCGGACCGCCGTCACCGCCCGGCCGGTCCCGCCGAACCCGGCCGACGCGCCCGCCACGTCAGACGCCGTGGACTCTCCGACGATGACCATCCGGACTCCGCGGGGCTGACCCACCCGGCGGTGGGCGCGCGACAACCTCCGGCGCACGCTCGTCCGCTGCACCGTCCACGCTCCGTGACGTGCCAGGATCGGTGGTGCCATGACTGCTACCTTCCCGCACTCCGCGACTCCCACGGCCTCTCCCGCCTCTCCCACACCTCCCGCCGCCTCCGACTCGCCCGTCCCGCCCGCCTCACCGACTTCCCGGACATCAGCCGCCGTCACCGACGCGGCGGCCCTGCACACCTCCGTCATCGCGTGGTTCGAGACGAACGCGCGCGATCTGCCCTGGCGCCGTCCCGAAGCGGGCGCCTGGGGTGTGATGGTCAGTGAGTTCATGCTCCAGCAGACGCCGGTCAGCCGGGTCCTGCCGGTGTACGAGCAGTGGCTCGCCCGCTGGCCGCGCCCGGCCGATCTGGCCGCCGAGGCGCCCGGCGAGGCGGTACGCGCCTGGGGCCGGCTCGGCTATCCGCGCCGCGCGCTGCGGCTGCACGGCGCGGCGCAGGCGATAACGGAGCGGTACGGAGGCGACGTACCGCGCGAGCACGCGCAGCTCCTCTCGCTGCCCGGGATCGGTGAGTACACGGCCGCGGCGGTGGCCTCGTTCGCGTACGGACAGCGGCACGCCGTGCTCGACACCAATGTGCGCCGGGTCTTCGCGCGCGCCGTGACCGGTGCCCAGTACCCGCCGAACGCGACCACGGCCGCCGAGCGCAAGCTGGCCCGCGCCCTGCTGCCCGAGGACGCGGAGACAGCGGCGCGCTGGGCCGCCTCCTCCATGGAGCTGGGCGCGCTGATCTGCACGGCGAAGAACGAGGAGTGCACGCGCTGTCCGATCGCCGCGCGGTGCGCCTGGCGGCTGTCCGGCAAGCCGGCGCACGAAGGCGCGCCCCGGCGCGGCCAGACCTACGCGGGCACGGACCGCCAGGTGCGCGGCAGGCTGCTCGCCGTCCTGCGCGACGCGGTCGGTCCGGTGCCGCAGACGGCCCTGGACGCGGTGTGGGACGAGCCGGTGCAGCGCGCCAGGGCGCTGGACGGACTGGTCGCGGACGGACTGGTCGAGCCGCTGGAGAACGGTGTCTACCGGCTCCCGCAGAGCTGATCCGGGCCGGCCGGCCGTACACGCCATACATCTCGTACGACCGGCCGGCCGTCGCACCACCGCCGTTACACAACCGATGGACAGCCGTGCGCCCGCCGACGGCTGTCCCGCACAACTCCGTGACAAGCGCTCCGTAACTTCCCTGCCGTAGGCGAACGGCAGGGATGGTCACGGTTCGGAGGCGGTCGGCATGGCGCAGGGCGAGGCACCCGGATTCGAGGAGTTCGAGGAGTACGTACGGACCCGCCACGAGGCCCTGCTGCGCAGCGCCCGTCGTCTGGTGCCCGATCCCATCGACGCGCAGGACCTCCTCCAGACCGCCCTCGCCCGCACCTACGGCCGCTGGGACGGCATCGCCGACAAGTCGCTCGCCGACGCTTATCTGCGCCGCGTCATGATCAACACCCGTACGGAGTGGTGGCGCGCGCGCAAGCTCGACGAGGTCCCCACCGAGCAGCTCCCTGACGCGCGCGTCGAGGACGGCACCGAGCAGCACGCCGACCGCGCGCTGCTGATGGAGATCCTGGGAATTCTGGCACCCAAGCAACGCAGTGTCGTGGTGCTGCGACACTGGGAGCAGATGAGTACGGAAGAGACGGCCGCGGCGCTCGGTATGTCGGCGGGCACGGTGAAGAGCACGCTGCACCGCGCGCTGGCGCGGCTCCGTCATGAGCTGGAGACCAGACAGGAACGGGAGCGGGCGGGGTGCGCGGCCTGAAGGGCCCCGGTCGGCCGGGGGGCGGAACATTCGCGGGAACACGCGCGGGAACATCCGTGGCGACTGCCATGGCCATGACCGGACTCACCGCCTTCTTCGTGCTCGCCACCGGCTGCGCGACCGGCGGTACGGGCACCAGGGACGAGGGCGCGGCGGTGAGCATGCCGGTCGAGCGAGGCCTGCCGACCGCCCGGGCCTCCGTACCGGCACCGACACAGACCGTCGACGCGGTGTCGCTGCTCAGACAGGATCCGAAGGTCGGCAGACGGATCAAGGCCGATCTCAAGCCGTGCGCCGAGGATGCCTATCCGGTGGACACCTCGTACGGAGATCTCACCGGCGGTACCGCGCCCGATGTGGTGATCAATGTGATGACCTGCGGTGATGCCGTCGGTATCGGAACGTATGTGTACCGGTCCGTGGACGGCCGCTACAGGAACGTCTTCACCGACGAGCAGCCCGCCGTCTACGCCACGATCGACCGCGGCGCGCTCGTCGTCACCCAGCAGGTCTACGCGAAGGGCGATCCGGTGACCTACCCGTCCGGCGAGGATGTCGTCACCTACAGCTGGGGCGACGCCAAGTTCACCGAGCGCTACCGGGTGCGCAACAACTACAGCAGGGCGGTGGGCAACGGAGCCGTGGCCACGCCCGAGCCGACCGTGCCGAGCGAGAACTGAGAGCCGGGACGATGGCCGGGACCCATGTGCTCTTCGTCGAGGACGACGATGTCATCCGCGAGGCCACGCAGCTCGCGCTGGAGCGCGTCGGCTTCGTGGTCACCGCCATGCCGGACGGACTCTCCGGTCTGGAGGCGTTCCGCGCGGACCGGCCGCATATCGCGCTGCTCGATGTGATGGTGCCCGGTCTGGACGGTGTGAGCCTGTGCCGCCGTATCCGCGACGAGTCGACCGTGCCCGTGATCATGCTCTCCGCGCGCGCCGACTCCATCGATGTGGTGCTCGGTCTGGAGGCCGGCGCCGACGACTATGTGACCAAGCCGTTCGACGGCGCGGTCCTGGTCGCCAGGATCCGGGCCGTACTGCGCCGCTTCGGCCACGCGGGCGGGCCCGCGGCGGGTGACGGGCCCGGACAGGACGGGCCGGCCGCGTGCGGAGTGCTGACCTTCGGCGATGTGGAGATCGACACGGACGGTATGGAGGTGCGCAGGGCCGGTGAGCCGGTGGCGCTGACGCCGACGGAGATGCGGCTGCTGCTGGAGTTCTCCGCCGCGCCCGGGACCGTGCTCTCCCGCGACAGGCTGCTGGAGCGCGTCTGGGACTACGGCTGGGGCGGTGACACACGGGTGGTGGACGTCCATGTCCAGCGGCTGCGCACCAAGATCGGTCAGGACCGGATCGACACGGTCCGCGGCTTCGGTTACAAGCTCAAGGCATGAGACGGCTCAAGGCATGAGACGGCGTAGGGCATGAGACGGCGTAGGGCATGAGACGACTCGCTCTGCGCACCGGCGTCAGATGGAAGATCAGCATCGCGATCGCGGCCGTGGGCGCGCTGGTCGCGGTGGCGCTGAGCCTGGTGGTGCACAACTCGGCCCGCGTCTCGATGCTCGACAACGCGCGCGAGGTGCAGCTCGAACGGCTGCTGTTCGCGGAGCGGATGTACGACTCCACCAAGGAGCCCAAGTTCGGCACGAAGGTCGATGACCCGGCGCTCCCGCACGATCTGCGGGCCAAGATGAAACAGGGCCGGCGCGCGACCTATGTGCAGGAGAACGCGCACGGAGTGCCCGATGTGTGGGCGGCCGTCCCGATGGGCAACGGCGCGGTGCTCTCGCTGCACAACAAGTTCGCCGACCGCAGCGCGACGATCATGAAGGATCTGGACCGCTCCCTGATCATCGGTTCGGTCTCGGTGGTCTTCGGCGGATGCGCCCTGGGCGTACTGATCGGCGGACAGCTCTCACGCCGGCTGCGCAGGGCCGCGGGCGCGGCGGCCCGGGTCGCGCAGGGCAACACGGACGTACGGGTCGGGGACGCCGTCGGCGGAGTCGTACGCGACGAGACGGACGATCTGGCCCGCGCGGTGGACGCGCTGACCGACGCGCTGAACGAGCGGATCGAGGCGGAGCGCCGGGTCACCGCGGATATCGCGCATGAGCTGCGGACGCCGGTGACGGGCCTGCTCACGGCGGCCGAGCTGCTGCCGCCGGGACGGCCCAGCGAGCTGGTACGGGACCGGGCCCAGGCCCTGCGGACCCTGGTCGAGGACGTGCTGGAGGTGGCCAGGCTCGACAGCGCCTCGGAGCGCGCCGAACTCCAGGAGATCGCCCTCGGCGAGTTCGTCCAGCGCCGGGTGGCCCTGCTGGATCCCGCGACCGAGGTCAAGGTCGTGCACGAGTCCTGGGTGAACACCGATCCGCGGCGGCTCGAACGCATCCTCGGCAATCTGCTGGCCAACGCGGCCAAGCACGGCCGCACACCGGTCGAGGTCACGGTCGAGGGCCGGGTCGTACGCGTACGGGACCACGGCCCGGGATTTCCCGAGGCGCTGCTGCGCGAGGGCCCGAGCCGGTTCCGTACGGGCGCCACCGACCGTGCGGGCCATGGCCACGGTCTGGGCCTGACCATCGCGGCCGGCCAGGCCCGGGTCCTCGGGGCCCGGCTGACCTTCCGCAACGCGGGCCCTGAGGGCATGGCGGAGCGCGCGGAAGCGGGAGGCGCGGGAGGCGCCATCGCGGTCCTCTGGCTCCCGGAACACGCCCCGACGACCACGGGCAGCTTCCCGATACTCAAGATGCCCTAGAACTCCCGACGGCCCCCAGGCGCGGGTGCGCCGGGGGCCGTGGAGTCAGGGCCTTGGAGAGGGAAATCAGGCGGACTGCGGGACCTTGCCGTCCAGCACTGCGGCCTCGTCGGCCGGCGTCGGCGCCGGCCCGGCGCCCCGCAGCGGAACCTCCTTGACGAAGAAGGCCGCGACGAATCCGATCACCGCGACCGACGCGCCGAGCGTGAAGGCGGCATGCGTACCGGACGAGACCGCGACCTGGTACGCCTCGCGCACCGCGTCCGGCAGCTTCGCCAGGCTCGCCGCGTCGAGCTGCGCGGACTGCTGGGTGGCGCCCGCACCGCCCGCCGCGGCCATCTCGTCCTGCACCCGGCTGGTGAACAGCGCTCCCATGATGGCGACGCCGAAGGAGCTGCCGAGCGTACGGAAGAGGGTGGTCGCGGAGGAGGCGACACCCATGTCCTTGAGCTCCACGCTGTTCTGCGCGACCAGCATGGTGATCTGCATCAGGAAGCCCATACCAGCGCCGAGGACGGCCATGTACACGCCGGAGGTCAGCCGTGAGGTGCCGGTGTCCATCTGCGCGAGCAGGAACAGCCCGGCGGTCATCAGTCCGCCGCCCATGATCGGGAAGATCTTGTACTTGCCGCTGTTGGTGGTGACCCGCCCCGCGATCAGCGAGACGAGCATCATCGACAGCAGCATGGGCAGGAGCAGCAGTCCGGAGTTGGTGGCCGAGGCGCCCTGGACGGACTGCTGGTACAGCGGCAGGAAGAGCACCGCGCCGAACATCACGAAGCCGGTCAGGAACCCGATCACGGACATCAGGGTGAAGTTGCGGCTGCGGAAGATGTGCAGCGGCATGATCGGCTCGGCGGCCTTGGTCTGTACGACGACGAAGCCGACGAGCGCGACGACACCGATCGCGATCAGTTCCATGATCATGGCCGAGCCCCAGGCGTACTCCGTACCGCCCCAGGTGGTGACCAGCACGATCGAGGTGATGCCGACGGTCAGCAGCGCGGCGCCGAGATAGTCGACCTTGACCTGCGAACGGTCCTTGGCGGGCAGATGCAGTACGGCGGTGATCATCACCAGCGCCACCGCGCCCAGCGGCAGATTGATGTAGAAGCTCCAGCGCCAGCCGAGATGGTCGGTGATGGTGCCGCCGACCAGCGGTCCGCCGATCATGGCGAGCGCCATCACACCGGCCATCATGCCCTGGTACTTGCCCCGCTCCCGGGGCGGTATCAGATCGCCGATGATCGCCATGACACCGACCATCAGACCGCCGGCGCCCAGGCCCTGGACGGCGCGGAAGCCGATGAGCTGTCCCATGTCCTGGGCCATACCGCTCAGCGCGGAACCGATCAGGAAGATCACGATCGAGATGAGGAAGACGCTCTTGCGTCCGTACATGTCGCCGAGCTTGCCCCAGATCGGCGTGGAGGCGGCGGTCGCCAGGGTGTACGCGGTGACCACCCAGGACAGATGCTCCAGCCCGCCCAGCTCACCGACGATCGTCGGCATCGCCGTACCGATGATCATGTTGTCCAGCATGGCCAGCAGCATCGCGATCATCAGCGCGAGCAGGACCACGCGCACGCTGCGCGGCTGAGGCCCGTCCTTGGCCGCCTTGCCCGCCGATGCTTCCAGGCCCGCCGACGCCTCCAGACCTCCGGACCCGGCAGCTCCGCCGGGCTGCTTCGGCGCCGTCCCGACACCGTCCGTCGGCCCGCCCTTCTCCGTCTGTTTCCCGGTCGGACTCATGTTCCCCACTCCCCTGCACTCCCCTGACACTTACTTGCCGCCCGGCAAGCTGACTACACTGGGGAAGGTAGACCTCTTACTTGCCGGGCGTCAAGTAAGTCAATCCCTGGGGAGAGCACCATGGGCAGCACACCGCACCCGCGACGGGCCAACACCCGTCAGCGCATCCAGGACATCGCGCTGGAGCTCTTCGCCGAGCAGGGATACGAGAAGACCTCGCTACGGGAGATCGCCGAGCGGCTGGATGTCACCAAGGCCGCCCTGTACTACCACTTCAAGACCAAGGAAGACATCCTGATCAGCCTCTTCCAGGATCTGACGCGCCCGATCGACGAGCTGATCACCTGGGGCCGGAGCCGGCCGCACACGCTGGAGACGAAGCAGGAGATCCTCCGCCGCTACAGCGAGGCGCTGACAGAGGCGACACCGCTCTTCCGCTTCATGCAGGAGAACCAGGCGACGGTGCGCGATCTGAGCATCGGCGAGACATTCAAGAGCCGGATGATCGACCTGATGGATCTGATCCAGGATCCGGAGGCGTCCCTGACGGACCGCGTCCGCTGCATCAGCGCGCTCTTCACCATGCACGCCGGCCAGTTCGCCCTCCGGGAAGTCGAAGGAGACCCCGAGGAGAAGCGTCAAGCCATCCTCGAGGTCTCCACAGAGCTGATCAGCCGGGCTCACCGGGTCAACCCATGACCGGGGTCACATCCCGGGGTCCCGGGATCACACCTTGACGCCCACCGAGCGCAGGAAGTTCACCGGGTTGACGGCCGAGCCGTAGTTCGGGGTCGTACGGATCTCGAAGTGCAGATGCGGACCGCTGGAGTTGCCGGTGTTGCCGGACAGGCCTATCTGCTGGCCCGTCTGCACATGCTGACCCACATACACCTTGATCTTCGACAGATGCGCGTACTGCGAGTACGTACCGTTCGCATGCTTGATCACTATCGCGTTGCCGTACGCGGGACCGTCACCGGCACCGCCCGGGCCGGCCTTGACGACCGTACCGCCGTGGACGGCGTGGACCGAGGTGCCGATCGGTACGGCGAAGTCCTGGCCGGAGTGTTTCTTGGCCCACATGCTGCCGCCGCGGCCGAAGGTCGCGCTCAGCGTGTACTTGGTGACCGGATCGGTCCAGGAGGCGGCCTTCTTGGCCTCATCGGCTTTGGAGACAGCCTTGGAGACCGCCTTGGTGTGCACCGTGGCCTGCTGCTGGACGGCGGCCGTGGTGACGGACGCACTCGTGGCAGGAGCGTCGCCGCCGGTCGCGGCGAACGCGGCCCCGGTTCCGGCCGCCAACGACACTCCGAGTCCGGCAGCCAGGACACCGGCACGGGTACGAAGGACGGACGGGCGGGTCAGACGGGACAGCTTGCGCTGCGGCATACGGAAACCTCCGGGCATCAAGGGACCCGACACCTGCGCGCCGGGCTGACCACACCTTGGTAACCCGGACGCCATCACATCCCAAAACACCCCATCTACGACAACTCGTCGTAGCGATCCCCGAGGCGACCCACCTCTCAACCGCTCACCACCACCGAACAAGGCGCACCTATATGTACCGATATAAATGCGTTTAGCCGCAGGTGAAAAGGGATGAAAACCGGCATCCCATCCGGCCGGGCAGGCCGACGGCAGCGGACCGCCGAAGGACCCGCCCGGCACCGGGCCGAAAGTCCCGCCCGATGACCGCCGCCGCCACTACTCCGGCTCGTAGGGCCGGAATGGGCTGTGCGCCATATCACGGCCACCGGGCCGAAGGACCGTCCGATTCAGGACCAAGGGCCCGGCCAAGGACCCGCTCCCGAGGCGGCGCCGGAACGCCCGCACAACGCAAAAGGCTGCCCCGGAACCGTAGGAAATGGTCCCGGGGCAGCCTTTTCGATCAGTCAGTCAGCCTGCGTAAGGCACGAACCTCAGGCTTCCTTCGTCAGGTTCGGACCGCCGCCCGCCGCCTGCTCGATCGGAGGAACGTCCGGCAGAGGCGACTTCTCCTCGCCGCGGAAGGTGAAGGCCTTCGCCTCACCCTCGCCCTCGGCGTCCACGACCACGATATGACCGGGCCGCAGCTCTCCGAAGAGGATCTTCTCGGAGAGGATGTCCTCGATCTCGCGCTGGATCGTCCGGCGCAGCGGCCGGGCGCCCAGCACCGGGTCGTAACCCTTCTTGGCGAGCAGCGACTTGGCGGACGGGCTGAGCTCAAGGCCCATGTCCCGGTCCTTCAGACGCTCGTCCACCTTGTCGACCATCAGGTCGACGATCTGGATGATGTCTTCCTCGGTGAGCTGGTGGAAGACGACCGTGTCGTCCACGCGGTTGAGGAACTCCGGCCGGAAGTGCTGCTTCAGCTCTTCGTTGACCTTGTTCTTCATCCGCTCGTAGTTGCTCTTGGTGTCGCCCTGTGCCGCGAAGCCCAGGTTGAACCCCTTGGAGATGTCCCGCGTCCCGAGGTTGGTCGTCATGATGATGACCGTGTTCTTGAAGTCCACGACCCGGCCCTGGGAGTCGGTCAGCCGGCCGTCCTCCAGGATCTGGAGAAGGGAATTGAAGATATCGGGGTGGGCCTTCTCGACCTCGTCGAAGAGGACGACGGAGAACGGCTTCCTGCGCACCTTCTCGGTGAGCTGGCCGCCCTCTTCGTAACCCACGTATCCGGGAGGAGAACCGAAGAGACGCGACACCGTGTGCTTCTCGCTGAACTCCGACATGTCGAGAGCGATCAGCGCGTCCTCGTCACCGAAGAGGAATTCGGCGAGCGTCTTGGACAGCTCGGTCTTACCGACACCGGACGGACCGGCGAAGATGAACGAACCACCGGGACGCTTGGGATCCTTCAGACCCGCTCGCGTACGCCGGATGGCCTGCGAGAGCGCCTTGATGGCGTCCTTCTGCCCGATGACGCGCTTGTGCAGCTCGTCCTCCATACGGAGCAGGCGCGAGGACTCCTCCTCGGTGAGCTTGAAGACCGGGATGCCCGTGGCCGTCGCCAGGACCTCGGCGATCAGCTCCTCGTCCACCTCGGCGACGACATCCATGTCGCCGGCCTTCCACTCCTTCTCCCGCTTGGTCTTCGCGGCCAGGAGCTGCTTCTCCTTGTCACGGAGAGAGGCGGCCTTCTCGAAGTCCTGGGAGTCGATCGCGGACTCCTTGTCACGGCGGACACCGGCGATCTTCTCGTCGAACTCGCGGAGGTCCGGCGGCGCGGTCATCCGGCGGATACGCATCCGGGAACCGGCCTCGTCGATCAGGTCGATCGCCTTGTCCGGCAGGAAGCGGTCCGAGATGTAGCGGTCGGCCAGCGTCGCGGCGGCGACCAGCGCGGAGTCCGTGATGGACACGCGGTGGTGTGCCTCGTACCGGTCGCGCAGGCCCTTGAGGATCTCGATCGTGTGCGGCAGCGACGGCTCCGCGACCTGGATGGGCTGGAAGCGGCGCTCCAGGGCCGCGTCCTTCTCCAGGTGCTTGCGGTACTCGTCGAGCGTCGTCGCACCGATGGTCTGGAGCTCACCGCGGGCCAGCATCGGCTTGAGGATGCTCGCCGCGTCGATCGCGCCCTCGGCGGCGCCGGCACCCACCAGGGTGTGCAGCTCGTCGATGAACAGGATGATGTCGCCGCGGGTGCGGATCTCCTTGAGGACCTTCTTCAGCCGCTCCTCGAAGTCACCGCGGTAGCGGGAGCCCGCGACGAGCGCGCCGAGGTCGAGGGTGTAGAGGTGCTTGTCCTTGAGGGTCTCGGGCACCTCGCCCTTGACGATGGCCTGGGCCAGTCCCTCGACGACCGCCGTCTTGCCGACGCCGGGCTCGCCGATGAGGACCGGGTTGTTCTTCGTACGGCGGGAGAGCACCTGCATGACCCGCTCGATCTCCTTCTCGCGCCCGATGACCGGGTCGAGCTTGGATTCACGGGCGGCCTGGGTGAGATTCCGGCCGAACTGGTCGAGGACCAGGGACGTGGAGGGCGTGCCCTCGGCAGGACCGCCCGCTGTGGCGGCCTCCTTGCCCTGGTAACCGGAGAGCAGCTGGATGACCTGCTGCCGCACCCGGTTGAGATCGGCGCCCAGCTTCACGAGGACCTGGGCGGCGACGCCCTCGCCCTCGCGGATCAGGCCGAGCAGGATGTGCTCCGTACCGATGTAGTTGTGGCCGAGCTGAAGAGCCTCACGGAGCGAAAGCTCCAGGACCTTCTTCGCACGGGGGGTGAAGGGGATGTGGCCCGACGGGGCCTGCTGCCCCTGGCCGATGATCTCCTCCACCTGCTGGCGGACCGCCTCGAGCGAAATCCCGAGGCTCTCCAGGGCCTTAGCGGCGACACCCTCACCCTCGTGGATAAGGCCCAGGAGGATGTGCTCGGTGCCGATGTAGTTGTGGTTGAGCATCCGGGCTTCTTCCTGAGCCAGGACGACAACCCGCCGCGCGCGGTCGGTGAACCTCTCGAACATCGTTAATCGCTCCTCAGAGCGGTCAGGCAGTAAAGGGGTCGGTCCCCTCCCTGTCCTTCCGCAGCTTAGTCCCGCAAGCGGGGACCGCTCATTCCAACTGCCGACTACCTGTCCCAGGCTCCCAGCCCCGAACACCGGACACCAGCTCCAACCCGATGGTGCGAGACGATGTTCCCGCAGGCCAGGCAGATACCCTCGCCATCAGTACGCCGATGGCGAACGCAAGACGGCCCGGAACCGCGTGTCGTCCCTTCCCACTAGGAATGTCTTACCCGTAAGCAGTGACAGTCCATGCGGCGCACCCCGGTTCCCTCCGCTACGGGCGAACACCCTTGCGCTCCTGAATGCGCCCGCACGCCCCCGTAATGGGCACGCTGTGCAAAGAGGTACCGACGTAGCGTAACTCCGGGCACGGGTCGGGAGTTGCTGCGGGTATGGCCTTCACTGTCCCGCCTCCTCGCGGCCCGCGCGAACACGGTCCGGTCGTCTCCGGCAGCGATGTTGACGGTGCCGCGCGGTGGTACGAGGAGGAACTGGGCTGGGCGGCCGAGGCCGGGCCGCCGGTGCTGCTGCCGACCGGGCTCCGCTTCGATGTGCTGGAGCTGCCCGCGGACGCGGGGGCGGCCGTGCTGCGCAGGATCGGCCCGACGGGGCCGGTGGCGCTGCTCGGCGGGCGGATGGGCCTGCTGGTGGCCGAGGGAAGCGCGGAGGAACTGCCGGGGCTGCTCGACTGGCTGGAGTGGGGCGGGATCGCCCTGGGGCTGACCGCTCTCGGCGTCGGCGGGCGGATCACCGCTCCCGCGCCACCGCGGTGGCCCGGTCCCGGCGCGCAGGGGGCCGCCGTGTGGTTGCGGCCCCCCGAGCCCGGACTCGATATGGAGTCGACGCTGCCGGCGCTCGCTCTGCGCGGGCGGCCCGGCCACGGGGGCAGTGGTGGGGGTGCCCCCGATCTCGTACGACTCGTGGACGCGGCGGCGACTGAGTGCCACCGGGCCCGGTTGTCACGCACTTCGCGCGGAAATACGCCTCGTACGAATACTCAGCCGTTGGCCTTCTCGTAGGCTTCACGGATCTCGGCGGGAACACGGCCACGGTCGTTGACGCTGTAGCCGTTCTCCTTCGCCCACTTGCGGATTTCCGCGGTGTCCTTGTTCCCGCCCGTGGCGACACGGCCCTTGCCACGGCTCGCCGCGGCGCGGCCACCGGTACGCCGGCCACCCTTGGTGTACGGATCGAGGAGCCCTCGCAGCTTGTCCGCATTGGAGGTGGTGAGGTCGATCTCGTAGGTCTTCCCGTCCAGAGCGAACGTCACCGTCTCGTCCGCCTCGCCGCCGTCGAGGTCATCGACAAGAAGGACCTGAACCTTCTGTGCCACCGGATTTCCTTTCATCGAAAATGCAGTACGCGGAAAGGAAACCGCTTTTCTCAGGAAAACACAAACCCCCGGCAGAGGTTCAGCCTCGCAAGAAGACGGGAAACGTGCGCGATTCGGACATAGGGATCGGCGCGGGAGTCCGGCGATCACAGGTGCAGAAGCATCCGGCTGTTGCCCAAGGTGTTCGGCTTCACCCGTTCGAGACCGAGGAACTCGGCAACGCCCTCGTCATAGGAACGCAGCAGCTCTCGGTAGACATCTCCGTCCACCGGTGTCTCACCGATCTCCACGAAGCCGCGCTTCGCGAAGAACTCGACTTCGAAGGTGAGGCAGAATACCCGGCGCACTCCGAGCCAGCGGGCGGTCTCCAGCAGCTTGTCAAGTAGTTGATGCCCTACTCCCGCGCCTCTGACCACGGGATCCACGGCGAGTGTGCGTACTTCGGCGAGGTCTTCCCACATCACATGCAAGGCGCCACAGCCGATGACACTCGCGTCCTCGTCGCGTTCCGCGACCCAGAACTCCTGGATGTCCTCGTAAAGCGTCACCGGTGCTTTGTCGAGCAGGATGCCTTCGCTCACGTAAGGGTCGACGAGACGGCGGACAGCCGGTACATCCCTGGTCCTGGCCCGCCGGACGGTGATGGCATTTGCTTCGGCATTGGGAAGCGGAAGGGCTGTGAGCATGAGCGGACGCTATCGCCCTGCCTCCGGCGGGCTGTCGGCGCCCTCGGCCCCGGTGTCTTCACGGGGATCGCCTTCGCCTTCGCGTGGAGCGCCTTCCGGGCGGTCGCCTTCCTCGGGGTCGACTTCCGGACGGTCCGCCCGGACCATACGGACGGCGTCCTGAAGTGACTCCCGCTGCTCGGGCGACATCATGCCGAAGAAGGCGACTAGTGCCGCCGCCGGGTTGTCACTCTTCGACCATGCTTCGTTCATCAGCGCGGCGGCGTACGCGGCACGGGTGGAGACCGCCGTATATCGATAGGCGCGGCCCTCGACTTCCCTGCGTACCCAGCCCTTCTGATGGAGATTGTCCATTACGGTCATGACGGTGGTGTAGGCGATGGACCGTTCCCGCTGAAGGTCTTCGAGGACTTCCCGGACGGTGACCGGACGGTTCCATTGCCAGACGCGTGTCATGACGGCGTCTTCCAGGTCTCCCAATTGACGGGGCACGCCTTCACCATAGTGCGAGATGTCCGAATGGCCGGTTATTGACGTAACAAAAAGGACGTACGACTGGGAATCAGTCGTACGTCCAGGTCATACGGTGAAGTGCGCGCGCTCGGGGCTCAGGCGCCGTCGGCGCCCGGGGTGCCGGTGGCGCGGCTCTGCTGCTGGGCGGACTCCGCCCGGGCGAGGGCCGCGTCGACCGCCGCGTCCTCCTTGGCCTTGTTGGGGCCGCCCTGGCTCTTGACGATCGTCACGACCAGGCCGATGAAGAAGGCGGCCATCACCACGGGCGGCACGAGCGCGGATACGTAGTCCATGCCGTCCAGAGTAGCTATCCGGCGGCCAGTTCCTCCGGCGGGGGCGCGGGACGGCGGCGGGGCGGGAAGACCTCGGACGGCTTGGGCATCGGCCGACCGGGCGCGGGATGCTGCGGCGGAGCCGGCTTCTTCCGGGGCTGCTTCGGCTCGCGGGGCTCCTTCTCGGGATCCTTGACGTCCGGGTCCCTGGGCTCCCGGGGCTCCTTCGGCGCCGTGGGCTCCCTGGGCTCCTTCGGCTGTTCCGGCTCGTCGGAGGCGAGGCCGCCGGGAAGCGCGAGAAGCCGGGTACGAGGAGCGGGAGTCAGGGCGGCGACCGCACCAGCCGCGGCGGTGGAACGGGCGGCGAGACGGGCCCGTACCGACCGTTCGGCGAGCCGCTGACAGCGGTCGAGCAGGGCGGCGGCGACCGGGTTGCCGCGCAGGGCGCGCAGCGCCGCGAGATCGTCGGGCACCGGGACGTAGCCGGCGGCCAGGGCGTCCTGGAGCAGCTCCAGATAGCCGGTGAGGGAGCCAGGAAGCGCCTCCCGGTACCGGGCGAGATCGGCCACCAGGAACGCCCGCAGCCGCCCGGCCTCCCGTACCGCCTCGTCCACGGACTCGGCGAGCCGCAGGCAGGCCCGGACGTCCTCGTTCGGGAGCGGGACGGGATGAAGGGCAACGGCGAGGGCGCGTCGGAGCACACGCAGCTCCTCGGCACCGAAGGCCATGCCGCCGCGGGATCCGTATGGCGTGGGCATGCGGCGACACTACGCGCCAAAGGGACAAAATCCGTTTAACGCCTCTCCACTGGCGCGGCCCGCCCGCCGAACGGGTGAGACGGCGCAGACGCTCCGATGCCCCGGTCCGCTGCCCGGCCGTAGCGGGGCGAGGGCGGACCGGGCACGGTCACAGCGGTCATATAGTCACCGCGGTCACATACGGGAGACGTTCCGTTCGTACACCAGGCGCAGACCGATCAAGGTCAGCCAGGGCTCGTGCTCGTCGATCACGGTGGCCTCGCCGAGGACCATGGGAGCGAGCCCGCCGGTCGCGATCACGGTCACCTCGCCGGGATCGTCGGCCAGTTCACGGGCCATCCGCGCCACCACACCGTCGACCTGGCCCGCGAAGCCGTACAGAATGCCCGACTGCATCGCCTCGACGGTGTTCTTGCCGATCACACTGCGCGGACGGGCCAGTTCGATCTTGCGGAGCTGGGCGCCCTTGACGCCGAGCGCCTCGACCGAGATCTCGATGCCCGGCGCGATGACACCGCCCGCGTACTCGCCACGGGCGCTGACCGCGTCGAAGGTCGTCGCCGTACCGAAGTCCACGACGATCGCCGGGCCGCCGTACAGCTCGACCGCCGCGACCGCGTTGATGATGCGGTCCGCGCCGACCTCCTTGGGGTTGTCCATCAGGATCGGCACACCCGTCTTGATGCCCGGCTCCACGAGGACGGCGGGAACATCGCCGTAGTAGCGGCGGGTCACCTCGCGCAGCTCGTGCAGGACGGAGGGCACCGTCGAGCAGATCGCGATGCCCTCGATCCCGTCGCCCAGTTCCTCGCCGAGCAGCGGGTGCATGCCCATCAAGCCCTGGAGCAGTACGGCGAGTTCGTCCGCGGTGCGGCGCGCGTCGGTGGAGATACGCCAGTGCTCGACGATCTCCTCGCCGTCGAACAGGCCGAGAACGGTATGGGTGTTGCCGACGTCGATGGTGAGAAGCATCAGGCTTCGACCTCGCGCAGATCGAGGCCGATGTCGAGGACCGGGGAGGAGTGGGTGAGTGCGCCGACCGCGAGGAAGTCGACGCCGGTCTCGGCGTAGGCACGGGCGTTGTCGAGGGCGAGCCGCCCGGAGGACTCCAGGAGCGCGCGGCCCGCGACGATGCCCACGGCCTCCGCCGTCTCGGCCGGAGTGAAGTTGTCCAGCAGGATCAGATCGGCGCCCGCGTCCAGGACCTCGCGCACCTGGTGCAGGGTGTCGGCCTCCACCTCGATCGGCAGATCCGGGAAGCGGTCCCGTACGGCCTTGAACGCCTCGGCAATACCGCCCGCCGCGACCACATGGTTGTCCTTGACCAGGGCCGCGTCGGAGAGCGACATCCGGTGGTTGACACCGCCGCCGCAGCGCACCGCGTACTTCTCCAGCGCGCGCAGGCCCGGTGTGGTCTTACGGGTGTCGCGGACCTTGGCGCCGGTGCCTTCGAGCACATCGGCCCAGGCGCGCGTGGCGGTCGCGATACCGGACAGCCGGCACAGGAGATTGAGCGCGCTGCGCTCGGCGGTGAGCAGATCGCGGGTGCGGGCGGTGACGCTGAGGAGCTTCTGTCCGGCCTCGACACGGTCGCCGTCGGCGACATGCCGCTCGACCGCGAACTCCTCCGTACAGACGACGGACAGAACGGCCTCGGCGACGTTCAGGCCCGCGACCGTACCGCTCTGGCGCGCGGTGAAGTCGGCGGTGGCGACGGCGTCCTCCGGGACGGTCGCGACGGTGGTCACGTCCACGCCGTGGTCGAGGTCCTCCTCGACGGCGACATGGGCGATGTCCTCGACCTGTACGGGATCGAGTCCGGCGTCGGCGAGAAGCCGGGCGAGGGCGGGATCGAGACCGCACTCCAGATCGGCGAGGCCGTAGCCCTCCTCACCGGCGGAGCAGCCGCAGCCGTCGCCGCAGCCTCCCGTGGCCGGTGCCGCCGGGGCACCGATCTGGATCAGCGGTACGTCCACGGGCTCGGGGCGCGGACTGTCTTCGGGCGTGCTCACGGTTTACGGCTCCCTGGGGGCGTCGGCGGGATGTGGGAGGTACTGGGCTGGGCGGGCGGGAGATGCGGACCCACGGGGCTCACGGGCGGGAAGGCGGCCGTTTCCGTGCGCCGGACCGCCAGCCCGCGGTCGGGCATGAGACGGACGACGAGATGGCGGCGCCAGTCGGTGTCGTCGCGCTCGGGACGGTCCTCGCGCCAGTGGGAGCCGCGGGTCTCCTCGCGCTCCAGCGCGGTGGCGACCAGGACGCGGGCGACACAGAGGAGGTTCGAGGTCTCCCAGGACTCGACACCGGGCACGGCGGGCTTGCCGTCGAGACCGACGTCCTCGGGCTCTGCGACGTCCTCGGGCTGGGCCGTATCCGGGTGGAGGGCGCGCTGGAAGATGGTCTCCAGGGCCTCACCGGCCTTCCCCAGGCTCCGCGCCGATCTGAGGACGCCCGCGCCCTCGGACATGATCCGCTGGATTCCGGCCCGTGCCTCGGGCGCGATCAGCGGCAGCAGGCTGGTGGCGGGGGCAGAGCCTGCGACACCCTCTTTAGGAGAGCGGTGCTCTACCGGGCGCCGTGGTCCGGCCGCGATGTCCGCCGCGATCCGCTCCGCGAACACCAGGCCCTCCAGAAGGGAGTTGGACGCCAGCCGGTTCGCGCCGTGGACTCCCGTGCAGGCGACCTCACCGCACGCGTACAGCCCCGGCACCGTGGTCCGTCCGCGCAGATCCGTACGGACTCCGCCGGACGCATAGTGCGCGGCGGGCGCCACCGGTATCGGCTCCGTGACCGGGTCTATGCCATGGCTGCGGCAGGCGGCCAGGATCGTGGGGAAGCGGCTCTCCCACATCTCGGCACCGAAGTGCCTGGCGTCCAGATACATGTGCGCGACGCCCTGCTCGCGCATCCGGCGCGTGATCGCCTTGGCGACGATGTCGCGTGGCGCCAGCTCGGCCAGTTCGTGCTGGTCGAGCATGAACCGTACGCCGTCGGCGTCGACGAGATGGGCGCCCTCGCCTCGTACCGCCTCGGAGACCAGCGGCTGCTGTCCCTCGGCACCGGCGCCGAGGAAGAGCACCGTGGGATGGAACTGTACGAATTCCAGGTCCGAGATCTCCGCGCCCGCGCGCAGCGCCAGCGCCACTCCGTCGCCGGTGGAGACGGCGGGATTGGTCGTCGCGGAGAAGACCTGGCCCATACCGCCGGTGGCCAGGACCACCGCGGGAGCGCGGACCGCGCCGACGCCGTCGTGCTGGCCCTCGCCCATGACATGGAGCGTGACGCCCGACGTACGGCCGTGCTCGTCGGTCAGCAGATCGAGCACCAGCGCGTTCTCGACGGTACGGAGCGCGGCGGCCCGTACCGCCTCGACCAGCGCGCGGGAGATCTCGGCGCCGGTCGCGTCGCCTCCGGCATGGGCGATACGGCGGCGGTGGTGGCCGCCCTCGCGGGTCAGCTGGAGCTCGCCGGTGGCGTAGGTGTCGAAGTGCGCGCCGGTGCCGATCAGTCTCCGTACGGCCTCAGGGCCCTCGGTGACGAGCGTGCGGACCGCTTCCTCGTCGCAGAGTCCGGCGCCCGCGACAAGGGTGTCCTCAAGGTGCTGTTCGGGAGTGTCTCCCTCGCCGAGCGCCGCCGCGATACCGCCCTGGGCCCAGCGTGTGGAGCCGTCGTCCAGACGGGCCTTGGTGACGACGACCGTACGGAGCCCGGCGGCCGTGCAGCGCAGGGCCGTGGTGAGACCGGCGACTCCGGAGCCGACCACGACGACATCGGCGTCGATGGCCCAGCCCGGTGCGGGGGCGGTCAGCCGTATTCCGGTTCCGGTCACTTGGGGGCTCCGAAGGTCAGGGGGATGTTGTCGATCAGCCGCGTGCCGCCGACGCGCGCGGCGACGGCGAGGATGGCCTCGCCGGTGTGGTCGTCGGGGACCTCCGTGAAGTCGGCGGGATCGACCAGGGCCAGATAGTCCAGGGTGAGCGGCGGCGCGGCACGAGCCGCCTCGTCCAGCACGGCGCGGGCCGCGGCCCGTACGGCGTCCGCTCCGTACGGACGGGCCCGCGCGCCGGAGGTCCCGGCGACGGCCACGGCATGGGCGTCGGCCGCGAGCCGGGCCTCGCCGAGCGCGGAGAGCGCGGCGGCGCGGGCACCGGGCGCGGGCGCGTACTCGGCGCGGGCGCGCAGCGCGTACAGCGCGCCGAGGCGGTCATGGGCGGCGAAGAGGGCCCGGGAGAGGGCGAGGGCGGTGCGGCGCTCGGGCAGGGAGAGATAGCGGTTACGGCTGGAGAGCGCGAGACCGTCGTCCTCACGGACGGTCGGTACGCCGATGATCTCGACCGGGAAGTTCAGATCGCGGACCATCCGGCTGATCAGCGCGAGCTGCTGGGCGTCCTTGCGGCCGAAGAAGGCGGCGTCGGGCCGGGTGAGGTGCAGCAGCTTGGCCACGACGGTGAGCATTCCGTCGAAGTGGCCGGGCCGCGAGGCGCCTTCGAGTCGCTCGCCCATGGGGCCCGCGGCGATGGTGACCTGAGGAGCACCGCCGGGATAGACCTCGTCGGCGGACGGCGCGAACACGGCGTCGGCGCCGGCCGCCTCGGCGATCTTCAGATCGGCCTGGAGCGTGCGCGGATACCGTTCGAGGTCCTCTCCCGCGCCGAACTGGAGCGGATTGACGAAGACGGTGACGACGACGAAGCCCGTGGCTCCGGCATGGGCGCGGGCCGCCCGTATCAGGCTCGCGTGCCCTTCGTGCAGCGCGCCCATGGTCATCGCGACGGCCGTGGGACCGCCGCCCGTGTGCTCATCGAGCAGCCGGTCCAGCTCGGCGCGGGTGGCGGCGAGTGCGAGGCTCATCGGGCGCCACCGCCGGTGCCTCCGCCACGGGCGTCGCCGAGGCTGTCGCCGTCGGCGAGGACATCCAGAAGGTCTTCCGCCAGCTCCGCCTTGAGCAGTCCATGTGTCAGCGCGCGGTCCGCGGTCGTACGGGCCATGGCGAGATATCCGGCGACGGCGCCCGGTGCGTGCTTGCGCAGCTCGGCGACGTGCGCGGCGACCGTGCCCGCGTCACCGCGCGCGACCGGGCCGGTCAGGGCGGAGTCACCGGAGCGCAGGGCGTTGTCCAGAGCGGCGCCCAGCAGCGGGCCCAGCATCCGGTCCGGCGCGGCGACACCGGCCGTACGGAGCAGCTCCATCGACTGGGCGACCAGCGTGACCAGGTGGTTCGCGCCCAGCGCCAGCGCCGCGTGGTAGAGCGGACGCGACTCCTCGGCGATCCACTCGGGCTCGCCGCCCATCTCGATGACCAGGGCCTCCGCGGCCAGCCGCAGCTCCTCGGGCGCGGTGACGCCGAAGGAGCAGCCCGCCAGCCGCTGAACATCCACCGAGGAGCCGGTGAAGGTCATGACCGGATGCAGGGCGAGCGGCAGGGCACCGGCGCGCAGGGCCGGATCCAGCACCCTGGCGCCGTACCGTCCCGAGGTGTGGACGAGGAGCTGTCCCGGCCTTACGGCACCGGTCTCCGCGAGCCCTTCCACCAGACGCGGCAGCGCGTCGTCGGGAACGGTCAGCAGCACCAGCTCGGCGCGGGCGAGGACCTCGGCGGGCGTCACGAGCGGTACGTCGGGAAGCAGGGCCGCCGCACGCCGTACGGACGCGTCGGAGACTCCGGAGACGGCGACCGGCCGGTGCCCGGCGAGCCGGAGCGACGCGGCGAGCGCCGGCCCGACGCGGCCGGCTCCCACGACACCGACGGTGAGCCGGGCGGGACGGTCCCGGGGATCGAGAGGTTCCTGTGCTGCTGGATTCACGCGGCGGGGCCTTCCGTTCCAGTCCGCGGGGGGTACCGGACGATTTCTCGCCATGCTACGCCAGCGTTCCGCCCTGCCACTTGGCTGTCCACAGGCTGTGGGCAGCGGGCGGCGCGTGGGCCATGATGCGGGTCATGGAACAGACGAACGAGCAGGCCGAACAGGCGGGGACCGACGACGGGAAGACGACGGCGGACGCCGCACGCCACCGCAGGATGGCCGCGTGGCGGGCGTCCGAGCGCGTGCTGACACGGCCCGGTATGAACCAGAGGCTCGGCGAGCAGCTCGCCGTCCTGGCGGCGGACGCGGGATCGGTCCACGATCTGGACGACTGGACGGATCTGTACGGGAACGGAGTCGTCGCCGAGCTGGAACAGCGGGTGGCCTCGCTGCTCGGCTTCCCGGCCGCGGCCTTCTTCCCGACGGGCACGATGGCACAGCAGGTGGCGCTCCGGTGCTGGGCGGGACGTACCGGCAACGCGACGGTGGCACTGCATCCGCTCGCGCATCCGGAGGTCCACGAGGGCGGTGCGCTGGCGGCCGTCAGCGGACTGCGTACGGTCCATCCGACCACCGAGCCTCGGCTGCCGACCGCCGACGAGGTCCAGGAGCTGGCCGATCCGTTCGGCACGCTGATGCTGGAGCTGCCTCTGCGCGACGCGGGCTTCGTCCTGCCGACCTGGGACGAACTGGTCGCGGTGGTGAACGCGGCGCGCGAGCGGGACGCGGTGGTGCACTTCGACGGCGCGCGCCTGTGGGAGTGCGAGCCGCACTTCGGGCACACCCTGGCGGAGATCGCGGGTCTCGCGGACAGCGTGTACGTGTCCTTCTACAAGTCCCTGGACGGTCTGTCCGGCGCGGCGCTGGCCGGTCCGCGGGAGCTGGTGGAGGAGGCCCGGCTCTGGCGCCACCGCTACGGAGGCCAGCTCTTCCAGCAGTTCCCGGCGGCGCTGTCGGCCCTGCTCGGCCTGGAGCGCGAACTGCCACGGCTGCCGTCGTACGTCGCCCACGCGCGCGTGGTCGCCGCGGCGCTGACGGAGGGCTTCGCGGCGTCGGCGACGCCGTGGTTCCGCGTCCACCCGGACCCGCCGCACACCCACCAGTTCCAGGTCTGGCTGCCGTACGCGCCGGAGGCGCTGAACGAGGCGGCGGTGCGTCAGGCGGAGGAGACCAAGACCACACTCTTCCGCGTCTGGTCGGCGCCTCCGTCGGGCCCACCGGGCGTCTCCTACACGGAGGTAACGGTCACGGAACCGGGCCTGACCTGGACCCCGGACGACGTACGCACGGCGGTAACGGATTTCACGACGCGCCTGCCTCTGGGCTAGGCGGCCGTTCCGTCCTCAATCGCCGGACGGGCTGGATTTCCGGCCTGCGGCCGTACGGCAAGGAGCTGACCCACTCCGAGCAGGAACCCGGCGCCGGGCGGGCCGTTCCGTCCTCAAACGCCGGACGGGCTGGGTTTCGCGGCCGGAGTACGGCGAGAGGCTGGCCCCTACCGAGCGGGAACCCGGCACCGGGGTTGGCCGTTCCGTCCTCAAACGCCGGACGGGCTGGGGGTGGGCCCGGACCGGGCGGAAAGCCGGGGGCCGGGCGGGAGGGGGTCGGGGTCGGAGGAGGTGCGTGTCCGGACACTAAAGCGTGATTTGTGCCGCACACGAAGCCCGCACCTAGCAGCCGGTCCGCACGCGGCGTAAATCATGCCGTCCGGACATGTACCTCCGGAGTGCCCCGGCACCCGCACCCACCACCGCACCGGCCCCTGCGCCGTCAGGCGCGCACCGCGCCGCAGGCGCAACCCGCATCACGACCCCCTAGCCGGGAGGCGCACCGCCGGGAGGCGATCCCGCTCGGACCAGGCCCGTTTCGTACGCCAGCACCACCACCTGCACCCTGTCCCGCAGCCCCAGCTTCGTCAGGATCCGGCCGACATGCGTCTTCACGGTCGCCTCCGAGAGCACCAGCCGCCCCGCGATCTCCCCGTTCGACAAGCCCTGCGCCACCAGCAGCATCACCTCGCGCTCGCGCCCGGTGAGCCGGTCCAGCTCCTTGTGCTGCGGCTTGGTGCTCGTCGGGAGCATCGGCGAGAAGCGGTCGAGCAGCCGCCGTGTCGTGGACGGGGCCACCACCGCGTCACCACTGTGCACCGAGCGGATCGCGCTCAGCAGTTCGCCGGGCGGGACGTCCTTGAGCATGAAGCCGCTGGCCCCGGCCTTGAGCCCGGAGAAGGCGTACTCGTCCAGGTCGAAGGTGGTCAGGATGAGCACCTTCGGCGCGCCCGGTTCCGCGCAGATCCGGCGGGTCGCCTCGACGCCGTCGAGCCTGGGCATCCGGACGTCCATCAGTACGACGTCCACCGTGGTGGCGCGGAGCTTCTCGATCGCCTCCGCGCCGTCCCCGGCCTCCGCGACGACCTCCATGTCCGGCTGTGCGGCCAGCACCATACGGAAACCGGTGCGCAGCAGCACCTGGTCGTCGACGAGCATCACGCGGATCGGCAGGATCGGCATCTGCGGGTTCCTTGTCCGGTAGGAGGGGAAGGGCCGGTAGGAGCGGAAGATGGACGCCGGGCGGGCGCCCGAAAGGCGCCCTCAACGGCTAGTGCGCGGGCTTCAGCGGGAGCAGCGCGCTGATCCGGAAGCCGCCGCCCGGCCGCGGTCCGGCGTCGAGCGTGCCGCCCACCATCCCGACCCGCTCGCGCATCCCGATCAGCCCGTGACCGCGCCCGTCGGCCCCGCCGTCCTCGTACAGTTCGTGCGCCGCGCCCCGGCCGTCGTCCTCGACGAGCAGTCCGAGCCCGTCGTCGAAGTAGACCAGCCGCACACTGGCGCCGACATCGGGTCCGCCGTGCTTGCGGCTGTTGGTGAGGGCCTCCTGCACGATGCGGTACGCGGTCAGCTCCACGCCGCTGGGCAGCGGCCGTGGAGTGCCCTCGATCTTGAAGTCCACGCTGAGTCCCGCGCCGCGCACCTTCTCGACCAGCTCCTCTATCTGCCCGACATCGGGCTGCGGTACGTACTCGCCGCCCTCCTTGGTGTCGCCGGTCCGCAGCACGCCGAGCAGTCTGCGCATCTCGGCCAGCGCCTGCCGGCCGGTGCTCGAAATGGTCTCCAAGGCCTCCTTGGCCTGGTCGGGCGCGGCGTCCAGCACATAGGCCGCGCCGTCCGCCTGGACCACCATCACCGAGACATTGTGCGCGACGACATCGTGCAGCTCACGGGCGATCCGGGCGCGCTCGGCGGCCACCGCCACCTTCGCCTGCGCCTCGCGCTCCTTTTCCAGCCGGGTGGCGCGCTCCTCCAGCTGGTCGAAGTAGGCGCGGCGGGTACGGACGGAGTCGCCCAGCACCCAGGCCAGGGCGAAGGGCACGCCCATGATGACGGCCACGACGACCCGGCCCGCGGTGCTCGCACCTTCCTCGGGCCAGCGCACCTGGGAGATCGGCGCGGCGAGCAGTCCGCCGGTCAGCGCGAGCTGGGAGGCCCAGCGCGGGCCGCCCTGGGCCGAGACGGTGTAGATGGCCACCAGCATCGCGAAATCGGCCGGGTTGGCCGCCACGTCCAGCACGACCTGGGCCAGCCCCAGGCCCAGTACGAACAGCAGCGTCTTCTCGGGTGCGCGGCGGCGCAGCGCCACGGACAGGCTCAGCAGCGCGACCATCACGATGGCGACCAGTCGCGGTCCGACACCCACGACCTGCTGGACCACCCACAACAGAGAGAACCCGAAGAGCAGGACAGCCCAGAAGCTGTCGACGCCCGTCGGGTGTCTGCGGAGAAAGTCGTAGAAGCGCTGCACGTAACCCAGCGTAGGTAAGCGGAAACGGCGGACGGGTCAACCGGAGGGTCGATCCGGTCGGCGGAAGCGTACTCCCCAAGGTGGAGACTTGGCTCCGTGACGGATGAGACGTGTAAGTCGCAGGAGGTTCGCGGCATGTCGCGGGAGGTTCGCGGCATACGGTACGGGCCCGGGCCGCGGCGCTGGCGCGTGGCCGCCGAGGACGCGCTGTACGGTCCCGGCGGCTTCTATCTGCGGCCCGAGGGACCGGCCGGGCACTTCCGTACCTCGGTGCACGCCTCGCCGCTCTTCGCCGCCGCCGTCGCCCGGCTGCTCATGGCGACCGCCGAGCGGCTCGGTACGGCGGACGAGATCGCGCTCGTCGACATCGGCGCGGGCCGCGGTGAGCTGCTGACCGGAATCCTGGCCGCGCTTCCCGCCGGGCTCGCGGTACGGCCGTACGCCGTGGAGCGCGCGCCGCGTCCCGTGGGCCTGGATCCGCGTATCGAGTGGTGCGCCGAGCCGCCGACCGGGATCAGCGGGCTGGTCTTCGCGAACGAGTGGCTGGACAACGTCCCTGTCGACATCGCGGAGACCGGTGCCGACGGAACCGTACGGTATGTCCTGGTACGGCCGGACGGTACCGAGGAGCCGGGCGAGCCGGTCGCCGGTCCCGACACGGAGTGGCTGGCCCGCTGGTGGCCGTCGGCCGGGCCGGGCGGCCGGGCCGAGATCGGCCTTCCGCGCGACGAGGCGTGGGCGGCGGCCGTCGCCACGCTGGAGCGAGGGCTCGCGGTCGCCGTGGACTACGCGCATGTACGGGACGCCCGGCCGCCGTTCGGTACCCTGACCGGCTTCCGCGCGGGCCGCGAGGTGCCTCCCGTACCGGACGGGAGCTGCGATCTCACCGCCCATGTGGCGCTGGACGCCTGCGCGCTGCCCGGCGCCGTGCTGCTCGGCCAGCGCGAGGCGCTGCGCGGGCTCGGTGTGAGCGGCGCCCGGCCGCCGCTGGCCCTGGCCGGCACCGATCCGGCCGCGTACGTACGGGCCCTCGCGGCGGCCGGTGAGGCGGCGGAGCTGACGGCGCGCGGCGGTCTCGGGGACTTCGGCTGGCTGATCCAGCCCGTCGGCATCGAACCGCCCGGCCTCGCCGCCGACGGGCCCTCGGCCACCGCTCCGACGGGACGGGCCGGTCCGCCTGAGACCGTCTGAGAGACTGTCGCCCATGACGGAGACCACCCGGACGACGGTCGGCATCGGCGGCGCCGCGGAGAGCACCGACATGGTGCTCAACATCGGCCCGCAGCATCCCTCGACACACGGTGTGCTCCGCCTGCGGCTGGTGCTCGACGGCGAGGTGATCCGCAGCGCGGAGCCGGTCATCGGCTATATGCACCGCGGCGCGGAGAAGCTCTTCGAGGTGCGCGACTACCGGCAGGTCGTGGTGCTCGCCAACCGCCACGACTGGCTCTCGGCGTTCTCCAACGAGCTGGGCGTGGTGATGGCCGTCGAGCGGATGCTCGGTATGGAGGTGCCCGAGCGCGCCGTCTGGACCAGGACGCTGCTGGCCGAGCTGAACCGCGTACTGAACCACCTCATGTTCATCGGCTCGTATCCGCTCGAACTGGGCGGTATCACTCCGGTGTTCTATGCCTTCCGGGAGCGCGAGGAGCTCCAGGCCGTGATGGAGGAGGTCTCCGGCGGCCGGATGCACTACATGTTCAACCGGGTCGGCGGTCTCAAGGAGGATCTTCCGGCGGGCTGGCTGGGCCGGGCCAGGCACGCGGTCGCCGAGGTCCGCTCGCGGATGGACGTGTACGACCGGCTGGTCCTCGGCAACGAGATCTTCCGCGGCCGTACCCACGGTGTCGGAGTGCTGTCGCAAGAGGCGGTCCACGCGTACGGCGTGTCCGGGCCGATCGCGCGTGCCTCGGGCGTCGACTTCGATCTGCGCAGGGACGAGCCGTATCTCGCGTACGGCGAACTCCAGGACACGCTCACGGTCGTCACCCGCGAGGACGGCGACTGTCTGGCCCGGTTCGAATGCCTGCTGGAGCAGACGCACAACGCGCTGGCCCTGGCGGACGCCTGTCTGGACCGGATCGCGGAGCTGCCGCCGGGACCGATCAACCAGCGGCTGCCCAAGGTGCTCAAAGCGCCCGAGGGACACACCTACGCCTGGACCGAGAATCCGCTCGGGATCAACGGCTACTACCTGGTGTCGAAGGGCGAGAAGACTCCGTACCGGCTCAAGCTCCGCTCGGCTTCCTTCAACAACATCCAGGCGCTGACCGAACTGCTGCCCGGGACGCAGGTCGCGGACATGGTGGCGATCCTGGGATCGCTCTTCTTCGTCGTCGGCGACATCGACAAGTAGAGCGCGGGCGCTTCCGCCCGCGCTCCACCTCGGGAACAGCGATCAGGAGCTGACCGCGTTGCGCAGCGAGCCGAGTTCGAGCGGCTCGGTCTCGTCGTGCTCGGTCAGATCGATGACCTGGCCGACGGCGCGCTCCTCGGTCCCGCGCCGCTCGGCGAGGGCCTCCTCGCCCACCACATCGGCGAGATCCTCGGCCTCCACGGACTCCGTGGCGTCCGTGGCCTCCACGGCCTCCGTACGCGCCGACTCTGCGGCCGGCGCGGGCCCTTCGGCGTCGGCCGTGGACTCCGCGTCGCCCGTCGACTCCACCGTCTTCTTGTGCTGGCCGCCGCCGTCGCGCCCGCCACGAGCGCCCGGCGCGCTCTGTGTGTGCCCGTGTCCGTGTCCGGCCTGCGTACCGAAGAAGTCGAAACCGCCCTCGGGCCTGCGCACCGGGCCGCGCTGCGGCGAGTACGGCACGATCGCGGACGGAGTCGCCGTCCTGGTGGCGGGCAGCGTGGACGCCGAGCGGCTGTGCTGCTCGGTCCCGGCCTCCGGAGTCTCGTTCCGCCGCGGCTCCGCCTGCTCCGCGTCCATGGCCTGCTCTACGACCCGCGCGGCGGCCTGCTCGACTGATTCGCGCTCGCGGGCCGCCGCCGCGTCGGCCTCTTGCCTCGCCCGCTGGGCCGCGCCGTTGCGCGACAGCTCGTCCAGGGCCCGCGCCGCGCTGAGATACGCCGCCGCGATGGACGTACCGCCCGCCGCCGGCAGGGCCTTGGGCGCGACCGCCGCCTCGATGGCGAGCTGACGCCGGCCTTCCAGCGCGGTGGCGCGCTCGGTCTCCGCCGTGGCGTACCGGCGCAGCAGCGCCGCGTGCTCACCGCGCAGCTTGGCCAGCTCGACCCGCTTGGAGCGCAGCTTGGCCTCCAGCTTGAGACGCAGCTCGCGCGCCTCCTCGACATCGGCCTCCAGCTCGGCCGTGCGCTCCTCGGTCCGCCACTGGTCGCTCTCCCGCGCGCGCGTCAGCTCGGCGACCCGGCGGCCGGCGGAGCGGTCCCAGCCGCGCATCAGGACCGCGCCGCTGACGGCCGCGGCGGCCGTGGCCACGACCAGACCGCGAAGCACCACGGGCTCTGTGAAGAACCAGGTGCCCGCGGCGCAGAGAACCGCGGCTCCGGCGACCGCCGACGGCGGCAGAAGCTTGTGGAGAGGTGGGGAATGGCGGTGGCGTCCACGTGGCATGGCCTGAAATTTACCGTGTGCGGAGACGGATTGGGGGGCCGGTCGAACAATCGGCCCAACCGCGTTTACGCGGAGGGCCGATCCCTTTCCCCTCTTTCCTCTACAGAACTCCGTTTTGCCTGCCGTCACTTACCTCCCGGCGGCCTCGCGACCGCCGTTCCGCGGCTACTTCTTGACCAGACCTTTGGACTCCAGATACTCCTTGGCGACATCCTCCGGCTTCGCGCGCTCGGCATCGACCTTGAGGTTCAACTGCGCGAGATCGTCGGTCGTCAGCGCGGCGGTCAGCTTGCTCAGGACATCGGCTATCTCCTGTGAACCCGCGTCCTTGGCATTGACCACCGGCAGTACGTTGTCGGCGTTCTGGAGCTTCTTGTCGTCCTCCAGCACGACCAGTCCGAAACTGTCGAGCGTGCCGTCGGTGGTGGAGCTGAGAACCACCTGGTCCACACCGTCCTTGACGGCCTGCTTGGACTGCGGAGTGCCGACGCCCTTGGGATCGATCCCGGCGACATCGATGCCGTACGTCTTCTTCAGGCCCGGCGCGCAGAACGGCCGCACCTCGCACTCGTCGCCCGCCGCGATCTTCACTTTGATCTTGGACTTTCCAAGATCGGAAAGAGTCTTGAGGCTGTTCTTCTCGGCGAATTCCTTGGTGACCGCGAAGGCATTCTGGTCGACGGCCTGGCCGACCGGCAGCACCTTCAGTCCGAGCGGCTCGGCGAGCTTCTCCAGCTCGGCGACGGTGGCGTCCGCGTCGCTGGAGGCGAGCGGCTTCGCCAGGGCCGCGTCGGCGCCGTTCACCTTGGCGTTGAGGAATTCCGTGATCGTCGCCGCGTATTCCGGTACGACGTCGATCTCGCCCTTCTCCAGGGACGGTTCGTACAGCTCACGGTTCTTCACCGTGGTCACGGAGGTCGAGTAGCCGGCGTCGCCCAGGATCTGGGCGTACAGCTCCGCCAGCACCTTGGACTCCGTGAAGGCCGCCGCGCCGATGACGAGCGAGCCCTTCTTCCCGGAGCCGGAGCCGGAGCCGGCATCGGCCGTGGAGCCGGAGCCCGCCTTGTCGTTCTCCAGGCTGTCGCCGCCGCATGCGGCGAGCGATGTGGTCAGAGCCACCGCTCCCAGTACCGCACCCGCGATGCGCGAGGTCTTGCTCATGAGGTTCACCATTCTCCAAGAAGCCTTGAGGTCGGTCGTCACGCGGTCGTGCGGGACGGAGTCCTGTCGCCGGAGGATCGGGACGGTCCGGCGGGCCCGGAAGGCCCGGCCGGTCCTGAGGGTCCGGTGGCGAAGGACGGAGCCGGGTCGATCACCCGGTCCAGTGCCACCAGCACGCCTTCGACAAGCAGCGCGAGCAGCGCGACGAGGAGTGCGCCCGCGACCACCTGCGGGGTGTTGTACGTGTTGAAGCCGGCGGTGATGATCCGGCCGAGCCCGCCCTGACCGACCATCGCCGCGATGGTGGCGGTGGCCACCACCTGAACGGAGGCGGACCGCAGCCCGGTCATGATCAGCGGGTACGCGAGCGGCAGCTCCACCCGGGCGAAGAGCTGACGCCCGGACATCCCCATCCCCCGGGCGGCCTCGACAACCGCGCTGTCCACCTCCCGCATCCCGACATAGGCGTTGGTCAGCAGCGGCGGCACGGCGAAGAGCACCAGGGCGATGACCGTGGGCACCGAGCCCGCGTTGCGCAGCGGCGAGACCATGAACAGGGCGAGCACGGCGAAGACGGGAATCGCCCGGCCCACATTGGAGATATTGATCGCGAGCGCGCCGCCCTTGCCGATATGCCCGAGATACAGCGCCAGCGGCAGGGCTATCGCACAGGCCAGCGCCAGCGAGACGCCGCTGACATAGATGTGCTCCTCCAGCCGGTGCCACACACCGCTGTCGCCCTCCCAGTTGGCGCCGGTCGTCAGCCAGCTCCAGGCGTCTCCGAGAACACCCATGGTCAGCCCACCGCCTTGACCAGCGGACTGCCCGCGTCGGCCGTGGGCGCCGTACGCGCCGTCCGTATTCGGGTCCAGGGCGTCAGCAGCCGCTGCGCGCCGAGCAGCAGCAGATCGGCCACGACCGCCAGCAGCACACAGAGCACGGACGCCGTCAGCACCTGGGCCTTGAAGAAGCTCGGCAGCGCGTCCTCGATCAGATTGCCCAGACCGCCTCTGCCGACGATCGAACCGACCGTGGTCAGCGCGATGGTCGAGACCGTGGCTATCCGGAGACCGGCCATCAGCGCGGGCAGCGCCAGCGGCAGCTCGACCTCCCAGAGCATCCGCCCAGGGCCGTATCCCATCCCGCGGGCCGCCTCCCGTGCCTCTTCGGGCACCGAATCCAGCCCCGCCATGATGTTCCGCACGAGAATGGTCAGTGAATAGAGCACCAGCCCGGTGATCACCAGACCGGCGGAGAGCCCGAAGACCGGAAGCAGCAGCGAGAACATCGCCAGCGAGGGAATCGTGTAGAGCAGAGTCGTCAGCCCCAGCACCGGTCCGGCGAAAGAGGGCCTGCTCCGCGCGAGCAGCGCCAGCGGAAAGGCCACCAGCAGTCCGATCACGACGGAAACAGCGGTGATCCACACATGCTGGACCGTGGCATCGATCAGCTCCTGACTGCGGGAGCGGAGATATTCCCCACAGATCCAGTCGTTCGCCGCCAGGCAGCTCTGCGTCTTCAAGCGTTCCACCTCCCCCGTCTGTCCGGCCTTGTCTGCTCGGCCCTGTCCATCCGAACGTATGGCTGGTTCCTACTGTCTGGCGACCTTATCCCCGACCACTGACATTCGCGGAAGCCCGCCACATTCCAGCAACATGGCCTTCACACAACACGCCGCACAATGGGGAACCATGATCCGATTCGAGCATGTCACCAAGCGGTACGCGGACGGCACCACCGCCGTCGACGACCTCTCCTTCGAGGTCTCCCAGGGCGAACTGATCACGCTCGTCGGACCTTCGGGCTGTGGCAAGACCACCACCATGAAAATGGTCAACCGGCTCATCGAACCGACCGAGGGACGGATATTCCTCGACGGGGACGACATATCAGCCATCGACCCGGTCCAGCTCAGGCGCCGTATCGGCTATGTCATCCAGCAGGTCGGCCTCTTCCCGCACAAGACGGTCCTGGAGAACACCGCGACCGTTCCGCATCTCCTCGGCTGGCAGCGCGCCAAGGGCCGCCGCCGCGCCGCCGAGCTCCTCGATCTGGTCGGCCTCGACCCGTCCGTCTACGGCGACCGCTACCCGGAGCAGCTCTCCGGCGGCCAGCGCCAGCGCGTCGGTGTGGCCCGCGCCCTGGCCGCCGATCCGCCCGTCCTGCTGATGGACGAGCCGTTCGGCGCGGTCGATCCCGTCGTACGCGACCATCTCCAGAGCGAGTTCCTCAAGCTCCAGGCGGCCGTCCGCAAGACTGTGCTGTTCGTCACGCACGACATCGAGGAGGCCGTCCGTCTCGGCGACCGTATCGCCGTCTACGGGCAGGGCAGGATCGAACAGTTCGACGCGCCCGCCGCCGTGCTCGGCACTCCCGCCACGCCGTATGTCGCGGACTTCGTCGGCGCCGACCGCGGTCTCAAGCGGCTCTCCGTCACACCCATCGAGGAGGGCGATCTGGAGCAGCCGCCCGTCCTCCATCTCGACGATCCGCTCCGGCGTGCCGCGGCGAAGCTCGCCGAGGAGGGCGCGCGGTGGGCCGTCGTCCTGGACTCGGACGACAATCTGCACGGCTGGATCTCCACCGACCGGACCGGCTCGTCGGCAAGCGGGACCGTACGGGAACACGCCCGCCGGATGGACGCGTGGCTGCCGCTCGGCGCCTCGCTCAAGCAGGCGTTCGCCACGATGCTCCAGCACGACGCCGGATGGATCGCGGTCATCGACAAGGAGGAGACGGGACGTTTCCTCGGCGTCCTCACACCCGCGCGGCTGCACGAGGCACTACGCCGCTCCATCGACGCGGACGCGCAGGACATCCCCCGTACCGAGGTGGAGCTGGAGACGATCAGCCTCAGTCGGCGCTGAGCCGGCCGCTCATCCACTCCAGCGCCGACGGGATCTCCCTGCGCCAGGTGTTGAAGTTGTGCGCGCCGCTGTCGAGGATGATCGACGACACCTGCGCGGGCGGTCTGACCTTGCTGATGAACTCCCGGGTGGCCCGGAGATTGCGCTCGCCCTTCCGGGAACTGGTGACGAGCAGGGACGAGTTGCCCTGCGGCAGATGCTCCAGACTCCAGAGCAGATCGGCCCGGTTCCTCAGCCGCTGGTCGCCGTGGAAGAGATCGCCGGTGGTCGGGTCCTCCGCCGCCTTGTAGTCCGCGGAGAGTCCCGCGCCCACCGAGTACCGCTCCGGATGGTGCAGAGCGATCTTCAGCGCGCAGTAGCCGCCGGTGGAGTTGCCGATGATGCCCCAGTTGCGCGGCTCGCTCTTGACGCGGTACGTCCGTGACACCGCCAGCGGCAGATCCCTGGCGAAGAAGGTCTCGGTCTGCGGACCGCCCGGCACATCCACGCATTCGGTGTCCCTCGGCGGCGCCACGGTGGGCCGCAGCATCACCAGGACCATCGGCTGCATCTTGTTCTTCCTGGCCAGCTCCCAGGCGGTCCTCGGATAGTTCAGTCCTTTGATCAGATTCTCCGCGACCCCGGGATAGCCGGTGAGCACCACCGTGGCCGGGAAGGACAGCCGCGAGAAGTGATGCTGGAAGTACTCGGGCGGCAGATAGACATACGCGGTGCTGTCGATCCCGGACCTCGGGCCGCCGATGGCGATCTTCTGGATCTGGCCGGCCACCGTGGGCTGCTTGCTGCCCGGCACGGGCGAGCGCTGGGTGTCCATCACCGTGATGTTCTTGCCGTTGCCCGCCCGGCCGACGACCGCTCCCAGCTCCTGCTCCTGGCCGAAGAGGTCCCGCCAGGAGCCGTAGAAGAGGAAGTACTGGTTCGCCACCAGTCCGACGGCCATGAAGAGCGTCACCTGAGTGGCGAACAGCAGACCCACACGGCCGAACACGGCACGCGGAGTACGCGCCGACAGCCGCGGCCACAGCCAGACCGTGGCGAAGAACAGCAGCACGGCCAGCAGGACGGCCAGGGCGAGGACTTTACGGCTGGTAAGACCCATGTCCACCGAGCTTTCTCCCGTGAGATTTTCCCGAACGCGGAGGAACCCTCCTCCCGAAAGCTCCGTCCTAGAGGGCGCGAAATGTCCGGTGCCGCACAGAAGAGGCGGACACGGACACCACACTCTCTCGCGGAGCCACGGGAAGCGATGTCTGTGACGCTAGATGGGGACAAATCGGAATCGGCTCCGACTCGGCCGCGGCACACTCCGGCGATACCCGCCGATCGGCTGACGGGCCGTCCGCTCCACGACGCACCACGCCTGTTCCAGCGCGTACCACGGCTGTTCCGCCGTGCGCCACAGCTGTTCCGAGGCCCGCGTCCCGAGTCCGTTCCCGCGCATGTCGGCACCGCCTGCGCGCTCATCGGTCTCGTCGACATCGCCGCCGGAGTCTTCCCTCGCTTCCGCCACAGCAGGATGCACAGCTTCGCGGAGGTGCTCCCGGGCGCCCTCGGCCCGTTCGCCGCCGCGCTCTCCCTGAGCGTCGGCGTCCTTCTGCTGCTGCTCGCCCATGGCCTCAAACGGCGTAAGCGACGCGCCTGGCGGGCCGCCGTCGTACTGCTGCCCGCGGGCGCCGTGTCCCAGTTCGGCTACCGGCACTCGTTCGTCGGCGCCCTGCTCCCGATCGTCCTGTTCACTCTTCTGCTACGGCACCGCGGCGAGTTCGCGGCCCTGCCCGATCCGCGCAGCCGCTGGAAGGCCCTGGCGAACTTCATCCTGATGGGTGCCGGCTCCATCGGCCTCGGACTGATCATCGTCAGCGCCCATCCGCACCGGACCCTGGGCAGCCCCGGTCTGACGGACCGCCTCGAACATGTGCTGTACGGCCTGTTCGGCATGCAGGGCCCCGTCGACTACACCGGCAGCGTCGACTGGACCGTCGGCTACTCGCTCGGCGCACTCGGCCTGCTCACCGCGCTCACCACCGTCTACTTCGCCTTCCGCCCGGAACATCCGGCCGCGCGTCTGACCGAGGAGGACGAACAGCGGCTGCGCGCCCTGCTCGCGCGCCACGGCCACCGCGACTCCCTCGGCCACTTCGCGCTCCGCCGCGACAAGGGCGTCGTCTTCTCGCCCAGCGGCAAGGCCGCCGTCTGCTACCGCGTCGTCTCCGGAGTGATGCTCGCCAGCGGCGATCCCATCGGCGATGTCGAGGCCTGGCCGGGCGCCATCGAACGCTTCATGGACGAGGCCAAGGCCCACTCCTGGACACCCGCCGTCATGGGATGCAGCGAGACCGGCGGCGAGGTCTGGACCCGGGAGACCGGACTCGACGCGCTGGAGCTGGGCGACGAGGCGGTGGTGGACGTAGCGGATTTCTCCCTGCACGGACGCTCCATGCGGAACGTACGCCAGATGGTCAAGCGCATCGAGCGCGCCGGCTACGAAACGCGGGTACGGCGCGTCCGTGATCTCTCCGAAGCGGAGCTGGCCCGGATCCGCGGCGCCGCCGACGACTGGCGCGGCACCGACACCGAGCGCGGCTTCTCCATGGCTCTCGGCCGGATCGGCGACCCGGCGGACGGCGACTCGGTGATCGCCACCGCGCACCGGCCGTACGGTCCTGACGCGCCCGCGCCAGGACCGCACGGCGATCTCCGGGCCGTTCTGCACTTCGTGCCCTGGGGTACGGACGGCATGTCCCTCGATCTGATGCGCCGCGACCGCACCGCCGACCCGGGCATGAACGAACTGCTGATCGTCGCCGCGCTGCGGGCCGCGCCTGGACTGGGCGTGGCGCGCGTCTCCCTCAACTTCGCCATGTTCCGCTCGGCGCTCGCCCGTGGCGAGCGGCTCGGCGCGGGACCGGTGCTGCGCGGCTGGCGCGGTCTGCTCGTCTTTCTCTCCCGCTGGTTCCAGATCGAGTCGCTGTACCGCTTCAACGCCAAGTTCCAGCCACGCTGGGAACCTCGGTATGTCGTCTTCCGCTCCACCGGCGAGCTGCCCAGGATCGGCTTCGCCGCGATGCGGGCGGAGGGCTTTGTGACGATCGCCCTGCCACGCCCTCTGCGCCATCTGAACCGCGACCGCCGCCGCCCGTGCGCCCACACCACGCCCGTCTGAACCTTCGCCCGGACCTTCGCCGCCCGAGCCTCCCGGACCGGGGCCCGGGAAGATCCGCCGGGCACCCCCTAGGGTGGGCATATGAGTACGTTGCGTGGACGGGGCACCGTCGAGGGCCTGCCGGGGTGGGACCGCTGCGCGGTCATGGGCGTCGTCAATGTGACGCCCGACTCCTTCTCCGACGGCGGTCGCTGGTTCGACACCACCGCCGCCGTCAAGCACGGCCTCGATCTGGTCGCCGAGGGCGCCGATCTGGTCGACGTCGGCGGCGAGTCGACCCGGCCCGGCGCCACCCGGGTCGACGAGGACGAGGAGCTGAGGCGCGTCGTACCGGTCGTACGCGGCCTGGCGGCCGAGGGCGTCACCGTCTCCGTCGACACCATGCGCGCCTCCGTCGCCGAACAGGCCGTCGCGGCCGGCGCCGTCCTCGTCAACGACGTCAGCGGCGGACTCGCCGACCCGGCCATGGTGCCCGTGGTCGCCGCCGCCCGGGTGCCCTTCGTGGTGATGCACTGGCGCGGCTTCAGCCAGAGCATGAACAGCCGCGCCGTTTATACGGATGTCGTCGCGGAGGTCGTCACCGAGCTGCGCGCACGGATGGACGCGGTGATCGCCGGCGGTATCGGCCCCGAGTACCTCGTCATCGATCCCGGCCTCGGCTTCGCCAAACAGGCCGAACACGATCTGGCGCTCCTCGCCCATCTGCCGGAGCTGCGCTCCCTGGGCCGTCCGCTGCTGGTCGCCGCCTCCCGCAAGCGGTTCCTCGGCCGTGTTCTCGCCGGCGGCGAAGGCGCACCGCCGCCCGCCCGTGAACGCGACGCGGCCACCGCGGCCGTCTCCGCCATCGCCGCACACCAGGGCGCCTGGGCGGTCCGGGTCCATGAGGTACGGGCGACGGCCGACGCGGTCCGCGTGGCCCGCGCGGTCGAGGGCGCCGCCCGGTGACCGCCCTCACGGACAACGAGCAGGTCGAGCAGGCCAACACGACCTTCTACGAGGCCATGGAGCGCGGCGACCTCGACTCACTGTCCGGGCTCTGGCTGGACAACGACGACGAGATCTCCTGTGTCCACCCGGGCTGGCCGGTCCTGACCGGCCGCGGCGACGTACTGCGCTCGTACGCCCTGATCATGGCGAACACCGAGTACATCCAGTTCTTCCTCACCGATGTCACGGTCTCCGTCGCCGCCGACACCGCCCTGGTGACCTGCACCGAGAACATTCTCAGCGGCGGCCCGGCCGAGGAGAGCGGTGAGCTGGGACCGCTCGTCGGCCAGCTCGTCGTCGCCACGAACGTGTTCCGGCGTACGCCAGAGGGCTGGAAGCTCTGGTCGCACCACGGTTCACCTGTTCTGACCGAAACCGATGACGAACCGGACGACGAGACACCCGCCTGAGTGGGTAGGCGAGCCCTGTGACACACCGCCCTGTGACACACCGCCCGTCCCCCGCGAGGGAACGGTGTCGGCGCCCGCGGGTAGATTCAAACGAGGGCACGGTGCCGCCCTTGACCGGACAGGTGCCCCGAGACCAACGACAGCAGGAGTGATTCGCGTGGATCGTGTCGCGCTGCGCGGCCTCAAGGCCCGTGGGCACCATGGCGTCTTCCCCCGGGAGCGTGAAGAGGGACAGACCTTCATCGTGGATCTGGTGCTCGGCCTGGACACCCGCCCTGCCGCCGCCGCCGACGACCTGGCGAAGACCGTGCACTACGGGATCGTGGCCGAGGAGGTCGTGGAGATCGTCCGGGGAGAGCCGGTCGATCTGATCGAGACTCTCGCCGAGCGCATCGCCCAGCGGTGTCTGAAGCACGACGGCGTCCAGGAGGTCGAGGTGATCGTCCACAAGCCCGACGCCCCGATCACCGTCCCCTTCGACGATGTGACCATCACCATCACCCGGAGCCGAGTATGAACCTGTTCTCAGCCGATGGGCCGCAGAGCGACCCGACCGTACAGCCGGTACCCGCCTCCGTGGTCGCGCAGGTGGACGCGGCGGACACCACGCTCTCCAATCCGAAACGGGCCGTGGTCTCCCTCGGCTCCAATCTCGGCAACCGGCTGGAGACGCTCCAGGGCGCCATCGACGCACTGGAGGACACGCCCGGACTGCGCGTCAAGGCGGTCTCCCCGGTGTACGAGACCGAGCCCTGGGGCGTCGAACCGGGCTCCCAGCCCACGTACTTCAACGCGGTGGTCGTGATCAGGACGACACTGCCGCCGTCGTCCCTGCTGGAGCGCGGCCAGGCCATCGAGGAGGCCTTCGACCGGGTACGCGACGAGCGGTGGGGCCCGCGCACCATCGATGTGGACATCCTCGCGTACGCGGATGTCGTCTCGGACGATCCGCAGCTCACCCTTCCCCATCCCCGGGCCCATGAACGGGCCTTCGTCCTCGCGCCGTGGCTCGACGTGGAGCCGGAGGCACAGGTGCCGGGCCATGGCGCGGTCGCCGAGCTGCTCTTGTCGGTCGGCCGCGGCGGAGTGCGGCCCAGGGACGATCTGGAACTCCGCCTGCCTGAGTAGTCGTTAGGCTCAGCGGGTCGGTACGGCAAGGCGAAGGGCGGCTCTCTCGGTGAAGCAGTTGCGGATCGGCGTCCTGGCCGGCCTGTTCGTGGTGGCCGGTGTGCTCTCCTGGGCCGGGGCCCGTCTCTGGGACTCGTTCGGCACGCTGCCGAGCGTGCCGCTCGCGGCACCCATCGTCCTCGCCGTGATCGCCGTCGTGCTCACCGCGACCGCGCTCTCCCTGCGCTCGCGGCTACGCGCCCAGCGCGAGCGGCGCCCGGACGCCAAGGGCGTCGATCCTCTGATGGCGGCCCGCGCGGTGGTCTTCGGCCAGGCCAGCGCCCTGGTGGCGGCCCTGGTCTCCGGAATCTACGGCGGTACGGGCGTCTATCTGCTCGGCCATCTCGACATTCCCGCCCGCCGCGACCAGGCCATCTACGCCGGCTTCTCCGTACTGGCGGGCCTCGCGGTGATCATCGCGGCCTTCTTCCTGGAGCGCGTGTGCAAACTCCCGGAGGGCCCGGACGACAACGACCACGACAAACACGGCACGGCGCCCGCGGGCCCGGTCTGACCTGCAAGGTCCGACCTGCCCGGTCCGACCTGCCGCCCGGTCCATCGGTCGGCGGCTGGAGCCGGGCCGGTCAGCGGGCCATGATCAGGCTCATCGCCTCGGCCCTGGTCGCGGGAACGCGCAACTGACCACGGACCGCCGAAGTGATCGTCTTCGCGCCAGGCTTGCGCACTCCGCGCATGGTCATGCACATGTGCTCGCACTCGATGACCACGATCACACCGCGCGGATCCAGGATCTCCATCAGCGAGTCGGCGATCTGTGTCGTCAGCCGCTCCTGGACCTGCGGCCGGCGGGCATAGACATCCACCAGCCGGGCCAGCTTCGACAGGCCCGTGATCTTCCCGTCCGCCGAAGGGATATAGCCGACATGGGCGACACCCACGAACGGGACAAGATGATGTTCACATGAAGACATCACTTCGATGTCCTTCACGAGCACCATCTCGTCATGGCCGAGATCGAATGTCGTCGTCAGCACATCCTCAGGTGTCTGCCAGAGTCCCGCGAATATCTCCTTGTACGCCCGTGCCACCCGGCCCGGAGTCGCACGCAGGCCCTCGCGGTCCGGGTCTTCTCCGACTGCGATCAGCAGCTCACGCACCGCATTCTCGGCCCGCTTCTCGTCGAATTCGCGGATGGGGCTCGCGCCCTCCAGCGTCACCGGGTCGGTCATGTGTGCCTCGTTCCTGTGCCGTCCTTGGTGGGCGGGCATAAGAATGCCGCGCTCCCACAGGCTAAAACCTGGGGGGCGCGGCATCCATTCCGGGCCAGATGGAGAGGTCCGGGATCAGCTCTCCGGGCGCTCCTCGGGGAGGGCCTCGGTGGAGTTGTCGCCGTTGGTCCCGGCGGGCATTCCGCCGTTCGCACCGGCCGCGCCATTGGTCAGCGCCAGCTCCTTCGGCGAGAGCACCGGCGGACGCGTCGAAGGCGTACGACGCGAGGAGCCGGTCCAGGCCGGGCGGGCCGGGCGCTTCACGACGGTCGCGAAGACCTCGGCGATCTGGTCCTTGTTGAGCGTCTCCTTCTCCAGGAGCGCGAGAACCAGATTGTCGAGAACGTCGCGGTTCTCGACGAGGATCTCCCAGGCCTCGTTGTGCGCGGTCTCGATGAGCTTCTTGACCTCTTCGTCGACCAGCGCCGCGACCTCTTCCGAGTAGTCGCGCTGATGCGCCATCTCCCGGCCGAGGAACGGCTCCGTGTTGTCGCCGCCGAACTTGATCGCGCCGAGCCGCTCGGTCATGCCGTACTGCGTGACCATCGCACGGGCCGTGGTCGTGGCCTTCTCGATGTCATTGGCCGCGCCGGTGGTCGGGTCGTGGAAGACCAGCTCCTCGGCCGCCCGCCCGCCCAGCATGTAGGCGAGCTGGTCGAGCATCTCGTTGCGCGTGGTCGAGTACTTGTCCTCGTCGGGCAGGACCATGGTGTAGCCCAGGGCCCGTCCTCGGGACAGGATTGTGATCTTGTGCACCGGGTCGGAGTTCGGAGACGCCGCGGCGACCAGGGCGTGTCCGCCCTCGTGGTACGCGGTGATCTTCTTCTCCTTCTCGGACATGATCCGGGTCCGCTTCTGCGGGCCCGCCACGACGCGGTCGATCGCCTCGTCCAGAGCGTGGTTGTCGACCAGCTTCTTGTCGCCGCGCGCCGTCAGGAGCGCCGCTTCATTCAGCACGTTCGCCAGATCCGCGCCGGTGAAGCCGGGCGTACGACGGGCGACCGCGCCCAGATCGACGTCCGGTGCGACCGGCTTGCCCTTCTGATGGACCTTGAGGATCTCCAGCCGGCCCTGCATGTCCGGACGGTCGACGGCGATCTGCCGGTCGAAGCGGCCGGGACGCAGCAGCGCCGGGTCGAGGATGTCGGGCCGGTTCGTGGCGGCGATCAGGATGACGCCGCCCTTCACATCGAAGCCGTCCATCTCGACAAGGAGCTGGTTCAGAGTCTGCTCGCGCTCGTCGTGTCCGCCGCCCAGGCCGGCGCCGCGGTGCCGGCCGACGGCGTCGATCTCGTCCACGAAGACGATCGCCGGAGCGTTCGCCTTGGCCTGCTCGAAGAGGTCGCGCACCCGGGAGGCACCGACACCGACGAACATCTCCACGAAGTCGGAGCCGGAGATCGAGTAGAACGGCACACCGGCCTCACCCGCGACGGCGCGGGCGAGCAGCGTCTTGCCCGTACCGGGCGGGCCGTAGAGCAGCACACCCTTCGGGATCTTGGCGCCGACCGCCTGGAACTTCGCCGGCTCCTGGAGGAACTCCTTGATCTCGTGGAGCTCCTCGACCGCCTCGTCGGATCCCGCCACATCGGCGAAGGTCGTCTTCGGGGTGTCCTTGGTGATGAGCTTGGCCTTGGACTTCCCGAACTGCATGACCCGGGAGCCGCCGCCCTGCATCTGATTCATCAGGAACAGGAAGACCACGACGATCAGGACGAAGGGCAGCAGAGACAGCAGCACCGAGACGAACGGGCTCTGCTTCGAGGGCGAGACCGTATAGCCCTTGCTGATGTCGCCGTTCTGGAACTTGGTCTGAAGGGTGCCCGCCAGCGCGGATCCCTGGCTGCCGATATAGCTGGCCTGGATCTTGTCGCTGCCCTTGACCTTCACACCGTTCTTGAGGTCGACCTTGATGATCTGTTCGTCGCCGGTGGTCAGTTTGACCTGCTCGGCCTGGTTCTTGTCGATCGCCTGGACAACTTCACCGGTGTCCACCGTCTTGTAGCCGCCCGACGAGCCGACGACCTGCATCAACACGACCACGGCGAGGACGGCCAGCACGATCCACATGACCGGCCCACGGAAGTATCGCTTCACGTCCATCCATACGGAGCGAAGTCGCCCCGTCCCTCCTGCCCGTAGGTAAATGCTGCTGTGAGAAAAGACTGTTCTTCGGACGGTACCCCAGCATTGTGGCCCGCGATGGCACGGGACGGCTGACAAACCCGTCTTCCCATGCTCCAACGGCGCGAGATGCGCTGGGGTTCCCGGCGGCTACGGAGCCTTTCCGTGCCGGACGGGATCCGGACCGGATCCGGCCTGATCCGAAAGACCGGTCCTAGCCGCCGTAGACATGCGGTGCGAGTGTGCCGACAAAAGGCATGTTGCGGTACTTCTCCGAGTAATCCAGGCCATATCCGACGACAAACTCATTGGGAATGTCGAAGCCGATCCATTTCACATCGATCGCGACCTTCGCGGCATCCGGCTTGCGGAGCAGAGTGCACACCTCCAGCGAGGCGGGCTCCCGTGAACCGAGGTTGGAGAGCAGCCACGACAGCGTCAGACCCGAGTCGATGATGTCCTCGACGATCAGGACGTGCTTGCCCTTGATGTCGGTGTCCAGGTCCTTGAGGATCCGGACCACACCGGAGGACTGGGTGCCGGCTCCGTAGGAGGAGACGGCCATCCAGTCCATCGTCACAGGGGTGGACAGCGTGCGCGCCAGATCCGCCATGACCATCACGGCGCCCTTGAGGACCCCGACGAGAAGCAGATCCTTGCCTGCGTACTCCGCGTCGATCTTCGCGGCCAGATCGGCCAGCTTCGCGTCGATCTCTTTCTTGGTGATGAGCACCGACTGGAGGTCGTTGCCCAAGTCCTTGTCGTCCACCCGTATCACTTTCGTTGTCGGCCGGGGGTCCGGGACTCACGCCCCGGGAGACACAGCCGTAGTGCTTCCGCGCTTCAGCCCTGCCGGACGACCAGTCTGCCACCCTGCCTCCTGGCCTCCACGCGGCCGGGCAGGTTGATGGCTCCCTGGCCGCGCCAGCCCGTGATCAGGCGGTCGACCTCTTCGATGTGACGGGCGAACAGCGATCCGGCCGGGGCGCCCGCGGCGATGACCGCCCGGCGCAGCACACGGCGGCGGACGGCGGGCGGGAGCGCGTACAACTTGGCGCAATCCAGCAGTCCCGACTCGTCCCGTACGGCGCGGTCCGCGTCGGCGGCCCAGGCGTCGAGGGCGTCGGCGTCGTCGCGGGAGAGCTGTGCCGTACGGGCCAGGGCCTCCACGACGCCCTTGCCGAGACATTTCTCCAGCGCGGGCAGGCCTTCGTGGCGCAGCCGTGAGCGGGTGTACGCGGGATCGCTGTTGTGCGGATCGTCCCAGACCGGGATCGACTGGACCAGACAGGCCTTGCGGGCGGTCTGGCGGTCGAGCTGGAGGAAGGGACGCCGGTAGCGGCCGGCCGTCCCGGAGACGGCCGCCATGCCGGACAGCGAGCGGGTGCCCGAGCCGCGGGCGAGGCCCAGCAGCACGGTCTCCGCCTGGTCGTCGCGGGTGTGGCCGAGCAGGACGGCGGCGGCGCCGTGGCGCTCGGCCGCGGCGTCCAGGGCGGCATAGCGCGCGTCGCGCGCGGCGGCCTCGGGACCGCCCTCGCGGCCCACGGTCACGGCGACGGACTCGACGGGATCGAGCCGCATGGCGCTGAGCCGGGCCACGACCTCGGCGGCCCGCAGATCGGAGCCGGTCTGGAGACCGTGGTCGACGGTGACGGCACCGGCCCGTACGGAGAGCTTCGGGGCCTCGAAGGCGAGCGCGGACGCGAGCGCCATGGAGTCGGCGCCGCCGGAGCAGGCGACCAGCACGAGCGGCCGCCCGCCGGTGGTGGGCGTGGCGGCGGAGGCGGGGAGGACGGTCGGAGGATTTTCCGCGCGATCGGTCAGGACGTCGTGGAGTACGCGGCGGACCGCCAGGCGTATCGCCGCGACCGCAGGATGGGGACCCATATCCGGTGCCCTTCGTGATGTTATTTGGGGGGTGCCTCGGTCGGTGTACGGACGGAGAGCGTCACTCAGAGTGCGTCGATGGTGACAGAACCGAGCCATTACCCGAGCATTGCACGCCTATCCCTCACTCACGGTCCCTCGGATGGGTGATACATGGGGCGTTCTTCTGCCGGGAGCCGGACCGGGCTTCTCCCGGGAGCCGGATCGGGCGTCCGCCCGGCACCGGACCGGGCTCATGAATCCGGCCTGCGGTGCACCCGTGCGATCCAGTCCGCCGGTGTGGCGATCTCCGCCTTGGTCGGGAGCGTGTTGGGCGAGGTCCAGACCCGGTTGAAGCCGGCCATGCCGACCTCCTCCACCACGGACCGTACGAACCGTTCGCCGTCGCGGTACTGGCGCAGCTTGGCGTCGAGGCCGAGCAGCTTGCGCAGCGCCTGGTCGAGCCGGCTGGCGCCACGGGCCCTGCGCTGCTGGAACTTCTCCCGGATCTCGGCGACGGAGGCCACGACGTCGGGGCCCACGCCGTCCATCACATAGTCGGCGTGCCCTTCGAGCAGGGACATCACGGCGGTCAGCCGGCTGAGGATCTCGCGCTGTCCGGGCGTCTGGACCAGTTCGACGATGCTTCTGCCGTGCTCGTCCTCCTCGCCCTCGGGTCGGCCGCCCGCGAGCGACTGGGCGGCCTCGCGCAGCCGCTCCAGTACGGTCATCGGGTCGACCTCGGTCTCCTCCAGGAAGGACTGGATCTCGCCCTGGAGATGGTCCCGCAGCCAGGGCACACCGGTGAACTGCGTACGGTGCGTCTCCTCGTGGAGCGCCACCCAGAGCCTGAAGTCATGCGGATCGACGTCCAGTTCACGCTCGACATGGACGATGTTCGGCGCGACGAGCAGCAGCCGTCCCGCGCTGTGCTCGCCCGCCGGAAGATCGCGGGTGGCGGGCGCGAACGTCTCGTACTGGCCGAGCACCCGGGAGGCCATGAACGACAGCAGCATGCCCAGCTCGACACCGGTCACCTTGCCGCCGACCGCGCCGAGCACGGCGCCGCCGGGAGTGCTGGCGCGGCGCTCCAGCATCTTGTCGAACAAGGGCTTGAGCAGCTCGCGGAATCCCGCGACGTTCGCCTTCACCCAGCCGGCCCGGTCGACCACCAGGACGGGAGTGTCCGGTGGCTCATGGCCGTCGGGGATCATCCGCGTGTATCCGCGGACGTGCTCCTCCGAGGCCTTGGCATGCCTGCGCAGCTCGGCGACGATCTCGCGCGCCTCGTCCCGGGTCACTTCGGGCCCCGGCCGTACCAGGCGGGTCGCGGTCGCCACCGCGAGATTCCAGTCGACCATCTCGGCACCACCGATGCTCGTCATGCGTCAACCGTACGTGCTCGGCCCGCGGAGCGGTGAGGTGTCCGTGGCCCGGATCTTCCCTCATACCGTCCCCTACGGGATGGCGGGCGGCCCGGAATCAGGCCGGGAGACGGGCCGGGACCGGGGCCACGGAGCCGATTGGGCCGTCGGAGGGCCTCACGCGGGCCGGGGGCCCAGTGGGAGCGGGAGGCACCGGGAGGCGAGCGGGCTCAGCGGAAGGCGAGCGCGCTCAGCGGACCAGGGACGCGGAGAGCCGGTCCAGGACCGCCTGCGCTTCGCCGGGCGACGAGGTGGAGCCCGCCATGAACGCGAAGGCCAGCAGCCGGCCCCGGGAGTCGACGGCCGTGCCCGCCAGAGTGTTCACGCCGGTGAGCGTGCCTGTCTTGGCCCGGATCAGCCCGGCGGCGGGCGCGGCGTCCTGGTACCGGTTCCTGAGAGTGCCGCTGAACCGGGCGACGGGCAGTCCGGTGAGAACGGGACGCAGCTCCGGATGGTCCGGATCCGCCGCGCGTGCCAGCAGGGCCGTGAGCAGCGCGGCGCTGGCCCTGTCCTTGCGGTCCAGACCACTGCCGTCGGCGAAGCGGGCGCCGGTGAGAGGCACTTCGAGCTTTTCGAGCTGCGCGCGGACTGCCTGTTCGGCGCCCGCGAAGCTCGCCGGGCGGCCCGTGGCGAGCGCGGTCTGGCGGGCCAGGGACTCCGCGACGTCGTTGTCGCTCTCGGTCAGCGCGCGTTCGACCAGCGCGGAGAGCGGCCGGGAGTAGGTCTTGGCGACGACTTCCGCGCTCCCGGCGGCCTTGGCGGATCTGGCAGGTTTGGCGGGCTTGGCCGCGGTGGGAGCCGCGGTGGTACGGACGCCCTCCTCGCGCAGCAGCTCGGCGAAGAGATCGGCGGCGTCGCCCGCCGGATCGCCGCTGCGCGGCGCGGGCCCACGGGTGGACTTGTCGAGCCGGCCCTGCCCGGCCATCAGCGCGTCGACGGGCGCGATGTTGTCGTTGGGACCGATGGGATGGGCCCTGGGCCCCGAGTAGAGGGAGGCGTCGTAGTGCAGCGTGACCTTGGTGACGCCGCGGTCGTGCAGCACGCGCGTGGTGTCCTCGGCCAGGGAGCGCAGCCCTTCACGGTCGAGTGTGGCGTCACCGCCGCCGACGAGCGTGAGCGTCTTCGCGTCCCGGGTGGCCGTCACCGTGGTGGCGATGCGGTGGTCGGGACCGAGCGCGGAGAGCGCGGCGGCCATCGTGGCGATCTTGACGGTGGAGGCCGGAGTCATCGGGGTGTCCGCGGCCTTCCCGTACAGCGGCTTGCCGGTGGCAGCGTCCACGACCGAGGCCGTACGCAGCTTGCCGAGGGCCTTGTCGTCCAGCAGCGGGCCGAGCGCCTTCCCGAGCCCTGCCGACAGATCCGCCAGCTCCGCGGGCTCCGCGCCCTGGGCGGTGAGCACGGAGAGAACTTCCGGGGCGCTGGGGGCGGGTGAGGGCGTACGAGGAGCGCGCGGGTCGTGATGTGCGCCACCCGTACGGCCCTGGGCGGCGGCCCACTCCCGCTCGGCCTTACGCTGACCGGAGTCCCAGGGGCCGGCCACGGCCACCGCGACCGCCGCGAGCGCCAGGCCGGCCACCACGGAACCTGCCGTGAGCTGCCACACTTTCGGCTCAAGCACGGCTGACCAGCCCCTTTCGCGATCACACTGCTGCGTGGGGGACACTTAATCACTGCGTCTTGCCACGAGCATGGCACCCCGGCCAGAAGCGGCCTTCAGACCGCCGGTCCGGGGGCCTCCTCCACCGCGACGACGCAGTATGACCGGACATATGTGTTGATCATGGAGGAGCCACCCGTGGAGTTCGACGTCACCATCGAGATCCCTAAGGGTTCGCGGAACAAGTACGAGGTGGATCACGAGACCGGTCGGATCCGCCTCGACCGTCGTCTCTTCACCTCGACCAGCTACCCGGCCGACTACGGCTTCGTGGAGAACACCCTCGGTGAGGACGGCGACCCGCTGGACGCGCTGGTCATCCTGGACGAGCCGACCTTCCCTGGCTGCCTCATCAAGTGCCGTGCCATCGGTATGTTCCGGATGACGGACGAGGCCGGCGGGGACGACAAGCTGCTCTGTGTCCCGGCCTCGGACCCGCGCGTGGAGCATCTGCGCGACATCCACCATGTCTCGGAGTTCGACCGTCTGGAGATCCAGCACTTCTTCGAGGTCTACAAGGACCTGGAGCCCGGCAAGTCGGTCGAGGGCGCCGAGTGGGTCGGCCGCGCCGAGGCCGAGGCCGAGATCGAGGCCTCGTACAAGCGACTTGAGGCGCAGGGCGGCGCGCACTGAGCGCGCACTCCTCCTTCGTGTGACCGGCCGGACAGCCGGACGGACAACGGGCGGCGTACCTCTTGGGAGGTGCGCCGCCCGTCCGTGTGCGCGGACGCGTGCGTGAAGGCGCGTGCGGGCGGTGCGGATGCGGGCGCAGGTGCGGGTGTGGCTGTTCATGTCCGTGCTCATACTGGGCAGACGCGGAGCTACGAACACATCGGCGGAAGCAGCACACGAGAGCGAGTACGACAGGGAGCCAGTGAGTGACGGCGTCGACAGCGGTGGCCGAGCCGGATGGCCCGGAGGAGCGGAAGCCTCAGTCGGACGAGGCGCACAGTGCGTTCACGCCGCCGCACGGCGTGGAGCGGCCGGCGCTCTCCGAGGACCGCCACCCGACATCGGAGTTCGCGCTTCCCGAAGGACTGAGCACGGAGCAGCAGCAGGCCGGGCGCGGTGGCTCGGCCTTCGGTACGCCGCAGGCCAGGCGGGAGGGCGGGCCAGGTGGCAAGCCGGGCCGTACCGCCCGTAAGCCGCACACCGTCGCCACGCCCGTCGTCACGCCCGTCAGCCTGCCCTCCGGTGTCCCTGCCGGAGTCCCCAGCGGCGTACCCGCGGTCCTACTGGCCAAGGGCGCTCCCTGGCAGGACCGGATGCGTACGCTGCTGCGGATGCCGGCCGGGGAGCGGCCCGTACCGGAGACGGTGCAGCGGCACGACGACAACGGGCCCGCCGTACCGCGCGTACTGGATCTGACGCTCCGTATCGGCGAGCTGCTGCTGGCCGGCGGCGAGGGCGCCGAGGATGTCGAGGCCGCGATGTTCGCGGTGAGCCGCGCGTACGGGCTCGACCGCTGCGAGCCCAATGTCACCTTCACGCTGCTGTCGATCTCCCATCAGCCGTCGCTGGTGGAGGATCCGGTGACGGCCAGCCGGACGGTACGGCGGCGGGGCACCGACTACACCCGGCTCTCCGCCGTCTTCACACTGATCGACGACATCACCAGCGGGGACACGGATGTCACGCTGGAGGAGGCGTACCGGCGGCTGGCGGTGATCCGCCGTAACCGGCACCCGTATCCGGGCTGGGTGCTGACGGTGGCGAGCGGAGTGCTGGCCGGCTCCGCGTCCGTGCTGGTCGGCGGTGGGCTGCTGGTCTTCGTGGCGGCGGCGTTCGGCGCGATGCTCGGCGACCGGCTTGCCTGGCTGTGCGCGGGCCGCGGGCTGCCGGAGTTCTACCAGTTCGTGGTGGCCGCGATGCCGCCCGCGGCGATGGGAGTGGCGCTGACGCTGGTGGGCTCGGCCGCGCAGTGGGAGGTGCGGCCCTCCGCCGTGATCACGGGCGGTCTCTTCGCGCTGCTGCCGGGACGGGCGCTGGTGGCGGGAGTCCAGGACGGGCTGACGGGCTACTACATCACCGCGTCGGCGCGGCTGCTGGAGGTGATGTACTTCTTCATCGCGATCATCATCGGTGTGCTGACCGTGCTGTATCTGGGCGTGCAGCTCGACGCGCAGCTCAATCCGGACGCCGCGCCGCACACCGCGGAGCGTCCCGTGGTGCAGATCCTCGCCGCCGTGGTGCTGAGCTTCACCTTCGCGATCCTGCTCCAGCAGGAACGTTCCACTGTGCTGATGGTGTCCCTCAACGGCGGTATCGCCTGGGTCGTGTACGCGGCGCTGCATGACACGGGCGGGATCTCGCCGGTGGCCGCGACGGCGGTGGCGGCCGGTCTGGTGGGGCTGTTCGGACAGCTCTTCTCGCGCTACCAGTTCGCCTCTGCGCTGCCGTATGTCACGGCGGCGATCGGGCCGCTGCTGCCGGGCTCCGCGACCTACTTCGGGCTGCTGGGCATCGCGCAGAACAATCCGGACCGCGGACTGACCTCGCTCTCCAAGGCGGCGGCGCTGGCCCTGGCGATCGCGATCGGCGTGAATCTCGGCGGTGAGATCTCCCGGCTGTTCCTCACGGTGCCGGGAGCGGGCCGGGCGTCGAGCCGCCGCGCGGCCAAACGGACGCGCGGCTTCTAGTCGGGTACGTACGGGCCCTACAGGCTCGGCTTACGGTCGCGGCGCGGCGGCCGGTCAGCGCTTGGCGTGGCGGCCACGGCCGCCGCCCGGAGCGCCGGGAGTGTCCGAGGCGGACGCGCCCGGGTCCTGGTGGTCGGCCGTCAGGGCGGCGGCCTTCTTGGACTTGGAGCGGGCCCGCAGGAACTCGATCACGATCGGCAGCACCGAGATCAGCACGATGGCGATCAGGATCATCTCGATGTGCTTGTTGACGAAGTCGATCTTGCCGAGCGCGGCCCCGAGCAGCGTGACACCCGCGCCCCAGAGCGTGCCGCCGATGATGTTGAACGTGATGAACGAGCGGTAGTTCATCCGGCTCACGCCGGCGATGATCGGTGTGAACGTACGCACGACGGGCACGAACCGCGCCAGGACCAGCGACTTGGGACCGTACTTCTCGAAGAACTCGTGCGCCTTCTCGACGTTCTCCTGCTTGAAGAGCCGGGAGTCCGGGCGTTTGAAGAGCGCCGGGCCGACCTTCCGGCCGAAGAGATAGCCGACCTGGTCGCCGATGATCGCGGCGAGCACCACCAGGACACAGACGAGCCACAGCGGATAGTCGAGTGTGCCGGCCGTCACCAGCAGGCCGGTGGTGAAGAGGAGCGAGTCACCCGGCAGGAAGAAACCGATGAGAAGGCCGGACTCGGCGAAGACGATGGCCAGAACACCGATGAGCCCGAAGGTCCCGATCAGATAGTCCGGGTCCAGCCAGCTTGGTCCGAGCGCAAGGGTGGTCACGGGTTCCGGACTCCTGTGTCGATAGTCGGTCGATCGTCAATTCGGCGTGGTCGGCCGCGCACAAGTTATCAACGCCTGTACACACCTCCAGGTTCCACCCGGGCTCCTTGGCATGCTCCACGGATGCGCCACCGCAGCATTTCGGGCATAAATAAGGAAAACGACCGCGCTGATGCCCCCCACCGGGATGGCCCACCGCGCCGATGCCCCGAGGAGAACCGCCGATGCCACTCCACCGAGGCGCGGACGCGAAAGCCGGCGTCCCCGAGGCCGAGCGCGCCGAGCTGCGGAGGCTCTCGCTCAATCCCTTCTACGGTGAGGCCGATCCGATCAGCGGAATGGCCGCGGCGCCGCCCACCCACCGGCTGCCCGACGGACCGATCCCGCCCAACGTCGCGTATCAGCTCGTCCATGACGAGCTGATGCTCGACGGCAACTCCCGGCTCAATCTCGCCACCTTCGTCACCACCTGGATGGAGCCGCAGGCCGCCACGCTCCTGTCGGAGTGCTGGGACAAGAACATGATCGACAAGGACGAGTACCCGCGGACGGCCGAGCTGGAGCGGCGGTGTGTGGAGATGCTCGCCGACCTCTGGAACGCGCCGGACCCGGCAGCAGCCGTCGGCTGCTCGACGACCGGGTCCAGCGAGGCCTGCATGCTCGCCGGAATGGCCCTCAAGCGCCGCTGGACCAAGCGCAACGCGGACCGCTATCCGGCGAGCGCCCGGCCCAATCTCGTCATGGGCATCAATGTCCAGGTCTGCTGGGACAAGTTCTGCGACTTCTGGGAGATCGAGCCGCGGACGGTGCCCATGGAGGGCGACCGTTTCCATCTCGATCCGCAGGCCGCCGTCGATCTCTGCGACGAGAACACCATCGGCGTCGTGGCCGTGCTGGGCTCCACCTTCGACGGCTCGTACGAACCGGTCGCCGAGGTGTGCGCGGCGCTGGACGCCCTTCAGCAACGTACCGGCCTGGACATCCCGGTCCATGTCGACGGAGCGTCCGGCGGGATGGTCGCGCCCTTCCTCGACGAGGACCTGGTCTGGGACTTCCGGCTGCCGCGCGTCGCCTCCATCAACACCTCCGGGCACAAGTACGGGCTCGTCTACCCGGGCGTCGGCTGGGCGCTGTGGCGCTCGCCCGCCGATCTCCCCGAGGAGCTGGTCTTCCGCGTGAACTATCTCGGCGGCAACATGCCGACCTTCGCGCTGAACTTCTCCCGGCCGGGCGCCCAGGTGGTCGGGCAGTACTACACCTTTCTCAGGCTGGGCCGCGACGGCTACCGCGCCGTCCAGCAGACGGCCCGGGACATCGCCATGAAGCTGGCCGGACAGATCGAGGGACTGGGCGTCTTCCGGCTGCTCTCCCGAGGCGACGAACTGCCCGTGTTCGCCTTCACCACCGCTCCCGGTATCGAGAACTTCGATGTCTTCGACGTCTCGGCCCGGCTGCGCCAGCACGGCTGGCTCGTGCCCGCGTACACCTTCCCGGCCAACCGTGACGATCTCTGTGTCCTGCGGATCGTGTGCCGCAACGGCTTCTCCGCCGATCTGGCCGCGCTGCTCATGGCCGATCTGGAAGCGGTACTGCCCGAACTGCGCCGCCAGGCACATCCCTTGGAGCGGGACAAGGCCGCCGCGACGGCCTTCCACCACTGATCGCCCGGCCGCCGGTTCCGCTCCGGGGGCGGGGCTCGGGCCCTGTCCGGTCGGACAGGACCTAGGGCCGCTGATCTCCGTCATCGGGAATCCCCGTCGCGTACGGGTTCTCCTGGCCTTCGGCGAGCACTCCCACAAAGGGCTCGCCCTCACCCGCGAAGGTGTACGCACCGCCCTCGACGCGCCTGATCAGGCCTCGCGTCCACTCCGCGCCCGTGTCCGCCGAGTGCACCCACAGATTCATGATCTCGCCGATGTGCCCGAGCTGTCCCGGGCCTTCCTCGGGCACATAGTTCTCGGTCACCGCGGCCCGCCAGGCCTCGATGCCGGCCACCCGCTCCTTGAGCAGTTCCACGACCTCCGCGCGCGGCAGGTCGACCATCGAGCCGAGTCCCGCCGACAGCACGTCCGTCCGCTGGTCGTACGAGGTCAGCGACTCACGCAGCAGCCTGAAGTACTCCGCCCGGCCCGCGTCCGTGATCTCGTACTCGGTACGCGGCGGCCCGCCCGCCGTGCTCGGCGCGACCTCGTGCGCCAGCAGCAGGCCCTGCTTCGCCATCTGCTTGAGCGCGTGATAGATCGAGCCGGGCTTGGCGTTGGACCACTCGTGGGCGCCCCAGTACTCCAGATCGTTGCGCACCTGATAGCCGTGGGCCCGCCCGTGCTGACGGACCGCGAAGAGTACGAGCAAACGGATCGCTGACATCCGTCCAGATTATGACCAGCCGCCCGGAGACCGGCCGAGGCCCGTACGGCCGTCGGCCCCGCTCCCGCCGTCAGAGCGGGAACGTCGTACGGCCGTGCTGCACCGAGATCCACTTCTGCGTCGTGAACGCCTCGACCGTCGAGTCACCGTTCAGCCGGCCGAGCCCAGAGAACTTCTCGCCGCCGAACGCCACCAGCGGCTCGTCCTGCACGGTCGAGTCATTGACATGGATCATGCCGGTGACGATCCGCTTGGCGAACGCGACACCGCGCTCCACGTTCGAGGTGTGCACGGCTCCGCTCAGCCCGTACGGAGTGTTGTTGGCGAGCCGTACCGCCTCTTCCTCGCCGTCGAACGGAATCAGCAGCACCACGGGACCGTAGATCTCCTGCCGCATCAGCGGCGAGTCCTCCGCGAGGCCCGCCAGGACCGTCGGCTCCACCAGATTGCCGCGCGTACGGCCCCGTACGAGCGCCGTGGCGCCCTCCGCGAGCGCCTGCTCCACCAGCGCCGTCAGGGCGTCCGCCTGGAACGTGTTGATGACCGGGCCGATCTGGGTCTCGGGATCACGCGGATCGCCGGTCCTGAGCGCGGTCACCTTCGCCACGAACTTCTCGGTGAACTCCCGCTCGACGCTCCGGTCCACCAGGATCCGGTTGGCGGCCATACCGACCTGTCCCTGGTAGATGAACCGGCTGGCGACCGCCGCGTCCACCGCGTAGTCGAGGCCCGCCTCGTCCAGATCGTCGAGGACGACCAGCGCGCTGTTGCCGCTCAGTTCGAGAATGGCCCGCTTGAAGTTGCCGCCCGCGACGGCGCCGACATGGCGGCCGACCCGGTCGGAGCCCGCGAAGGAGATCACCTTCGGCACGGGATGCTCGATCAGCGCGTCGCCGACCTCCGCGATATCCGTCACCAGGACATTGAGCAGTCCGGCCGGCAGCTCCGCGTCCTCGAAGAGCTTGGCTATGAGTCCGCCGCCGACGACGGGCGCGTTCTGGTTGGGCTTGATCACCACGGCGTTGCCGAGCGCCAGGGCCGGCGCCACGGACTTGATCGTCACCAGGAACGGATAGTTGAAGGGACTGATCACTCCGATGACGCCCACCGGCAGCCGGTAGACGCGGTTCTCCCGGCCGTCGACCGGCGACGGCAGGATCCGGCCCTCGGGACGCAGCGCGAGCTGGACGGCCTCGCGGAGGAACTCCTGGGCGGTGCGCACCTCGTACTCCGCCTTGACGCGCGTCCCGCCGAGCTCATCGATGATCGCCTCGATGATGTCGTCCTTGCGCTCCTCGACCAGTCTGAGCACCCGCTCGAAGACCAGCCTGCGCGTGTACGGATTCGTCTCGGCCCAGTCGCGCTGCGCGCGTTCGGCCGCGCGGTACGCCTCGTCGACCTCGGCCACCGTCGCGATCGTGATGGCCGCGAGCTTCTCCCCGTTGTACGGATTGAAGTCGATGATGTCCCACGAGCCGCTGCCGGTCCGCCACTCGCCGTCGATGTACTGGTGGGCCAGATCGGTGAAGTAGGACATGCGATCCCTTACTGCAGGTGCAAACTCCTGATGTGAGGTCATCGTACTGATGTCTCAGATCAGTTGGAGCAGTCCGCGGAGGACATCTCGGCTCTCCTCCGGTCCCGGGCTGTCCGCCTGTAGCCGAGCCATCACCCGTTCGTACTGGGCGACCTCCTCGCGCTTGTCCAGATACAGCGCACTGGTGAGCTGCTCCAGGAAGACGACGTCGGAGAGATCCGACTCGGGGAAGCTCAGCATGGTGAACGCGCCGCTCTCGCCCGCGTGCCCGCCGAAGCTGAACGGCATCACCTGGAGCGTGATGTTGGGCTGCTCCGAGATCTCGATCAGATGCTTCAACTGGCCCTGCATCACGGAGCGCTCGCCGTACGGGCGGCGCAGCGCGGCCTCGTCGAGAATGGCGTGGAAGCGTGGTGCCCGCTCGGAGACGAGGACCTTCTGCCGCTCCAGACGGAGCGCGACCCGGCGGTCGACCTCGCTGCGTGGCGCCTCCGGCTGGCCGCGGGTGACCACGGCGTGCGCGTACGCCTCGGTCTGGAGCAGACCGTGGACGAACTGCACCTCATAGATACGGATCAGTGAGGCGGCGCCTTCCAGACCGATATAGGTCTGGAACCAGCCGGGCAGCACATCACCGAAGCTGTGCCACCACCCCGCGACATTCGCCTCTCGGGCGAGGCCGAGAAGGGCGGCACGCTCGCCCTCGTCGGCGACTCCGTAGAGAGTCAGCAGGTCCTCGATGTCTCTGGCCTTGAAGCTCACCCGTCCCAACTCCATACGGCTGATCTTGGACTCGGAAGCGCGGATCGAGTAGCCGGCGGCTTCACGTGTGATGCCGCGCGTCTCGCGCAGCCGCCTCAGCTGTGAGCCAAGCAGGATGCGCCGCACCACGGAACCGCCCGATTCGGCTGCGGTCACGTCTCCAACCCTCCCCATCGCATGTGGTTCTTCACCGGAGCACCCCCGAACTCCAAGTGCCGGATTCTGCCATCAAAACGCTTCAGCCCGTACTCATTCGATTACGGAAATAAGAAGGCTTTGCGTAGCGAGCAAAACTGGTCACGGGGAGAAACATGCCAGAAACGGTACGGGATCGGTCAAGTCCGGCGCGTGCACGTGCATCTGCCCTTGCATCTGCCCTACGCATTCGGAACCATGGTGCTCGCGCACCTGCGCGCTCGTTCGTGATTGACGTGATGTGACGCTGGACCACCGCAGTATCGCTACGGCCGCGAATCCCGGGAGTGCCTCGCATGGGGATGAATGGATCGACCATGCTCGAGCCCTTAAGGCAGGGACTTCCCCCGATCGATCCCGCGGGGGCCGCCGGTTCGGCGTCGTGCGCCCTGCCCGCCCGCTACGAAGCGGTGCGCGGCGCACGGCAGTTCACCCGCGCCACCCTGAACAAGTGGGAGCTTGACGACCGTTTCGACGATGTCGCGGTGGTCGTCTCCGAACTCGTCACCAACGCGCTGCGTCACGCACTGCCCGCCGACACCCCGCGGGAGCCGCACGATCCGCCCGTACGGCTGCATCTGATGCGGTGGACGTCGCGGCTCGTGTGCGCGGTACGTGATCCCAGCCACGCGGGGCCCACGGCGCGCGAGACGGAGGAGGACGGCGCGGCGGAGTCCGGGCGCGGGCTGTTCCTGGTGGAGTCGTTCAGCGACACCTGGGGATGGCATCCGCTGGCGGGCTCGCTGCACGGCAAGGTGGTCTGGGCGCTGTTCCAGTTGCGGCGGGACTGACGCGCCGCGGCGGGACTGCCCGCCGCGGTCGTGTACGGGCCGGCGCGCGGCCCGTACTCCCGGCTCGTGGCCGCGTACGGACCGGACCGCTCGCGGCTCCGTACAGACCGGACCATCGGTACCGGCCGGACCAAGTAGGTCCAGACCAACCGGGACCGGACCAACCGGACCACCGTGCCGGGATCATCCCGTGGGACGCGGTGGCCGAATCACGACGTTGACGTCAGGACGTACACACATGCCCGAGGAGCCCGGCTGCCGGGCGTGGTACGCGCAGGATCGTTCCTGCGCGTACTGGACGCCCGGCCCGGCCGTCCGCCTCAGGCGTCCGCCGTCAGATGATCGAATTCCCCGTCCTTGACGCCCAGCAACAGGGCCTCGATTTCCGCGATCGTGTAAACGAGCGCGGGACCGTCGGGGAAGCGCGAGTTACGCACCGCCACCTCCCCGCCCGGCAGCTTGGCGAACTCCACGCAAGATCCTTGGGAGTTGCTGTGCATGCTCTTCTGCCAGACGACTCCGTGAAGCTTTGTGGCCGTTATGCCGTTGTACACGTGGTGCACAGGTCGCTCCCCGAGTTGCAAGGTGCAGGTGTCAACTGTCTCGGATCATAGCTGTGTTTCATGTGCTGATGCATGAGCAAATGCACGTGCACGCGGGGTGTTCCTTTGATTACAGACACCGCACCGAGACGGCCGTCCGGAGCGAATCCCCCCGTGCTCTAGGAGAAGAGACGCGTTTCACGGCCATTCGGATCCCAATTCGCCGCTCCAGTCTCCACACATGAGACCGGCACGACGCACCGGGGCCCCTCCTGACCTGCTCAGGAGGGGCCCGGAGGGATCGGCGGCACACCGAGCGGTACGGCGGCAACACCATTTCCCGGCCGTTCTCGACCGCGCGTCCCGGGTGTTCTCGACCGCGCGCGACACCCGCTGCTGCCGCGCGCTCACCCGTCTCACGCGGCGGCTGCGAATCTTGCCGCGGTCCGAGATGAATTTCCGCAACAGATCTGTGTCCTTGTAGTCGATATAGGTGATACCCGCGCGGTCCAGTGGATTGGGCCGGGACGTTCGGGCTGTCGCGGGTCCGGCTGCGCGCCCGGGCGCATGCCGGATATCTGCCGGGAGTGCGCAAGTCGTCCTGATAGCTTGGCGCGGTCCGGTAACCGACAAGGGGGACTTGAACGTGCAGAAGCTCCTGCGGACCAGTGCCGCCACGGCGGGCCTCGTCACCGCACTCGCACTCGCGCTCACGGGCTGCGGCGGTGACAGCGGCGGCGACTCCGGCAAGGACAAGGGCGGCGCCGACGCGCCGAGCGCGTCGGCCGACGGCACGGGCTCCGGTCCAGATGCGGGCGCGAGTGCGAGTGCCGGCTCCGGCTCCGGCGGGGACGGCGCGAGCGCCGTCGAGGGCACCTGGGCCGGACTGACCGACGGCAAGGCCGTGGCGCTCTCCGTGAAGGCGGGCAAGGTCGCGCTCGTCGCCGACAGCCATGTCTGCCAGGGCTCGGTGGAGGACATGGGCGAGCCGATGCTCTCCCTCACCTGCGCCGACGGGAACACCGACCGCACGATGGGGTCGATCGAGTCCAACGACGGCAAGACGCTGGTGATCGCCTGGGACAAGGGCAAGAAGGACACACTGGCGAAGACCGAGACCGGGACACTGCCCGAGGGACTGCCGGAAGACCTGCCTACGGATCTGCCGACGTCGTAGCCGTACGGTCAGCCTAGGCCGTGTCTGACACATCCCGTCTGGCTCGCGACGCCTGGCACGCACGCTCGCTGCGTTGTCGGAGTCGCCCGAGTACGTCCAGTACACGAGCGATCCTCCGCCTTGCGATCGCACGCACCACGGTGACATCAGCCGCTCCGCGGCGGGCGCGAGCCCCGCCCTGCGGGCGGACGACGCCATTTGTCAGACACGGCCTCGGTCGCCCGGGCGGATGCGGGCGCGGGTGTCCGGGTCCGGCGCGCCGTCCGGTACGTGTGCCGCGTTCGCGGCCGAGGTGCCGTGGTGCCAGCCCTCGGCGTCCGTCGCTCCTCGGACCCGGGTCGCCACCGTCTCCGGGAACATCCGGTCCGTACGGTCGGCCACCGCCACGTCCCGTGCCGCGAGCACCGGCAGCAGCCCGCCGCCCTCCGTGTCCGCCGTCGCCTCTTGTGTCGTCCGTGCCGTGGCCTCGGCCAGGCGTTCGCCGACGCGGTGGGCGTACGCCATCAGGAACGACTGCCGGAACATCTTCGTCCGCTTGCGCCCTCCCGCCCGCTGTGCGGCCTCCGCGCGCGTCATCGCCGTCGTTCCCTGCACCAGCAGAGAGGTGTGGAGCAGTTCGACGGCCGCCAGGTCGGGCTCGAAGCCGACGACCGTGGAGAAGCCGTACGCGCTGTTCCAGACGGCGCGACAGCGGTTCGCCGAGGCGACGGCGTCGAGCAGGATCGCCTTCGCCGTCTCGTACGGCGCGTCCACGCCGATCCGGCAGGCGCCCGGCACATCGCCACGGTGGCTCCGGTCGGCGAGTACCGCCTCGTCGATGCTGTGCCGCGCCATCAGCTCCTGCGCCTTGGCGGTGAGCGCCTCCGCCTCCTGCGGATAGCCGGTCGCCTCGGCCTTGGCGAGCAGCGCCCGGATGCGCGTGAGCATGCGCGGCTCGCCCTCCACGGACGGGAGATGTACGGGCGTACCGGGCACCGGCCCCACCGGCTCGATCGCGGGCAGCCGGACGAGCAGCAGATACAGCTCCAGTACGGCGGTGGCGTACGAGAAGCGGTCGGCCTTGTAGGGCCGTGGGCCCGACTCCTCCTCGACATCGGCAAGCTGCGCGGCCCAGCGCGGCGCCAGCCGCTCGTACCGCCGCGCCTCCGCCGATATCAGCTCGGCGAGGAGCCGCAGATGCGGATCTTCGAGGTCGCGCCGTACGAGCCGTACGACATCGGCGGGCTGCCAGCCGCGCTCCCAGGCCAGCCGTACGAACCCGACGCCGCGCAGCCGCAGTTCGGCGTCGGCCGCCGGATCGGCGGCGAGGAGCGAGGCACCGGTGTCGAGGCCCTCGCTCCGCTCGCCGCCCGCCGTGGACAGCACGGCGTGCAGGGCCCGTTCGACGGTCCCTGCACCCACGTCGGCGGCACCCGCGCCGGCGGCATCCGTGTCACTCATGGGTCCGATGATCCCAGGTGCGGCCGGTGGGCCTGGGCCGGTGTCAGGTCAGGGCGGCCAGTTCTGTCCACAGGCTGTGGACAACTTCTCTCGACCACCCGCTACCGGCCGGCGAACTCGCACCACACCACCTTTCCCCGGACCGGGCCCGCGTGGTCGCCCCAGTCCGCCGCCAGGGCCGTGACCAGCAGCAGGCCCCGGCCCTCTTCCGGATCCGAGGCGTCCACGCCGGCCGGCGCCGGTCCTACGGGCCATCTCGGTGGCGTCCGGGACGGATCGGCGACCTCGACCCGCAGCCGGTTCTCCGTACGCAGGATGCTGAGGGAGACCGGGCCGCGGGTGCAGCCGCAGAGACAGACGCCGTGGCGTACCGCGTTGGTGACGAGTTCGCTGACCACCAGTTCGACGGTGGCGGTCAGTTCGGCGTCGACGCGGCGCAACGCGAGCACCTCGCGGGTGTGACGGCGCGCCCTGGGAGCCGCTTCCGGCTTGTGAGGAAGCGGGATCCGGGTCAGGGGCAGCCAGGACCGGCCGGAGTCGTAGACGCCGTGCACAAGTCCACTGTCAGTGGGCATCGTTACTCTCGGACATCAAAGGGTTACTGAGAGCAATCTATGGTGCACGAGAGGAGTCGTTGTGCCACGTCATCCGTTTCCGAGGTCAGGGCGTGATCACCAACTTCCCGTTCGCATGGCCTTTCTCGCTCGTCTCCTGGGCCTCCGCCGCGTCCGCGAGCGGAAAGGTCCTGGCGATCCGGAGCCGCAGGCCGCCCTCCGCCGCCAGGCGGACGTTCTCGGCCAGGGCGGCGCGCTTGCTGCCGGGCGCGGTGACACCGGCGGAGAAGGTCACTCCATGGCCGGCCGCGTCCGGGTCGGCGATGGTGATGATCCGGTCCGTCGTGCCGCCGCGCAGCTCGATCGAGTCGGGCAGCGCGCCTTTGCCCGCCACGTCGAAGACCGCGTCCACGCCCTGAGGCGCGACCGCGCGGACGCGCCCGACGAGACCGTCGCCGTAGGTCACCGCGGTGGCGCCCAGCGAGCGGAGGTAGTCGTGGTTGGCGGGAGACGCCGTGCCGATCACGGTCGCGCCGCGCGCCACCGCGAGCTGTACGGCCACGGAGCCGACGGCGCCCGCCGCTCCGTGCACCAGCAGGGTCTCGCCCTTGTGCACCGCGAGCTGGTCGAGCACGCGCCGGGCCGTCTCGCCCGCGACAGGGATCGCCACGGCCTCCTCCCATCCCAGGGAGTCGGGCTTGGGTACGACGGTCTCGGCAAGGGCGTACTGGGCATAGGCGCCGGTGGCGCTCCAGCCCACCACGCTGTCGCCGACGGCGACTTCGGTGACGCCCTCGCCCGTCTCGTCCACGACTCCGGCGCACTCCGAACCGGGGATGGCGGGCAGCCGTGTGGAGAAGAGCTGTTCCATCCATCCGTGGCGGATCTTGTAGTCCATCGGGTTGACGCCGGCCGCCCGGACCGCCACGCGGACCTCGCCGGGTCCCGCGTGCGGTTCGTCGACGTTCCGGGTGTGCAGGACGTCCGGGCCGCCGAACTTCTCGAACACAGCCGCTTCCATATCCGCATCCCTCCCGTGTCCGTGCGGGCCGTGGCCATGGTGGTCATGGCCATATCTCCGATCCTCCCGTCGTCCGGCCGGGACCGCCTTCCGAGCGGGCGCCCGGGCGATGTCAGACCTGGCTGCGAGACTCGGCGTATGACCGGGAGATGGGCTCTGGCACCGGCGGAGGGCGGCGGCGCACTGCTGGCTCCGCTGGGCGAGGACGGCCGGGCGGCGGGGCCCGTGCTGCGCGAGCCCGATCTCGTCGCGGCGGTCCGGGCGCGGCTGCCCGAGGTCGGGCGGTGGGTGTGGCGGTCCACCGCCGAGGTGTATCCACGGCTGCTCGCGGCGGGCGTGCGGATCGAGCGGTGCTATGACATCGAGGTGGCGGAGCTGCTGCTGCTCGGCCACGAAGGGCGGCTCGACGAGCCCAGATCGGCCGCCGCGGCCTGGGCCCGGCTGCGGAACGCGCCGGTGCCGCCCGATCCGCCGGCCCGCTCGGCGGAGCCGGGCTCCCAGTCCTCGCTGTTCGAGCCGCACACGGGCGCGGGAATCCCGTTCGAGGGACTGCTCGATGTGTACGCGGAGCAGCAGCGCAGACACCTGGCCGCCGAGCACCCGGGCCGGATGCGGCTGCTCACGGCGTCCGAGTCGGCCGGGATGCTGGTGGCCGCCGAGATGCACCGCGCGGGACTGCCCTGGCGGGCGGATGTGCACCGGGAGGTGCTGCACGAGCTGCTCGGCGAGCGGTACGCGGGCGGAGGCGAGCCCAGGCGGCTGGCCGAGCTGGCGGACGAGGTGTCGGAGGCGTTCGGGCGGCGGGTGCGGCCCGATCTGCCCGCGGAGGTGGTGAAGGCCTTCGCGCGGGCCGGGATCAAGGTGCGCTCGACGCGGCGCTGGGAGCTGGAGGAGATCGACCATCCGGCGGTGAAGCCGCTGATCGAGTACAAGAAGCTCTACCGGATCTGGACGGCCCACGGCTGGAGCTGGCTCCAGGACTGGGTGCGCGACGGCCGGTTCCGGCCGGAGTATCAGCCGGGCGGTACGGTCACCGGCCGCTGGACGACCAATGGCGGCGGAGCGCTCCAGATCCCCCGGGTGATCCGGCGCGCGGTCGTCGCCGACGAGGGCTGGCGGCTGGTGGTGGCGGACGCCGATCAGATGGAGCCTCGGGTGCTGGCCGCGATCTCCCGTGATCCCGGGCTGATGGAGGTGGCGGGACACGACGGCGATCTGTATACGGCGCTCTCCGACCGGGCGTTCTCCGGCGACCGGGCCCATGCGAAGGTCGCGCTGCTGGGAGCGGTCTACGGCCAGACCTCCGGCGACGGGCTGAAGAATCTGGCCGCGCTGCGCCGGAGATTCCCGCTGGCGGTGGCCTATGTGGACGACGCCGCGCGGGCGGGCGAGGAGGGCAGGCTCGTACGGACCTGGCTCGGGCGGACGAGCCCTCGGGCGGCCGGTGCGGAGGACGCCGACGAGGCCGGGATTCCGCAGGAGATACCCATGGGGCCGGGACCGGGAACGGGATCGGGCACAGGCCAGGGCTCGGATGAACCGGCGGGCGGTGGCGGTGAGTTCACTCCGGGCTACGCGTCGTCGAACGGCCGGGCCCGTGGCCGTTTCACCCGTAACTTCGTCGTCCAGGGCAGCGCGTCCGAGTGGGCCCTGCTGATGCTGGCGGCGCTGCGCCGGGCGACCGCGGACATGCGGGCCGAGCTGGTCTTCTTCCAGCATGACGAGGTGATCGTGCACTGCCCGGAGGAGGAGTCGGCGGAGGTCGTGAAGGCGATCCGCGCGGCCGGTGAGCTGGCCGGGCGGATCGCCTTCGGAGAGACGCCGGTGCGGTTCCCGTTCACGACGTCGACGGTGGAGCGGTACTCCGACGCGAAGTGAGGAGGAAGGCAGCGAGGCGCCCTGGCTGAGGAGCGGGTGCGACGGGCGGTTACGGGATCGCGCGCCACTTCTTGCTGGTCGCGATCGCGATGAGCTGCTTCATGGTGAGCGCGGGCGTGCTGCGGGAGGGCGCGCTGTGCTGGTCACCGGCGTTGAAGGCGGAGATCACGACGCGCAGACCGTTGGGCCGCAGAGTGTCGGCGGTCCACATGGCCCCGCCCGGAACACCCTTGTCGCCCGGTCCCTGCTGGGTCGCCAGCAGTGTGCCGTCCGGCAGCGTGGTGGCCTTGGTGAACAGTTCCTTGGCGAGGTCCGAACTACCGGGCTGGACATTGATCTGCACCATGCTCCGGCCCTTGCCGTCGTCCACCACCACATACGCGAATTCCGCGCCCTGGCCGCCCTGGCCGGTCACCTTCAGCCCACGGGGAAGCAGTGAGACGAGTGTCTTGCCGGCATCGATCCCGGTCACGGTTCCGTCCACCCCACCGGTGGTGCCGTCCGCGGGCTCCTTGCCCGTCGGTGGTGTCGGAGGCAGCCGGTTCAGCGTTCCGCGCCATTTGTCCGAGGTGACCAGGGCCTTCAACTGCCCGGGATTCAGCGGCGGATCGGCACGGGAAATCTTCGCGCCCTTCTCCGACGGCGCGTTGTACTCATTCGCGTTGATCAGAAAACCGTCGGAGGTGAGCAGTTCGGCCCGCCAGTTCTTGGTGTCCTCGCGCCGGTCGGGATATTCGTACCCTTGGAAGATCACGAGCCGGGCGCCGTCGGCCAGTTCCGTCTCCGTGCAGTCGTCGTACGGCGTGAAGACCCTGTCCGGGCACTTCGCCTGCTGCGCGCTGTTCAGGCCGTTGGCGCGGGACAGCGAGACCGAGATCCCGGCCTTGCCCTTGCCGTCGTCGAAGACTCCCACCACGCTGGGCCCGCCGAACTGGCCGATCTGGCGCTCCCGTGTCTCGCTCAGTTTTCCGGCGGGCAGCAGCCGGGCGAGAATCGCGGTCATACTTCCACCGCCCGCCGCCGTGGGACCGGTGATCGTCCCCGGGGGCTCCGCCGCCCACTGGGCGCTCTCGGCCTTCCCGGCCTTCCCGACCTCCCCGGGCTTCTGGTCCGGGCCCAGCAGGCCGGCTCCGTACCCGCCGCTGATACCAACGGCCGCCAAGGCGAGCACACTGCCCGTCACCGCGGCCGTACGGCGTCGGGCCAGCAGGCGGCGGCCACGCGTCAGAGAGTTGTTCACCAGGCCGGCCCGGTCCTGAGGCGCGAAGGTGTCGCCGGCGCGGTGTATCGCCTCGGCGAGTCCGTCCTCGAAGGACACGTCCTCGGAAGGCCCGTCGAGGGCTCGGTCCTGGGCTCGGTCGGAATGGTTGTCGGAGGGCATGGTTCGACCCCGCTTCCTGTTCGTTCAGCCGGACAGAATCAGTTGTCAGCGGTCGGCGAACTCGGTGAATCGGCCGCCCAGTTGCGCACGCAGCTTCGCCAGCGCCCGCACCGATCTGGTGCGCACGGCGGCCGGGCTGACGTTCATCGTCTCGGCGGTCTCGTCGATGCTGCGGTCCTCCCAGTACCGCAGTACCACCACCGCACGGTCCTTGGGCGTCAGACGTCCGAGCGCGTCGAGGAGCGCGACGCGTAAGGCGGGATCGTCGCCCGGAAGCGCGGCCGTGTCGGGAATCTCGCCGAGAGGCCGTTCGGTGGCCGAGCGCCGCCGCTGATGGGTGAGAAAGGTACGGACGAGAACGGTCTGCGCGTACGCCGCGGGATTGTCGATCCGGGAGACCCGGCCCCACAGTGCGTACATCCGGCCCAGGGTCTCCTGCACCAGATCCTCGGCGAGATGAGTGTCGCCGCTGGTCAGAAGGCATGCGGAGCGGAAGAGATGGTTGGTGCGGCCGGCCGCGAACTCTCTGAAGTCATCGGCGCGGGAGGTGGATACGCCCTCCCCGCCGATGCGTCCGAACAGCGCCACGCGCCGCATACTCGTCCCCGATCCCGGTCCCTGGGTCCGCGCGGCTGCTCGCTACGCGGTCCCCGTTCCTGCTGTTCACGTCCCTACAACTCATCGACGCGGTGGGCCCGCGGAAATGTTTCAGGGCGGGCCGGATGTGATCAGAAACCGCTGAGAGTGATCTTGCCGATCGAGGTGCCCGACTCCTGGATCCGGTGCGCCTCACGGAGGTTGGCCGCGTTGACGGGACCGAGGTCGCGGGTGGCGGTCGTCGTCAGGGCTCCCTGGTCCACAAGGCGGGCGATCTGCGCGAGGACATGGCCCTGCTTCTGGCGGTCGGGAGTGCGGAACAGCGAGCGTGTGAACATGAACTCCCAGTGGAAGGACAGGCTCTTCCGCTTGAGCACACCGATGTCGAGCGAGTCGTAGTCGTCGATCGACACGATGTGCCCGAACGGATTGAGGACTTCGGCGTACGCCTTGATGTTCCGGTCGGTGGCCGCCGTGCCGAAGATGTAGTCGATCCCGTCCGGAGCCACCTCCTTGAGCTGCTCGACCAGCGGGCGATGGTGGTCGACCAGGTGGTGGGCGCCCATCCGGCGGGCGAACTCGACGGTCTCCGGGCGCGAGGCGGTACCGATCACCGTCAGACTGGTGAGCGCCCGCGCGAGCTGTACGACCATGGCGCCGACTCCGCCCGCCGCCGCCGTCACCAGCAGTGCTCCGGTCTGCTCCAGGGCTCCGGTGCGCAGCCCCATCCGGTCGAAGAGCCCTTCCCACGCGGTGAGCCCGGTCAGCGGGAGCGCCGCGGCCTCGGCGTAACCGAGCGTGGCGGGCTTGGGGCCGACGAGGCGCTCGTCCACGGCGTGGAAGCGGGAGTTGGCGCCGGGCCGGTCGACCGCACCGGCGTAGAACACCTCGTCCCCGACGCGGAACAGCTCCACCTCGTCGCCGGCCGCGACGACCGTGCCGGCCGCGTCCCAGCCGAGGACCTTGGGCTTCCCGCCGGGATCGGTGTTCCGACGGACCTTGCAGTCCACCGGATTGAGCGCGACGGCCTCCACCTGGACGAGCAGATCGCGCGGACCGGGCTCGGGGACGGGCAGTTCGATGTCCTCCAGACTCTGCGGATCGTCGATGGGCAGGCTCTTGCGGTACGCGACGGCGGGCATCGTCGTATCCGCGAAGGCGCCTTTACGGTCGGTGTTGGTGTTCGCGTTGGTGTTCATGGATCCACGCTAGAAGCCGGACCCTCGTTATCCGCAAAAGGAACCGCTACCCGCCGTCACCGGACACCCGTGGAGCGTCCGGCCGGTGACCGCTGGCCGCCGGGCGCCAGTCGCGTGCCCTGGAGCGCTTCCGCGCGTTGTACCGATCATGAACTCGCATCGTTTTCTCCTCGCCGCGACGGGCTCCGCCCTGCTGGCCGCCGTCCTTCCCTCCGCGGCCCAGGCGGCCGATCTCGGCGACACCCTGAGCAGCACCGCCAAGACCGCGTCGGCCGTCGGCGAAGAGGCCGGCCCGGTGGTGGAGGGCGTCATCGGCGACAAAGTGAACAGGAAGGTGGCTGCCGCCAAGGGCGTCGTCAAGGGCAGCACCGACGCCGTCAAGTCGGGCAGGGAGCTGATCAGCTAGCGGCACCCGGACGGACCCGGAAAGACCCGGAAGGAGTGGTGCTTGTGCGGGGCAAGGGACACCATGGACCCACAAGCACGCTTCTCATCCGATTTGGCTATGATTGGCGCATATGAACGAGCGGCTGGCTTTGCTGAATGCCGTGGACGCCGTTCTCCCGGAGACCGAGGTGCTGCGGCTCGCCCTCCAGCAGGCGGTCGCGGAGCTCGGCGGCCTCGGCGGGGCGGTTCATCTACGTGGGTCGGCGAACACCCAGCGCATGTATCTCGTGGCCGTCAGTGGTCTGCCCAGAGCGTTCACCCGATCGTGGGATGGGATTCCGGACGGCGCTCCGAAGGCTCCGACGGAGGCCGTGCGCGAGGGCAGCACCGTATGGCTGCCCGCTCCCGCCGGTCTCGGCACCGGCATGGTGTCCACGCCGCTCATCTCCCGGAAGGGACCGTTCGGGGCGCTCTCCGTGGTGACGACCACTCCCGGCGAGCCGGCCGCCGCACACCAGGAGACACTGCGAGCCGTCGCGGCATGGGCCGCCGAACGCCTCCGACGCGCCGAGGAACCCGTCGTCACGCCCCCGGATCGGCAGGCCGTGCCGGGGGCGCCCGATGTACCGGGGACGCCCGATGTGTCAGGGACGACCTACACACCAGGGACGCCGGAGACGCCCGAGGCGGAGGACGTGCTCCGGGCGACACGTATCGGCTCCTGGGAGCTGCACGCGCCCTCCGGGCGCCTCCACGTCGACGACTCCCTGCTGGAGACGTTCGGCTTCGATCCGGACACCTACGACGGCCGGACCGAGACCTGGATGAGCATCATCCATCCCGACGACCGGCCCTGGGTGGTCGGCGAGTGGGACCAGGCGGTGCGTACGTTCGGACTGATCGACCTGGAGTACCGGGTGCGCCGCCCCGACGACGGAACCACGATGTGGGCCCATGTCCGGGGACGCGCGGAGTCGGACGGCGACGGACGGCCCTACCGCGTCGTGGGCACGGCGTGGGACAGCACCGAGTCGGGCATCGGCCGTGACGCCATCCGCCGTGCGCTGCGCTTCATGAGCGACGGATTCCTGTCCCTGGACGGCGCGTGGCGGATCACCTTCGTCAATGTGCAGGCGGAGCGCCTGCTGAACTCCTCCCGGCGTCAGCTGGTCGGCGCCGTGCTGTGGGATGTGCCGGTGGTACGGCGGGTGCCCGGCCTGGAGTCCCGCTGCCGCGAGACCGCCGCCGGAGCGACCGCCGTCGGCTTCGACGCGGAGTGGCCGGACACCGGGCGCTGGTTCCATATCCGGCTCGTCCCCGTACCCGACGGTCTGGCCTGCTACTTCGCCGACATCACGGAAGCCAGACAGCGCGAGGCGGACCGGGTGGCGGCCGAACGGCAGGCGGCGGAACGGGCGGCCCGTATCCAGGAGCTGACCGCCGATCTGGCCGAGGCGATCACCACCCAGGATGTGACCGACGCCGTCGCCCGGCGCGTGCTGCCGCCGTTCGGCGCCTCCGGACTGATCATCCAGGTCAACGAGGACGACCGGATGTGGGTCGTCGGCAGCGTCGGCTATCCCCAGGCGTTCCTGAACAAGGTCAGCGGCGCGTCGATGTCGGTGAGGTCGCCCGGCGCCGACCGGCTGCGCACGCGCGCGCCCTGGTTCTGCGCCACGCCGGAGGAGTACGTACGGACCTATCCGGAGCACGCCGACCGGCCGGTCGCGATAGGCAAACAGGCCTGGGCGTTCCTGCCGCTGATCGTCTCCGGGCGGGCCATCGGCGTCTGTGTGATCGCCTTCGACGAGCCGCACCACTTCACCGGCGAGGAACAGACACTGCTGATGGCGGTCAGCGGTCTGGTCTCGCACGCGCTGGAACGGGCCAGGCTGTACGACGCCGAGCACAGCCGCGCCCAGCAGCTCCAGCGCACGCTGCTTCCGCAGACACTGCCCGCGCTGCCCGCCGTCACCGCCGCCGCCCGCTATCTGCCCGCCGGGCAGAGCATGGACGTGGGCGGCGACTGGTACGACGTCATACCGGTCTCCGGCTGCCGTGTCGTCCTCGTCATCGGCGATGTCATGGGCCACGGGCTGCCGGAGGCGGTCACCATGGGCCGTCTGCGTACCGCCGTACGGACGCTCACCGACCTCGAACTGCCGCCCGACGAGATCCTGGTCCATCTCAACGACCTGATCGCCGGGCTCGGCGACGACTCCTTCGCCACCTGCCTCTACGCGGTGTACGACCCGACGAGCGGTCTCTGCACCTTCGCCCGCGCCGGCCATCCGCCGCCCGCCGTGGTCCGCCCGGACGGCACCGTGTCCTTCCCGGAGTCGGCTCCCGATCCACCGCTGGGCGCGGCCGAACCGCCCTTCGAGACGGTGGAACTGACGGTCCCCGAGGACGGCCTCCTGGTCTTCTACACCGACGGCCTGGTCGAGTCGGCCTGCCGTGACATCGACGCCGGGATGGGCCGTCTCGCCGAGCTCCTCCGCGAGCGCCCGGACGGCGATCTGGACGAGCTCTGCGACACCCTCACCGCAGATCTGCTCCCGGCCGATCAGCAGAACGCCGACGACGCCGCGCTGCTCGTCGTACGAGCCCACCGGCTGGCCGCCGACGCCGTCGCCACCTGGACCCTGCCCGACGATCCGCAGTCCGCGGGTACCGCCCGGAAGCATGTGGGCGAACAGCTCGCCGCCTGGCATCTCGAAGACCTGGTGACCACCACCGAACTGCTCGTCAGCGAACTGATCGCCAATGTCGTACGGCATGCCCGAGGCCCTGTACGGCTGCGTCTGCTGCACAGCACGACCCTGGTCTGCGAGGTCTACGACGGCAGCCCCACGACGCCCCGGATCCGGCGCGCCACCGAGACCGACGAGGGCGGGCGCGGTCTCCAGATGGTCGCCGCGCTCTCCGAGCACTGGGGCACTCGATACACGGCCACCGGCAAGTGCATCTGGACCGAACAGCCGCTGGTCCTGCCGGACACCGCGGCACCGCTCATGGTCGTGCCCGGCCTGGACGAGGTCGCCTGACCGCCCTCCGGGCTCCGTCCGCCTCTCCCCTACTCTTTCCCTTGCCCTCTCCCCTGCCCTCTCCCCTGGCCTCTCCCCTGGCCTCTCCTCTGGCCTCTCCTCTGCTGGCCCTGTTCACCAACGGTGACCGAGGTGTGGAGGTATCCGGAGAAGAGTGAGTGAACCCTGCGTTTCAGGTGTGAAGAGTTACTCACATTGGCCCTAGATTCTCCCGTACAGTTGCGCATCACGCGCATATCTGACTCAAATCAGTCGCCATGTGGGGTGGGGGGCACGGTAGGTGTCGGGCTTTTTCGATGAAATATGGTCATGGATCGTCACGGCGGTAGGAGAAACATCGTGGCGTGAGGTGATGCCACTGGGCCTGGCCGGCGCCTTCGTGTGGGCGCTGTGGCTCTACCGTGCGGTGCTCTCCCGTTTCGCGAGACCGGTGGTGAACGACTTCCGTACCACGGTCTCGGTCGTGGTGCCGGCCTACCGCGAGGATCCGGACATCCTGATGGACTGTCTGGAGACCTGGCTGAACCAGGACCCGGCCGAGATCATCATCGTGCCGGACGTGGAGGACACGGAAGTACTGCGCAGACTGGCGCAGGTGGAGGATCCGCGGGTGCGGGTGCTGGCGTTCGAGCACCGCGGCAAGCGGTCGGCCCTGGGTGTGGGCATACGGGCCGCGACGAGCGAACTCGTCGTACTGGTCGACTCGGACACCCGCTGGCAGCCCGGATTGCTGGCGGCGGTCCAGATGCCGTTCATCGATCCCGAGGTCGGCGGCGTCGGCACCCAGCAGAACGTCTATCTCAGAGAGACCAGCGTCTGGCGGCGGGTGGCCGACTGGCTGGTCAACCTCCGCTACTACGACTACGTCCCGGCCATGGGACGGGCGGGCGCGGTGGCGTGTCTGTCCGGCCGTACGGCGGCGTACCGGCGCTCGGCGATCGAGCCGGTGCTGGAGAACCTGGAGAACGAGTTCTTCCTCGGCCGCCGTTGTGTGGCCGGTGACGACGGCCGGCTGACCTGGCTGGTGCTGGCGTCCGGCTACAGGACGGTGCACCAGTCGTCCGCGCGGGCGCTGTCGATGTTCCCGTCCTCGCTCTCCGCCTTTGTGAAGCAGCGTGTGCGCTGGAGCCGTAACTCCTACCGCTGCTATCTGACCGCGCTCTACAAGGGCTGGCTCTGGCAGGCACCGCTGGTCACCAAGATCACCGTGCTCCAGATCCTGCTGACGCCGGTGACGATGGGCATGGCGCTGGGCTATCTGCTCTTCAGCAGACTGGAGCTGAACGGGCGCGGCGTGGTGCTCGTACTGATCTGGCTCATCGTGGGACGCGGTATCCGCGGCTACTCCCATCTGCGCAGATATCCGCAGGACATCTTCCTGCTGCCGCTGCTGGCGCTGGTGGTCATCATGATTTCACTGCCGATCAAGCTGTACGCCTTCGTCACCATGAACAAGCAGGGCTGGCTGACCCGTACCAGCACCAGCGTGGGCGGCGAGGGACAGGACTCCGCCTCCCTCATCAACGCGGGCCGGGCGGGCGCGATCCCGGGCGCGGCCTCCGTGCCCGGCCAGGCCTCCGGCGCGGCTTCGTCCGACGCGGCTTCCCGAGCAGGGGTGGTCCAGAGATGACTCACGAACACAGACATGAGCAGGGACGCGAGCACGGACGCGCGGGCGGACGGCTCGGGTACGAGCACGGGCACGCACTCGGGCACGGGCGCGCGCGCGGGCGGTTCGGGTGGCGGAGCCTTCGTACCGGGCGCCTCGCGGCCGTACTGCCTCTCGCCGTAACCCTGTTCCTCGGCTCGCCGGCGCCCGCGTCCTTCGCCGCGCCGTCCGACGGCGGGGACGGGAAGGACGGACAGCAGATCACCACGGCCGAGGACGCGGAGAACGAGACCGCGCTGGTCGCCGAGGAGGACCACCGGCTGGACCAGGTCCGCGCGGTGGCCGCCGTCGCTCCGTTGAAGGGCCAGAAGTGGACGCGGCCGTACCGGCTGGACACCGGTGGCGGCTACACCCTGGTGTTCACGCCGCGCACCCAGCCGTATGGCGTCTCCGATCTGCTCAAACTCGCGCCGCAGACCTTTGTGCGCAGCAAGCGCGACGGCTCGTACCTGCTGACCGAGAACATCTATCTGCTCGCCGGCGCGAAGCTGAAGCTGTCCAGCCCGGGCGGGCTGACACTGCGGCTGGCGAGCAACAGCAGAGGCTTTGTCTCCATCGTCTCGTTCGGCGGCCGGCTCACCCTGGAGGGCACTCCGCAGGCGCCGATGCGAATCAGCAGCTGGGATCCCGCCACCAACAAGCCCGACACGGACGTACGGGACGGGCGGGCCTATGTGCGCGCCATCGGCGGCCAGTTCTCGATGACCCATTCCGAGGTCTCCGATCTGGGCTTCTGGAGCGGCCGTACCGGCGGTCTCAGTCTCACCGGCACCGACCGGCCCGACACCGGCAACATCAAGTACACGGACGGCGAGCAGGACCTCAACCGGCGTGAGCTGGCGGCGGCCGACGACAAGGCCGAGCAGGAGTCGGAGCAGACGCCTCGCGCGGGCGGTGTGATCGCTCAGCCCGCCGGTGAACTGGCGGCTCCGGACAGCCGGTTCTCGGTGCCCGATCTGTCCTATGTGTCCGCCGAGATCACCAACTCCACCATCTCGGGCAATCTGTACGGGCTGTTCCTCTCGGGCGCCACCGGAGCCAACATCATCCGGACCAAGGTGATCAACAACCTGGAGGACGGTGTGGTGCTGCACCGCGGCGTCACCAATGTGGTCGTGGACCGTACCGTCTCCCAGGGCAACGGCGGCGACGGCTTCGTCCTGTCCCGTGCCACCCAGCAGGTCCGCGTCACCGGTTCCAAGGCGCTGTCCAACGGCGGCAACGGCTTCACGCTCAGCGGCCGGCCGCTGGCCAACGGTCCCTCCGCCTCCGGTGAGACCACCGCCAGCTACGGCTCCAACTCGGTGTCCGACAGCACGGCGCGCGACAACGGCCGGTACGGCATAGAGGTCTTCGGCGGTGTGAACGTCGGCGTGCAGAACAATGAGGTCGACGGCGGCGACATGGGCATCGTGGCCCGCGAGGACGCCACCAAGGTCGCCATCACCGGCAACCATCTGACCGGCCAGACACGGCAGGGCATCTCCGTACGCGACGGAGTGTCGGCGGCCACGGTCACCGGCAACATCATCGAGGGCACCGAGACCGGTGTCTATATACGCGACTCGCAGGCCGAGGTACGGGGCAACACCGTCCAGGACGCGACCAACCACGGGATCTCCCTGGTGGGCGGCATCGACAAGTCCACCGTCTCGTACAACGTGGTGGCCGGTGTCGGCCCGAGCGCGGTGGACACCAGCCGGGCCCACGGCGGTGTCACGGTCAAGGAGAACCAGACCTTCGCCTGGCACGACACCAGTGCCTTCTGGGTCAAGTTCCGGCACTACGCGAGTCCGATGACACTGCTCTGGGTGTCCATCCTGCTGCTGATCCTGTTCTCGGCGCTGCTGGGCGCCCGGCGCAGCAGCCGTCGTGGCGGTGTGGAGCGCCTGGGCACCCTCCATCCGTACGCGGACAAGAAGCCGTTGCCCAGCGCGCCCGCCACCGAGCTGCGCGGCGCCGGGACAGAGGTGAACGGGACCAGGCCGACCGGGCGGCACAGGGTTCCGGCGATGACGGTCGGGCCCGGGCCGACGTAGCAGCCGCCGGGCGGGCCTGGACCCGGGGCCCGGCCCTGGACTTAAACCTGGCCCTGGCCCAGGCCCGGCCGACATTCATGTACGACGAGGTGCCGGTCCCACGAGGGCCGGCCCTGGTCCCATCGGGGCCTTGGTCCCATGAGGGCTTTGGTCCCATCGGGTCCTTGGTCCAATGAAGGCCTTGGTCCCATCAGGGCCGATCCTGGTCCCCAACACATTCCCGCGAAGCCGGAGTTACCGACGATGTCATCCACGCCGCCACCGCCACCGCCCCAGGCTCCGCCTCCGGCCGAGCCGCCGCACTCACCGGAGCCGCCCCGCAGGACCGGGCCGGCCGGACTGCCCGGGCTGGCCGGCGGACTCCCCGGCGGGCCCGCCGTCTGGCTCTCCGGAGGCGCGCTCGTGGTCGCCCTGATCGCTCTCGCCGTGGCCGTCTCCGGCGGCGACGGCGACGGATCCAAGGTGACGGCCGGAGCCACCACGGCCGGACCGAACGCCACCTGGTCCATCCGGCCCGGCACCCTGCCCAGCGATCCGGCCGAGCCCGATCCGGTGGTGACCGACGACCCGACGGCCTCCCTGGGCGCCCCGGGCGCGGCCTCGCCCGCGCCCACCGCGCAGGTCGACTGCCCGCCGGCCTCGGTCACGGTGACCGACGCGCCCTCGCTGGAGGCAGCTCTCGGCCAGGCACGGCCCGGCGACAGCATCCTGCTCTCCGACGGCGTCTACCGAGGCGAGTTCACCACGAAGACTCCGGGCACCGCCGAGCAGCCCGTATTCCTGTGCGGAGGCCCGGGCGCGGTCATCGACGGCGAGGACATCAAGGGCGGTTACGCCGTCCATCTCGACGGCGCGAGCCACTGGCGGCTGGTCGGCTTCACCGTACGCAACGGCCAGAAGGGCGTGATGGCGGACCGCGTGCAGGGAACGGTCATCCAGGGCCTGACCGTCGAGCAGATCGGTGACGAGGCTATCCATCTCCGTAACTTCAGCTCGGACAATGTGGTGCGGGACAACACCATCCGGGCCACCGGGCTGCGCAAGGAGAAATTCGGCGAGGGCGTCTACATCGGCTCCGCCGAGTCCAACTGGTGCACGGTCACCGGCTGCGAGCCGGACGCGAGCGACCGCAACACGGTGACCGGCAACCGCATCAGCGGCACCACCGCCGAGTCCGTCGACATCAAGGAAGGCACCACCGGCGGCAAGGTCATCGGCAACACCTTCGACGGCTCGAAGCTGAGCGGCTCGCACAGCGACTCCTGGGTCGATGTGAAGGGCAACGGCTGGCTGATCCAGGGCAACACCGGGCGCCACGCCCTGGAGGACGGCTTCCAGACCCATCAGATCCTCAAGGGCTGGGGCACCGGCAACACCTTCAAGGGCAATACCGCGCAGGTGGACGGGCCCGGCTTCGGCTTCAACCTCACCTCCGACGGCAACAAGGTCACCTGCGACAACAAGGTGACCGGCGCGGCCAAGGGCCTCGCCAATGCCGACTGCGCTTCCTGACGGAGGCGGACCGCCGCCCGATCCACCCGATCCACCCGGTCAGCGACCGATCCGCCCGGTCGGCGACCGATCAGTCCCGTCCCACCGGACTCATCCGCTCCACCGCACCACCCCTCCGTCCTACCTGTCCCACCTGTCCCACCGTCCCACCCGTCCCTACGCTCCTGACGCTCCTGGAGGCCGGCATGACCACCCCATCCCCTCGTCTCACCGTCATCGGCACCGGCTATCTCGGAGCCACCCACGCCATCTGCATGGCCATCCTGGGCTTCGATGTCCTCGGCGTGGATGTGGATCCCGTCAAGATCGAGCGGCTGCGCTCGGGCGAGGTGCCCTTCTTCGAGCCCGGTCTGCCGGAGCTGCTCGCCAAGGCCCTGGACTCCGGGCGGCTGCGCTTCACGACGAGCTCCGAGGAGGCCGCCGAGTTCGGTGACGTCCACTTCATCTGCGTGGGAACACCGCAGCAGAAGGACTCGTACGCGGCCGATCTGACCTATGTCGACAGCGCGGTCGAATCGCTCGCCCGGCATCTGCGCAGACGCGCGCTGGTGGTCGGCAAGTCCACCGTGCCGGTCGGCACCGCGGCCCGGCTGACCGAGCTGGTGCAGCGGGTGGCACCGGCCGGTACGGACGTGGAACTGGCCTGGAATCCGGAGTTCCTGCGCGAGGGCTACGCGGTGGAGGACACCCTGAGACCCGACCGGCTGGTGTTCGGTACGGGCTCGGAATGGGCCGAGCAGCAGCTCCGGGCCGCGTTCGCGCCGGTCATCGCCCAGGACACACCGGTGGTGGTGACCGATCTGCCGACCGCCGAGCTGGTCAAGGTCGCGGCCAACTCCTTCCTCGCCACCAAGATCTCGTACATCAACGCGATGGCGGAGGTCTGCGAGGCCACCGGCGCCGATGTGACGGGCCTGGCCACCGCGCTCGCGTACGACGACCGGATAGGCGGCCGGTTCCTGAAGCCGGGACTCGGCTTCGGCGGCGGCTGTCTGCCCAAGGACATCCGGGCCTTCACCCACCGGGCCGAGGAGCTGGGCGTCGGCCAGGCCGTCGCGTTCCTGCGCGAGGTGGACGGCATCAACCAGCGCCGCCGTGCCCGTACCGTCGATCTGGTACGGGAACTGACCGGCGGTGAACTCAGCGGTGTCCGGGTGACCGCGCTGGGCGCGGCCTTCAAGCCCAACTCCGACGACATACGTGACGCGCCGGCCCTGGATGTGGCCAGATCGCTCCACCGGTCGGGCGCCCATGTGACGGTCGTCGACCCGGCGGCCACGGAGAACGCCCGTCGCGCCTTCCCCGAACTGGATTACGCGACGGACGCGATGACCGCCGCGGCCGGCGCCGATGTGGTGCTGCTGCTCACCGAGTGGACCCAGTTCCGCGAGATCGATCCGCACGCGATGGGCGAGGTGGTCGGCCGGCGCCGCATCGTCGACGGCCGCCACGCCCTCGACCCGGCCCAGTGGCGCGCGGCAGGCTGGGAGTACCGAGCCCTGGGCCGCCCCTGATCTCCCGTACCGGGCCTGCTCTCCCGGTCGGACATGGCCTAGAGCCCGGCCGATCGCTCGGCCGGTTTCGCGGGCCGTGAGGTACGGGCGTACGTCATGGGCCTTGGCGCCGTTGTGCACAGGGACATCGCTGATCCGCCCGCCGAACGAAGGCGCGAGTTCCTTCACCAGCGCGACGGCGTCGCCGCTGTCGGCGACGTTCGTCCACGCCTTCACGGGCACGGGCCAGCGGGCCGACCCGCCGACGGGCGGCGGTGCGAGCCGGTCGAACACGACTCCTCGCACCGCCAGCGGAGAGCCCAGCGTCACCAGCGCGAGGTCGGGCCAGTCGGGATGGGCGCACAGCGCCTCGTACGCGATCACCGAGCCCAGCGAGTGCGCGACGATCACCTCCGTACGGTCCGTCACCTGCCGGGCGAGCCGGTCCTGGACGGCGGCCCGTACCTCGGGCTCGGTGAAGTAGCGGCGCACCTGCCGCGCGCTGGAGATCATCAGATGTTCGCTGAGTCCGGCGAAGAAGGACGAGTGGCTCAGCGCGTCGAGGGCCCGCTGAACGAGGTACGGCGTACGCGCGCGGGCGATCGCGTCGGGACCGGCCACCTGTGTCTCGTACGCGGACGCCGACTCCCACCACTGGAGCAGCAGATCCCGCTCCAGCCCGTCCTGGACGTCGGTCGCGTCCATCTCGGGCGGCCGGAGGGCGCGGTGGCCGGACGGGCGGAACAGATCACCGTAGAAGGCCATGGCGACCTCCTGCCGGTCCACCCTTACACCGTCACCGTCACCGTCCGCCAGAGCCAGACCGTCGCACAGCGCCGGATACCAGTCGGCGAGGAGTGTCTCCGCTCCTTTCAGCTCCTGCGCGATGCCATGGACAAGGACGACACGGCTCATCCGGCGCTCAACTCCTTGGCCTGTGCCGCGATATTGACGCGAAGGGCGACGACGCCCATGTCGGTCGCGACACAGACCCGTCCGTCCTCGTCGAGCGCGATGTCGCGGATTCCGCTGCCGATGTCGAGTGCGAGATTCCAGCGCGGCGACCGGGTGTCCCAGAGCCTCATCTGTCCGTACCGGTCGCCAGCGACCAGGATGGGACTGCCGCCGATGTGTGCGACACGGATCGCGGTAATGGAGGACGGGAAAGTCTCGAGTTCCACGCCGGTGTCCCGGCGGTCGGCCAGATCCCAGAAGCGCAGACGTCCGTCACCCGCGCCGGAGACGAGGATGTCCCGGTCCAGACGGGCGAATTCGATTGCGCGCGCGCCCGTCTCGTGGCCGGTGAGCGGCTCGCCCCAGGGCGATCCGGTGCGCAGGTCCCACAGCCGTACCGTTCCGTCCGAGGATGCGCTCGCCGCGAGTTCCACCTCCCCGTAGGTCCACGTCCGCACGCTCGCCACACCCGCCGTATGACCGGTCATCGTCTTGCAGACGGGAATCTGTGTGTCCAGGTCCCAGGCGTGGAGCTCGTAGTCACCACCCACCGACACCACGACGCTCCCGCCGTCCATCGTGTGCACGCGGGGATTCGTCGAGGAGCCCGGGCGTGTGGCGATCCGCTTCCTGTCCGCCAGGCTCCACACCTCGGTCCCCGGCCTGCCACTGCGCACCAGCACGCTTCCTTCGAGTATCGGCGCCGTCGTCATCCCGAGACCGAAGTCGGCCATCGCGGTGATCGGATCGGCCACCTGGCGACCGTCGTCCAGATCGTGGGTACGGATGACACCGTCGTGGTCCTCGACGGCGACGACAGCGCGGTCGGCGGCGGTCCTGAAAATGCTCGCCGACTCCGCTCTCCAGTCCACACCGCACAGCGGCTCGCCCATGGGGCGCGCAGACGCCACGTCCCAGATCCGCACCATCCGGCGGTGCGCGACCACCGCCACGGGAACTCCGTCGATCTGGCCGAACACCGGCGCGGCGGTGGACTGATTGTCCGCCTCCAGCGGAGGCCCGAGAGCCGTGGCTGTCGCGAGGTCCCAGAGACGAACGGTGTCGTCGTACGACTTGGTGGCCACGACCGCCTTTCCGCCGACCCTGCCGAGGGCGGACGACAGGACCATCTCGGTGTGACCGTGGAACGGTCCCGCGACCGCGGCCATGCTCGTCGCATCCAGCATGTGCACGTCGTGCCCTTCGAGAGAACACAGGACCACCGGACGATCACCGTGGAACGCGACGCCCACGACACCGGCCGACGGCGTGTAGTCCTCCAGCGAGAGATGCGCGTACCTCCCGGGACCGGCCACCTCCCGGTAGTAGCAGTGGCCTGACGAAGTGGCGAGCACGATGTCGAGGTTCGGTCCCGACTGTCTCAGGGCAAGGTGCTGTACTCCGCCGATGTGTCCCGCGATCGGTGGCCCGAGCGGCGCTCCGGAGCCGATGTCCCAGATCCGGACCGTGCCGTCCTCGCTTCCGCTGACGACGACCGGCTCACCGTCCAGCTCACCGATGGCCACGCACGTCACCACATTCGTATGGCCGGTGAGGACTCCCAGCGCCGCGCCCGAGAACGGATCCCACAGTCGGACGGTGGTGTCGGCACCGCCCGTCGCCGCGATCACCCGGCCGCCGCTCGTATGGAGCGCGACGGCCTGGACCGAGCCGGAGTGGCCTTCCATGGGAGGCCCGGCCTGATGGCGCGTACGGAGATCCCAGAACCGGGCGGTACCGTCCTCCGCTCCCGTGATCAGCAGCGGACGGCCCCGGACATCGCAGTACGCCATCTCGACCACCTCGCGGATATGCCCTTCCTCCGGCTGCTCCGTGGTGAGATCCCAGATACGGGCGGTACGGTCCCCGCTGACAGTCACCGCCAGGGAGGCATCCGCCCGGTCGACGAGCGCGGCGGCCATGATGTGCTCGACATGGCCGCGCAGCGGCTGTCCGATCTGCTGAAGGCTGTTCAGGTCCCACAGCCGGACATCCTCGGAGCCGCAGGTCAGCGCCACCGCCCGGGCCTTGAACCGGCCGGTGACCACCGAATGGACGCCACTGGCCGTATAGGAGTTGTGGGCCACGACCGGCTCACCGAGCTGACGCCGGTCCAGCAGGTCCCAGCAGCTCAGCAGACCGGTCGAGTCACCGACGAGCGCCACCGTCCGGTCGCCGCGCCGCGCCACGCTCACCGCGGTGACAGCGCCCGCGGAGCCGAGCAGCGGGCTGCCGTCGACGCGCGCGTCACCTCCGTCGAGCAACCCGCTCAAGTCCCATACGTACACGGCCTGGTCGTCGCCGCCGGTGATCGCGACCGGACGTCCGTCCAGCTCGCCGAGGTCCGCGTCGTTGACCGTACGCCGGTGTGCGCTGAGCGGCTTCCCGAGCTGTCTCCGGCTGCCGAGGTCCCAGATACGGGCCGTGCCGTCCGCGCTCGCCGTCAGCACCACCGGATGGTCGCCGAGCGTGCCGACGGCGATGCTCTCGACCCGGTTGGTGTGACCGGTGAGCGGGCGGCCGTACTCCTGGCCCGCGGAGAGGTCCCAGATCCTGACGCTGCCGTCCTCGCCGCCGGTGAGGACGACCGTATAGTCGCCGAGGTCACCGATGGCAATGGCGCTCACCGCGACGCCCACCGGCAACGCCTCGCCGATCTTCCGCTGCGAGACGAGGTCCCACACCAGCGCCGTTCCGTCGACACTGCCGGTCACGGCGACGGGCCGGCCGTCGAGCTCGCCGACCGCCGTGCACTGGATCCAGTTGGTGTGGCCGCTGAGCAGCCGGTGCACTCCGCTGGTGGACCACCATGCCCAGCTCGCCGACCAGGGCATGGCGACACCGAGTTCACCGATGCGGTCGGCCAGTTGGTTCGCCTCGCACCGCCGCGCGGACAGTTGCAGATCGGCGGCCCGTTCCCCGAGCGGGCGATCGGCCGTGAGCCGGTGCGCGACCTGCTCGTACGCACCGCGGATACGCCGTGCCTCCGCGCCCTCGGCGGACGCGAAGGCCCGCAGCAGTGCCAGCGGTTCACAGGCGAGCAGGAATCCGGGATCCGCCATCAGCCCGGAGAGCATCCCGGCCGCGGCGGCGTGCGTGGCCAGATGCTGGCGTACGTACGGCGCCGCCGCGAACCAGTCCGGGCGACCGCCCGCGGATACGGGTACGAGCGAGACGAGGGCCTCGACCACCGAGCGCTGGATGTCCTCCGAGGGACGGTCCGCGGTCGCGCGCAGATGCTCGGCGAGCGCCTTGTGGTAGAGCCGGTAGGCCAACCTCCGGTCGTCGTCGATGACTTCGGCGATATACGCCTCGGCCACATCGAGTGCCCAGGAGACGTCCGCCTCCGTACAAGGCACACCCGAGATCACCGAGCTCAGCTCTGTCCAGACCCGGCCGCGAGGCAGGCCTTTGCCCTCGGAGAAGGCCAGGGCGAGCAGCATGCGGCGGACTCTCGGCTCGTCCGTACCGAAGCGTTCGAGGTAGTCGTCAAAAGCGCCGCCGATCTCGCTCGGTAACTTCTCCGCCCAGCCGGGACTGCGCACATCCACCGGCGCGAGGTCCGAACGCAGAGTCCGCGCGGTGGTCCTGGCGTAGAGATAGACGCCCGCGGCCTGGCCGCGACTCCTCGGGCGACCGTGCGGGCCAGGTCGGGCAGTCCGCGGTAGGGAGTGCGTATCTCGGGCTCCTCGGCCGCGAGCAGCACCCGGGTGACATAGCCCGTCACATCGTCATCGCCCGCGCGGTACTCAGGCCGGTCGAGGTCCATCCGGCTGAAGGTGGGACCGAGAGGCCCGACGAGTTCATGGCGCGTGCCCACGAGAAGCCGTACGCCCTGGATCTCCGACATGGGACGCAGCAGTTCACGGCTGATACGGCGCGGCTCGCCGTGACCGCCGGCGTCCGCCGCGGTGTCCGATCCCGCCTCGTCCACGGCGTCCACGACGATCACCAGCGGCGGTCCCTGGCGGCTGCGCCGGGTCAGTTCCTGGAGGAGTGCCGCCGCGCCGTCCGCCGGTGCGCCGAGAGCGGAGCCGATCCGTTCCACGACTTCTTCGAGCCGCTTGTGCCGCGCGTGCACGGCAGCCGCGACGCATCCTTCGGGCACGACGGTCGCCGGATCGACACCGGAGAGATCGAGCCTCGACCGGTAGCGGCCGTCCGAGAGGGCCACGATCCTGCCGAGGACGGCAGATTTACCGCAGCCCGGACTTCCGGTGACGATACGGCCTCGCCCGTCGCCGTCCTCCGCCGTCAGCCAGTCGACCAGCTCGGTGAGTACGGTGACGCGCCCGCTGAAGTACAGGCCCTGCTCCGACTCGAACTCCACACCGCGCGAGCGTGGCCCGAAGTGCTCGGTGAGATCGCGCTCGGCGACCCGGCGCTGGATTTCGAGATCGGTGCCGATCGGCGGCAGTTCGGGGTGGTAGCCGGCATTGCGCAGGAAGGGCGCCAGTCCTGTGACCAGACCGCTGGCGAGTTCGGCGCGCTGTCCCCGGCCGTCCGCCTCGAAGCGCTCGTTGACCGCCTTCACCAGTTCGGTGAGGTCGAGATACTGCTGGCGCTGCCCAGTGCGTTCCGTCGTCGTCGCCACCGCCTCGCCGAGCGCGGTCACGAAGCTGCCGTCCTCGGCGATGTCCTTGCGGCGGGCGGAGGCCAGAAACCACAGTCCGGCTCCGGCGGAGGCCGCGCCGCCGGGACTGCGGTAGGCGAGCCGCTGGAGGGCGACCACGGCCGCCTCCGCGCTGCCCGCGCCGCCCGCACAGGTGTCGAGGATCAGCAGCAGATGTCTCAGCTCGCCCTTGCCCAGGATGCGGACCAGGTCCTCGGTGGCCAGGGCCGTGGCGGCGAGATCGTCGGGAGCCGAGTCCCAGCAGAACAGATAGTGCCGGTCGTGCGCTTCCACGGCGCCGTGGCCGGCGAAGTACAGGACGACCACGTCGTCACCGGTGAGCGCGGTGTCCGCCGACCAGTGCCGCAGCTTCTGCCGGATCTGGTCGGCTCCGTCGTACTCACCGAGTCCCGGGAGCACCGGCTGGTATCCGAAGGCGGCGAACAGCTCCGTCATCACGCGTATGTCGCCGGGCACGGAGCCCAGTTGCTCGTCCTCAGGAAGGTGACAGTACCGGCCACTCCCCAGCGCGATGAAGAATCGCCGTCCCACGAAACCGCCCCACCGCTACGTAACACGCGTACCGGACGACTGTAGCGACACGGTCGCTCACCGCACCGGTCAAACCGTAAAACGGGATGTCATGCGAGGCGTGCGAGAACCGTTGACAAACCGGTGACATGATTGGAACCTTTGACTCGCAAAAAGCTGGATAACTAGCTCAATTTTTTTGCGCTCTTCGTGCAACTTCACAGCAGGGCCTCTCACCGGCCTGCTGCGATCCGTCACCGCACCGCGTCCCACGTACCTCCTGCACCAGGCACCAGGCACGCCACGCACCTCACGCACCCGCTAGACGCGTGACGCGGGTCCCGCGCGTCGCACGGCCGGTCCGGATCCGCGGGCCGCCGCTCTCTCGTTCCGCCGATCCGACGAACAGAGGACACCATGAAACGGAAACAGCTCCGCTGGCGGCTGATCATCGGCGCGGTCATAGCCGCCATGATCTCCGTCGGGCTCCTGCCCGTCTCCGCCTCCGCGGCCGACCGTCCCAATCTCTCCCTCGGCAGGTCCGCCTCGGCGAGCGGATCCGAGGGAAGCCATCCCGCCTCCAATGTCACCGACGGCAATCAGGCGACGTACTGGGAGGGACCGAACAACGCGTTCCCGGCGTGGATCCGCGTCGACCTGGGCGAGGACACCGATGTCGACCGGGTGGTGCTCAAGCTGCCGACGACATGGGAAGCCCGTACACAGGCCCTCAGCGTGCAGGGCAGCACCGACGGGATCACCTTCGGCACGCTCTCGGCGTCGGCGGGACGTGGCTTCGCTCCGGCCGCGGGCAACACCGTCACCATCGACTTCACCGTCGCGAGCGTCCGTTACGTACGGCTGAACATCACCGGTAACACGGGCTGGCCCGCCGGGCAGGTCTCCGAGTTCGAGATCTACGGTCCGGAGAGTGACGGCGGAGGCGACGGCGGAGACGGCGGCGGTGGCGAGGAGCCCACCGGCACCAACCTCGCCCGTGGCAAGGCCATCGAGGCCTCGTCCTCGGTCTTCAACTTCGTCGCCACCAACGCCAACGACGACAACACCGGCACCTACTGGGAGTCCGCCGGCCATCCGTCGAACCTGACGGTGAAGCTCGGCGCCAACGCCGACATCACCGGAGTCGTGGTCAAGCTCAATCCCGACGCGGTCTGGGGCACCCGTACCCAGAGCATCCAGGTGCTCGGCCGTGACCAGGCCGCCACCGGCTTCACCTCGCTGGCGGCCCGCGCCAACTACACCTTCAACCCGGCGACGAACCAGAACTCGGTGACCATCCCGGTCACCGGACGCGCCGCCGACGTCCAGCTCCAGATCTTCAGCAACACCGGCGCGAGCGGCGGCCAGGTCGCCGAGCTCCAGGTCATCGGAACACCCGCGCCCAACCCGGACCTGACCGTCTCGGCACTCTCGTGGAGCCCCGCCTCGCCCGTGGAGAGCGACACGATCAGGGTGAACGCGACCGTACGGAACGCCGGAACGGCAGCCTCCGGTGCGACCACCGTCAATGTCAGCCTCGGCGGAGTCGTGGCCGGCAGCGCTCCGGTGGGCGCGCTCGCCGCGGGCGCCTCGACCACGGTCGCGGTCGAGACCGGCAGGCGTGCGATGGGCAGTTACCGGGTCACCGCGGTGGTGGACCCGACCGACACGATCATCGAGCAGGACAACGACAACAACAGCTTCACCGCGACCTCGGAGCTGGTGGTCGCGCAGAGCCCCGGCCCCGACCTCCAGGTGTTCGGCATCGAGTCCAGCCCGCAGAATCCGGCCGTGGGCGCGGCGGTCCGCTTCACCGTGGCGGTGAAGAACCGCGGCACCACCGCGACCGGCGCCACCACGGTCACCCGGGTGGCGGTGGGCGGCACCACGCTCAACACCGACACGCCGTCGATCGCCGCCGGCGCGACGGCCAATGTGAGCATCAACGGCACCTGGACCGCCACCAACGGCGGAGCCACCATCGTCGCCACCGCCGACGCGACCAACACCGTCGCCGAGACCAACGAGACCAACAACACGTTCTCGCACTCGATCGTGGTCGGGCGCGGCGCGGCGGTCCCGTACACCGAGTACGAGGCCGAGTCGGGCCGGTACCAGGGCACACTGCTGGAGGCCGACCCGCTGCGCACCTTCGGGCACACCAACTTCGCCTCCGAGTCCTCCGGGCGTAAGTCGGTTCGGCTGGGCAGCACAGGCCAGTTCGTGGAGTTCACCTCGACCAACCCGGCGAACTCGATCGTGGTGCGCAACTCCATCCCCGACGCCCCGAACGGCGGCGGTACGGAAGCCACCATCAGCCTCTACGCCAATGACACCTTCGTCAGAAAGCTGACGCTCTCGTCCAAGCACAGCTGGCTGTACGGCGACACCGACGGTCCCGAGGCCCTGACCAACACGCCTCAGGCCGACGCCAGGCGGCTGTTCGACGAGTCGCACGCGCTGCTGTCGACCACGTACCCGGTCGGTACGAAGTTCCGGTTGCAGCGTGACGCGAACGACTCGGCGTCCTTCTACATCATCGATCTGATCGATCTGGAGCAGGTGGCGCCGCCCGCGAGCAAGCCGGCCGAGTGCACCTCGATCACGGCGTACGGCGCGGTGCCCGACGACGGCAACGACGACACGGAAGCCATCCAGCGCGCGGTGACCGCCGACCAGGAAGGCGCCATCTCCTGCGTGTGGATCCCGGCGGGCCAGTGGCGCCAGGAGAAGAAGATCCTCACCGACGACCCGCTGAACCGCGGGCAGTACAACCAGGTGGGCATCAGCAATGTCACGATCCGCGGCGCGGGCATGTGGCACTCCCAGCTCTACACACTGACCGAGCCGCACCAGGCCGTCGGCAGCATCAACCATCCGCACGAGGGCAACTTCGGCTTCGACATCGACAACAACACCCAGATATCCGACATCGCCATCTTCGGCTCCGGCACCATCCGCGGCGGCCCGGGCGGCGCCGAGGGCGGAGTCGGCCTCAACGGGCGCTTCGGCAAGAACACCAAGATCGCCAACGTCTGGATCGAGCACGCCAACGTCGGTGTCTGGGTCGGCCGTGACTACGACAACATCCCCGACCTCTGGGGTCCCGGCGACGGGCTGGAGTTCAGCGGGATGCGTATCCGCAACACCTACGCCGACGGCATCAACTTCACCAACGGCACGAGCAACTCGCGGGTGTTCAACTCCTCGTTCCGCACCACCGGTGACGACTCGCTGGCCGTCTGGGCCAACCGGTATGTGAAGGATCCGTCGGTCAACATCGCGCACGACAACCAGTTCATCAACAACACCGTGCAATTGCCCTGGCGTGCGACCGGTATCGCGGTCTACGGCGGCTACGGCAACAAGATCGAGAACAATCTGATCTACGACACGGCGAACTACCCGGGCATCATGCTGGCGACCGACCACGATCCGCTGCCCTTCTCCGGGCAGACCCTGATCGCCAACAACGCCCTCCACCGCACCGGCGGCGCCTTCTGGAACGAGGATCAGGAGTTCGGCGCCATCACACTGTTCCCGCAGGCCAGAGATATCCCAGGCGTCACGATCCGGGACACCGACATCTACGACTCGACGTACGACGGCATCCAGTTCAAGACGGGCGGCGGCAATATGCCGAACGTCGTGATCAGCAATGTGAAGATCGACAAGTCCAACAACGGCGCCGGAATCCTGGCCATGAGCGGCGCGCGCGGCAACGCGACGCTGTCCAACGTGACCATCACGAACTCGGCCGACGGCAATATCGTCACCCAGCCGGGATCGACCTTCGTGATCACGGGCGGAGCCGCCGCGGCGGCACGTAACCGCAGGTGAGCGACTGACCGGCACCATCTCCGCACCACGGCCGGTGCGACGGCTCCACTCCTTGACGGAGGGAGCCGCCGTACCGGCTTTGTCAGTCTCTCGATGGCAGGATCAACGGCGTGAGAAATCTCGTCATAGGTGCGACAGGAACGATCGGCAGCGCGGTCGTCGGCGCGTTGAGCAACGCTCCTCACGAGGTGATCGGCGTGTCGCGGAGCAGCCGGATACGGGCGGATCTGGAAGTATCCGTCTTCCTTGGACGCGCTGTTCGATGCGGTCGGGGATCTTGACGCGGTGGTGTGCTGCGCCGCCAACGGCCCGCTCGTGGACTTGAATTCGGGCACCGACGAGGAGATGGCGACCGGGACGCGCGGCAAACCGCTGGGTCAGGTGGCCCTGGCCGGACGTGCCGTACAACATCTGCGCGACGGCGGCTCCATCACACTGACAGGAGGCACCTTCGCCGCCCCGCTGCCGGGCGGTTCACCGGGCGCCCTGATCAACTTCGGGCTGGAGGGCTTCGTCCGCAACGCGGCGAGCGAACTCCCTCGCGGTCTGCGTGTCGAACGGAGTGAGCGCGACGGTGGTGCTCCGGAGGTAACGGCATGAAGTGCCACAAACACAAGTGCTGGACTGCGACGTCAGCAGCCCAGCACCCCGGTGGTTCCGGTCAGACACTCACCATCTGCATCATCTCTGTCGCCCGCACTATGTACGGCATGCAAACAAGTGTTATCGCGGCGAGCACTCCACCCTCAGCGAAACGCATCTTGGCGAAGCTGCTGGAGCCAGAACCTTTTGAATCGTTACGCGGCACGCTTGATACCCCTGGATTATCGACCATTGGGAGTGGACAGGAGGACATGACCGAATTCCGCAGAGATGCGGAAACGTCACCGTCCGGCCAGAAGGAATGTTAGCCTGCCGCAGCACCCCGCACGCCCAGGGCTCTGCCCGTCATGACGCCCAGAGATCGCCGAACCCAGCCCAGGACAGGCACACCATCAATTGAACATGCCCGCAACGGCATCGACGCCCGAACGACAGGTCGCTAGCCCTTGCCCCTCAGCTGTCGGAGTTGCGTCAGCGCCCGCAAAGCCCGAGCCTCTTCGGAGCGAGCTCCTAGCCGTCGGCTGATGGCCAGGCTCTCCTCCAGGTGCGCCGCAGCCTGATCCAATCGCCCCGTGTCCTGCTCGGCCTGGGCCAAATCGTAGAGGACACCAGCCTCCTCACCTGCGGCTTGGATCCGTCGCATCACCGCGAGGGCAGCAACGTGCTGAGACAAGGCCTGCTCACTGCGGCCAGCCATCCGATAGGCCTTGCCGGTCCCGTTGAGGGCGATTCCTTCTCCTCGCATATCGCCGACGCTACGCAGGGTCGGCAGGGAATTCCCATAGAGAACGAGGGCTTCATCCGTTTTTTGGAGAGAAGTCAGCAAGCTCGCGAGATTCATTTGAAGGGTGGCGTGATCGCCCTTGCTGCCCATTGTATTTGAGACATCTATCGCTTCTCGATAAGCCCGCTCTGCCGCTTCAAGATTGCCAATTTCTTGATACACCTCGGCAAGGTTGTTCAGGGCGCGATATCTACCCCTGTCATCAGAGGAATCGGCGAAGCCGGCGAGCGCTTGCAGGAAACATTCGATTGCCTCCTGATTCCGACCCAGGTGAAGATGGGTTATACCGAGTAAATTATAGCTACGGGCTATCTGTAAGCGATCAGGAAATCTTAATCGCAAAGCCAAGGACCGTTCCTGAAGAGTCTGAGCCAGTACGTACTGCCCGGTATGCCACAACGGAATCGACAACTGGTGAATGGATTCGTTCTCCAGCTCAGAATCCTTCAGGGATCGAGCAATGCCCAGAGCTTCACTCGCTGTCGAGTGCCCCTCTTCGTACTGACCGCTGTGGGCACAGACCGCGCTCAGGTCGAGCAGGGCCCGCGCCCGCGCCGCATCGTCGCCGACAGCGCGCCAGTGGGCAACGGCGCGGCGCAGAAACGGTTCGGCCGTGACCAGATAGCCCTCCACGTCCAGAAACCCCGCCAACACGTGCGTATACAGGGCTAGTTGGCCCTCGGAACCATGGCGTCGGATCCAGTCCAGCGCCGCAAGCAAATTGGCACCCTCGGTGATCAGCCATTGCTCGGCTGCATGTGCGTCGGCAATCTCCGGCCTCGGCATGACGTGGGGATCTTCGGCGTCGACAGCGATGCGCGAGCGGAATGGATAGGCCAGCCGGTCGGCACGATCGGCGACACGCAAGTAATGATCCACCAGACGCTGGAGTGCCTGCCTGGAGTCGTCTGCGGCGTCCAGGTCGGCTTCGACTCCCAGTTCGCCGACGACCTCAGAAGTGGAACCGGAATCGGAAATGTTGTCGATCAACGTACGGGCGTACGCACGCAGAAGATCATGAATGGTGAACCGATGCGGAGACGGCTCGGAAATGAGGTGGTGGGCCAGAAGCTCTTCCAATGCCCGTTCGGTCACCTCGAAAGAGAGTCCGGTCAGCGCCGCGACCGCATACGGCCCGAACTCCGACCCGAAGTGCAGGCCGATGCGGCGGAAGACGAACCGCTGCAGGGGAGTCAGCGCGCGATAAGAAAGCGAGAAAACATGTGACACTGTTCGCTCGCCATCACGCAACTCGGACAGCTTTCCGCTACCTCCGTTCAATTGTTTGAGCAGGTCGGACGTCGTCCACGAAGGTCGGGCCAGCAAACGACTCGCCACGAGCTCGATGGCCAGCGGCAGATATCCGCAAATATGGACGATCTTTGCTATATCCGACTCTCGGAGAGCGCGTCTCCCGCCGAGTCGCTGATTGAAAAGAGCAACGGCGTCCTCGCGCGGCAGCACATCAAGGGAGACGGGCCGCACACCCGGCAGGCCGGGAAGCCGCTGGCGGCTGGTCACGATGACCGCCGTCGGGGAGGCGCCGGGGAGCAGAGGCCGGACCTGGCCGGGGCCAGCGGCGTCGTCCAGGATCACCAACATGCGGCGATCCCGCACGGTGGTGCGCCAGAGAGAGACCAACTCGTCCAGACTCTGGGGCAGTTCCTTGGGCGGCTTGTCGACCAGGCGCAACAGCTCGGTGAGTGCATGGGCCGCTGTCAGGGGCGCCCGGTCCGCGGCGTGCCCACGCAAATGCAGATATATCCGGCCATCTGGAAACCGATCACGCAATTGATGTGCGAGATGCACGGCCATCGCGGTCTTGCCGATGCCGCCCATGCCATCGATGGCCTCGATGGTGACGACCGGAGCGGACTCACCACTCGCTTCCGAGAGAGCCTCCGTAAGACGCCGCAGCTCATCACCCCGCCCGACCCACGGAATATCGCGCGGTAAATTGTCCGGAATTCGCCCTGCCGGTCGGGCAACGGTTCGCTTACCGATACCGGCCTGCTCAAGCAGCGCTGCCGCAGGCGTCCCCGCGAGAATTCCCTGATGAACGCGGTGCAGCCGACGGCCCGCGTCGAGGCCTATGTCACGAACAACGCGCTGTCGCGTTCTCTGCAACAGCTTCGTGGCCTCGGCAGCCCGGCTGCTGCCGTAAAGGGCGAGAGCAAGCTGTTCGGCCAGGGCTTCATGAACGGGACGCTCCTCGACCAGAGGGAGCAGTACGGTAACGGCTTCCCCGAACTTCCCCGCTCCCATGAGGATTTCGGCTCGCAGCATGGCGGCGGCGAGACTTCTCTCGCCGATGGTGTCACGCAGGTGACCGGCCCAGTAGGCCGTGATCCCGGCCAGGGGCTCTCCACGCCAGAGGCTCGCAGCGTGGTCCAGCAGGCGGATGGCTTCGCCCTCGTCGTCGCTGTCCTTCAGGGAACGGGCCCGGTCGACGCAGCTTGTGTAGCGGCGCAGGTCGACCCGATCAGGATCGATGTTCATCATGTATGAGTTCGTGCGGCTGACAACCGCAGGCGCGTCACCCCCCGCGATCCGCAAAGCTTTGCGGATACGCGAAACGTGCGTGTGCAGCGCTTCTCTGGCTTTGGCCGGCGGATTCTCGTCCCAGATCCGGTGAATCAGCGTATCAACGCTCACTGTGCGACTGGCATCCCAAGCCAGAGCAGCGAGTGCCAGACGCGTTTTGGTGGAACCGAGATCGTTGCGTCGGCCGGCGGCCCGTACTTCGACTGATCCTGAAAGTCGAATCTCGAACTCCACCAGCGTCCTCCCGCCGGTCCGGCCCTCCACTGGCCGGGTATCCAAGGGTGTCATGAAGTAGCGCCATGTGGCTATGCAGGCATCCTCGAAGTCCGAAACTGACTCATGAATGAACGATTCTGTTCATCCGCGGTGTGGAGTGGGGAAGGACTCTATAGCCGGCTGATGACGAGGAATTCCTGATGCATATGCTGATGGCATGATCCAGGCGCTGGCGAAGGGGGGTACAGACGTGGCAATTCAGGAATCCGGCCGAGCGGAAGCGCTGTTGTCGGCCATGTTCGCATGCGGCACTGACCCGGAATCTCCGGCATGGCGGGAATTGGCCCACATCGTGGAGGCGGCGGCTCCAGTGGATCACGCGGTGGCCCGACTGTGGCCCATGGTGGAGGCAGGAACGGCTATCCCCGCTGAACCGGCGAGTACGGCGGGTGCCACCCGGACGATGAGGCAACTGGCGGTAGCGCTCGACACGTCGGCCTTACGCGACCCGGCCATGGATGCCGTCCTGACCGACTGGTTACGACGCCACTCGCCGCCTACGGAACGCCCGACGCACACGAACTCGATCGGTGGAGCAGCCATTCTTCACGGCCCGAGCGTGCAGGCCCGCGACATCCACGGCGGCATCCACATCTACCAGCCGCCCCGCCAGGACAGCCCCCGGCCCCCGGTGCCGCGTCAGCTTCCTCCGGTGCGGACACAATTGGTGGACCGTGACAGAGACATGCGAGCCTTGGACATCCTCCGTGAGCAGGGCACCACGCACGCACCCCAGCTGCTTGTGGTCACCGGATTCGCGGGGGTCGGAAAGACAACACTCGTCTCGCACTGGCTCCACAAGAACGCGAGCAACTTTCCCGACGGTCAGTTGTACGCCGATCTGGGCGGACATTCCGCCGCCGGGGAGGGTAGTCCCGTACGCGCCGCCGCCGTCCTGGAAGGATTCCTCTACGCACTCGGAGCGCCCTCCGTGCCGGTGGACACCACACAACGGATAGCCCTGTGGCGCTCGTTGACGTCAGGGCTGCGGCTGGCCGTATTCCTGGACAACGCGTACACCGCAGCGCAAGTGCGGCCGCTACTGCTCGGTACACCGACCGGGCTAACTGTAGTGACCAGCAGAAATCACCTCACCGGGCTGCTCGTCGACGGTGCGGCCGTACACCGGCTGAGCGCCCTCACGCCGGAGTCGGCCGTCGAACTCCTGACTCTCGGCGGTGGTGGGAAGCGCGTCGCGCAGGACCCGGAAGCAGCGCGCGAAGTAGTCACCTTGTGCGCCTGTCTGCCCCTCGCGGTCTGTCTGGCAGCTGCCCAACTCGCCGTCCGCCCGCACCGTTCCTTATCCGCCCTCGCCGAGAGCCTGGCCCAAGGACAAGGGTCACTCGACGCCTTACGTGTTGACGGAGAAGCCGTTGTGCGTACGGCGTTGGACGTGTCGTACGGTCTGCTCCCGCGCGATAGCGCGAAGCTCTACCGACAGATGGGGTTGGTGCCCACGGATCGCTACGACCTTTTCATGCTGACCGCAATCGGTGGCGGCGGAACGACCGACACGGACGCCGTCGACAGGGCCGTCGACAACCTCATAAATGCAAATCTTCTGGAGGAGACAGGTCCGGAGACCTACCGCTTCCACGATCTCGTACGCCCCCATGCGCGCCGACTGGGCGAGGCGAAGGAGAGTGCTTCGCAGCGCGAACGCACACTCCGCCGCTTTGTCGACTGGTGCCTGTCCACCGCGACGACGGCGGAAAGTATCCTCACCCCCAGCCATCGCATGCCGATGCGTGACTCCGCCTCACCGGCCGTCGTACCCACTCCGCTCGCGGGCCCGGCCGAGGCACTGGACTGGCTCGACACACACCGCAACGGTCTGATGGGCGCTGTACGGCACTGTGCCCACGCGGGATGGCATGATTCCTGTTGGCAGCTGGTGGATGCCATGTGGCCGCTGTTCTTGCGCTTGCGTCCATCAGGCATGTGGATCGAGGCACACTACACAGGCCTGTCGGCAGCGCGCACGAGCGGATCCAGGGTCGGCGCGGGCCGCATGTTGACCTCGGGAGCGATCGGCCTGCGCGACGCCGGTCGTTATGCGGAGGCTGCCGACTGGTACGTCCAGGCTCTGGAGCAGGCCACGTCCGATGGCGACGTACGGCAGCAAGCACAGGCCGTCAACGGGCTCGGGCATATCAGTCTGTTGACCTCGCGGCTCGACGAGGCTCGTGAGCACTTCGAACACGCTCTGCGATTGCGGGAGTCGATCGGCTACCGGCGCGGCGCCGCGCTCTCCCGCAGACGTCTCGGCGAAACCGCCTTTGCGACCGGCGACTACCGTACGGCGGCCCGGCACTTGGCACAGGCGTATGCCGAGCTGGAGGTGCATGGGGAAGCCTACGAGGCGGCCCGTACCCTGGCCCTCCTCGGCCATGTCCTGGCATGCGACGGAGATCACGAAGGGGGCACGAGGCGGCTGCGCGAGGCGCTGGGGATGTTCCGGGCGCCAGGTGCGCGGTCCGAGCACTGGGAGGCACGTTCTCTGGAATGGCTCGGACAGGCTGCACAGCGACAGGGGGACACAGAGCATGCAGGTCGCTGGTACGAAGCCGCCCGGGATCTCTTCCGACGGCTGAACCCCACCGACACGCAGCGCCTCGACGACCGACTGCGGCAGCTGTGAGCTCTGCCGCAGCCGGTCATTCGCCCCGTGACCATCTTTGATCAGCAGCAACCGCCAGGCCGGTGCAGGCGGACGGACCGGAGGGATTCCAACGAACCTCCGGCCACCAGCCAGGTGTGCACCACCGAAGCCACGGCCTGTGGTGGAGCCGGGCAGCAGGACTTGCCCGCTCCCAGCCACGCCGACAGGGTGCCGTTCCCGCTGCCCCGTACTGCGAGTACGCACCCATTCTCGGAGTCCGGTACGGCCACGACGAGGGCCCCCGGATAACGCGCGATCAGTTCGTCCGCGCTGCGGCGGGCCGCCGCCGGCGGCAGCGGTGCGTGAGCCACGAGCACATCGGCGTGCTCCGCCCGGCCCACGGCGCTCGGAGCGTCCGGATCCACCCATAGATGCACATCACACACGCGATGGTCTGACAGATACGGACAGTCCCCGGCACTCGCGGGCGTCGCGTCGAGCCTTACGGAAACCAGACTGCGCCCGGTCTCCGACCACCAAATAATGCAGGCGAGGACAGAGACCAGTTCGGCGCGGGAATCCGAGCGGCTGTCGACGACGGTACGCCAGGCCACGAACCGCACTGTGCACCAAGCAGCTTCCGGTACCAATACCTGCATCCCGCACGACATGGATCCCTCAGTCCCCGTCGTCGCGACAGGCCGACTCATCACTGTGCCTTCCCCAGATCTGCGGCCTCCCACTGCTCCAGCGGCGGAGGCAGTGGCAGGGGTGAGACGACGGGTGCACTCGCCGGTTCGCCCAGCTTCAGCAGACCGTAGATGACAGCACGCATCCGCCGGTGGAACTGGCCCGGCACCGACGACAGCAGGGCTGCCACTTGGTCGTACTGCCCCGGACGATACTGTTCCGCGGCGTAGCGCAACTGCTCGTCGAGTGGATACGCGGGAGAAACCACAGGCGCAACGGTGGCCAGGAGGGCCGCCGGGGAGTAGGGAGAGATCTCACGTCTGGGTCCGGGTGTGAGCAGCATGGTAGCCCCGGTGAGGGTGCCGTACGCGCTCAGCGATCCGTGGTCGCCGATAATCCAGTCGGCGGCGATCAGTGGTGCCTGCCAGTCCGCTTCCGGGGGCACTAGCGCGATCCCCCGGCCTCGGCAGCCGGCCAGCCAACTCTGTACCTGCCAAGCTCCATGGCCGGCAAAGACATTCGGATGGACCAGCAGAGCCACCCGGTAGCCGCACCCGGGAAGCTGGCTCAGAAGCTGCGGCAGCAAGGCGTCGAGCCGTCCGAAGGTGGAGGTGGGTCCCCAGGTCGAGGTGACTATCACCAGCCGTTGCCCCGCTTCGATACCCAGTGCCCTGCGGTACTGCTCGCGCCGGGACCTGCCGGCCATGATGCGGTCGACGCAGGGATCCCCCACCACGTGGGCCACGGGAAGTGCTTCGGGGCAGGAGCGCGCCAGTTCCTCCAGATCGCGCTCATGGGCGTAAACGATCGCCGCCGGACCGACCCGTCCCTCATGCAAAAGATGCTGACGGCTCAACATCCCAGGCGACCTCTTCTCCCCCGGTGCCAGGGATGTGGTGTCGGTCAGCAGTTTGATGTGGCCGGCTCCGTGCGAGATACGCACGACCGGAGCACGTAACTCGTGCACCCCGCGAGATCCGGCGACGAGCGCCAAGTCGAAGTCGGCTCGCAGGGCCTCTTCCCAGGGCACGGTGAGGATGCCGAGACTCTGCAGATACTGCGAGACGCCGCTGCCGAAAGCATGCGGCGCAACGGTGAAGACCACCTGGATACGGAGATCAGCCTCCAGCAGGCTGAAGGCTTCACGCAGGCGCTGAGCGAACGTAACAGTATGGCTGACGACGAGCACCCGCTTGCAGTCCTGTACGGTCAGCCACTGACCTTGTTCGATCAGCGCCGGTTTCGTGGTTTTGACAGACACAACGATCCCCCATGTTCGTCGGCTGCGTACAGCAGTCGATGGAGGGAGTTCCCGACGCGTACGGCGCTTTCCTTGCAGTCGCCTTGCAGCTACCTTGTCCAGCCGTATCTGAAAGCGATCAAGAGCCTCTACGGCCGCCAAATCCTCGGGTGTCCACGTTTCCGCTTCCAGCCGGCCCGCCTCGTCCAAGCGCTCCAGAAGCGCCAGCCCAGCCCGCAGCCTCAATCGTTCGGTGGGGCCGCGGGATGGCTCCGGGGCGGGCGGTGGGGATCAGTCGGCGAAGCCGACGGACTTCACCGTCGTGAATCCGATGGCCGCGAGGTCGGGGACATCGCCCTCGACGGTCAGCGACTTGCCGGTGCAGTCCGGGCCGTCCCAGATCTTGGCGAAGCCGCTCATCTGGAGCGAGCCGGAGAAGCGGACGTTCTGGCACCCGGGCGCGGCGACGCCCTGGGCGGGATCGGCGAAGTTCGCACCGTCGAAGAAGGTGGCGCTCCTCGCGGGCGGGGACGTCGGATCGGCGCCCGCCGCAGGCTGGTCGCCGGTCCCGTCGGCGGCCTGGCCGGCCTTCCCTCCGTCGGGCCGGACGCCGAACCAAGTGCCGCCCACGCCCTGGCCGTTGGTGTCTCCGGCCTTGATGTCCTTGCTGAACAGATAGACCGGCCAGCCGCCGATCGTGACCTGGAACGCGCCGTCGCGCTCGATGAAGCCGATCGCCGACTTGTCCACACCGTCGATGAACACCCGCCCACCCGGAGCGACGAGGTACGGCGGCCAGGTCGTGGCGCAGTCACCGGTGCAGTTGGACACCGACGGGTCCGCGGTGTCCTTGTCGAACCGGTACAGGGTGAATCCGGCGCCGTTGATCACCACAGGATCCAGCGCCCCGGCCCTGCCCGCCGACAACTGCACCCACTTGCGGACCACCGGCTTCTTCGCCCTGGCCGCCGGCACGGGCGCGGCCTCGGCCGCCAGATCACCGGCGCTCATGTCCGCGTTGTTCTGCTTGGCGGTACCGGACAGGAACGAGAAGCCACTCGCGGCGGAATCGGCGGCGATGTCTTCGCCGTTGCAGGCGGATAGCAGCAGCACTCCCACTGCCGCGAGAGAGGCGAGCGCGGTGGCACGTGTACGGAACATGGAGAACAACCCCCGAAGAACGGTACGCACGCTCCGGCGACTCCGAAGCGTTCACACCACGAGCTACGGCCCTGCTCCCAGCCCTGTTCGACCCGTACCGTCCAAGGACACGACCGTGACAATGTCCCGGTCTTCCCAGGTGAACACGGGTCTGCACGCGGGTCTGAACGCGCGGCTCAGGCGGCCGAGTCGAGGGCCGACCAGGTGGTGGCGGGGAGGTCGTGGGCTGTCCAGTGGGCGGCTGAGGTGGCTTCTTGGGGGGTGCGGAAGCCGGCTACGACGGTGGGGACGGTGGGGGTGCGGAGTGGGAAGCGGAGGGCGGCGTGGGGGAGGGTGGTGTGGTGGGCGGTGCAGATGTCGGCAAGGTGGCGGGCTTGGCGGAGCAGGGCGGCGGGGGCCGGGCCGTAGTCGAAGGAGGCGTCGTCGGGTGGGTACGGGCGGCTGAGGAGGCCGGAGTTGAACGGGGCCGCCGCGACCACCGCGACACCGCGCTCCGCGCACGCGTCCAGCAGTGGGCGGGCCGTACGGTCGATCAAGGTCCAGCGGCCGGCCACCATCACGGCGTCCACGTCCGCCTCGGCGACGATCCGTAGCAGAGGCGCGACGGTGTTCATGCCGACGCCGACGGCGCCGATGACGCCCTGGTCGCGCAGGGCCGCCAGGGCGGGAAGTGCCTGGTCGAGGGCGGTGTCGAGATGGTCGTCGGGATCGTGGACGTAGACGATGTCCACGCGGTCCAGGCCCAGCCTGGTCAGGCTGCCCTCCAGGCTGCGCAGGACGCCGTCACGTGAGTAGTCGGGACGGCGGATCAGCGTGTCCGGTACGGCGAAGCCGCCTGCGGCCAGGTCGGATCCGGTGGGTGCGGGATGGGGTTCCAGCAGTCGGCCGACCTTGGTGGAGACGGTGAACTCCGACCGTGGCCGGTGGGCGAGTGCCGCGCCGAGCCGGCGTTCGGAGAGTCCGAGGCCGTAGTGCGGAGCGGTGTCGTAGTAGCGGACTCCGGCGTCCCAGGCGGCCTCGACCGTGGCCCGCGCCTGGTCGTCGCCGAGTGGCGCGTAGAGATTGCCGAGGGGAGCACCGCCGAATCCCAGGGCGCTGACACGGACATCCGTACGGCCGAGCCGGCGGTTACGGCCGAGCCTGCGGCCCGTCACGCGGCGATCCCGTACCAGCGCGCGGCCGTCGTGCCGAAGACCGCCTCGCGCTCGTCGGCGCCGAGCTGGTCCGTGAGCGTCTCGGCGACGGCCAGGACGTCGTCGTAATCGGCCGCGAGCAGACAGACCGGCCAGTCGGAGCCGTACATAAGGCGGTCAGGGCCCACCGTCGCGAGCAGTACGTCCGCGTATGGGCGCAGCGCGCGGGCGGGATCGGCGTTGGCGCCGGTCCTGGTGACCAGGCCGGACAGTTTCACGGCGGCATTGGGGCAGTCGGCGAGCTCGGTCAGCAGCGTGGTCCATGGCGCCAGGCCGTCCGCGCCGACGACCGGATTGCCCGCGTGGTCCAGGACGAAGCGGACGTCCGGCAGCTCGCGTACGGTCCGTACGGCGGCGGGCAGTTGGTCGGGCCGTACGAGCAGCTCGTACACAAGGCCCGCCGCACCGACCGCCTCGATACCGCGACGGACCTCGGGACGCGCCGTCCAGTCCGGATCGGTCTCGTCCTGGATGCCGTGCCGGATACCGACGAGTGCGGAGCCTCCGGGCCGTTCGCGCAGTTCCGCGAGGCGGTCGGCGACACCGGGATCGGTCAGGCTCGTCCAGCCGACGACCGCTCGGACGTGCGGGTCCTCGGCCGCCAGGGCGAGCAGTTCCGGTGTCTCCTCCGGTACGGCGATGGTCTGGACGACGACGGTGGCGTCGATGGCGTTCCGGTCGAGCGCGGGCCGCAGTTCGGCGGCGGTGAAGGTCCGGCGCAGGGCGGGCACGGCATGGGTCCACGGCTGGTCGCGCACTCCGAGGTCCCACAGATGGTGATGAGCGTCGATGCGCACCGTTCTTCGATCCTTCGGTCGGTCGGCAAGGCTTCGAGGTGGCAAGGCTTTGGGGCGATAGCGCTTCGGGGCGGTGAGGTGGAAGAGCCGCTCACAGCACCCGGCGCGGCCTCAGTCCAGGTGGAAGATCTCCTCTGCCGAGGCCCACCACTCCCCCTCGGCCACCCCGTCCAGCGGCTGCTGGCACGGATCGGTCAGCGCCCACCACTCCCGGGAGACCGGATCGGCGGCGATCGCCGCGGTGTCGGCGGCGTAGTCGGTCCCGGTGTATTCCAGATAGCTGAACAGCAGGCCGTCCCGCAGGAAGATCGAGTAGTTGCCGATGTTGGCCCGCTTGAGGGCCGCGAGCACGCCCGGCCACGCGGCGGCGTGCAGTGCGCGGTACTCCGGCTCCTTCTCGGGCCGCAGCCGGATCACGGCGGCGAAGCGCTGCACGGCTCAGCCCTCCGTCCGCGGTCGCAGCCGCAGTCCGTCCATGCCGCCGTCGACGGCCAGGGCGGCGCCCGTCGTGGAGGCGGCGGCCGGAGAGGCGAGATACGCGACGGCGGCGGCGATCTCGTCGGCGCCGACCAGTCGGCCGTGCGGCTGCCGGGCCGCGAGTGCCGCGTACTCGGCCGCCGGATCGTCGGCCCGGTCCAGCAGCCGGCTCACCCACGGTGTGTCGGCGGTGCCGGGATTGACGGCGTTGACGCGGATGCCCTCCGGCAGCAGATCGGCGGCCATCGCCCGGGTCAGCGACAGCACCGCGCCCTTGCTCGCCGAGTACAGCGCGCGCTGCGGCAGCCCGGCCGTCGCCGCGATCGAGCCGATGTTGACGATTGACGCGTGGGCGGAGGCGCGCAGCGCGGGCAGCGCGGCCCGGGTGACACGCACCAGCCCGAGGATGTTGATGTCGAGCACGCGGTGCCACTCGTCGTCGCCGTTGTCCTCGATACCGCCCTGGGCGCCGATCCCGGCGTTGTTGACCAGTACGTCCAGCCCGCCGAGGGCCGCGACGGCCTCCGCGACACCGGCCACGACCGAGGCGTCGTCGCCGATGTCGGCACGGACATGGACGGCGAATCCCTCGGCCGCGGCCTCGTCAGGCGCCTCCGCCCGGTCGAGTACGGCCACCCGCGCGCCCTCGGCGGCAAGCAGCCGGGCGGTGGCCAGGCCGATACCGGAAGCACCGCCGGTGACCAGGGCTCCGAGTCCGTCGAACGCGCCTATATGACGAGCACTCATGTCAGGCCTCCCCGAAGGTCCGCAGCCGCCGGCGGCTGCCCAGTTTCATCACGCGCTCCCCCACGGGTATGCGATCGATCTGCTTCATCCGACAGGCAGGACCTTAAGGATCTGATCCCTTGCACGCAATAGTTATGGCTGAGACATCCCTTTTGATGCGATAAGTACCAGATCAGAGGGCCGATGAACGAAGTTTCTCCCGGACTCTTCTCAATGCGTAACGTGGATGTCATAGTTACCCCCGCCGATGAACCTGATTAATCCAAACATGGAAAACGGGGGTTACACCATGGCAGCTCCATCCCAGCTCCCTGGCGGAGAGGATGACGACGCGTCGCGTCCGTACCGGCCCGGGTACGAGCTGGTCGCCGAGCAGCTCCTGAACTACATCGCCGAGCAGAATCTGCGCTCCGGCGACCGGCTGCCCACCGAACAGGGCCTGGCCCAGATCCTGGGCGCCTCCCGCAATGTCACCCGCGAGGCGGTGAAGGTCCTGGCCGCCATCGGCCGGCTGAGTGTGCGGCGCGGCGCGGGAATCTTCGTCGCCGACTCGGGCGGCGGGCTGGTGGACGACCATCTCTCGCACTTCCGGCCGACGAGCATGGAAGACGTCCTGATGCTCCTCGACTACCGGACGGTGATCGAGTCGGAGACGGCGCGCCGCGCCGCCGCCCTCGCCACACCGATCGAGGTCAGGACCGTACGGGAGTGTGCCGAGACCTCGCTGGTGGCGGCCAGGGCGGCCGACGGCTACGGCTTCGCCAAGGCCGACTCGGCGTTCCACGACGCGGTGGGCGCCGCCGCGCACAACGTGTTTCTCCGATCGAGCGTCGCCGGTGTGCGGCGCCTGGCGTCACAGTCCGATGTGCTGCTCTTCCACGGTGACGCTCCCGGGTCGCTGGAGGTCGCCGCACGACAGCATCTCGCCATAGCCGAGGCGGTCGCCGCGGGGGAGGCCGATCTCGCCGGTGAGCTGATGGTGGAGCACATCGCCACCACACAGAGCCAGTTCGAACGGAAGATCCGCGACCGGCTGTTCAACCTGGACGGCCGATCCGCGACCGGCACCCCTGGGGCGCCTCCGAGGAGCACCGGCTCCGGGGACGAGCCCCTGTCCCCGGAGACGTCCGCCTCGTAAACCGGCAGCCACCACGCCGAACCAGCACCACACCTCCTCACCCAGCACCCACACCAGCAACACACCACCACGGCTCGCGGACCGAGCCGCCCAACGCCGGGGGGACCCGGAGGACGACCGGGTCTCCCCACTGTCACTTCCTTCAGGCGATTGGATTTCCGTGTCTGTACCGTCTGCTCGCAGGAGCGCCTTCATACCGCTCCGAAGAACACTGATAGCCGCCCTCTCCCTCGCCGCCGCCGCTGCGCCCTTGGTCGCCGCACCGGCCCAGGCATCCCCGCGCGCGTCGGGCCTGGACGTCTATGTCTCGCCGTCCGGCCGGGACTCCGGCTCCGGCACCGCCGCGCATCCGTTCAAGACGCTGGAACACGCGCGGGACCATGTACGCGAGGCCAAGAAAAAGGTCCGCGGCGATGTCCACGTACGGCTGATGTCCGGTACGTACCAGCTCAGCCGTACCTTCAGCCTCACCGCCCAGGACTCCGGCAAGGACGGCCAGCGGATCGTTTACGAGGCCGCGCCCGGCGCGCAGCCGGTGATCAGCGGCGGCAAGCGGATCACCGGCTGGACTCCGGCCGACGCGTCCGGGAAGGTCTACAAGGCGTCCGTCGGCGATCTCGACACCCGTCAGCTCTATGTGAACGGCGAGCTCCAGACCCGGGCGCGCGGCGAGAAGAACCCGCCCGGCTTCAACAAGACCTCGACCGGCTACACCTTCACCGACACCAGCCTCAGCGGGTACAAGAACCCCAAGGACCTGGAAGTCGTCAGTGGCTGGGGCTGGAAGCTGATGCGCTGCCCCGTGGAGTCGATCTCCGGCAACGCGATGACCATGCGGCAGCCGTGCTGGCGCAACGCCCACCTCCAGCAGGGCCAGGAGATCCAGAACCCGACCTGGCTGGAGAACGCCCGCGAACTGCTGGACTCGCCCGGTGAGTGGTACCTCGACAAGGCCAAGGGCGAGGTCTACTACATGCCGAAGGACGGTCAGGACCTGTCCGCCGCCACCGTCACGGTGCCGCTCGTACAGGACCTGGTCGATCTGAACGGCACCACGGCCAAGCCGGTCACCGACATCTCCTTCGAGGGCATCACCTTCTCCTACTCCACCTGGCTCGCCCCCAGTTCGTCCGAGGGCCTCATCGAGGGCCAGGCCGGCTTCCGGATGGTCGGTGAGAACAACCCCGACTTCGACTCCACCCGGCTGCACTGGCTGAAGACCCCCGGCGCCGTCAACGTGAGCCACGGCCACGACATCGGCTTCCGGGGCAACACCTTCACCCACCTCGGCGCGGTCGGTCTCAACCTGAACACCGGCACCCAGGGCACCGACATCACGGGCAACGTCTTCCGCCAGATCGCCGCCACCGGCATCCAGGTCGGCGGCACCGACATCGTGGACCACCATCCCGACGACCCGCGGGACATCACCAAGAACACCACGATCGCCAACAACCTGGTCACCAAGGTCGCCGACCAGTACAACGGCTCGGTGGGCATCCTGGTCAGCTACACCGACAACACGGTGATCAGCCACAACAAGGTCTACGACCTGCCCTACAGCGGTATCTCCGTCGGCTGGGGCTGGGGCCTCACCGACAAGGGCGGGGACACCAACTACCCCGGCAACTCCGGCGTACCGGTCTGGGACACCGACACCACCAGCCGGAACAGCAGGATCACCGACAACGAGATCTTCGACTTCATGAAGTCGCAGGCCGACGGCGGCGGCATCTACACCCTCAGCACCAACCCCGGCGGCGTCGTCTCCGGCAACTACATCCACGGCGTTCCCTCGCCGGCCTACGGTGCCATCTACCACGACGAGGGCAGCCGGTACTGGCAGAACACCGGCAACGCCCTGTGCGACGTGTCGTACCAGTGGATGCTGATGAACCACGGCCTGGACATCACCGCCACGGGCAACTTCACCACCCAGCCCGCGTTCACCACCCAGGCCAACAGCATCGGCAACAACGTGAGCGGCAACATCACCGTCGGCTCCTGCGACCAGCTCCCGGCCTCGATCGTGACCAATGCCGGTCTCCAGCCGGCCTACCGGCACCTCGACCCGGGTCCCGACGTCACCGACCGGACCGCCCCGAGCGCCCCCGGTACCCCCGCCGCGGTCACCGACTTCCCGACCGTCGCGGACCTCACCTGGGCGGCGTCCACCGACGCCAAGGGCGTCACGGGCTACTCCGTCTACCGCGACGGCAAGCTCGTCAACGCCACCGGTACGAACTCGGTGCGTATCCCGGGCCTGACGGCGGGCACGACGTACACCTTCCGGATCACCGCACGCGACGCGGCGGGCAACGAGTCCCGGCCGAGCCGTGAGGTGAAGGTCACCACGCCCACCGGCGGCGACCTGGCGCTGAAGAAGCCCGTCACCTACTCCTCGTACTCGGAGGAGAACACGCCCGAGAAGGCCGTGGACGGCGATCTCTCCACCCGCTGGGCCCAGGGCCTCGGACTGCCCGACCCGTCCTGGATCCAGGTGGACCTCGGCGCCCAGTACGACGTGAACGGCGCGATCACCACCTTCGAGAAGAGCAGCGGCTACAAGTACCGCGTCGAGGTGTCGTCGGACGAGATCAACTGGAAGACGCTGGAGGACCACACCGCCGCGGACACCTCGGCGATGACCAACTACTTCCACACCGCCTCACCGGTCGCCGGCCGCTTCGTACGGCTGACGGTCACCGGTTCGCGCGGCAACGGCGGCAGCATCTTCGACTTCCAGGTCTACGGCACGCCCAGGGCGCCCAGTTCGGACCGTACGCCTCCCACGGCGCCCGGACAGCCGAGCGTCACACCGCTGCTGCCCGGCCTGGCGGACCTCGACTGGCCCGCCGCGACCGATGACACCGGCGTGACCGGCTATGTCGTCTACCAGGACGGCAAGCGGATCGCCGTCACCGACGCCACGACGCTACGGGTCTCCGGGCTGACTCCGGAGACGAAGTACTCCTTCACCGTCGTGGCCCGCGACGCCGTGCTGAACACTTCCCAGCCCAGTGCGGCGGCCGTCGTCACCATGCCCGCCGACAACGATCTGGCGCTGCGCAAGCCCGTCACCGCCTCGTCGTACTCGGAGGACAACACACCCGAGAAGGCGGTCGACGGCGATCTCTCCACCCGCTGGGCCCAGGGCCTCGGACTGCCCGACCCATCCTGGATCCAGGTGGATCTGGGCAGGGACACCGAGGTCTCCAGCGTGGTGACCACCTTCGAGAAGTCCAGCGGCTACCAGTACCGGCTGGAGTACTCGACCGACGGGAGCGCGTGGTCCACGTTCGAGGACCACACCTCCGCGAACACCGTCTCGGCGGCCAACTACTCGATCGCCGACCAGCCCGTCACCGCCCGCTATCTGCGGCTGACCGTCACCGGCTCCAGCTGGAACGGCGGCAGCATCTACGGGCTCCAGGTGTACGGCGAGTTCTGATCCGTACGGCGAGTCCTGACCCGTAACCCGTACGCCCGCCCAGGGCCGTACAGGCCCCCACCGGGCCGGCACGCTCACACAGAAACGAAAGCCAGGATGAAGATCACCCATGTCGAAGTACACCGGATCGACGTTCCGGCGGCCAGTCCGCCCTTCCGCTGGAGGGACGGGCTGAGCGGAAGCGCTCCGGTGGGCGACGGCGCGGTGCTGCGCATCGGCACCGACGAGGGAGCCGAGGGGGTGGCTCTCTTCGCCCGGCCGGGAGCCTTCACCACCCTGCGGAGCCTGGTTGATCTGGTCTTCCGTGACGAACTGGTCGGAGCCGATCCGTTCCAGCGGGAGTGGCTGTGGCACCGGGTGTGGGAGCTGGACCGTATCCATGAACTCCCGCTCCCCACCCTGGGCCTGATCGACACCGCCCTGTGGGACCTGGCCGGCCGCTACCACGGCCAGCCGGTCTGGCGCCTGCTCGGCGGCTTCCGGGAGTCGATTCCCGCCTACGCCTCCACCTCGACGTTCTCCAGCGTCGCGGAGTTCCTCGATGTGGCGGACCAGTGCCTCGAACTGGGGTACAGGGGCATCAAACTGCACGCCTGGGGCGATGCCCGCAGGGACGCCGAGCTGTGCCTGGCGCTGCGCGAGCATGTCGGTCCCTCGGTGCCGCTGATGTACGACGGGTCGGCGGGCTTCGACCTGCCCGACGCGATCCGGCTCGGGCGCGCGCTGTCCGAGGCGGACTACCTCTGGTACGAGGAGCCGATGCGGGAGTTCAGCATCTCCGCGTACCAGCGGCTGGCGGCGGCCGTGGACGTACCGCTGCTGGTCGCCGAGACCTCCGACGGAGCGCACATGAACTCCGCGGACTTCATCCGGGCCGGCGCCGCCACCTTCGGCGTACGGGCCGGCACCACTCTCCGGGGCGGGATCACCGGTGCCATGCGCACCGCGCATCTCGCCGACGCCTACCGGCTCCGTGCCGAGGTGCACGGTTCGGACATCCCGAACCACCACCTGTGCATGGCCATCTCCAACACCACCTACTACGAGTCCCTGGTGACCGCGGCGAAGGTCGTCCGCGAGCGCCATGTGGACGCTCAGGGCCTGGTCCACGCCCCCACGGGGCCCGGCATAGCCCTCCCGCTCGACTTCGGCTACGGAAGTGAACTCCAGCGCTTCGTCGAGCAGCCGCGCTGACCGGGCGGCGGCCGGGCGGCGACCGTCCGCCCGGCCACCGCACCCGGCGCCCCCATCCGGCGCGTTCCCTGTCCCACGCGTGAACAAGCGCGAGCGGAAAACACGCACAAGTACGTACAAGAAAGGCAAGACGATGAGGTCTTCCGGATCTCCGAGAGCCGGCCGGCGCCGTACCGCGATACGCACCGCCGCCGCAGCGCTCTCGCTGGCCACCGCGGCCGTGCTGGCGGGCTGTGCCAGCGCCGACACCTCCACCGAACCGTCCTCCTCCTCGGGGACGGAGTTCAAGCCGGCCGCGCAGAAGGACGGTTCCAAGATCACGGTGTGGGCCGACTCCACCCGGCTGCCGTCGGTGCAGGCGTACCAGAAGTCGCACCCGGACGTGCAGATGGAGATCGTCACCTACGACGGCGGCGCCGACGGCTCCACCTATCTCCAGTCGAAGGTGCAGCTCTTCGACCGGACCGGCAGCGGCTGGCCGGACGTGGTGTTCGGCTCGCCCACCGATATGACCTGGGCGTCCGAGCCCACCAAGCCCGGCGCGCAGCCCTTCGCCGCGCCGCTGGACGACAAGCTCGTGCCCAAGAGCACACTGGACGGCTTCGCCAAGGGCTCCCTCGCGCCCTGCCAGTTCAACGGCCACACCTACTGCGTGCGCAACGACATCGCGCAGGTGGTCCTCTGGTACAACAAGTCGCTCATGGACAAGTGGGGCTACGAGGTGCCCACCACCTGGGAGCAGTACGAGGCCCTGGGCAAGCGGATCGCCAAGGAGCACCCGGGCTATCTGGTCGGCTCGGTCGGCGACACCAACTCCCACGAGTCGTACTTCTGGTCCGGTCAGTGCCCGGCGTTCAATCTGGTGAAGCCGGACACACTGCGCAGCGATCTGAAGGACGAGAAGTGTGTCCGGATGGCGACGCTGCTGGACGGGCTGATCTCCGCGAAGGCCGTGACCACCAAGGGTTTCTTCAGCCAGGGCTTCGCGAAGGACAGCGGCGGCAAGGTGGCGATGGCGTACGGCCCGTCCTGGTACGGCCAGTACCTGTTCAAGACCGCCTTCAAGACACCGGCCAAGCAGATCGCCGTGGCATCGCCGCTGACCTGGGAAGGTGAGACCACGGCGAGCACCGGCAATGTCGGCGGCGGAGTGTGGATGGTGTCCTCGCACAGCGCCAACCTCAAGGCGTCGACGGATCTGGCCACCTGGCTGACCACCTCCGACGAGAACCAGGCGTCCGCGCCCACCTACCCGGCCTACACCAAGGCCGCGCAGGCGTGGCTGGCCAATCCGGTCAACAGCGACTACTTCGCCAATGATGTGAGCAAGCCGTTCCAGGAGGCCGCGGACGAGGTGTGGACCGGCTGGTCGAACACCAAGTTCTCGGACGCCACCGCCTGGTCCAGCGTCGTCCTGCCCGCCCTGACCTCGGGCAAGAGCCTGGTCGCGACTCTGCCGGCCTGGCAGGAGGAGATCAGCAACCAGGCGAAGGCCGAGGGATATCAGGTGGTCGACGAATGACACTGCTGGAGACCGAGCGCGTCGCCGTCTCCGCCCTCCGCCGCGGCACCGTGCCGCGGCGGAGGGGCCCCGGCCTCGCGGGCTACCTCTTCGTCGCGGGCTATGCGGTGCTGCTGCTCGCTTTCGGTGTCTTTCCGACCGGCTACTCGTTCTATCTGGCGCTCACCAACGACCAGGGCCAGTTCACCGGGCTCAACCAGTTCGTGAAGGTCGCCCAGGACTACCGTTTCGTCCCGGCCTTCACCCATATGCTGATCTATCTGGTCATGTGGCTGGTCGTGCTCGTCGTGCTCGTCGTACTCGTCGCGGTGGTCCTGCGCAGCCGCGTGCGGCCGGGCACCTCGGCGCTCTTCCGCTTCCTGTACTACATTCCCGGCGCGCTCGCCGGCGTCGCCAGCGTCCTGGTCTGGCTGTTCATGCTGGATCCGGACGTCAGTCCGGTGTCCTGGCTGCTCAACAGCATGGGAATGCACAGCTTCGCGGCCGTGCTCGCGCCCGGCAATCTGCCGCTGATCCTGATGCTGATCGCCTTCTGGACCGGCGCGGGCGGCTGGATGGTCGTGATGTACGGAGCGCTGAACAACATCCCGGACGAGGTGCTGGAAGCCGCGCGGATGGACGGCGCGGGGCCCTGGCGTACCGCCTGGCACATCCAGATCCCGATGATCCGGCAGTGGATCGTCTATATGACAATCATGGCCTTCGCCACCGGCACCCAGCTCTTCGTCGAGCCGCAGCTCCTCCAGACCGCGAGCCTCGGCCGGGTGAGTCCCAGCTGGTCGCCGAACCAGCTCGCGTACGTCTACGCCTTCCAGCAGGGCGACTTCAACGGCTCCGCCGCCATCTCCGTCTTCCTGCTGGCTCTCGGGCTGATCGCCGCGGGTCTGCTGGTCGCCCGGTCGAACCTGTTCACGTTGGACGAGAAATGACACAACTGCCTCTGTCCCATCCCGTAGCGGCTGCCGGCCGGCGCTTCCGGCCCTCCCGGGCCGTCTCCTTCCTGATCGTGGGCCTGCTGCTGGCCGTGCTGCTGGTGTTCTTCGTACTGCCGGTGGTCTGGCTGCTGCTCGCGCCGTCGAAGACCGCGGGCCAGGTGGTGCACGACAATCCGCTGTCCTTCGGCTCGTTCGCGCAGATCGGCACCGCCTGGCAGCATCTGTTCGGCTTCCAGGACGGCGCGATGGCCACCTGGCTGCGCAACTCGGCGGTCTACTCCGGTGGTTCGCTCATCCTGACGCTGGCCGTCAGTGTGCCCGCCGGATACGCGCTGGCGCTGACGAAGTTCCGTGGCCGCAAGACACTGCTGACCATCACCCTGGTCACGATGATCATGCCGCAGGCCACGCTGGTGCTGCCGGTCTTCCTGGAGCTCAACCGCTTCCATCTGATCGGCACCGTCTGGTCGGTGATCCTGCCCTTCTCCTTCTATCCGTTCGGCGTGTACCTGGTCTATATCTACTTCGGCAGCAGCCTGCCCAGGGATCTGCTGTCGGCCGCGCGGATCGACGGCTGTACGGAGTGGCAGCTCTTCTCCCGTATCGCGCTGCCGCTGGCGAAGCCGGTGGTCGGGCTGGTCGCGTTCTTCAGCTTCGTGGGCAACTGGAACAACTTCTTCCTGCCGTATCTCGTGCTGCCGAGCAGCGACCAGTTCCCGGTCCAGGTGGGTCTGAACCAGCTGCTGACCTCGACTCCGGCGTTCAATCCGGTGGCCGGTGCCGGACTGAACATCACCATTCCGGAGCTGTCCCTGGCGATTCTCGTCGCGATCCTGCCCGTTCTGGTGCTCTTCCTGTTCTCACAGCGCACGCTGGTGTCCGGGATGCTCTCCGGAGCGACCAAGGAATGACCGCGGAATGGCCCGAGGAACAGCCCGAGGAACGGCCCGAGGAACGGCCCGAGGAATGACCGCCATGCGCGTCGCCCTGTTTCCCACCTGCGTCAACGACGCCGTCCATCCGGCCACGGCGATCGCCACCGTCACCGTCCTCGAACGGCTCGGCGTCCAGGTGGACTTCCCGTACGAGCAGACCTGCTGCGGCCAGCCGCAGTACAACACCGGCTACCGCCGGGAGACCGAGCCGCTGGTGCGCCGGATGGCCGAGGCCTTCGACGGATACGAGTATGTGGTGGCGCCGTCGGGCTCCTGTGTGGCCATGGTCCGTGACAACTATCCACGGCTCGGAGCGCGCGCCGCCGCCGAGGGACGCGGCAACGGCCTTGCCGAGCAGGCGAGTTCGCTGGCCGGCCGGGTCCACGAGTTCACCGAGTTCCTGGTCGATGTGATGGGCGTGACCGATGTCGGCGCGTACTTCCCGTACACCGTCACCTACCACGCGTCCTGCCATGGACTGCGGACGCTGGGCCTGGGCGACCGGCCACGGCGGCTGCTGGAGGCGGTCGAGGGCCTGGAGCTGATCGAACTTCCCGGTGTGGAGGAGTGCTGCGGCTTCGGCGGCACCTTCGCGATCAAGAATCCCGATGTCTCGGCGGCCATGGGCGCCGACAAGATCCGTAACGCCGAGTCCACCGGCGCGCGCGTGCTCTGCGGCGCGGACAACTCCTGTCTGCTGCATCTGAACGGGATGCTGCGCAGACAGGGCAGCGATCTGCGCCCGCTGCACCTCGCCGACATACTCGCCTCCACCCGGACGGAACCGCTGCGATGACCGGAGCCCTGCGATGAGAAGCCCTGCGATGACCGGAACCTTGCGATGACCGGCACCTATCTGGGCATGCCCGCCTTTCCGCGCGCGGCGGCCGAGGCCACCCGCGACACCCGGCTCCGGGCGAATCTGACGCGGGCCACCGGCACCATCCGCGCCAAGCGCGCGCAGGCCGTCGCCGAGCTGGACGACTGGGCCGAGCTGCGCGCCGCGGGAGCGGCGATCAAGGACCGTACGCTGCGCCATCTCGACCACTATCTGGAGCAGTTGGAGACGGCGGTCACCCGGGCCGGCGGTGTGGTGCACTGGGCGGCCGACGCCGCCGAGGCCAACCGGATCGTCGCCGAGCTGGTAAGAGCCACCGGTGAGACCGAGGTCGTGAAGGTCAAGTCCATGGCCACCCAGGAGATCGGTCTCAACGAGGCGCTGGCCGCCGAGGGCATCACCGCCTACGAGACCGATCTCGCCGAGCTGATCGTGCAGTTGGGCGAGGACCGTCCTTCCCACATCCTGGTCCCGGCGATCCACAAGAACCGCGCCGAGATCCGTGACATCTTCCGCGAGACGATGGGCAGATGGGGACGCCCGGCGCCCGAGGGACTGACCGACGAGCCCGCCGAGCTGGCGGAGGCGGCGCGGCTGCATCTGCGGGAGAAGTTCCTGACCGCCAAAGTGGCCGTCTCCGGCGGGAACTTCATGGTCGCGGAGACGGGCACGCTGGTGGTCGTGGAGTCCGAGGGCAACGGCCGGATGTGTCTGACGCTGCCCGAGACGCTGATCTCCGTGGTGGGCATCGAGAAGGTCGTGCCCACCTGGCGCGATCTGGAGGTCTTCCTCCAGACCTTGCCGCGCTCCTCCACCGCCGAGCGGATGAATCCGTACACCTCGATGTGGACCGGCACCACCGACGGCGACGGGCCCGGCGCGTTCCACCTGGTCCTGCTCGACAACGGCCGTACGGACACGCTGGCCGACACCGTCGGGCGCCAGGCGCTGCGCTGTATCCGCTGCTCGGCGTGTCTCAATGTCTGCCCGGTGTACGAGCGGGCCGGCGGCCATGCGTACGGCTCGCCCTACCCAGGTCCCATCGGCGCCATCCTCACTCCGCAACTCCGGGGCACCGGCACCGCACTGGACGCGTCCCTGCCGTACGCCTCCTCGCTGTGCGGCGCCTGTTACGAGGTCTGCCCGGTGGCCATCGACATCCCCGAGGTCCTGGTCCATCTACGGGAACGGGTGGCGGAACAGGGCGGCGCGGGCCATCGGCTGGAGAAGGCGGCCATGCGCGCTGCGGGCTGGATCCTCGACCGTCCCGCCGTACTCGCGGCGGCCGAGCGCACCGCGTCGCGCACCAGACGGCTGCATCCCAGGCGGCTGCCGGGGCCGGGCGCCGGTGCGTGGAGCGAGTCCCGGGATCTGCCGCGTATGCCGGCCGAGCCGTTCCGGGACTGGTGGCGTGCGAACCGTACGGACGATCGTGCGGACACCCGTACGAATGGTCGTATCGATGAGGAGCGGTCATGAGCAGCCGGAAGGTAGTGTTCGGCCGTATCCGGGCCGCCCTGAGCGATGTCCCGGGCGAGGAGCGGCCGGAGGATGTGCCGGTCAACCGCGACTACCGGACCGCGGACGCCCATGCTGCCCATGCTCCGGACGATCCGGGTGCGCTGCTGGATCTGCTCCAGGACCGGCTCACCGAATACCGCGCCACCGTGCACCGCTGCCGGCCCGCCGAACTGCCCGCGACGGTGGCCGCGGTGCTGGCCCGGCGCGGCGCGCGTACGGTGATCGTCCCCGAGGGACTGCCGGCGGAGTGGCTCACCGAGACGGCGGTCGGCCGCCTCACCGACTCGCCGCCGCTGAGCCCTCGGGCCTGCGAGGAGGCGGACAGTGTGGTGACCGGCTGCGCGCTGGCCGTCGCCGAGACGGGCACGATCGTGCTGGACGGCGGACCGGGCCAGGGCCGCCGCGCGCTGAGCCTGGTCCCGGACCATCACCTGTGCGTGGTACGCGCGCCGGAACAACTCGTCGCGTCGGTGCCGGACGCTGTGGCAAGGCTCGTACCGACGCGTCCGCTGACCTGGATCTCGGGCCCTTCGGCGACCAGCGACATCGAACTGGAACGGGTGGAGGGCGTGCACGGCCCGAGGAGGCTGGACGTAGTACTGGTCGAGCCCTGAGCCTTGACAATCTCCTCATCCATCGAGACCTGGAGCAGCCGTGGAATCCGAAACTGGTCCGATCACCTGGCCGCCGCCCGAGCTGGCCGTCGCGCCGGTACAACTGCCGCCGACCGCGCCCGCCGTCGGCGAGGACGGTGTGCGCCGGTACGACGGGCTGAGCTACGCCACCAACTCCGGTTACCGGCCGCGTCTGCTCGATCTGTCCGTGCCCGCGGGAGCCGAAGCGGGAGCCGAACCGCCCGCCGTGGTGGTGTGGATCCATGGCGGCGCCTGGATGGAGGGCGACCGGCGCTATCCGCCACCGACCGTGAGCGCGGATCTTCTCTTCGGCTCGCTGCTGCGGGCCGGACTGGCCGTCGCCACCATCGACTACCGCCATGCCCGCGAAGCGCCCTTCCCGGCCCAGCTCCACGACGTCAAGGCGGCCATCCGCTATCTGCGCCACTACGCCGGGACGCTCGGGATCGACGGGACGCGGATCGGCCTCTGGGGCGAGTCGGCCGGCGGTCATCTGGCCGCGCTGGCAGGGCTGACCGGCACGGCCGATCCCGAGCTCGAAGGAACGGAAGGGATCGCGGAGGGCGACACGACGGTCGCGGCCGTCGTGGACTGGTACGGAGTCGCCGATGTGGCGGCGCTGCTGACGGAGTGGTCCTCCGAGCCCGACAATCCGCTCACGACCTTCCTGGGCACCGACCCGACCGCCCGACCGCGCCTCGCGGCAACGGCCGGCCCGGTCACCTACGCACACACCTCGGCGCCGCCCTTCCTCCTGATCCACGGCACCGACGACACCGTCGTCCCATTCGCCCACAGCGAGCGCCTGGCCGACCTCCTCCAGGCCGCCGGCAACCACGCGGAACTCGTCCCCGTACCGGGCGCCGAACACATCTTCCTCAACGCCGACATCGCTCCTCTGGTCACCCGCAGCGTCGCCTTCCTGACCTACCATCTGCACCGATCGCGGCAACAAGGAGTTCGTTGAAATGCTCATCCAGCGCCAACTGGAGCGGGAACGGCTGCGCGAACTGATCGAGAACGCCGAAGCCGAGCACGGACCGGTCGACCAGGCAGCGGTCGGGGCCAAACGCGCCCTGCTGCGCGGTGACGCGGCCGGCTCGGCGGACACCGCGTGAGCGGCACGCTCGTCATCGTCCCGCCGACCGAAGCCGTCGCCCGCGACACGAGCAAACTCCTCGCTTCGGTCGGCCTTCAGTCTTCAGTCCAGGACGACGAGAGTCTCCCGCTGAAGAGGAGCTGTGGGCACCCGAGGAGCCTCGACCTCGACTAGCCAGATGCCCGGCGGTGGCGAGAACGCGCCACGGTAGGTGCCTTCGCCGTCCGGGAGCAGGCGGCGGCGCTCCAGGATCTCGCCCGTCGCGGGTGACATCAGACGGCCTTCCAGGAGCAGCCCGGTCTCCTCCGACACGGCCGTCACCTCCACCGGTTCGCCCGCACCGACGGCCTCCGGTACGTCGACGCCGAAGCCGACGCCCAGTGACTGGTAGGGACGGTGTTCCAACGCGTCGTAACGGTCGTGCAGTTGGCGGTGGAGCAGCGCGTCGTTGGGCAGCGCCGTATGCCCGAGCCTGAACCAGTCGACGCGCGCGCCGCTCTCCCACTCCGGCGGTGTCGCCGACGCGCAGGCGACGGTGCCGTCGCCCAGCCAGCGGCGGTCGCCCTCGAAGCGGTCGGCGTACTGAACGGTGTCCGCCGACAGACTCAGCCGTACCGCCGTCGGCTCACCGCGCCCGCCGACCGGGAAGAGCTGATACGCCTCGCTCCGGCCGGCCGCCCGGTCGGCCTCGGCGTTCTTGCGGGTGTGCTCGTCCAGCTCGCCGCGGAAGGCGAACGCCTCGCGCACCATGGCGGAGTCCAGATCCGGTACGGAGACCGCGTCGAGCCGTGTGCCGTCCGGATGGTCCGACACACACTGGTACGTGGGCAGCAGCTGGTGCACCGACGGCATGCTGCGCGCGGCCGTGACCAGTCGTGCGCGCAGGCGCTCGGGCACTTTCAGCAGCTTTCCTCGCGGAGAGGTGCCGGTCAGGGCTTGTACGGCCTTGACCGCACCGGCATAGGGCGTGCCCAGCGTCACCACCGAGCGGGCCACCTCGCGTCCGCCGAGCACCTCCAGGTAGTACCGCGTGACCAGTCCGCCCATGGAGTGGCAGACGAAGACGACCTTCGGCTCCTCGGGATCGCCGAGGGCCCTGCGCCGCTCCCGCCAGCGTCCCAGCTCCCGTTCCACGAAGATCTGGAGCCTGCGCGCGGAGTACCGGTTCGAGAGCCGCCAGTCGTACGGGAAGACCGCGACCCGGCCTTCGAGCAGCCCGTCCAGATGCGCGGCGAGCTTCTTGTACGCGATGTGCGGCATCAGGCCGGGCCAGATGCGCGGCTCCCGCAGCAGATCGGCGGGCACCAGGGCGGACGGGCCTTCGGGCGCCTCGTGCCCGGCTCCTGGCGGCAGCGTCAACTGCTCGAAGTAGCTCTCCATGCCGAACAGGACACGGCCGGCGACTCCGGGCGCCAGATTCCATACGTCCCTCCCGTCCTGTCCGCGCAACACGCTGCCCAGCACACCGGGTACGAAGACCACCAGGTCGTGCGCCATGTCCGCTCGCTCCTCACTTCTTCGGGTCATGCCTGTCGGGCCATCAACCACGGCGCTCTTCGAGCCGCAGCAGATCCATCCGTTCGAGGCCCACCGCGGCCACGAGCAGACCCGACTCGTCGGGCGCGGCCAGCACTCCGTACACCTCGTAGCCCCGGTCGGTGACGGCCCGGTCCTGCGCCGGCCTGTCCACGGCCCGCTCGCCGAGGGCCCGGTCGTGAACGGCCCGCTCGCCGACCGCCCGCTCGTGGACCACCCACTCGTGGACGACCCGCGAACGGCAGGCCGCAAGGACGACGAGCTGCCCCGACGCCGTCGCGCGGAACGCCAGCGAATGAACATCCGTCACGGTCTCGGAGAGCGGGCGCAGCTTCCGCCGGCCGTCCTCGCCGACAGGCTCGTCCAGCGACCCGGTGAAGACTCCGGTGGAGGTCGCGACGGCGATACGGCGACCACCGTGGGCGTCGTGCGCTCCGGCCACGGCGCGCGCCGGGCCACCGCCGGGCAGCCGCAGCCGCAGCGGCGTACCGGGCTCGGCGTCCTCCCACGCCCACACCGAGTTCCCGGCGGTGGCCAGCAGAAACGGCGCGGCGCCTGCCGTCTCGGCGACCGCGAGATGCTCGACCGTCCCGGTCGTCACATGGCATGCCGCGAGCGGTTGTCCGGTGCCGACGTCCCAGCGGCGTACGTAACGGTCGTCTGCGGCGAGGACGCGGACCGCGCCTCCGCCGGTGGTCAGGGCCACCGCGCCCACGGTGCTGTCGCGCTGCGGGTCCAGGCGCAAGGTCACCTCCCGCCCGTCCGGCAGTCTCCTGACGCGTACGCACGGTCCGTACTCACGGTGCCTGCCGCCCACGGCGAGCCAGCCGGTCCCGTCGGGCGCGGTACGCAGATCCACCGAGGAGATGTGCGCCAGTCCGGTCTCGTCCAGGAGATGACGTCCCGTCAGATCCCAGAGCCGGGCGGTGTCTCCGGCGGCGAGCACCACCACTCCCTGCCCCGGCGCCGTGGCAGTCATGGCGCCGACGTGCTCGCTGCCGGGACTCGGCAGCCCGCGCCGCGCTCCGGCGGTCCCGGTGCGTACCGCCGCGGACGTCTGCTCCCACACCCTGATCCGCGGCCCGTCCGCCACGACCACCGTGCCCGTGTCGTCGGGCAGAAACGCGAGCGACGTGGGCCGGGAGCGGTGCCCGGTCAGGGCGGGCAGTTCGACGTCGTCACGTACCCGCCACAGACGTACGGTCCCGCCGTCGACGGCCGACACCAGCAGGTCACCGCCGCGCCGCCCGAGCGCGACGGACGAACCCGACGGGCTGCGCAGCCCGGCCGCGAGGATCCGCTCGGCGCGCGGGCGCGGGCCGCCCGCGATACGCCACACCCGTAACTGCGGCGAAGTGGATCCGACGATCGCGATATGCGGATCCCAGCCCGGGGCCGTGACCGCGAGGGCCTCGGCGCGCCCGCCGTCGCCGCCGAAGGAGAGCATCCGCTCGCCGGTGCCCGCGTCCCAGACGACCGCTCCGCCGTCGCCCGCCGCGACGACATACAGCCCGCCGTCCGGTCCACCGTCCAGCGCCTCGTCCAGCTCGGCGACCGCCACGCCGTACACCTGGCCGTGGTGCGGCCACTCCCAGAAACCGCGATGGCGCGGGCGGCCGTCGAGGCACTCCCATACGGCGACGGTCCTGCCGCTCGTCGCCGCCACGATCTCGGTATGGCCACGGCCGCCCACCGCGACATCTCCGACGGCCGCGCCCCAGCCGAACTCGCGTGGGCTGTGGTCGCTGTCGTCGGGCCAGATCAGGACGCGCTCGGCGTCGGCGGCCACGGCGGCGACGGACAGTTTCCGGGGAGCCGCGGCGAGGGCGTGCAGCCGGTTGGGGCCGAGGCGGCTCTCGGCCGGGACATAGCGGCGCAGGATCTCGGGCTTGCCGCCCGGCAGCGGCCAGCGCCACAACTGCTCACCGGCGGCGAGCAGTTCTCCGGCGCTGGTAACGGCACCGGAGCCTTCGCGGGTGCTGTTACGGGTGTCGCCACCGGTGCCGTCACGGGTGCTGTTACGGGTGCCAGCACCGGTGCCGTCACGGGTGTCGCCACCGGTGCCGTCGCCGGCGTCGCCCGCAGGGCCGGTCGCGGAGACGCCCGCGGGGCCGGCCGCCGGCCCGACCGCGACCGCCCGTACATCGCCGTAGGGAACGCGCAGCGTACGCGTCGGCGCCGAGCGTTCCGCCGTGGTCCACCGGTCCTGCCACGGCAGCGAGCCGGCCGCCCGCGCCCAGGCGCGCAGCTCCGGCCGCTGGCACAGCGCCGTGGCCTGAAGAAGCGCGGCCCGCTCGGCCGGGCTCTTGCCGGTCAGCTCCTCCGCGACTCCGCGGTACAGCGTCGCCTCGGCGACGGCTCCGTCCCGGGGCCCGTCCAGCAGGACGATCAGCCGCTCGGGATCGGCGTTGACGAGGAACTCGCCGTCCACGACCAGCTCGTCCAGCCTCTCGGCCGCCGCGGCGTGGGCGGTGGCGTAGCGCGCGATATACGGATTGGTGCCGCCGCGGCCCCGGTGACGGGTGCGATGGATGCGCAGGAGTACGTCCGTCATCGCGCCGTGCAGTTCGCCGGCCGCGCCGGCGCTCTCCACCAGATGCTCGGCCATGGCCTCGTGCCCGAGCCGGTACACCGGCTGCCCGCCCTCGCCGTGTTCCACGATGTGCGCGCCCGCCACCCGCAGCACCGCACGCAGATCGTCGGGCGTGTAGCGGATGCCCTGGCCGATGTCTTGGCGAATGTCCTGGCGAATGTCCTGGCGAATGTCCTGGCCGATGTCCTGGCCGCGCAGATCCGCCAGCTCCTGGGCGGCGGCCTGCCAGATACCGCTGTCCAGCGGCAGGCCCGCGCCGTACGACAGCGCCAGCGGCAGCAGCAGCCCGCGCGCCCAGCCCGAGCCGGCCCGGACTCCCGGCACCAGAGCCGCCTCGGCGACGCGGTCCAGCTCGGTCACCTCCCGGTCCAGGGCCTCCTCCAGCCCGGACATCAGAAGCCGCCGGAACGCCTCGTCGCCCGGTGGCAGGGCCCGCTCCAGCCGGGCGAGAGCCGCGCAGTGGAGCTGCGCCACCAGGAAGACGCCCTGGCTCTGCTCCACCAGCACGCGCGTGGCGGCCTCGCGCAGCTCGGGGCTGTGGGCGTACGGGCAGCCGGGCGCGCCGAGCCGTTCCCGTACGTACTCGGCGATGTCGCGGTCCTTGTCCGGGTCCTTGTCGAGGTCGACATGGGCCGCGCCGTCGAGCATCAGCAGGCTGCCGCTGATCGTGGGCCGGGTGCCGACGAGAATCCGTACGGACGGTTCCTGGGCCAGCGGGCGCAGGACATCGGCGATCACGGCGTCGACATGGGCGGGCCCCGCCTCGTCCAGCCCGTCGACCAGGAACGCGGCCTCTCCTCGCCGCCGGCACGCCTCGATGACGGCCCGGACCGCCTCGGGCGCGTCCGTCCAGCCGGTGCCCGGCTCCTTGACGTCCAGTCCGGCGGCCAGTTCGCGGGCGCACTCCAGGGCGCTGCGGCCACGGCACTGGATGCCCGCTACCAGCGCTCCCTCCAGCAGACCGCGCTGATCGGGCGTCAGCTCCTCGTACTGCGGAGTGGACCGGACCGTCATCAGCGCGGTCTGCGCCAGAAGCGCCGACTTGCCACTGCCCGGCGCGCCGGTGACGACCATGACACCGCTGCGTCCCGGGGAGGAGAGCCAGTGGGTGATACGCGTCAGGGAGTGCCGCCGGCCGACGAAGGCGGCGTCCTCCTCCTCCAGCCGCAGACCGGTGAACCTGCTCTTGAGCAGGTGCTGGATCTGTTCGTCCAGCAGCGCGTCCCGGCGCTCGGGCGCGGTGGCCGAGGCGGGACGGGCGAAGGGATCGAAGTGACGGTTGACGAAGAAGCCCTCCAGCCGTCCGCCGCCCTTGAACCACGGTTCGACGCTGGTCTCGCGGAGCGCCTGATGGACGGCGTTCGACAGCATCTCGGCGCTCACCGCCTTCGCGTGTCTGTTCCACACGTACTGACCGCGATAGGTGAAATCCGGTGATCCGCAGACCGACTTCAGGGCGGTCAGCCACTGGCCGACCTGTGCGAGGGCGTCACCGCCGACCGTACCGAGGCAGCCGATACCGCGGCCGGGCCCGGCCGGGCCGTCGGGGCCGAGCGGAATGCCGCCGTATCTCTCCTCCTTGTCCTCGCACAGCGACTGCGCCTCCCGGGCGAAGTCCGTGGCATGGCAGGTGTCGACAATCAGTACGACATCGCCGGTCAGGCCCGTGAGGAACAGCCCGATCTCCTGCGCGGAGAACAGCCCTCGCCGGCCGCCGTGGCGGTAGTCACGGCAGGGCAGCACCACCGTGTTCGCGCCGATCTTCACTCCGTGCCCGACCCAGTAGATGAGCTTGCGCTGGGCGGTGGACATCTCGATCCGGCCCAGACCGTCGTCGATCTCCTGCTTGGTGCCCGAGATCACGGGCGCGTCGGCCGTGAAGCCGAGTCCGCGTGCCAGTCCGCGGAAGTCCTCGGCGGCCCGGCGGGCGGGCGCCAGCCGCGCGCCGGCCTCGTGGTCGTACTCGTCCACGCACACCGCGAATGCCTCGCCGTGCTCCCCCGCGGTCCCCACACGCGCCTCCCCTGGCCCTGCTCATGGATGTTGCCGCCATGTCCGGGCGTGTGCAACTGTCCTGTGGAACCAGCGTGTTGAACGGGGAGAAGGACAAATCTTGTCGTACCGCGATCACTTCCGGATCGGGCCGTTGCGTACGGTCTGCCATGTCTACGAGGGCGACGGGACGCGGCCCATCGCCGAGGAGAATCTGAGGATCTACTTCGACGCCGACGAGCCCGTCTTCGTGCCCGAGGATGTACGGCGCTGGCGCCAGGAGATCGAGGACGACCAGCGGACGCGCGCGGTCCAGGGCGCCGACCGGCGCTGGAACCATCCGCGGTTCGCCGTCGAGACGGTGGCGGTGACCCGTACGAACGACCGCGAGGACCCGATCGTCGAGATCCGGTTCTCGCCCACGGACTACTTCACCTTCCTCGCCGCGCAGCAGCTGGACCGCAGACTGGAGGAGGGCGAGGGCGCCGGGCACACGCTCCGCGAGCACTATCTCGCGGGCAAGGACCCGATCACCGTGAACGGCTTCCTCTCCAGCAGCTTCGGCGCGAATGTGGCCGTGGTGACCGGCAAGGACAACCGGATGCTGTTCTCCCGGCGCAGCGCCACGGTCGGCGGGAACACCGGACGCTGGAACTCCTCGGCGAACGAAGGCCTTTCGGGGACGCACGATCTGAAGGACGGTGTCCCCGACCTCTTCGGCGCCGCCCACCGGGCGCTGCGCGAGGAACTCGCCGTCCACGCGGACGACGAGTGCACGATGGAGCTGCTCTCCTTCGCCATGGACACCGACCGCCATCAGTGGGCGGCCTGCTTCCTGGCCGTACTGCCCGGTCTGAGCGAGGAGGAACTGCGCGAGCGCTGGAGCCGCGGTGTGGACGACAAGTGGGAGCACAGCGAGTTCCGCTTCGTACCCGCCGAGCCGGACGCGGTACTGGACTTCCTGCTCGACCCGGCGAACAGGGACGAGTGGACGGCCTGCGGCCCGGCCCTCTTCTTCCACGCCATCGTCCGCACGATGACTCAGCGCCTCGGCGACCCAGGCGAAGGCCGCCTCAGCGTGGAACGAGCCATCGCCCCAGCGGTACGGAGGGCCGAGAAGCGCGCGGCCGAAGAGCACGGAGCCAAGGAGCGCGCCTGAGGCGGGCGCGCTCCTTGAGCACTTCTGAGCGCTTCTCAGTGGGCGCTATCGCACGTCGACGTAGTCACCCGTGACCGAGGCGGGCGCGGTGGTCATGGTGCCGGGGAAGTAGTAGCGCCAGTAGCCGTCGGCCGTGGCCTTGACGGTGGTCTTGAGCGCACCGGTGGACGACGACGTGACCGTCTTGACCGTGGTGTAGGTGCTGCTGTCCTTCTTACGGAACTGGAGCTTCACCGACTGGCCGCCGAAGCCGGCGTAGGCGCCCGCGTCGGACTGCCAGTCCGCGTGGGTCAGGGCGCCGGTGACCGTCAGAGTCGCGTTCTTCTTCACCGGCTCGGGCGTGGCGTTGACCGTCAGACGGGAGTGGCGCAGCACCGGCACGGTGCGCGCGGCGGTCCGGTCGGTGTAGCTCGTACCGTCCTTGGACCAGGCCCAGGCGGCGGCCGTCCACGTGCCCGCGAGGGCGTTACGGCCGAGGTTCGTGCGCGGCTCGATGTACGCGAACGTCGACTCGCAGACCGAGGTGGTGGCGGACTGCGCGGTGCAGGTCGCGGGATAGGAGCCGAAGAGAGTGCCGTCGGGCTCGCCGTACGGGCCGTGGTACAGGTAGAGATCGCCCTCGGCTATGCCGGCCGGGTCGGTGGCGGTGAAGGTCGCCGTGAAGGTCTGGAGCGTTTCGTTGGTGAGTACGACGGGCTTGCCGCCGTTGACCACCAGATTCGAGATCTTCGTCGTACCGACCTGCTCGTCGCCCTTGGCCGTGGCTCCGGCGAAGGCCCGTATCACGGTGCGCCGGACGCTGCCGCCCTCGTCGTTCACCGCCGTGGCGCGCAGCGAGACGAACCGCGCGGCGGCGGGGACGGTGAGCGGCGCGGAGCCCTGGGCGCCCGCGCCCGTGGTGGTGAGCGGGAGACTCAGCCAGGTGGCGCCGTCGTCCGTCGAGTATTCGAGGGCGGTGACCGTCTCCGCCGCCTCGGAGCCGCGCGTGGCGGCCGTGACGCCCACGGTCACCGGGGCCGCGCCCACCGCGTTGCGGGCGTCGAGACCGGAGACGGTGAAGGCGGTGTCGATCAGCGGCAGCGTCCGGGACGAGCTCGTACCGGAAGAGATGAACGCCCATTCGCCGCGGACCAGTGTGGACAGCCGGGAGTGGCCGGCCCTGCGGGTGACGGTGTGCTCCAGCTCGTAGGAGCCGGTGCCGCTCGGGACGGTCGCGGAGAGCTCGTCGTACGGCGTCAGGCCGTCGGCCGACGCGAGGATCCGTCCGCCGGAGGTGAGCCGGAAGGACGCCTTCGCGCGGTCGTCGAGACCGCTGTGGCCCACCGCGTCGCTCGCGGTCCTCGGCTCGTACAGGCTGATCGTCGTGGCGCGGCGGGTGGAGCCGCCCGTCCCGGGACCGGGACCGAAGGGCGCCACGCCCACGGAAGAGCCGCTGGTGGTGCCGGCTGCCAGCGCCCGGTCGGGCAGGGAGAGACGCTGGGAGCCGTAACTGAGCAGACGGGAGTAGCTGATTCCCGGGGTGACGTACTCGGTGGTCGTCGTCGCGGTCTTCACCCAGCCGCCGATATAGACACCGGTCCACTCGCCCAGGCCGGGCACCGTCTCCAGGACGGCCGGTATCCGGACGCCCTGGGCGCGGATCGGGGTGGTGGTCTTCGCGAGGCTCGCCGTACGCACGGTGGCGACGGGAGAGGACGGAGCGCCGCCCTGGAACGAGTGGGTCAGGTCGTAACGGACAGGGCTGGGAGCGGACGCCGACGAGCCTTTCTTGGTCAGGATCTCGTGGACGCGCAGTGAGGCCCCGGCGACCGAGAAGGGCGTCGCGTAGACCTTGTCACGGCCTCTGCCCGCGAATCCCGCCAGACCGCCGCCGGGCACCGAGATCCACACCGCCGACGCCTCGCGGGCGACGGTGGTGTCATCGGTCCTGATGGCCGTCTCCTTGGCCAGACGCTCGTCGAAGGTCACCGTCAGACCCGAATTGGTCACGGTGAAAGTGCGGGCGAGCAGATAGCTGGGCCGGGCCCAGTCGCTGTGCAGAGCGACGGCGAAGTAGCTCCCGGGCGACAGCTTGGCGCTGGCGTTCGGGCCGAAATCCTCGTTCTGCACCTCGATGGGAGCCCAGGTCTTGCTGTTCCAGAGGCTGACCAACTTGGTGGTGACATTGGCGTTGGTGATCGTGAACTTCACCGGGTACATGGCGTTCGGCGCGGCGAGCGTCATGGGCGAGAACGCCCGTGCCGCCGGGCCCACGGCAACCTCCGTCGCAGCCACGGGCCGCCGCTGGTCCACGGGACGGACGCTGAGGCCGCCGTCCATGGAGGTGATGGCGTACCGTCCCGCGCTCCGACCCTCCCGTGGGACGACACCGACGTTCTTGCCGTCAACCAGCTCCAGCCGCTCCCCCGTGGCGAGTTCCGCGGTGCCCGCCGTGTCCACAGTGTGCTCGACGGCACCGACCACAGGCCGCTCCGCCGCCACACTCGCCCCGGACACAAAGAGCAACGACCCAGCCAGCACCATCCCTGCCAGCGCCATGCTCCCAAAGCCCCGGACCACCGGTCTCCCGTATCCACCCCACACAGGCCGCATCCGCACCACTCCCCCTCCACCGGCCCCAACCCCTACGCCGCAAACCCTACGACGCCCCACTGACAACGGACATCACGGACCGATTCCCACGCAGAACCACTCCAGCTCCCGTGCGCCGAACGGACCGCAATCGTTACCGCCGCCTCGGGTCCCGGCTCCATCTACAACAAGGTCCGGAAGTACCTGTCGCGCAACTAGGAAGTTCAAGAAAGGACCGAAGACCGACATGGCCGAACCACCGAAGGTCTACTTGCTCTGGCATGTCCACCACCGAGCTGTGGAAGGCGCGGAGGTCAGGCACTTCGTGGAGCCCGATGACTTCTGGGCCGATGAAGAGGCCGGAGACGACGTGAAACTGCTCGGTACCTACTCAAGCCGGGAGGCCGCCCGGGACCGTATCGAACGAGCCCGGAAACTGTCCGGCTTCCATGAGGAGCCGAACTGCTTCTACGTAGACGAATCAGTGGTGGACAAGGATGAATGGACTGAAGGCTATGTAACGGACTGATCCGCTGCTCGGTGACGGCCTGCCGGGACTTCCTGGCGGGCCGTCGCCCGGCACCGTCGTGGGCGGGCGGAGGCGGGCAGAGTTCGAGCTGAACCACTTCCGATATCCGCCGAAGCGGGCGGGGTTCACCCTGCGCTGCACCCCGCGCTACACATCGGACAGCCGCGCTGCGGACGGGCGGAGGTAGACGGACCAGGTCAGTAGCGCGCACAGGGCGTATGCCACCAGGAAGCAGAGGTACGCGGCGTTCCCGTTGTGCGTGGTCAGGAACGACTGGCGGAACGCCACGTTCACCAGTACGCCGCCGAACGCGCCCACCGCGCCCGCGATGCCGATCAGCGCGGACGCGCGCCTGCGGGAGTCGCGCTCGGCTGTCTCCGGAACCGTGCCGGAGGCCATCGCGGTGCGCGCCTTGGCGCGGAAGATGGCCGGGATCATCTTGTAGGTGGAGCCGTTGCCGACACCGCTGAAGACGAACAGCGCCACGAATCCGGCGATGAACAGGCCCAGCGAGTCCTGCTGCGAGGCGATCAGCACCACGGCCGCGCCGGCGGCCATCGCCGCAAAGTTCCACAGCGTCACCTTCGCTCCGCCGAGGCGATCCGCGAGCAGCCCGCCGACCGGCCGGATCAGCGAGCCGAGCAGAGGACCGAGGAAGGTGAGATACGCGGCCTTCACCGGGGTGTCGAACTGCGCCTGGAACTGCACCTGGAGCACCTGACCGAAGGCGAAACTGAAACCTATGAAGGAACCGAAGGTGCCGATGTAGAGCAGCGACATCACCCAGGTGTGCGGATCGCGGGAGACCTCGCGCATGGCCCGCTTGTCGTTGCGCATCGCGGTGAGATTGTCCATCTTCCACGCCGCGCCGAGGGCGGCGAGGACGATCAGCGGGATGTACACCAGCGGCAGCAGCCTCGGCTGCGCGGCCCCCGCGGTCGCCAGGATCAGCAGGCCCGCCAGCTGGACCACGGGCACACCCAGATTGCCGCCGCCCGCGTTGATGCCCAGTGCCCAGCCCTTGAGCCGCTGCGGATAGAACGCGTTGATGTTCGCCATCGAGGACGCGAAGTTGCCGCCGCCGACTCCCGCGACGCAGGCCACGGCGAGGAGCGTGCCGTAGGAGACGCCGGGTTCGAGCACGATCCCGGCGAGGACGGTCGGGACCAGGAGCAGCAGCGCGCTGAAGACCGTCCAGTTACGTCCGCCGAACTTCGCCACGGCGAAGGTGTACGGCAGCCGGAGCACCGAACCGAGCGCGGTGGGCAGGGCGGTGAGCAGGAACTTGCCGGCGGGATCGATGTGGTACTCCGGTCCGAGGAAGAGGACGAGCACGGACCACAGGCTCCATACGGAGAAGCCGATGTGCTCGGAGAGGACCGAGAACACCAGGTTCCGCCGGGCGATCCGCGCTCCGGCCTTCTCCCAGAAGCCGACGTCCTCCGGACGCCAGTCGTCGATGGCCCGGACCCGCGCCACAGCCGGGGTCGCGGTGTTCTCGGAGTTGCTGACCGTTGTACTCATGGGCACCTGCCGGAGCGGAGAGGGAGTCTGCTGACGCGACCTGACTCGGTCTGACTGGATCTGACGCGATCCGATGCGATCTGACACGTCTGGCGCTTCGCCACGCAGCAAGGTAGGAAGGCGAGATTTCGGCTGACGGCGCGTGGTGGCTCGGTGATGGAACGTCCTGCGCACGGCGCCTGGCGGGAGGCGTGAGGACCGGCACCCGATCAGCCCCGCGTGCCTCGGGTGCGCGCGTGGCTCCCGCGCGCCTACGTACCTACTTGCCTACCTGCCTACCTGCCTACGGTCGGACTCTCGCGGGCCACACCCTCAGCACCGCCGGCGATCCGTCCGGCGCCGTCTCCTCGTCCAGGCACACGCCCGTACGCAGGTCAAAGGCCTGTTTGTACATGGGTGAGAGCACCACCGGGACCGCTCCCCGGCTGCCCAGCAGTCCCCGCGACAGCACGTACGCGCCGCTGAACGGGTCGCGGTTGTCGACCGCGTACACCTCGCCCGTACGGTCGCGGTACAGCGCGACCTGCGCGCCGCCCACCAGCAGCGCGACTCCGCGTCCCGGCGTCAGCTCCGCGTATCCGCACACCGGAACCCACTCCGCGCCGTCGTGGATCTCCACCCGCACCGCACTCGCCATCCCGCTCACCGCACTCGCCGTCCCGCTCATCGGACGCGTACCTCCAGGTCGGGACCGGCGATCAGGGCCGGCGCTGAAGCCAACGCTGGAGCCGACGCCGACGCCGGGGCCGGTCCCGGGCGGATCTGGTCCCGCTCCGCGACGAAACGGATCGTCGGGTCGGGTACGCCCGGCGCGTTGGTGAACGAGACGAAGCGGCGCAGCCGCTCCGGGTCGGCCAGGGTGGCCGCCCATTCGTCCTCGTAGGTCTCGATATGGCGGGCCATCAGTTCGTCCAGGTCGGCGCAGATGCCGAGGGAGTCGTCCAGGACGACGGCCCGCAGATGGTCCATGCCGCCCTCAAGCCGTTCCAGCCAGGAGGCCGTACGCTCCAGCCGGTCCGCGGTGCGGATGTAGAACATCAGGAACCGGTCGATGGTGCGGATCAGCGTCTCCCGGTCCAGATCGGCCGCCAGCAGATCCGCATGACGCGGCGTCATCCCGCCGTTGCCGCCCACATAGAGGTTCCATCCGGCCGAGGTCGCGATCACTCCGAAGTCCTTGCCCTGCGCCTCCGCGCACTCCCGTGCGCAGCCGGAGACCGCGGACTTCAGTTTGTGCGGGGAGCGCAGCCCTCGGTAGCGCAGCTCCAGTTCGATCGCCAGGCCCACCGAGTCCTGCACGCCGTAGCGGCACCAGGCCTCGCCGACGCACGACTTCACGGTGCGCAGCGCCTTGCCGTAGGCGTGCCCGGACTCGAAGCCGGCGTCGACCAGCCGGCGCCAGATCGGAGGGAGCTGGTCCACGGTCGCGCCGAAGAGGTCGATCCGCTGGCCGCCGGTGATCTTCGTGTAGAGGCCGAAGTCGCGGGCGATCTCGCCGATGACGATCAGGCCCTGGGGAGTGATCTCGCCACCGGGGATCCGCGGCACCACCGAGTAGGAGCCGTTGCGCTGGATGTTGGCCAGGAAGTGGTCGTTGGTGTCCTGGAGGGCGGCCTGCTCGCCGTCCAGGATGTGGCCGTTGCCGAGGCCGGCCAGAATGGAGGCGACCACGGGCTTGCAGATGTCGCAGCCCTCGCCGCCCGGCAGGCTGCCGTGCTCGTCGATCAGCCGGGCGAAGGAGCCGATGCCCTTGACCCGGACGATCTCGTACAGCTCGGCGCGGGTCAGCGTGAAGTGCTCGCACAGGCCCTTGGCGACCTCGACGCCGCTCGCGGACAGTTCCTCAGCCACGATGGCGCCGAGCAGCTTGACGCAACTTCCGCAGCCGGTACCGGCCTTGGTGCACTTCTTGACCTCGGGAACGCTCGCGCAGCCCTGCTCGCGCACGGCGGCCCGGATCTCGCCCTTGCTGACGTGGTGGCAGGAGCAGACGACCGCCTCGTCCGGCAGCGCGATCGGGCCGGAGGCCGCGCCGATCGAGGCGGGCAGGACCAGCTGTTCCGGCGGGGCGGGCAGCGGGGAGCCGCTCAGCGCCAGCGGGCGCAGCAGTGCGTACGAGTCGGCGTCGCCGACCAGGACGCCGCCGAGCAGCGCGCCGTCCGCGCCGATGACGAGCTTCTTGTAGACGCCCGCGCGGCTGTTGGCGTAGAGCACCTCCAGCGCACCCTCGGTGGTGCCGTGCGCGTCGCCGAAGCTGGCCACGTCCACGCCGAGCAGTTTGAGCTTGGTGGAGGTGTCCGCTCCGGTGAAGGAGCCCGTGCCGCCGGTGAGTTCGCGGGCGGCGGCCTCGGCCATCGCGTAACCGGGCGCGACCAGCCCGTAGACCCGGCCGTCGGCGGCCAGCGCGCATTCGCCGATGGCCCGGACCGCGGGATCGGCGGTGCGGCACCGCGCGTCCACGACGATGCCGCCGCGCTCGCCGACCGGCAGGCCGCAGTCGCGGGCGAGCTGGTCGCGCGGGCGCACTCCGGCGGAGAAGACCACCAGGTCGACGGCGAGTTCGGTGCCGTCGGACAGGGCCATGCCGCGTACCCGGCCGTCCTCGTCCATGGTGACCGCCCGCGTGCCGGCGCCGGTGTGCACCAGCACGCCCAGGTCCTCGATCTTGCGGCGCAGCGCCTCGCCGCCGCCCTCGTCCACCTGGATCGCCATCAGCCGTGGGGCGAACTCCACGACATGCGTCTCCAGTCCCATGGCCCGCAGCGCGCCGGCCGCCTCCAGCCCGAGCAGCCCGCCGCCGACCACCGCGCCGACCCGGGCCCCGGCGGCGCCGGCCCGGATCGCCTCCAGGTCCTCGATGGTGCGGTAGACGTGACAGCCCTCGGCGTCGTGCCCGGGGACCGGCGGTACGAACGGGTACGAGCCGGTGGCCAGCACCAGGGTGTCGTAGCGGAGCCGGTGCCCGGACGCGGTGGTGACGATCCGCGCGTCGCGGTCGATCGCGACGGCCGGATCGCCGAGGCGCAGGTCGATGCCGTGCTCGTCGAGGAAGCCGGGCGGGCACAGCGACAGTTCCTCGGCCGAAGTACCGGAGAACCAGGAGGTCAGGTGCACTCGGTCGTAAGCGGGCCGAGATTCCTCGGCGAGTACGGTGATCCGCCGGGCCGGAGCTCCTGTCCCGGCGTCCGGCTGCTCGAACAGCGCCTCCAGGAAGCGCTGGCCGACCATGCCGTGGCCGACCAGGACGAGGTGTTCGCGGTCCGTGTCACCGAGGTGGTCCGTGTCGCCGATGCGGTCCTCGCCGTTCGTACCACCGATGTGGTCCGTGCCGTCCGTGCGCTCCATCAGCGGGCTCCTCGGGTGGTGAGCAGATGCAGGGGGTCCTCGGGCAGCGGCTCGTCCCGCTCGTACGCCCGGGTCAGGGCGCCGACCGTGGCCAGATCGCCCAGCAGGATGCCGCCGACGAGCCGGTCGCCGCGCAGCACGAGCTTCTTGTACGAGCCGCGGGTGGCGTCGACCAGCCGCAGCACATGGTGGTCGGCGTCGGCCAGGTACGTTTCGTCGTCCACCTCGCCGAAGGCGGCGTACTCCAGCGGCCCCGCCGAGAGCCGGGCCAGCGGACGGGAACCGGTGTACTCCCTGTCCGGCTCGGCTCCGGACAGCCTCGAGGCCAGGACGTCGGCCTGCTCCCAGGCCGGGCCGGACAGACCGTGTACGGTGCCGCGGTGCTCGGTGCAGTCGCCGATGGCGAACACGCCGGGATGGGAGGCGCCCAGCCGGTCGTCCACCACCACGCCGGTGCGCACCAGGAGTCCGGCCGCGTGGGCGAGCCCGGTGCGCGGGCGCACTCCGCAGGCCAGCACCACCAGATCGGTGGCCAGCAGATAGCCGTTGGCCAACTCCACTCCGTCGACCCGATCGCCACCGCGCAGCGCCCGGGCCCGGTTGTACGGGTAGGCCTCGACGCCCAGTCCGGCCAGCATGCTCCGTAGCGCCGCGCCTGCCTGTGCGTCGAGTTGGCGCTCGATCAGGTGCGGGCCCTGGTGCACGATCTCCACCGGAAGCCCGAGCGCGGCCAGCGCGCGGGCGGCGCTGACGCCGAGCACTCCGCCGCCGATCACCACGGCGCGCGCGGCTCCGGCCGCGGCCTCGGCCAGGGCGCGGCAGTCGGCGAGGGTGCGCAGTGCGTGTACTCCGGCGAGCAGATTGCCGTCGGGGGCGCGCAGGCTGCGGATCGGTGGCAGTACGGGATTGGCGCCGGTGGCCAGCACCAGTTCGTCGTACGCGGCCCGCTCGCCGCCCGAAAGCCGCAGCGTGCGGGCGGTCAGGTCCAGTGCGACGACCTCGGCGCCGGTACGCAGCAGGGCGGCGCCGGTCGGCAGGGCGATGGCCTCGGGATCATAACGACCGGTGAGTACGTCGGCGAGCAGCACCCGGTTGTAGGGCGCGCGCGGCTCCACGCCGTAGAGCGTCACCTCGGCCTTACCGCCGAGGTCCTGGTACTGCTGGGCGAACCGGGCGGCGGCCATGCCCGCGCCGACCACCGCGATGCGCGCGCTCACACCGTGCTCCCCGTACGCTCGCTGCCCGCCTGCTCGCTCTCCGCCCGCTCGCTGCCTGCCCGCTCGACCCGCACCGCGCAGACCTTGAACTCCGGCATCCGGGAGATCGGGTCCAGGGCCGGATTCGTCAGTGAGTTGGCCCGCCCGGCGCCGCCCCAGTGGAAGGGCATGAACACGGTGTCGGGCCGGATGCTCTCGGTCACCCGGGCCGGCGCGACCGCCCGCCCGCGTCGGCTGGTCACCGCGAGCAGCTCGCCCTCGGCCACTCCGAGCCGGTGTGCGAGCTGCGGGTGGAGTTCCACGAACGGGCCCGGCGCGGCCCGGTTGAGCTCGGGCACACGGCGGGTCTGCGCGCCGCTCTGGTACTGGGAGACCACCCGGCCGGTGGTCAGGAACAGTGGGTAGTCGGCATCCGGCTGCTCCGCCGCCGGACGGTGCGATACGGCGGCGAACCGGGCCCGGCCGTCCGGTGTGGCGAAGCGGTCCAGGAACAGCCGTGGCGTGCCGGGGTGCGGTGTGCCGTTGCCGTTGCTATCGCCGTTTTTGCGGTCGCCGTCCCCGTTACTGCCGCTGTCGGCCGGGCAAGGCCAGAACACCCCGTCCTCGGCCCGGATCCGCTCGTAACTGATGCCCGAGTAGTCCGCCTGGCCGCCCGCCGAGGCCCGCCGCAGCTCCTCGAAGACCTGCTCCGGGTCCTCGGAGAAGCCCTGTTCCACTCCCAGCCGCCGGGCGAGTCCGCTCAGCACGGCCAGGTCGCTGCGCACACCCGGTGGCGCGGAGACCGCCCACTGACGCAGGATCACCCGTCCCTCCAGATTGGTGGTGGTACCGGTCTCCTCGGCCCACTGCGCCGACGGCAGCACGACATCGGCCAGCTCGGCCGTCTCGGACAGCACCAGATCGCTCACCGCGAGGAAGTCGAGGCTCCGCAGCCGCTCGGCGATATGCCCGGCCCGCGGCGCGGAGACCACCGGGTTGGATCCCATCAGCAGCAGCGCCCGTACGCCGCCCTCCTGCCCGAGGCAGTCCAGCAGCTCGTAGGCCGAGCGCCCGGAGCGCGGCAGCTGCTCCGGATCCACTCCCCACACCGCGGCGACATGCGCCCGCGCCGCCGGGTCCTCGATCGAGCGGTATCCGGGGAGCTGGTCGGCCTTCTGCCCGTGCTCCCGGCCGCCCTGCCCGTTGCCCTGGCCGGTCAAGCAGCCGTACCCGGAGTAACGGCGGCCGGCCTTGCCGGTGGCCAGGCACAGATTGATCCAGGCGCCGACCGTGTCGGTGCCCTTGCTCTGCTGCTCAGGGCCGCGGGCGGTGAGCACCATGCCGGTCTCCGCGTCCGCGAACATGCCTGTGGCCTCCCGCAGTTGGGCCACCGGCACGCCGGTCAGCCGCTCCACCCGCTCCGGCCAGTGCGCCATCGCACAGGCGCGGGCCGCCTCGAAGCCGGTGGTGCGCTCCTCGATGAAGTCCTTGTCGAGCCTCCCGTCCGCGACCACCAGATGCAGCAGGCCGAGCGCGAGCGCCAGATCGGTGCCAGGCATCGGCTGGAGGTGCAGGTCGGCCAGCTCGGCGGTACTGGTCCGGCGCGGGTCCACCACGATCAACTGCCCGCCGTTCTCGCGCAGTTCCCGGAAGTAGCGCAGGGCCGGCGGCATGGTCTCGGCGGGATTGGCGCCGACCAGGATCACACAGCCGGTGCGCGAGATGTCCGCCATCGGGAACGGCAGCCCTCGGTCGATCCCGAACGCCTTCCGGTGCGCGGCAGCCGCCGAGGACATGCAGAAACGACCGTTGTAGTCGATGTTCGCGGTACGCAGCGCCACCCGGGCGAACTTGCCCAGCAGATACGCCTTCTCGTTGGTCAGCCCGCCTCCGCCGAAGACTCCCACCGCGTCCCGGCCGTACCGCTCGGCGGCATCCGACAGGCCGGCGGCGACCCGGTCCAGCGCCTCGTCCCACGACGCCTCGCGCAACTCGCCGCCGCGCCGGTCGCGTACCACGCGCCGGTCGCGTACCAGCGGTACGGTCAGCCGGGCGGCCCGGTCGAGCAGCGCGGCGGCGCTACGGCCCTTGCCGCACAGCGCGCCGAGGTTGACCGGAAAGCCCGGCCGCTCCACGACCTCCACCGGCACCGGCGCTCCGGAAGGCGTGGTGCGCAGCCGCATGCCGCACTGCAACGAGCAGTACGGGCAGTGGGTGTCGGTCGTCGTCATGGCACGTCGGTCGTCGTCATGGCACCGAGCGTCATCCGGCCCGGTTACACGGCCGGGTCGCCCGCATTGCGGCCGAGGTACGCGTCCCTCACGGAGCCCCCGGGACAAGGTGGGGGTAACGACATCTTCCGTAACAGCGCATCGTGCTTCGCTAACGCCCGCGTGATGACCGCGCAATGCAACCGAAACCACACGGGCCGAGCCTGCACAGCATGGGAACTGCCAGCACGTCCACCGGCGGCCCTCCGGCCACCGAGCCGGTCGGCCCGCTGGTCGGCTACACGATCGGAGTGACCGCCGCGCGTCGCCGCGACGAGCTCACCGCCCTGCTGCGCCGACGCGGTGCACGCGTGGTCGAAGCGCCCACCATGCGGATCGTCCCGCTGGAGGACGACGCTGCGCTGCGCCATGCCACCGAGCTCTGTCTGACCGCGCCGCTGGATTACGTGGTCGCCACCACCGGAGTCGGCTGGCGCGGCTGGATGAGCGCCGCCGAAGGCTGGGGACAGGGCGGCCGGCTCGCCCAGACCTGCCGGGACGCGGTGGTGCTCAGCCGCGGCCCGAAGGCGACCGGCGCGGTCCGTGCCACCGGACTGGACGAGACCTTCTCACCGCGCTCCGAGGCGAACGACGAGCTGCTGACCTGGCTGCTCGCCAGGAATCTGCGCGGGCGCCGGATCGCGGTGCAGGAACACGGTGCCCCGCTGGACGGCTTCACCGCCGCGCTGCGTGAACGCGGCGCCGAAGTGATCGAGGTCCCGGTCTACCGCTGGGCGCCGCCCGAGGACCCGGAGCCGGTACGCCGACTGGTCCTGCAGACGATACGCCGGGAGGTACACGCCATCGCCTTCACCAGCGCGCCGGCGATCACCGCCTTCCTGGTGGCGGCGGACACACTGGGACTGCGCCCGGAGGTCCTGACCGCGCTGCGCGAGGACGTGCTGCCGGTGTGCGTCGGCCCGGTGTGCGCCCGACCGCTGGAGAACGTCGGCGTACCCGTGGTCTGTCCCGAACGCGGGCGGCTCGGAGCGCTGGTGCGCACCATCACCGAAACGGTCCCGGTGCGCAACCGCCGCGAACTGGCAGCCGGCGGGCGCACCTTGGTGCTGCAAGGCAGCGCGCTCGTCGTCGGCGAGGAGAGTTACTGGCTGCCGCCGGTCTCCGCGGCGGTGCTACGGGCTCTGGCCGAACACCCGGGCTGGGTGGTCAGCCGTGCGAACCTGCTGCGCCGGGTCTGGGCGGGCACGACCACGGACGAGCACGCGGTCGAGGCCGCGGTAGCGCGACTGCGCGGCGCGCTGGGACCGCACGCGGGACTGGTACGGACGGTGCCGAAGCGCGGATACCGGCTGGAGGTCGGCGGGTGACGGGCCCGACTCTCGTCGCCGTCGCCCACGGCACCCGCGACCCGGCCGGCGTCGCCACCGTCGAAGCCCTGCTGGACCTGGTCCGTTCGCTGCGGCCCGGATTGCGGGTCGAGGTCGGCTATCTGGACCTCGTACGGCCCTCGCTGGACGAGACCCTCGCGGCGCTGCGAGGCGAGGCCGTACTCGTCCCACTGCTTCTGGGCGCGGGCTACCACGTCCACACCGACATCCCAACGGCACTGGCCACGGCCCCACACCTGCGGGCGTCCGTCGCCCACGCCCTGGGCCCGGACCCACTGCTCGCCACCGCGCTGTCGGCACGCCTCGCCGAGGCAGGCTGGGCCGGCAGCCCGGTCGTCCTCGCCGCCGCGGGCTCCACGAATCCCGCGGCCAACGCCGACACCGCCCGCATGGCCACAATGCTCCAGGCCCACCTGAACGCGCCCGTCCTCCCCTCCTACCTCTGCGCAGGCTCCCCCACCCCAGCCGAGGCCATCACCCACCTACGCACCAAGGGCCACACCTCCGTAGCCATCGCCGGCTACCTCCTGGCCCCCGGCTCCTTCTCCCGCCGAGCCTCCCACTCAGGCGCAACCCTCACTTCCGCACCACTGGGAACGCACGCGGCAGTGGCAAACCTGATCCTCCACCGCTACGACGAAACACCCAAACAAGCCACCCTGAGCCTCGGATCACCAACGCCACCACAGAGCCCGCACCTCTGACCTACGCATTACGAGGGCTAACAAGATCATGACGGGAGGTGATCAGCGATCGCGCTCAATCCAGTCTTACCTGCTCAGTAACTCATTGACCCTCGACGCCGTGACGCCCCGTCCAACGGGCACCGATCAGTCCGCTCACGCAATCGCGGCCACTTCCGGCAGATTGCACCACTCGACGGGCTCAAATCATGCGAAGTGCCTGTTCCGTAGCTTCGCTCAGGCGAATGACAAGCACACCGGGTGTGGTCCTCGCAGCTGTGCGGGGACCACACCCGGCTGCCCCAACTCCTCCAGGCCCACACCCGATCGCCCCAGGCGCCACCGCGGTCTACAGAGCTCGTTCGACCCGAATGCTCGACCTCGCGTCCCTCGACCGACGACGGAGGCTTGGATTTCCAGACTCTCCGCAGCTCAGGAAAGGCAAATCCTTCGACTGACGACAGTATGGCTCACCGTACGCCGCTGCTCACATGGAGGGCACCACTCTCAATGTCGTCGACGTGGACGATGACGTCCGGAATATCCTTGAAGTGCATGAGGGCCTTGACGGATACCTTGTAGCTCCGTCCCGCCCTCGCCACAGGGAAAGGGAACTGCCCTGCCCTGATGAGTCGATGTGCGGCAGATTCAGCAATCCCCATCACGTCTGCGGCTTTTCGGAGCCCGATGAACGAGGGGTAGAGGTCTGAGGCATAGTAGTAGAGGTTCGGGTTGGAAATCCGGGATCGGGCCAGCCGTGAGGCCTTCACCGCCTGGCTGACTGACCCCGAACGACGACCAGCGCGAAGTTCGTCGTGAAAGCCCCGCACGGCGTCGAAGCAACCCAGCCCCTGAAGCAGCGCCCCGAGCCGCTCGCCCCTGATCTGTTCTGCGACATCTGCGTCACGGATACTGTTGATATCGATGATCGACGACGCCCTCAGTGCGGAGCCCTGGGTGGGTATTTCCGGCTGGATGAATATTTCGATGTCGTCCATCGAATACTCCGACGAGGTAGCATTCCCATGCCGGAAGGCCACCTCGAAGGCCGCCTTCACCATTCGATCCCTGACGTGGCGCGGCGGAACCCCCATGGCAGTGTCTGCCCATACCTCCAATGCGGTTGCCACCATGGCCGACCGAATTTCTTCACGTTCGACTCGGAAATCACGGGAGATTCTCGAGGACAGTGAACGGAAACATGGAACGATGCAGTCGAGGATGACCATCCGCCACGTGTCGTCGCCATCCATGTCACACAGCCTCCCCATGGCAATCATGGACTCCCACAGACGGGAACTCGGAGCTGACCGGACTCCCGCCGAGATCGCCTCGGCACGGAACTTCGGATAAGTGGGATGCCGCTTGATCTCGCACTCCTTGACATCTCCCACATGCACGCAAACCGGCGATTTCCCGAAAATCTTCCGAACATTCCATTCGATGTGATCGAAAACATCTGGCATGATTCGCGCTCCAATCTTCACCGCCCATCCGCGACCGAGTATGACGATCCAGAAAGATCCAAAGACCCTTCCCTAACCGAGTCACCCAATCGTGTGAAGAATGTTTACATTGCACGTCGTGGGCCCAGCCGGGTGGGACAGGGCGAGGATTCAGGCGAAGGCGCGGACGATTCCCTTTACCCAGGGCCAGGTGCGGGGGCCTTCGACGCCCGCGCCAACCGCAAAACCCTCGCCAGCGCCACAGGCATCCCCGGTACGGACTGCCCCGCATCGGGAAGCTCCACTGCCAACTACACCTACGACAGCGCCGACCGTCAGGTCGACAGCAGCTACGCCTACGACGCCTTCAGCCGCACCAGCACCAAGCCGGGCGGCGTCACCCTGGAGTACTACAACAACGACATGATCCGCCGCCAGGAGACCGTCGGCACCAAGCGGCAAACCTGGCAGCTGGACGGGATCCAGCACATCCGCTGCTGGACCAGCGAGACCAAGAGCGGCGGCGACACTCTCTCCGGACTCACGTTGGTGGGCGCACGGGCCTACGACTCCACCACCAGCCGGTTCCTTCAACTGGACCCGGTGGTCGGCGGCGGCGCGAACGCCTATGGCTACCCGCCGGACCCGATCACCATGTTCAACTTGGACGGCAAGGGCTGGTTCTCCTGGGGCCGCGCCTACCGGGTCACTGTGTGTGGGCGCCATTTTGCGGGTCCTCGGCACCGCCTACTTCGCCGCTGCCAAGATCCGCAGAATCTGGCAGGTGATCAGGCGTTGGGGCTGCATTCGGGCCACCGTGACCCGTGTAATGAGTGCACGCACCCGATACCTGCACGGCCAACGCCTGGCAACGATGATGATCACCGCAAGCTCAGCGATCTTGGGTATCGACGCCGTCTACGACAAGTGCATCAAGGCCAAGCTGTAGACGCGGGGCGCCGTCGGCACCGACTCCGACGGCGCCCCTGTCGCATCTGCCACCAGAGTCTCCTCCGGCCGGGAACACCTTCCGGCCGGAGGAGGCCGATAGAAGGATCTTTATGAATTCACCGAGCCCCCTCCTGATCGTCCTGGCGCTGTTGTGGACCGTAGCCGCCGGTACGGCGCTGATCGCATCGATCGCGCTCTCCGTCCGAGGCAAACGGCGGGAGGCAGAATTCGCCGCTTGGAATCCGTTCGGCACGGGCTTCTTGATCGCCGCGTCAGCCGCGATAGCCAGCTACGTGGTCGCCGCGGTCGCCGCGGACCACTTCTCGCCCAGCGGCGCCGCCTTCAGCGTTCTGTGGCCTACCATGGCCGCCACGGCCCTCTCGTACGTGGTGGGAAGGCGCACACCCTCCTGGTCGTGGTGGGCCGGCGCGGTCTTCGCCGCTGTGGGCGCCGGACTGTACGGTTCCCTGCCGATGTGACCCGCCCGTGCCGACGGCGCGGGCGCGTACGGGGCCCCCTCGCTCACCGCGCGCAGCTCTGCCCCGCCACCCGAAGTGACGCTGTTGGTTAATTCGGGGTCTGGCTACTTCGCCCCGCCGGATGCGGCGGGGCGAAGTGCTGCGAAGTGGCTTATGCGGGTGCGGGCTCGGG
>NZ_JBHWGS010000023.1:0-160210 GCF_042732975.1 Streptomyces sp. NPDC059743 | reverse complement strand
CCCCGGTCCGGCTGGTCGGGGGCGCGGGGGGTCCGGCCGCCGCCGTCGGGTCCGCGAATGTGTGTTGTGGGCGGCGGCCGCTCCCCCCCTCCCCCCCCCCCACCACCGGAAGGGGTGAATGCACGTAACTTTCCCGCACCGGTAGCGTTCTGTCGCGCTACGGAGTGCTCCGGCTACGCAAGGTCAGGCCACGGCGACTTTCTCGGCAGGCGCCACAAGCGCCTTCCTGGCCGAGCGGCGCGCGGCGGCGAGCACCGGATCGAGCGCGGGCACGGCCGCGAGCAGTTGCCTTGTGTACGGGTCGGAGGGCGCGCCGTACACCTCCTCGGCCGTTCCCTGTTCCACGATCCTGCCGTCCCGCATCACGGCGACACGGTCACTGACCTGCCGTACCACGGCGAGGTCATGGGCGATGAAGACCAGCGCGAGGCCAAGTTCCCGCTGGAGTTCCGCGAGGAGCGCGACGACCTGCGCCTGAGTGGTCACATCGAGGGCCGAGACGGGCTCGTCGCAGACGATCAGCCGGGGCTCGGCGGCGAGGGCCCGCGCGATACCGACGCGCTGGCGCTGGCCGCCGCTGAACTCGTGCGGATACCGGTCGTAGCGGTCGGGATCGAGCCCGACGCGCTCCAGCAGCTCCCGTGCGCGCGCCACGATCCGTCCCTCGTCCAGCGCTCCGGCCGCCCGCAGCGGATCGGCAACGGACTCGCCCACCGAGCGGCGCGGATTGAGCGAGGCGACGGGATCCTGGAAGATCATCTGCAACTCACGGCGGTACGGCCGCAGTTCCTTCTCGGAGACCGCTCCGATCTCCGCGCCGCGGTAGCGCAGCCGCCCGTCGGTCGGATCCAGCAGCCGTACGAGCATCCGTCCGAGCGTGGTCTTGCCGCTGCCGCTCTCGCCGACGATGCCGAGCGTCTCGCCGGCGCCGACGGTGAGCGACACTCCGTCGACGGCGGTGACGGTCCGCCGCCCGCGCCGGAACTCCCGCCGCAGATCGACGGCTTCGAGCAGCACCTCATCCGCCGAAGGGCGCGGCTCGCCCTGAAGCTCACGCAGAGGACGCGGCTCACCCGCCGGAATGCGCGGCTCGCTCAGAGGGCGCGGCTCCGTCACCGTCCGCGCCACCGGCGCGTCCACCCGAGGCACCGAGGAGAGCAGCGTGCGCGTGTACGTCTGCTTGGGCGCTCCCAGCACCTCGGCGACCGGACCGCGCTCCACCTCCCTGCCGTGCCGCATCACCAGCACCTCGTCCACGCTCTCCGCCGCGACTCCCACGTCATGGGTGACCAGCAGCAGTCCCATGCCCGTCTCGCCGCGCAGATCATGGAGGAGATCGAGGATCTGCGCCTGGACCGTCACATCGAGCGCCGTGGTCGGTTCGTCGGCGATCAGCAGACGCGGCTCGCAGGCGAGCGCCATCGCGATGAGCGTGCGCTGGCGCATACCGCCGCTGAACTCGTGCGGTCTGGAATGCGCCCGGCGCGCCGCGTCCGGGATGCCCACCCGGTCGAGCACCTCGACGGCCCGTGCGCGGGCCGCCCGCCGTGTGGCGTCCGTATGGACCCGGTAGACCTCGGCGATCTGGTCGCCGACGGCGTAGTACGGGTCCAGGGACGACAGCGGGTCCTGGAAGACCATCGCGGCCACCGCTCCGCGCAGCGCGCGCAGTTCACGGTCGGAGGCGGTGCCCACGTCCGTACCGCCCACGCGCACCGCGCCGCCGACGCGCGCGCCCGTCCCACGGTGGAGTCCGAGGAGCGCGCTCGCGACGGTGCTCTTGCCGCTGCCGGACTCGCCGACCAGGCCGATCGCCCGGCCCGCGGCGAGCGAGAACGACAGCCCGTCGACGGCCCGTACGGTCTCCTCGCCCGAGACGAAGTCGACCGTGAGGCCCTCGACCTCGATCAGTTGCTCCGTCGCAGGAGTCATAGGAGTCACAGGAGTCACAGGAGTGCCACCCTCCGGTCGGCCGCCGCGTACAGCAGATCGGCCACCACATTCGCCACCACGACGGCCGTGCCGGTCACCAGCACCACTCCCACCACCACGGGCAGATCGATCTCCCGCACGCCGTCGATCAGTGTCTTGCCGATCCCGGGAATGTTGAAGAGGGACTCGGTGAGCACCGCGCCGCCCATCACCGTGCCGAAGTCCAGCGCGCTGAGCGCGATGACCGGCGGTACGGCGCCGCGCAGCGCGTGCCGCCCGACGACCGCGCGCTCGCCGACGCCGTACGCGCGGAGCGTACGGATATGGTCCTCGGCCAGCGTCTCCAGCGTGGAACTGCGCGTCAGCCGCGCGTATTTGGCGCTCTCGAACAGTCCGAGCGTGAGCCAGGGCAGCAGCATGTTCCACGCCCACTGCTCGGGATCGTCGGTCAGCGGTACGTACGTCGGGAACGGCAGCCACTGCAAGTACGCGCAGACCAGCATCAGCAGCAGCAGTCCGAGGATGAACACCGGCGTGCCCGTCCCGGCCAGTGTGAGCACCGTCAGCGCGCGCTCGGTGATCCCGCCGCGCCGCAGCGCGGAGAGCAGCCCGGTGCCCACTCCGATGACCAGCCAGATCACCATGGCGCCCAGCGCGAGCGAGAGCGTCGCGGGCAGCCGGTCCAGGATCAGCGAGGTGACCTGCTGGTCGGTCTGGTACGAGAAGCCCAGGCACGGCGCGTCGCAGTGCAGCAGGGCCGTACCGGTGGAGTAGTCGCGCCCGGCGAAGATGCCCTGGAGGAAGTGGGCGTACTGCGTGTACACCGAGTCGCCCAGACCGAGCTGTTCGCGTACCTGCGCGACCTGCTGGGTGCTGCACCGCTCGCCGCACGCGAGCCGGGCCGGATCGCCCGGCGCGAGATAGAAGAGCCCGTAGATCACGACGGAGAGCACGAGCAGGACCAGCACCGCGCCGCCGAGCCGTTTGAGCAGATAGCGCGTCATGAGGAGAGGTCCTTGGACGAGTCGGTGGCGGCGGCGCGGGTACGGGACGTACGGCGCCGCCCGATCCGCAGCCGCCCGGCCTCCCGTGGATCGAGGGCCGCCCTGACCGCGTCGCCCAGCACGGTGAAGGCGAGCACGGTCACGAACAGCATCCCGGCCGGCAGCAGTACGTACATCGGATCGGCGCGGAACCAGGTCTGCGCGCTCGACAGCATCTGTCCCCAGGACGGCGTCGGCGGTTTGACACCGACGCCCAGGAAGGACAGCGACGCCTCGGTCACCATGTTCGTCGGCAGCAGGATCGCCGCGTAGGTGATGACGGGAGCCGCGAGCGAGGGCAGCAGCTCACGCCGTGCCACCCGCCACCGCCCGGAGCCCGCGAGCCGCGCGGCGGCCACGAAGTCGAGCTGTTTCAGCGTGAGCGTCTGCGCCCGGACGATCCGCGACGTACCGCCCCAGCTGAGCAGCCCGATCACCAGGATCAGCAGCAGCGGACGCGGGAAGTCGGTGGGCACGACGGCGGTCAGGGCGATGGCCAGCACCAGCATGGGCAGCGCGATCATCACATCGGTGAACCGGCTGAGCACGGTGTCGAGAAGCCGGTTGCCCAGCCCGGCTGCCAGGCCCACGACGATCCCGATGAGCACCTGGACGACGGTGGCGCCCACCGCGACCAGCAGCGACACCCGGGCGCCGTAGAGCAGCCGTACGAACAGGTCGCGCCCGGTGCCCGGTTCGACTCCCAGCCAGTGGTCGCCGCTGACACCGCCGAACGAGCCGATCGGCACTCCGCCGCGCGCCGAGTCCACCAGCGCGTCGTGGTACGTGTTCGCGTCCTGGCCCTCGACGGCGGCGAGCAGCGGCGCGGCGAGGGCCAGCACCACGAGCAGTCCGAGGACGCCCGCGGCGACGACGGCCGACGGGCGTCCGCGCAGCCGCCGCCAGGCCTGACGGGCGTCCGAGGCGGCGGGCACCGCGACCGCGGCACCCGCCTTCGCCCCGGACGCCGGCAGATCGGGAACCGTACTCACTTGACCGCGACCTGCGAGATGTCGAGGACTCCGGTCCAGTCACTGATGACGACGTTCTTGACGTCCTTGCCGTACAGCCGCTTGTAGACCGGGTGGAACAGCGGCACATCGAGCGCCTGCTCACCGATCTTCTTGTCGAGCGCGCCCCAGCGCTCGGCCGCCGCGGCCAGATCGGTCAGCTTGTTGATCTCGTCCATCTCCTTGTTGACCGCGGGGTCGTCGAGCAGCGCGTGGTTGAAGTTGGCGCCGTCCGTGACGATCTGCCGGCCGTCGAAGATCGGTGCCAGGAAGGGACCGCCGGACGGCCAGTCCGCGCCCCAGCGGGAGAGGTAGAAGCCGGGCGACTTGGTGGCGCTCCAGCGTGCCTCGTTGAACGCGTTGGTCTCCAGGCCCACCAGCTTGACCGTGATCCCGGCCTGCTTGAGCGACTCCTGGACGGCCGTGGCGACCTCGGGACTGGTCTCCCGGTTCTGCGCGGTGGAGTGCGTGAGCGAAATGGTCAGACCGTCGGCGTAACCGGCCTCCTTCAGCAGCTCCTTCGCCTTGGCCGGATCGCCGGTCTTGCCCGCCGGGAAGTGGTCGTACGGCGTGTAGCCGAAGGCCTTCTGGTCGGGCAGGAAGGTGGTCGCGGGCTCGGCGAGCGCGGAGCCGCCGGCCGCGTTGATCACGCTGGTGCGGTTGATGGCGTACGAGATCGCCTGACGCACCTTCGGGTTGTCGAACGGCTTCACCTTCGGGTTGAAGGCGAGGTAGTTGGTGTAGCCGAAGTGGCCGGTGCCGACGCGGGCCGCGAGCGCCTTGTCGCTGCTTGTCTGGGCGAGTTCGGCCGGGCCGAGGTTGGTGTCGGTGGTGACGGCCGCGGCGTCCGGGCCCGAGCTGGTGGACAGCCGCTGGTTGATCACGGCGGAGTCGAGGCCCGACTGCACATCGATGGTGTCCGGGTAGGCGTGCCGCTGGTCGTCGGTCTTCTCCGACCAGTTCGGATTGCGCTCCAGCAGCAGATGCCGGCCGTCGTCCTCGTTCTTGACGACCTTGTAAGGACCCGAGGAGACCGGGTGCTCCTCGTACTTGGCGCCGTCGTCCTTGGCCTTCGGCACCGGCGCGAACTGGGTCGCGGTGGCCAGGAACGGGAAGTCGCCCTCGGGCTTCCTGAGCTTGAAGACAATGGTCCTGGCGTCGGGCGTCTCGATCGAGGCGAGGCCCTTCGGGTCCTTGTACGGGCCCTGGTAGTCGGCGCCGCCGACCAGCCAGTCACGCAGATAGGGCGCGCCGCCGGAGAGTTCGGCGGCGAAGGAGCGCTCCACGCCGTACTTGATGTCGGCGCTGGTGATCGCGGTGCCGTCCTCGTACTTCAGTCCCTCCTTGAGGGTGTACGTCCACTCCGTGGCGTCCGCGTTGGGACGCCCGGTGTCGGTGGCCAGGTCGGGCACGACCTTCGTACCGGCCGCGCCGTTCGCGCGGTTGCGGGTGGTGAGCGTACGGAAGACCAGCGAGGGAACGTTGCCGCCGCCGGAGGTGTAGAGGCGCGCCGGGTCGAAGTCGGCCTGCGGCTCGGTGTTCAGCACCGTGAGCTTGCCGCCCTTCTGCGGCTTGCCCTTGTCCGTGGCCGAGGCCTTGGCATCGTTGTCCTGAGGGCCCGAGCAGGCGGCTGCGCCCGCTGCCAGGACCAGGCTGACGGCTGCCGCGGCCAGGCGGCGGGTGTTGACGGACGGTTGACGCATCGGAAGAAAGCCTCTCGGTTGCTGCACGGAGAAAGTCGGACGGAACAGGAGCGAAGGAGCAAAGGCGCTGAACGCTCGGTGTCCGCGCAGACGGCAGCGGTGGAGAGTGGTGGAGGTGGAGAGTGGTGCGCGCCGCGCCTGCGTATGGACGGAGTACGCCCAGGCGCGCGGATGTACGGCGGAAAAAGGAACGGCCGACACGCGCTCGGGCAGGTGTCAGCGACAGTGGATGTCGGCCACGCAGAGCGCGGTCACGCCTATGAGCGCCAGCTCAATGGCGGCGCGGCCGAGTACGGCGGGGCGGTGGGGGGACATGCCGAGAAATATGAACGACCCCGCCGCCGATGTCAACGTGATGTGAGACGGGCATCTCAACTGTTGGGAAAGACCCATGGGTTGGGCCTGCACTTGATCCCGTCGATGTCCAGCGACTTCGTCTGCTGCTGCATCACGGGAGCGAGCGCTCCGGGCGTGCGGCAGATCACGTGGTTGTGCCCGAGCCGATGGCCGACCTCATGGTTGATCAGCATCTGACGGTAGCCGAGCATCGCCTTGGCGCCGAAGGTCTTCGCTCCCTGCGCCCAGCGGAAGGCGTTGATCATGACGCGGTCGGTCGAGGCCGAGTCGCAGGACACATTGTCGACGGTGGTGTCCAGACCGGACTTGGCGCACCAGACGCCCGTGGTGCCGGGACTCGCCAGGGTGATCACGAAGTCGGGGCTGCCGCCGGAGATCCGCTCGAAGGTCATGGCGCCGTTGTGCGCCCAGCTCCGGTCGTCGTTGAGTGTCTTCTGGACGGCGTCCGCGAAGAGCTTTCCGTCCAGCCCGAGTCCGTCCTCGATGTCCACGCGGTAGCGGAACTTCTGGCCCTTGCCGGGCGCCTTGTCCAGGCCCGGTACGGCGGTGAACCGGCCCGAGGCCGTCAGCGCGGGATCGAGCGGGAACTGCCGGGTCATCAGCTCGGCGTAGGTGGCGGGCGCGGGAGCCGGCTCCTCCGGTTTCCCGGAGGACGGCGCGGCCCGGCCGTCCGAGCGGGAGGCGAACTCGTCGTCGGTACGGTCGAGTCCCTCGGCGGGCCGCGCGCCGGACGGCTCCGCGCCACCGGTGACCTGTCCGGCCACGACGACCGCGAGCACGGTGGTCACCGCGGCGGCGGCGATACCGGTGAGGGCGCGGCCCTTGCCGGCTCTGGCGGGCTGGTCGGCATCGGGATCGCCCGGTGTGCCCGGTGTGCCCTCGCCCGTGCCGACGGCCGTGTCCGCGCCGTCGTCGCCGTCGCGCCCGCCGGTGGTGGCGGGGGACGGCGCGGGCGCGAACGGAGCGCTCTCACGCAGACCGGTACGGGGGCGCGGCGCGTCGAAGGCGTCGGCGTCGAACGCGTCTATGAACTCACGTCGTGGGCCCGGGATCAGCGGCGCTCCGGTCCCGGGCGCCGCCGTTCCGGGCGCTCCCGGCCCGGGCTTTCCCTTCGCCGGGCTTCCCGCCGCCGGAACGGCGGTCCCGGGCACGGCGGTCCCGGACGCTCCTGTGCCGAAGGTCGTGCTGCCGCGCGCGGCGGTCGCCGGTCCGCCGGCCCTGCGCGGCGGCGCCACAGCGCCCGGGGCCGCGCCCTGCCAGTCGCCGTACCGCTGTCCGGAGCCCCAGCCGCCACCTGGCTCACGCTGCTCGGGATGGCCGCCGCGCACCTTGGGCACGCCCTGCGCGGGAGTCCCGTACAGCGGAGTGCCGTGCGCGGGCGTGCCGTACGTCGCGCCCGCGCGCTGCCGGCCCTGGTCCTGATCCTGGTCGCGGCCGGCTCCCGAGCGCCGGCGCCGGCCGCCGCCGGAGCCTTCCGGATCCGGATCGGCGCCGGCCTCGGCCGGCGCGACACCGGCCGGGCTCGGCGAGCCCTGGGGTGCGGGGCCTCTGCGGCTGTGTCGTCCCACGCCCCGGATCAGCTCCTGTCGGTGTTGTCGGCGGTATCGATATTGGCGGTGTTGGCGGTGTTGTTGATATGGGCGATAAGTTCCCGCGCGGCCCGTGCGACCTCCCGCGGGTACTCCATCATGGCAACGTGCCCGGCGTCAGGGAGCGTAAGGAGCCGAGAATCACGGAAAGCCATCGCCGCTTTCTGTGCCATACGGTACGAAACGAGCTGATCCCGCCCGCCGTAGACGAGCAGTGTCGGCGCCAGTACCCGCTCGGCCTGCCGCCACAGTGCGTGCTGACCGCTCAATGTGTACGCGTTGACGATACCGCGTGCGGAACGGGCCATCGCGTCCCAGAAATAAGGGAGTTGAAGCCGACGCTCCATCTCCTCGACCGCTTCGCGGAGTTCGTCGTCGGTGACCATGGTGGGATCTCCGTAACAGAGCGCCATCACTCCGCGCGTGCGCTGCTCCGCCGTCCACTCCCGGGTCATCCTGCCGAACAGCCCGGCCGCTCCGGGCAGCGCGAGCAGCGCGGTGGGCACCGCGGTGCGCTGTACGCGGATCTCCGGCAGCGCGGGCGAGACCAGCGTCAGGGTCCGCACCAGATCGGGCCGGGCCGCCGCGACGCGCGTGGCGACGGAGCCGCCCAGCGAGTTGCCGAAGAGATGCACGGGACCGCGCCCGCCCGCGTCCAGCAGCCGGATCACCGCGCGGGCATGGCCGGTGACCGAGTAATTGCCGTCGTCCGGCGGCGGCGAGTCACCGAAGCCGGGCAGATCGACGGCCTCGCCGTCGACCAGGTCCGCCAGCAGCGGCATCAGCGCCGACCAGTTCTGCGAGGAGCCGCCGAGCCCGTGCACATACAGCGCGGGCGGCGCTCCCGTACGCGTCGCGGGCCGTCCCCGTACCGTCAAGGAGAGTCCGGGCAGTGTGACGGAGCGGAGCGTCTCTCCCTCCGCGACCCGGACGGGACTCACTCTCGGAGCCACGGCGGCGGCAATGGTTTCCGGCAGCTCTGTCGAAGACATGCGGCAATGTTACGAGACGATCACGCCCGGGATTATGTGTTCGCCGTCACAGGCCGCATGGCGTCCGGCATCCGAGGCTTCTACGCTTCAGGGGTGAGGGGCGCGCGCGCCGGCCCCTCCTGCCGCGGACGGCCCCGGCTCTCCGCGGTCCCGCGCGGCGAGGAGAAAGGGCACGGTATGCCGGTGGACCCCACGGATCCGGACACCTTCGAGACCGAGGAAACCGAGGAACGCGACAACCTCGAACTGGACGCGGAGACGCCCGAGGCCGACGCCGCGGAACAGCACGCGGAGGTACGGCACCGCGGCGACGAACCGCTGACCCATGTCGATCCGGCCACGGTGAGTGAGGGCGACGCCGCGGAACAGGCGCGTGCGGTCGATCTGGACGAGGACGAGGACGGCTACCGCTGAACAGCGCCCGCTCCACCGAACCGGCGCGGTCCGCCGGAAGGGCCGGAAAGGCCCTGGTCGGACGCCCGGCTACCGCGGATGTCCCGGTCCGTGAAATTCTGCGTCCGCGCCGCGCACAGCCCCGTTACCCAAAAGTACGATGGCGGGGCGGCGCACAGCGCGCACGGCACGATCTTTGGGAGGCGGCGTGACAGCCATAGAGCAGACCGAGGCGGCGCGCCCGCGAGGCACGCGCCTGCCGCGCCGCGCCCGACGCAATCAGCTTCTGGGTGCGGCACAGGAAGTCTTCGTCGCACAGGGCTACCACGCGGCGGCGATGGATGACATCGCCGAGCGGGCCGGTGTCAGCAAGCCCGTCCTCTACCAGCACTTCCCCGGCAAGCTGGAGCTGTATCTCGCCCTGCTCGACCAGCACTGCGAGGCCCTCCTCCAGGCGGTCCGTACGGCACTCGCCTCGACAACCGACAACAAACTGCGCGTCGAGGCGACGATGGACGCGTACTTCGCCTATGTCGAGGACGAGGGCGGCGCGTTCCGTCTGGTCTTCGAGTCGGATCTGACGAACGAGCCCGCGGTGCGCGAGCGCGTCGACCGTGTCGCGCTCCAGTGCGCGGAGGCGATCTCCGAGGTGATCGCCGAGGACACCGGGCTCTCCAAGGACGAGTCCATGCTGCTGGCCGTGGGCCTCGGCGGGGTCTCCCAGGTGGTGGCCCGCTACTGGCTCTCCAGCGAATCGGCCATCCCGCGCGACGAGGCGGTCAGACTGCTGACCTCACTGGCCTGGCGCGGTATCGCGGGCTTCCCGCTGCACGGCGGTGAGCAGCACTGAGCGGCGCGTGTTCGCTGCCGGCGTGCACCGTAGCGTCTTCCGGGTGGATTTCCGGTGGTCTCTCCGGGCTAATGTGTGCTGAGTACAGCGCGGCTGACCGCGCACCGCACTGACCGTTCGGAGGGACATAGCCGTGGAGGTCAAGATCGGCGTGCAGCACGCGCCCCGGGAGATCGTTCTGGAGAGCGGGCAGTCCGCCGAGGAGGTCGAGCGCGCCGTGGCCGACGCGCTGGCCGGCAAGGCGCAGTTGCTCAGCCTCACGGACGACAAGGGACGCAGGGTCCTCGTACCGGCCGAGCGGGTCGCGTACGTGGAGATCGGTGAGCCGACGACACGACGGGTCGGGTTCGGCGCGCTCTAGGACGAGCTCTGGTCACTGACATCGCGATGGTCCGGCGGGATTCCCGCCGGACCATTTCTTTTGTCGCTGCTCCAACACCGTACGTGGGCCACTTGGCAGCCCGGGATTGATCGTGTCCGGGCGATCCGGGGAGGGTTGCGTTCCGCGCACTCCGGGTAGTGACGTGCTGGGCCCAAAGGTCCGGACCGCGGTGTCCATCGTGTGCAGTGAGGTGATCGGCAGTGATCTGGGTAACTCTGGCATCGGCCCTGCTCGGGCTCGGTCTCTCGGGGGCCGCGGCCCATCTGCTGTCGCACCGGCTGCCGTCGTACCGGACGGTTTTCACCGCGGGCCCGCTCGGCGCCCTCTTCGGTGCCTATCTGACGTATATGGCGCTCGGCCCCGGCCATGTGCTGGCGATGCTCGCCGGCGCGCTGCTGGTGGGCGCGGTGCTGCTGTCGCTGCTGGTCCGGCCCGCGGGCCGGCTGCACCGGGCCATGCCGTCCTGACGCACGGCCCGGTCAAGGTCCCGGACCGCTCAGGCCGCGAGCCCCAGCGCGGCCATCCGCTTGGTGTGCGCCTCGGTGATCCGGGAGAACATCCGGCCGACCTCCGCGAGATCGAAACCGTCCGCCACTCCGCCGACCAGCATCGTGGAGAGCGCGTCCCGCTCGGCCACGACCCGCTGCGCCTGCGAGAGCGCCTCGCCCATCAGCCGCCGCGCCCAGAGCGCCAGCCGCCCGCCGACGCGCGGCTCCGCCTCGATCGCGGCGCGCACCTTCTCCACGGCGAAGTTGCCGTGCCCTGTGTCGTCCAGTACGGCCAGTACCAGCGAGCGGGTGTCCGTGTCGAGACGCGCGGCCACCTCACGGTAGAAGTCGCTGGCGATCGAGTCCCCGACATAGGCCTTGACCAGGCCCTCCAGCCAGTCCGACGGCGCGGTCAGACGGTGGAAGTCGTCGAGCGCCTTCGCGAAGGGCTCCATCGCGCCGGTCGGCTCGGCGTCGATCGCGCGCAGCCGCTCGTTCAGCTGCTCGAAGTGGTGGAACTCGGCGGCGGCCATCTTCGCCAGCGCGGCCTTGTCGGCCAGCGTGGGCGCCAGTTTGGCGTCCTCGGCGAGCCGCTCGAAGGCCGCCAGCTCGCCATAGGCGAGCGCGCCGAGCAGATCCACGACCGCGGCGCGGTACTGCGGCTCGGTGGCGGCCGTGTCCCAGCCCTGGGCGGCGATCCCAGTGGGTCCCTCGGCTGCGGGTGCGGGTGCGGTGGCGTTGTCGGGCGTCTCCATGGACGGCACAGTAGCGCGCTCTTCCCGCCCGGGAAGGGCCTGGTCAGACACTGTCGTCACGCCGTTCCGACGAATTCGCCCAACACACATGCGCGATTCCGGGGTACAGTGATAAAGAGCCCGCTGGTGTTCTGGCGGGCCCTCGCAGTATCTGGCAGTGTTTCGCAGTGTGCTGGCAGCGTTCTTGGCAGCACTTTGGCAGCATTTCGTCCGGGGCTTTATCTCGGACAGGCCCCATGAGGATGCCCGGTCGGTGGCCCGATCGGCTCCGACCCGACCGCCCTCCACGCGAATCGTACGCACAGCCGCGTACGACCGCAGATGAGGGGCCCCCTCAGCGGCACGAGCGCTCGAGCGACGGCAGTGGTCCCGCACCATCCGGCCAACCCACGGCCGGCCGAGTACCCAGGTGCGGTACGACCCCCAGCGTTCGCCTCGCGCCGCGTCTCACAGAAGAGGCAGCACCCTGACTACGACTTTCCGAGAACTCGGAATCCTTCCCGAGACGGCCGAGGCGCTAGAAGCCGTCGGCATCCTGTCTCCGTTCCCCATCCAAGAGATGACGCTCCCGGTCGCGCTTTCCGGCAAGGACGTCATCGGACAGGCCAAGACCGGCACGGGCAAGACGCTCGGGTTCGGTCTGCCGCTCCTTGAGCGCGTCACGGTCCCCGCGGACGTCGAGTCCGGCCGGGCCGTGCCGGAGAAGCTCACCAACGCTCCGCAGGCGCTGGTCGTCGTTCCCACCCGCGAGCTGTGCACCCAGGTCACCAATGATCTGCTGACGGCCGGCAAGGTGCGGAACGTCCGCGTTCTGGCGATCTACGGCGGCCGGGCCTACGAGCCCCAGGTCGAGGCCCTCAAGAAGGGCGTCGATGTGATTGTCGGCACTCCGGGCCGGCTCCTCGATCTGGCGGGCCAGAAGAAGCTCGATCTCTCGCATGTGCGCGCGCTCGTCCTGGACGAGGCCGACGAGATGCTCGATCTGGGCTTCCTGCCCGATGTCGAAAAGATCATCCAGCTGCTGCCGCCCAAACGGCAGACCATGCTGTTCTCCGCGACCATGCCGGGCGCCGTCATCGGTCTCGCCCGCCGTTACATGTCGCAGCCCACACACATCAGCGCCACCTCGCCGGACGACGAGGGCGCGACCGTCGCCAATACGACACAGCGTGTCTACCGCGCCCACTCCATGGACAAGCCGGAGCTGGTCGCGCGCATTCTCCAGGCCGAGGGCCGCGGACTCGCGATGATCTTCTGCCGTACGAAGCGCACGGCCGCCGATATCGCCGACCAGCTCGCCCAGCGCGGCTTCGCCTCCGGCGCGGTCCATGGCGACCTCGGCCAGGGCGCCCGTGAGCAGGCGCTGCGCGCGTTCCGCAACGGCAAGGTGGATGTCCTCGTCTGCACCGATGTCGCCGCGCGCGGTATCGATGTCGAAGGCGTGACGCATGTCATCAATTACCAGTCGCCGGAGGAGGAGAAGACCTACCTCCACCGCATCGGCCGTACCGGCCGCGCGGGCGCTTCCGGTACGGCGGTGACGCTGGTCGACTGGGACGACATCCCGCGCTGGCAGCTCATCAACAAGGCGCTCGACCTCGGCTTCCCGGACCCGCCGGAGACGTACTCCACGTCACCGCACCTGTTCGAGGAACTGAACATCCCGGCGGGGACCAAGGGCGTGCTGCCCAGGGCCGAGCGCACCCGCGCCGGTCTGTCGGCCGAGCAGGTCGAGGATCTGGGCGAGACGGGCGGCCGTGGCCGCAAGTCGGCGGCCACCGCGGTACGCGAAGAGCGCCCGGCCCGTACGCGCACTCCGCGCCAGCGCCGCCGCACCCGTGGCGGGACCGTGCTGGACGGGACGACGGCCGAGCCGCAGTTCCAGACGGCCGTTCCGGTCGACGTACCGGAGAGCGGGAGCGAGAGCACGGAGCAGCCGGCGGCCGAGCCGCGCACGCCGCGCCGTCGCCGTCGTACCCGCGCCGGTGCCGGTGCCGAGGCACCGGCCCTGGAGACGGTGGAGACACCGGTGGCCATGGAGCCGGTGGTGGCGCCCGAGCAGCCGGAGGCCGAGGCGGCGCCCAAGCCGCGCCGTCGCCGTACGCGGGCCGCCAAGCCCGCCGCGGAAGCGGCCATAGCGGTCGAGACGGTCGAGGCCCCCGTGGCGGTGGCCGTCAGCACCGTCGACAGCGCTGACACCGCCGTAGCCGTCGCCGAGACCAAGCCGCGCAGACGGACCCGGGTCGCCAAGCCCGCCGCCGCCGAGGCAGTCGTCACGGCGGAGACGGTGGCGGTGGCCGACCCGGCCGAGGTCTCCGTAGCGGAGTCCAAGCCCCGTCGGCGTACGCGCGTCGCCAAGCCCGTCGCCGAGGCGGCGGACACGGTCGAGACGGGCGACGGGACACCGGAGGGAGACGCGGTGCCCAAGCCGCGCCGCCGCCGTACCCGTACGACAGCCACCACGACCACCACCACCGTGGCCAAGACCGAGAGCTGACCCACGGACTTCGCCGATGGCCCGACGCCCCAGGGTGCCGGGCCATCGGCGTACCACGACAGGGCACGGCAGGGCCTAATCTTCGTCGCATGAGTCGGCCGTCCAGCTTTGTCCCGCCCTCCTGCGCCCGTGCCCGTAGTCTGTCGACCCGGCGCGGCCGGTTCGCCGTGCTCGACGGCAGGCCCACGGGTGAGCCACAGGGAACCGTGCTTCTGCTGCCCGGGTACACCGGCAGCAAGGAGGACTTCATCTCACTGCTCGAACCGTTCGCCGAGGCGGGCTATCGCGCCCTCGCCGTGGACGGCCGCGGACAGTACGAGACCGACGGACCGGACACTCCGGAGGCCTACGCACAGGGCGAGTTGGCCGCCGATGTGCTGGCGCAGGCCGAGGCGATCGGCACTCCCGTCCATCTGCTCGGACATTCGCTCGGCGGGCAGATCGCCCGCGCCGCCGTGCTGCTCGACCGGAATCCGTTCCTCTCGCTGACCTTGATGTCCTCGGGGCCCGCGCAGGTCGCGCCGGCCCAGCAGGAGCGGGTGAAGATGCTCAGCGACGCGCTCGCGACCATGACCATGGCCCAGGTCTGGGAGGCCATGCGCATGATGGACACACCCGTCGACGACGATGTGACTCCGGTCGACGGTGACGATCTGCGCAGGCGCTGGCTGCGGACCAATCCTGCGCAGCTCATCGCCACCGGACGGCAGCTCTCCATGGAGCCCGACCGGGTGGACGAGCTGGCCGCCGTACAGCCGCTGCCCAAGCATGTGGTGTCCGGCGAGCGCGACGACACCTGGCCGCTGCCGCTGCTCGACGCGATGGCGGAGCGGCTCAAGGCGCGCAGGAGCGTGATCGAGGGCGCACAGCACTCGCCCAACACCGACCGGCCGCTGGAGACCGCCGCCGCGCTGACGGACTTCTGGGACGGCCACTACTGAGAACACTGAGAACTGAGAGCGGTAACGCTCTTGTCCGGTCGGTACCGCGACGATCAGTGGTCGGTACCGCGACGGTCAGTACTGCGACTGGAGGTGCTGCCAGAAGCCGTCCCGCAGTGACCGCCGCAGTATCGCGTGGCCTCGTAGCGACCTCTGGAGCAGCCTCTCCGCCTCGATCAGCAGATCCTGGTCCACCGGGCCCGGCAGATACGGATGGCCCGGCAGCAGCTCGCCCATCGCGTCCCGGCCGCGCTCCGCCAGCCAGGTCGCGGCGATCTGCGCGCCGATGAAGCGCACCTGGTCCCGGGAGGGCGGTGGCTCGCCCTCGTGCTCGTACGTCGTGACCGGGCGCCGGGTGACATACGGCTTGCAGAACTCCAGGTCGAAGGTGCGCTGGCTGTCGACCTCCCACAGCAGCGGCTCGGCCTGGTTGCGTCCCTCGCCGGCCTCTATGCCCCAGAGATGGACCCGAGCGCCGTAGCCCTGCGCCGCCTCGACGGCGGACACCAGGTCCTCGTCACCGCCGACCAGCGCCGCGTCGCTGATCGCGCGGTGCCGGGCGAGCGATTCGAGATCCGTACGGATCAGGGAGTCGACGCCCTTCTGCTGGTTGTTGGCGTTGAGATTGCCGAGCCTGACCTTGACGTCGGGCAGCTCCGCGATGGACTGCTGCTCGGGCGTGTGGATCCGCCGCCGGGCGCCGTCGTACCAGTAGACACGGAGCAGTCTGCTGTCCGCGAAGATGATCCGGGCCTTGTCGATGAAGGCCTCGATCAGGCCCTCGGCGTCGAGATCAAAGGCCCGCCGGTCTTCGGTGCCCGCTACAAGCAACCCGGCCGCAGCATAGACGTAACCGGCGTCCACGAAGATGGCATGCGTGGACGGGGTCTTGGCGACCTCGGCGAGCATGCGCTGGAGCAGCTCGTTGGTCCGCTCAAGACGGGCGGCGATCTCGGTGATCTCACTGGTCTCGGTGATCTGTGGGTTGATCTCTGCCTCGTTCATACGCGTTTCATTTTCTGTGGACGACACCGTACCCGCCAGTAGTCAGCGTCCCAGAGAATTTCCTTAGCCTAGGGAATATTTGCAGAGGGCAACCCGTTGAAGCTACACGTAACAGCGTTCGCGTAACGACCGACGGATGTCCCGTCACCCACAGTTCTCCAGCAGGAGGATCAGACGAAGGGAGAAGCCTGTGCGCTTCGAAATCATGCGACTCGACGATGTCGACGGCACCGCCGTGGACAGCACCGTCGTGGACGCCGCCTCCGTCAACCGCATCGTGCAGCAAGCGGCCGCGATGGGCCAGCGGATCTATATCCGTCCGGCCGAAGACCCGGCCTCATAACCGCTCACCTCACCACTGTTCGCCTCACCGCACCGCAGACGAAGCGCCTCTGTACGGATCACTCGTACGGAGGCGCTGCCTGTGTGCGGAGCCTGCGGAGCCATGCCGCAGGACGGGCGCCCGGGTAGGGCGTCCCGGGTCAGGAGTCCCGGGTCAGGCACCTTGTACGACCTGGGTCACGCCATTGATGATCTGCTGCACGGCGATCGCCGAGAGCATCATCCCGGCCAGCCGTGTCACCAGCACCACACCTCCGTCCCTGATCAGCCGGATGATCACCAGCGAGTAGCGCATCGTCAGCCACAGCACGCCATGCATCGCGACGATCGCGGCCCAGACCGAGAGCTGCGCCGCCGCGCCGTCGGCGTGCTGCACGGCGAGGATGACGGACACGATCGCGCCGGGCCCGGCCAGCAGCGGCATACCCAGCGGTACGAGTGCCACATTGACGTCCTTGGTCTGCTTCGGCTCATCGTTCTTGCCGGTCAGCAGATCCAGCGCGATGAGCAGCAGAAGCAGCCCGCCGGCGATCATCAGCGCCGGTACGGAGACATGGAGATAGTCCAGGATCTGCTGGCCGAGAATCCCGAAGACGGTGATCACACCGAAGGCGACGGCCACCGCCTGCCAGGCCATGGCGCGCTGGACCTTGGCGGGACGTCCTGAGGTGAGGGCGAGAAATATGGGCGTGATCCCGGGCGGATCCATGATCACGAAGAGAGTCAGAAAGAGCGATCCGAAAACGGCGACATCGAACACGGTGAAGGCCTTGCGGGAAGAGTGGGCGGAGCGAACAGGAAAGAGCGAAGGGCCGTGGCGCGCGGCGAAGTAGCCCGTACGAGCGGGCTGTTACGTACGGGCCCGAGGCGACGGCGTCCGAGGCGGGCTGCGGATCGGACGCTCAGGGGTGCGCCCGACGGAACCTAGGCGCGTCCGCCCGCGCCCGGCACCGGGAACGCGCCGGACGCGCGCCGGGTGATCTCGCCGTAGATCTCCGGATCGGTCGTGCACGCGCCAAGTGCCACGGACTTCCTGCTGCCGTGGTAATCGCTGGAGCCGGTGACCAGCAGCCCGAGCTCGGCGGCCTGGTCGCGCAGCCGGGCCCGCGTCGGTGCGTCGTGGTCGATGTGGTCGACCTCGATACCGTCGAGACCGGCCGCGGCGAACCGCGCGACCGCGGAGTCCGGCACGACCTCACCGCGCTTGACGGCCTGCGGATGCGCGAAGACGGTGACTCCGCCGGCGGCCTTGACCAGGCGGATCGCCTCGAACGGATCGAGTTCGTGCTTCTCGGCGTAGGCGCGTCCGCCGTTGGCCAGCCACTCGGGCGTGAAGGCGTCCGACACCGTCTCGACGACACCGAGTTCGACCAGGGCCGTGGCGATGTGCGGACGTCCGAGGGAGGCGTCGCCCGCGATCCTGGCCACCTGCTCCCAGGTGATCGGAACGCCCAGCTCCTGGAGCTTGCCGACCATCGTCCGCGCCCTGGGCACCCGGTCGTCCCGTACCAGCTCGCGCTCGCGCAGCAGCTCGGGCTCGTCCGGGTCGAAGAGATAGGCGAGCATGTGCAGGCTGATGCCGTCGAGCCGGCAAGACAGCTCGGCGCCGGTCACCAGCGTGAGATCACGGTCGAGATCCGCGAGCGCGGCGATCGCCTCGGCATGGCCGCGAGTGGAGTCGTGGTCGGTCAGGGCGACGACATCGAGCCCGGCGGCAGCCGCGTTACGGACCAGCTCGGCCGGAGTGTCCGTACCGTCCGAGGCCGTGGAGTGGGTGTGCAGATCGATGCGCACGACGCGTACTCCGGGAGCTCGGGGCGGACAGGGGACGCTCAAGGATAACGGGAGATTCGAACAGCCCGGACGCCCGCGGTCCGGTCCTGGAAGGCGAGGGTCCAGGAACGAAATCCGACGGTCAGGACACTCAACGGTCCGGTCAGGACGTGCGACGGTCCTGGCATACGACGGTCAGGACAGCAGTCGCGGCGACAGCGCGCCGCACGGCAGCAGTTCCACCTCGGCGCCCGCGTCCCGCAGATCGGTCAGCACCAGTTCGTCGTAGAGCAGCAGTCCCGACTGCTCCGGCCAGACGATCGCCCACAGCCACAGTCCGAGCGCCTCGCCCGCGAAGACCGCCCGGTCGTCCGGCGCTTGGGCGACATGCCACAGCGGCGTGGGCCGGCCCGCGGCGAGCAGCTTGGCCTGCGGAGGCTTGTCGACCCCGATGTGCGGCCCGGGATCGGGGCCGTCGATCCCCGCGTACCGGGCTCCCAGCCCGACTCCCAGCTCCTCCGCGACCAGCAGCAGCTCGCCCATGCCGCCGAGCGGTCCAGGACCCGAGCAGGCGACGGCGGTGGCACGGCCTCCGCTGCGGTCGTCGCCCGCGTACGCCACTCCGGTGTAGAGCCAGCCGACGGGCAGCGGCCAGGGCATCCAGACCGGCACCTGGGCGCGGTGCACCACGACACCGAGGGCCTCGACGCTGGGCGGTATCACGGGCTGGAGCGGATGCACGGTGCCGTGCACATCACACTGCCAGGAGTCGGCGAAAAGACCGGGCGCCCTGACCCGGCCACCGCACTTCGGGCAACTGGGTTCGCCCCTCATAGCGCCCCACGGTCCTCCCCGGCCGACGCCGCGTCAAGGACGATCACCCTTCCGGCGGGAGTCGCCCGGGAACTGAACGGAACTGAACAGCCGCGTTCCGCCGGGGACCGGTCCGCCGGGAGTCCGCCGGGATCGGTCCGGCGCTGCCGGCGATCAGTCCGATCAGTCCAGGGATACGGAGCGGCGCAGCGGATCGCGCAGATCCGTGCCGTTGGCCAGCCAGCGCTCCTGAAGCTCCTGCGCGCCTCTGACCCGTTTCCACGCCGCCTCGTTCGGTGTCATCGGCAGCAGCGGCAGAAAACGTACCGGCTCCAGCGGAGCGTCCAGTTCCAGGTCCGGCACCAGTCCGCCGGACTCTCCCACCAGTACCGACTGGAACGGCGCTCCCGGCCAGAGCGGCGCACCGAGGTCCAGCGAGCCGCCCGAGGCCACGACCACGCCCTCGACCTGCGGAGACGCGGCGAGTGTGGCCAGCGGACGCAGCACCTGGTCGGTCCCGGCGAGCCCTGCCCGTACGGTGAGGATCAGCTCCGCCCTGGGCCCTTTCACCGGATCGGCGAGCAGCGCCGACGGGTCCGCCATCGGCTGTGCCGACATCCCGAGCGTGACATACCTCACCACCGCGTCCGGGCCGCCCGCGGAGCCGCCGTCCCACGCGGAACCGACATCCGGAGAACCGCCGTCCGGAGAACCGCTCCGGGAGTCCTGGCTCCGGGAGTCCTGGAAGCGCAGCACCTCGATACGGTCCGTCCCCAGGAAGGTCACCGAGGCCCGCGCGTCCGGTTCGCCCAGCGCCGTGCGCAGCCTGGCCTCCACCAGAGCAAGAATTTCTCCCATACGGCGAGCATAGATCGCATATGAATCGGGCAGAGGAAGGGATTGACGTCTGTCTGCTGATAGTCTTGGCCGCTGGTCGGGACAGCGTGCGGAAGCGTCGCTCTCCGGTCCCGACATCACGTCATCCCCCACGGGGGACCGGCCGGAGGAGGTGGGGCTGCGGTGGATCGAAGTCACCCGGCCAGTACCAGCCGCTCTTCCGCCCCGCTCCTGTCCCGGTGACCCGGGTCCCGGGGATCTGAGGCCTCAGCCCGTCCGGGCACGGCACTTCGCACGACGGAAGAGCACTTCTTTCTTCTCTGTGTTTTCCGCCTGTCTGTAGCGAACGCCGTCACCGCGACCTCGCGGTGCCGCCCGCTTTGCGGACGTACGCACCACGTCCCCATTCCGGGCTGTGCCACCTCGCCGACGGCCTCTCCGTGAAGGAGCCCGCCATGTCGATGATCCGAGACCTGCGCGCAGTGGTCCGCCCGGCCCTGCGCAAGAGCACCGCCGCCTACGGCAAGTACGACTCGTACGACGCCACCCGTGATCCGTCCGCGTCGAGCGCGGTGGTCGACTGCGCGGTCTACCGCAAGGGCCGGCGGGTGATGGAGGACCCGTGTGTCACGCCTCACGAGGCGATGCTGCGGGTACGGGACGGCGGCGGCTTCGCCTGGATCGGCCTCCATGAGCCGACCGAGGAGGAATTCGCCGGTATCGCGGCCGAGTTCGGGCTCCACCCGCTCGCGGTCGAGGACGCGGTGCACGCGCATCAGCGGCCCAAGCTGGAGCGGTACGACGACACCTTGTTCACGGTCTTCAAGACCATCCACTATGTCGAGCACACCGAACTGACCGCGACCAGCGAGGTCGTGGAGACCGGTGAGGTGATGTGCTTCACCGGACGGGACTTCGTCATCACCGTCCGGCACGGCGGCAAGGGCTCACTGCGCGCCCTGCGCCACCGTCTGGAGGAGGACGAGGAGTTGCTCGCCAAAGGGCCCTCGGCCGTGCTGCACTCCATCGCCGACCATGTGGTCGACGGATATATCGCGGTGGCGGCGGCCGTGCAGGACGACATCGACGAGGTCGAGATCGATGTCTTCTCCGCGCCCGCGAAGGGCAGTCCGCGCGGCTCCGACGCCGGGCGGATCTATCAGCTCAAGCGCGAGGTACTGGAGTTCAAGCGGGCCGCCTCGCCGCTGCTGCGGCCGATGCAGCTGCTGAGCGAGCGGCCGATGCGGCTGGTGGACCCGGACATCCAGAAGTACTTCCGCGATGTCGCCGACCATCTCGCGCAGGTGCACGAGCAGGTCATCGGCTTCGACGAACTGCTGAACTCGATCCTCCAGGCGAATCTGGCGCAGGCGACCGTCGCGCAGAACGAGGACATGCGCAAGATCACATCCTGGGCGGCCATCATCGCCGTGCCGACGGCCATCTGCGGGATCTACGGCATGAACTTCGATCACATGCCGGAGCTGCACTGGAAGTTCGGTTATCCGATGGTGCTCGGCGCGATCGCGGTCGTCTGTGTGACGATCCATCGCACGCTCAAGCGCAACGGCTGGCTCTGACCTCGGTCCGGGCGGTGTACGGCCGGGTGTCCGAGGCGGCCGTTAAGCTGCGGGGCATGACGGATCCGCAGCTCGGCCAGGCGCTCGGCCAGGCGCTTGTCGAGGAGGCCACCAAGAAGTCCGCCCTCATCTGGGTGCGGGGCCCAGGTCCCGGCCGCGCGCTGTGGCACATCTGGCATGAAGGCGCCACGTATCTGGTCGGCGACGGTCCCGGGGAGCAGCCGCTGCCGGGGCTCGCCGACGGCTCCACCGCCGAGGTGACCGTACGCAGCAAGGACAAGGGCGGCCGGCTGGTCGTCTGGACCGCGGCCGTGGCCGAACTGCCTCCGCACTCGGCGGACTGGGAGACGGCCGTCGCCGAGCTCAAGGGCAAGCGGCTCAACGCGCCGGACGCGGAGGAGATGCCGGAGCGCTGGGCGCGTGAGTGCCGGGTGCTGCGGCTGACGCCTCAGGACATGACCACCGACCTGCCGTCGGACTCACAGGCCGCCGTACCGCTGCCGACGGTGGCGACAACTCGTCAGCCCGCACCGGCCTCACTCGGGCGGCTGCTCCTGAGAAGATCCCGCCCGTCCGGCGACTAGGACAACGACCGAGGGCAGACGGCCGCCGGACGGTCGCGGCGAGCCGGATGGTCGCGACGGACGGCCCCGCCCGCTCCCGTACCGGCCTGTCCCGTACCGGCCGTCACTGGTCCTCGGCCTTCGGCAGACGGCTGCCGTAGTCGACGGTCTCGCTCTTCGCCGGCGCCTCCAGCACGAAGTCCTTGCCCCAGTCGGAGAGCGTGACCGTGCCGGCGCCGCCCGCGCGTACCAGTTGCAGCGGATACGGCACGCCCTCCAGCGAGACGTCCAGCGTCCCGCCGTCGCCCTCGCCGCCGTTGACCTTGACGGTCCGCAGGCCGCCGATCCGGTCGCGGTCGCCCTTGGTCAGCTTGCCGTGCAGCGTCAGTATCCCGTCGAGCAGCACATTCTTGTCCGTGAAGCCGCTGAGCTGCTTGTACGACGGATCGTCCTCCGGGACCTTCACATACTTGTCCTGGAGCTTGTCCGCGACCGCGGAATCGGCCTCGCTGGGCGCTGTGCTCGCGCTGTCGCCGCCGCCGTCGTCGCTGTTGTCCGCATGGCTCCAGAAGCCGGCGTCGGCCTTCAGATACAGCTCGTCCTCGATCCGCAGGAGCTGGAAGGTGCTGTCCTTCGAGATGACCGAACCGATGCCGCCGTCCGCCTTGAGCTGCATATTGAGCTTGTAGGTCTCGCCGTTGCTCACCAGCGAGCCGGAGAGCCGGACCGCGCTCGCGCCGTCCGCCGCCGACTGCGCCTTTCTCTCGATCTCGGTGGCGGTGAGCTTCCCGACACCGTTCGTTCCCTTGTCCGGATCCTCACCGCACGCCGTCAGTACGGCGGCCAGCCCCACGCAGAGCGCGACGGGGAGTGCGGTCCGGCGGACACGGCCGGACGACAGGAGAAGGGACACAGACACACTGCCTCTCATACGCGGTGGCGGCTGGCAGACCGCAGCGTACCCGGGCTGTCCGCACCGCTCGACAGAGAGCCGTACCGATGCCGCGCACACGCCGTACGGACCGTTCCACCAGGGCGTACCGCACCGGTACGGGCTAGCCTGAACCCGTTATCACGCTGGATAGAAGGACATTCAGGGACAAGCGCTCAGGGACAAGGAGGCGCGCGCGATGGCGGCTGGCGCTCCTCGGATCTTCGTCTCGCATCTGGCCGGTGCGCCGGTCTTCGATCCCAGCGGCGACCAGGTGGGCCGGGTCCGCGATCTGGTGGCGATGCTGCGGGTCGGCCGCCGGCCGCCGCGGCTGCTCGGTCTGGTCGTCGAGGCGCTCACCCGGCGCCGGATCTTCCTGCCCATGACACGCGTGACCGGTATCGAGTCGGGCCAGGTGATCACCACCGGTGTGCTGAACGTACGGCGCTTCGAGCAGCGCCCTACGGAGCGTCTGGTCCTCGGCGAGCTGCTGGACCGGCGGGTGCGGCTGGTGGAGAGCGGCGAGGAGGTGACGGTCCTCGATGTGGCGGTCCGCCAGCTCCCGGCCCGCCGCGACTGGGAGATCGACAAGGTCTATGTACGGCGCGGCAGGAAGGGCGGCGCGCTGCGGCGGCGCGGAGAGGCGCTGACCGTCGAGTGGTCGGCGGTCACCGGTTTCTCGCTGGAGGAGGAAGGGCAGGGCGCGGAGAATCTCGTCGCCACCTTCGAGCGGCTGCGCCCGGTCGATCTCGCCAACGCGATGCACCACCTCACACCGAAGCGGCGGGCCGAGGTGGCCGCGGCGCTGGACGACGACCGGCTCGCGGATGTGCTGGAGGAGCTGCCCGAGGACGACCAGGTGGAGATCCTCGGCAAGCTGGAGGAGGAGCGCGCGGCCGATGTGCTGGAGGCGATGGATCCGGACGACGCGGCCGATCTGCTCTCCGAGCTGCCCGAGGTGGACAAGGAGCGGCTGCTGACGCTGATGCGCCCGGACGACGCGGCGGACGTACGGCGGCTGATGTCGTACGAGGAGCGGACCGCGGGCGGTCTGATGACGACCGATCCGATCGTGCTGCGGCCGGACGCGACGGTCGCCGACGCGCTGGCCCGGGTACGCCAGCAGGACCTCTCGCCCTCGCTCGCCGCACAGGTCTATGTGTGCCGGCCGCCGGACGAGACGCCGACGGGCAGATATCTGGGTACGGTCCACTTCCAGCGGCTGCTGCGGGAGCCGCCGTACACCCTGGTCAGCTCGATCGTGGACAGCGATCTGCCGCCGCTGCACCCGGAGACTCCGCTCTCCTCGATCACCAGCTTCCTCGCCGCGTACAACATGGTCTCGGCGCCGGTGGTGGACGACAGCGGCTCGCTGCTCGGCGCGGTGACCGTCGACGACGTACTCGACCACATGCTGCCGGACGACTGGCGCGAGACGGACTACCACGGCCTGGAGGAGGAGGCGGTGGGCCGTGGTGAGTGACCACCGTATGGACAGGGACGGCGGCCGGGAGCGCGCGCGGGCCGTGCCCGGCATGGGATCGACGGCGCTGACACGCGGCGGCCGGAACCGTCTCGACCAGCCGCTGCCACCGCGCCGCAAGCTGCTGCCCGACTACGATCCCGAGGCCTTCGGAGTGCTCTCGGAGCGGATCGCCCGTTTTCTGGGCACGGGCCGCTTCATCGTCTGGATGACGCTGATCATCGCCATGTGGCTCGTCTGGAACATCACCGCGCCGACGTGGCTGCGCTGGGACCCATATCCGTTCATCTTCCTGACGCTGATGCTGTCCCTCCAGGCCTCGTACGCCGCGCCGCTGATCCTGCTGGCGCAGAACCGCCAGGACGACCGGGACCGGGTCACCCATGAGCAGGAGCGCAAGCAGAACGAGCGCTCCATCGCGGACACGGAGTATCTGACCCGGGAGATCGCGGCGCTGCGGATGGGCCTCGGCGAGGTCGCCACACGCGACTGGATCCGGTCCGAACTCCAGGATCTGGTGCGGGACATGGTGGAACACCGGGTGGTGTTCCCGGCCGAGACCGTCCATGGCCATGAAGACTCGGACCGCTGACAGACACTGACGGACACTGCCAGACAGCTGCCGGCCTTTCCCGTGGCGGCGCCGGGCGCCGTACCATCTGGGTATGGCTACCGACACGTACGGAACCGCCGTCCCCGCGGAGGACGCGGTGCGCGCCGCCCTGGCGACGGTGAACGACCCCGAGATCCACCGGCCCATCACCGATCTCGGGATGGTCAAATCCGTGGAGATCGGCGCGGACGGCGCGGTGGCTGTCACGGTGTATCTCACGGTGTCCGGCTGCCCGATGCGCGACACGATCACCCGCAGCGTCACGGAGGCGGTCGCCCGGGTCGAGGGAGTGACCCGGGTCGATGTCACGCTGGATGTGATGAGCGACGAGCAGCGGCGTGAGCTGACGGCGTCGCTGCGCGGCGGCACCGCCGAGCGTGAGGTGCCGTTCGCCAAGCCCGGCTCGCTGACCAGGGTGTACGCGGTGGCATCGGGCAAGGGCGGCGTCGGCAAGTCCTCGGTGACGGTCAATCTGGCCGCGGCGATGGCGGCCGACGGGCTGAAGGTCGGAGTGGTCGACGCGGACATCTACGGCCACAGCGTGCCGCGGATGCTCGGCACCGAGGGCCGGCCCACCCAGGTCGAGAACATGATCATGCCGCCGTCGGCGAACGGTGTGAAGGTGATCTCCATCGGTATGTTCACGCCGGGCAACTCGCCCGTGGTGTGGCGCGGACCGATGCTGCACCGCGCGCTCCAGCAGTTCCTCGCGGATGTGTACTGGGGCGATCTGGATGTGCTGCTGCTCGATCTGCCGCCGGGGACGGGCGATATCGCGATCTCGGTGGCGCAGCTGGTGCCGAACGCGGAGATCCTGGTGGTCACGACTCCGCAGCAAGCCGCGGCGGAGGTCGCGGAGCGGGCCGGCTCCATCGCCGTACAGACCCATCAGAAGATCGTCGGCGTGGTCGAGAACATGTCCGGTCTGCCCTGTCCGCACTGCGACGAGATGATCGATGTCTTCGGCACGGGCGGCGGCAAGATGGTCGCCGAAGGGCTGACGAGGACGACGGGCGCCACGGTGCCGGTGCTGGGCGCGATTCCCATCGACGTACGGCTGCGGGAGGGCGGCGACGAGGGCAAGCCGATCGTCCTCTCCGATCCCGACTCTCCGGCGGCGACGGCGCTGCGCGAGATCGCGGGCAAGCTGGGCGGCAGGCAGCGCGGTCTGGCGGGCATGTCGCTGGGCATCACGCCGCGCAACAAGTTCTGAGGGCGGTATGGGCTGAGAGCCGTGCGGGCACGCCCGTACGAGCATGAGTGACAAGCATGTGTAAGGGGCGACCGCAATGGCGGTCGCCCCTTACACGTTGCCCTGAGGTGGCTCTCTACGGGCCGTACAGGCCATACGGGAGCCCTTACGCGTCGTACGAGCGGATGTCCTCGATCACCGAGAAGCCGAGGCCGTACGCGCTCATCCCGCGGCCGTAGGCCCCGAGGTGCACATCGCCGCTCGTCGATCCGGCCAGCACCCAGCCGGACTCGGACTCGCGGTAGTGGAAGGGCGTCGGCACTCCGTCGACCGGCAGCGAGAGCACCGACCAGGCGGGCCCTTCCAGATCGTCGGCCAGCTCGAACGCGGCCTCCGTCTGCTGGTTCAGCCAGTCGTCACGCAGCGTGTGGTCGAGCTGCGGCGGCCAGGTCGCGGAGAGCAGGCCCGAGCCGGCCAGCCAGGCGGCCGAGGAGGCGGTGGTGGCGTCGAGATGGCCGCTGCCGTCACCGCTGCGGCGCTCGGGGCTGATGGCCACCGTGATCACCACCGCGAAGCGCTCCTGGTCAGCCGAGGCGGGATCCGGCCTTATCGACGGCTCCTCACCGTGGCCGGTGGAGCCGTGCCGTACGGTGCCGTCGGCCGTGGCTCCGACCTGCATCAGCCAGCGCGGCCCGGTGAACGCGTCGTCCAGTCCGTACCACGGGAACGGAGCGCGCAGATACTCCGCGACCGTGCGGCGCGCGAGCACCGGCGCTCCGTCGACGGTGGATGAACTGGCGCTCCGCGCCTCTGTCCGGCTCGTCGTCTCCATCTGGCCGGCGCCTCCTCGATCTCTCGCGTCCGCAGCGGCCCGCCCCCGACGGGCGCCTCACTGCCGGACAGATGGAGGATAGCCACCCCGTACCGGCTCGCCGGGATTGATGGGGCTCAGGTGGCGTCTGCGTCGAAGGGCGGGCGGTCGTCCCGAGCGGGCTTCTCGCGCTTCTTGAGCAGGTCGGGAGTGCTGGAGGAACCATTCGCCGAGGCGATCGGAGCCACCGGCGCGTCCGCCGCGGAGCCACTCTCATGGCCGTTCACCGCGTCGGCCACATCGGCCATCTCCTTACGGAGATCGAAGCTGCTGCGGATCTCCTTCAGTCCCAGATCGTCGTTGTCCATGAGCTGCTTGCGGACGAACGTCTTGGGATTGAGGTCCTCGAAGTCGAAGTCCTTGAACTCCGGGCCCAGCTCGGAGCGGATGTCCTCCTTGGCGCTCTCGGAGAACTCGCGGACCTTGCGGATGAAGCGCGAGGCGTCCTGGATGACCTTGGGCAGCTTCTCCGGGCCGAACACGAGCACCGCGAGGACCACGATCGTGACCAGCTCAAGTGCGCCGATGTCATTGAACACCTTGCTGCTCCTTGTGTTCTCCATGTACGCGGACGGAGGTCAGGGCCGTCCTGGCCTGAAGTGGTCGAGGTCCGGGCCGCTCCACGGTACCTGGCGCACCTGTCCGGGCGGTACCTTCGGGTGTCCGTCAGGTGCCGTCCGCGGAGCCCAGGGCCACCGTCAAGGTCCTTTCCCGGCCGCCGCGCAGCAGTGTCAGCTCCAGCCGGTCGCCCGGGCGGTGGGCGCGGATCTTGACGATCAGTTCCTCGCCGCTGTGCACGCGCCGGCCGTCCACCTCGGTGATGACGTCTCCCGCCTGGATCCCGGCCTTGGCCCCGGGACCGCCGGAGGTGACCGCAGGACCGCCGTCGGCCGCCTTCGTACCGACCCGGGCGCCGTCGCCCGCGTACTCCATGTCGAGGCTGACACCGATCACGGGATGGGTGGCCTTGCCGGTGTTGATCAGCTCCTCGGCGACGCGCTTGCCCTGGTTGATGGGTATCGCGAAGCCGAGACCGATGGATCCCGACTGGCCGCCGTCGAGGCCGGCGCCGCTGTCCGCGGCGCGGATGGCGCTGTTGATACCGATGACCCGGGCCCGGGTGTCCACCAGAGGACCGCCGGAGTTGCCGGGATTGATCGGGGCGTCGGTCTGGAGGGCGTCGACATAGCTCACATCGCTGCCGTCGCCGCTCTCACCGCCCGCGGTGATCGGGCGCTCCTTGGCGCTGATGATCCCGGAGGTCACGGTGTTGGACAGGTCGAAGGGAGCGCCGATGGCCACGACCGGATCGCCGACCCGGACATTGTCGGAGTTGCCCAGCGGCAGCGGTTTGAGTCCGGAGACTCCGGTGACCTTGACGACGGCGAGGTCGTAGCCGCTGTCCTTGCCGACCAGTTCGGCCTTGGCGGTCTGGCCGCCGCTGAACGTGACGGATATCTCGCCGGAGGATCCCGCGGGCTGGACGACATGGTTGTTCGTCAGGATGTGGCCCTGCCGGTCGAGAACGAAGCCCGTGCCGGTGCCCTGTTCGTCGCTCCCACTGACATGGAGGGTGACGACGCTGGGCAGGGCGCTGGCGGCGATGCCCGCGACACTGTCGGGCGCCCGGCCGCCGGACTCCCGGTCCGCCTGCGGGAGTTCGACGCTGGTGAAGCCGTCGTTGCGCTCGATGTACGCGCCGACCGCGCCGCCCAGCACACAGCCGGCGAACGCGAGGAGGACCGCGCCCGCGACTCCGGCCCTGCGCCGCTTGGCCGGCCGCGACTCACCGCGGTAGGTCAGCGGCTGCTGCCCGGGGACGGGCGCGGCGGTGTTCCACGGGTCGTACTGGACCCACTGCGACGGCTGCGACGGCTGCGGCTGCTGGTGCTGGTGTGGCTGCTGGTGCTGTGGCTGGTGCGGCTGCGGCGGTGGGTAGCTCTGCGGGCCCTGCTGACGCGCCTGTTGGCCCGCGTACGGCGGTGGCAGCGGCGTACCGTGCGCCGGCGTCGGGAGCTGTACGGGCGGCGCGGGCGCCCAGGGCCCGGGCCCGCCGTAGGGCGGTGTGCTGTACTCGTCGGGCTCATGCAGCGGCTGCGGTCGCTCCTGCGGTACGGAAGCCTGATCGGCGGACGCCGCGAGCCGATCGGCGGGCGCCGCGAGCGCGGGCCCGGGAGCGTGCTCACCGGACCCTGACACCTCGTCGGCGACGGGAGGCAACTGCGCCGTCACCTCGCCGCCGTGCACCGGCGGCACCTCAGGCTCCTGCGGTATCGCGCGTCCCGCTGGGGGACGGCTCCACCATGTCGCCTTGGGTCCGGTGGGCTTCCCGTCGTCCATGCTCTCCCCGCAACTGCCGCTCCGCGCCCCGACAGAGGCACCCCTGTAAGGATTCAACCAGGTTTACGAACGTTCGCGCAGGGCCGCTCAGCGCCGGGTCGAGAACGTGCTTGCAGGCAGCGTCGGTGCGGCGAGCTGGGTGGGACTGGGTGTGGCGGTGTAACCGGTCCCGGAGACCGCGTCGATCTGGACGGCCGGATCCGCGGGCCGTATCAACGGCGGCTGTACGGCGCCCATCAGAATGCCCGGCGCGAACGGGTGCTCGGAGAGCGTCTGGGTCTGGAACACTCCGGGCGGCGCCTCGGCGGCCCTACGGTCCACGGAGTGCGGCAGCAGTCCACCGCCTCCGCCCTGGCGCCGGCCCGACTCACCGCCCGCCGGCGTGATCGTGCCGGGAGCCCGCATCGGCGTCACATTGTTGCCCGAGCCCCTGGGCAGGGCATCGGCGGCCGTGCCGAGCGGCATCGTGCCGCCGAGGGCCATCGCGGCGAACGACACCGCGCTGGCGGCGGCGAAGGCGAAGCGCCGTCCGCGCCACGGCGAGCGCTCGGCCTCCTGGCGTGCGACCTCATGGATACGGAAGCCGGAGCCGCTGGACAGCGCGCCCGCGTGGGCACCGGCCGGGACATAGCCGAACCCGTCCGTGCGCACACCGAAGCCGTCCGAGCTCACACCGAAGACGCCCTCACCAAAGCGCCCCCCGTCGAACAGCCCCTTTGTGTTGTCATCATCTCCCGGAGATCCGCCGGGCAGTCCCTGGAGTCGCGCGAGCAGCCCCGCGGAGGGCGCCGGCGGGGCCGTCTTGGCGAAGACGCTCTTCAGCCGTCGCTGGGCGTCGGCCTCCGCCTTGCACTTGGCGCACGTCGCGAGATGGGCCAGCACACGCTCACGCGCGTCATGGTCCAGCTCTCCGTCCACCAGGGCGGCGAGCCGGTCGCCCAGATGCTGCTCGGCGGGGGTCGGGCTTGTGCCACTCACGCCGCTCCGCCCTCCCCGGCCACGCTCACAAAGGCGCGCTGCTCGGCTCGGGCCTCGGGCGAACGGTGCTGAAGGGCCTTGCGCAGATGCGAGCGCCCGCGGTGGATCCGGCTCCGTACGGTGCCGAGCTTCACACCGAGCGTGGCCGCGATCTCCTCGTACGACAGGCCTTCGATGTCACAGAGCACCACGGCGGCGCGGAACTCGGGCGCGAGGGTGTCCAGCGCCTGCTGCACGTCCGCGTCGAAGTGGGTGTCGTGGAAGGCCTGCTGAGGCGACGGCTCACGGCTGGGCAGCCGCTCCGCGGCGTCGTCCCCGAGCGCGTCGAACCGGATCCGCTGCTTGCGGCGGACCATGTCCAGGAAGAGATTGGTGGTGATCCGGTGCAGCCAGCCCTCGAAGGTGCCGGGAGTGTACGTCGACAGCGAGCGGAAGACCCGGACGAAGACTTCCTGGGTCAGGTCCTCGGCGTCGTGCTGATTGCCCGTGAGGCGGTAGGCAAGGCGGTAGACACGTCCGCTGTGCGTGCTGACGATCTCCTCCCAGCTGGGAGGCGTCCACGCCTGCGATTCCGCATCCGATGCGAAGGTCGCGGTAACTGCGGAGTCGGTGGAGCGAGAACGGTCAGCGAAGTTGGTCACGGATCTCGGCTTGCCGGCCGACCTGAGATAGCGCGTCAGCGCTCCTCCCCGATCCACAGGCGCAGCCGCACCTCCCCTGTCGGCTCTGGTGGTGTCCAGTGGAGCCCCTACCATAGCCACTCCGCCCGTTAGCTCCGGATAAGAATCTTTACGCGAAATTCGGACCGGCCCCCGCGCCGACCGAGCTGAATCACGAGAGAGCCACACCCCTGCATAACGCCTGGTCCCATCTGCGGGTTCCCGGGCGCAGCGGATACAGTCACCGTTGCGCCGCCAACGGGGACAAGGAGAGGGTCATTACCGCCAACCGGCAGACGAGCTGGGCGTTCGCCGACGCCTTTGTCGCCGAGGACGAAGCACTGCGCTGGGCCCGGGACCGGGCCCGTGAGACAGGGCTTCGCTCGGTGTCACCAGGCACCGGAGCCGCGCTGCGTCTGCTCGCCGCCACGCTGGACGCGAAGGCGGTGGCCGAGATCGGCACCGGCACCGGTGTCTCCGGGACGTATCTGCTCCTGGGCATGCGGCCGGACGGCGTCCTGACCACGGTCGACACGGAGCCGGAGCGCCAGCAGTTCGCCCGGCAGACCTTCCGGGCGGCCGGATTCACGGGCAACCGCGCGCGGTTCATCCCGGGCCGGGCCCTGGACGTACTGCCCAGGCTCGCCGACGGCGGATACGACCTGGTCTTCTGCGACGGCGACCGCCTTGAGTGCATGGACTATCTCGCTGAATCGTTGCGGCTGCTCCGGCCCGGCGGACTTGTCTGTTTCGAGGGTGTCTTCGCGGACGGCAGGACGGTCGACTCGGCGGCCCAGCCCGCGGAGGTGCTGCGGCTGCGGGAGCTGCTGCGGACCGTACGGGAGAGCCCGGAGCTGCTGCCCACGCTGCTGCCGGTGGGCGACGGGCTGCTGTGCGCGGTGCGGCGCGGCTGAGGCCGCGAACGGCGCGCGGGACGCGGTACGGGGCCGTAACACCGCTGGACATCACACTGCCCCGGTACGGACTCTCATCCGTGCCGGGGCAGCGTCGGTGCCGGTCCGCGCGGGCGACCGTGCACCCCGAAGACTGTGAGCCTTCCGCTCAGGCCCTGTCCGGTCGATCTTCGTGGGCCCGGAACGCCTGGCACGGCACCTCGCCGCGTTGTCGGAGTCGGCCAAGTACGTCCAGTACGAGTCCGATCCTCCGCCTTGCGATGCACCGCACCAGACGCCCCGGCCTGATCCACGAAGATCGACCGGACAGGACCTAGCCGACGACCTTCTTCAGCGCGTCGCCCAGCGCATCCGCCTCGTCCGGAGTCAGCTCGACGACAAGCCGACCGCCGCCTTCGAGCGGAACGCGCATGACGATGCCCCGCCCCTCCTTGGTCACCTCGAGCGGGCCGTCGCCCGTTCGCGGCTTCATGGCCGCCATGCTCGTTCCCCTTCCTGAAACCAGCTCATCGCAGCCGGCGGCCCCATCACAGGCGCTGTGTCACCGGCATCGAACACATTGCTTCCAGCCCATTATCCCGCATGGCGGGACCCGATGACCAACATCGGGCGGCATCGCTTATGCAACGCGCTCCCGCAAAACCACTCAATTCGGCGATCCGCCTGCGATACTTCGCCGCCGCGCCCGCCACGGCGGCCCGGCATTCTTAGACGCAGGTCACATGCCGTCGCCGGTGATCTCCGCCATGCTGGGGCCGGACAGGACTGCCCGAGCCGCGAAGGGACCCGATCATGGCCGACACCGTGCTCTACGACGTGACTGACGGACTCGCAACGATCACGATCAACCGGCCCGAGGCCATGAACGCGTTGAACGTCGAGGCCAAGGTCGCGCTCAGGGACGCGCTGCGGGCCGCCGCCGACGACAGCGGTGTACGGGCCGTGCTGCTGACCGCCTCGGGCGACCGGGCGTTCTGTGTGGGCCAGGACCTCAAGGAGCACACCGCCCTGCTCGAAGCGGACCGCGAGCGCGGCTCCGGGGACACCATGAGCACCGTACGGGAGCACTACAACCCGATCCTGCGGGCGATCACCGAGATGCCCAAGCCGGTGGTGGCGGGCATCAACGGGATCGCGGCGGGCGCGGGCCTCGGCTTCGCGCTGGCGGCGGACCACCGGCTGGCGGCGGACACCGCCGCGTTCAACACATCCTTCGCGGGCGTCGCGCTGACCGCGGACTCCGGTGTCTCCTGGACGCTGCCCCGGCTGATCGGCCGCGGCCGGGCGACGGATCTGCTGCTGTTCCCGCGCTCGGTCAAGGCGCCGGAGGCGTACGAGCTGGGCCTGGTCGACAGGCTCGTACCCGCGGCCGATCTTCCGGCCGAGGCCGCCGCGACGGCCCGCGCGCTCGCCTCGGGTCCGACGCTCGCGTACGCGGCGCTGAAGGAGTCGCTGGCGTACGGCGCGGCACAGTCGCTGGCGCGGACGCTGGAGAAGGAGGACGAGCTCCAGTCGAGGGCGGGCGCCTCCGAAGACCACGCGATCGCGGTGCGGGCATTCCTGGCGAAGGAGAAGCCGAGGTACGTGGGCCGCTGACGCGGACCGGACGCCGGAGCCGGCGCGGGGGCCCAGGACCCGCGCCAGGGACCCGCGCCGGAATCCGCCAGGGATCCGCCCAGGGATCGTCCGTCAGGGATTGCGGAAGGCGCAGGCGGCCAGATGGTCGTTGACCAGACCGCAGGCCTGCATGAGCGCATAGGCCGTGGTCGGGCCGACAAAGCGGATACCGCGCTTCTTCAGGTCCTTCGCCAGCGCCGTGGACTCGTCCGTGACCGCCGGGATGTCGGCCGATGTCCTGGGCGCCCGGCGGGCCGGATCGGGCGCATGGGACCAGATCAGTGTGGTCAGCTCGCCCGCGGGCCACTCCGCCAGGGCGCGCGCGTTGGCGAGCGTCGCGTCGATCTTGGCGCGGTTGCGGATGATCCCGGGATCGGCGAGCAGCCGCTCACGGTCCGCGTCGGTGAACTCCGCCACGGACGCGATCTTGAACGAGGCGAACGCCTCGCGGAAGCCCTCGCGCCGGCGCAGGATCGTGATCCAGGAGAGACCGGACTGGAAGGCCTCCAGGGACAGCCGCTCGAACAGCACGTCGTCGCCGCGGACCGGCCGGCCCCACTCGGAGTCGTGGTACGCGACATAGTCCTCCGTGGACAGTCCCCATGGGCAGCGCAGCCGCCCGTCGGGTCCCGCCACCACACCACCGGCAGCGCTCATCGGCCGCTCTCCTCTCCCGGTTTCTTGAAGAGGTCGGGCGAGGAGACCGCTGTCGCCTGGGCCCCGGCCAGCGCCGCCTCCAGCTCCGCGATCCGCGCGTCCCGCTCGGCGAGCTCCGCGCCGAGCCGGCCGAGCACATCGTCCACCTCCGCCATCCGGTAGCCGCGCAGGCCGAGCGGCAGCCGGAGCATCTCGACATCGGCGCGGCCGACGGGACGGGTCAAGGGCAGGGGATCCACCAGCCGGTCCGGCGCGGCCTCCGGCAGGACCGGCTGATCTCCGCCGCCGATGACCGCGAGCGTGACCGCGGCGACGACCACGACCATCGCGATGAGCAAGAACAAGAACACGAGCTTCTCCCCTGGCAGGAAAACGTCCGGTGCCGATGGTGCCACGGGAAGGCCGTTAAGGTCGCAGACGAGCGGACGTGAGGCAGGCGAGCGGACGCCAGGAGGGAGCAGGGATGCGCGGCGGGACTCTGCGGCTGGGACGTCGGGAATTCGACGCGTACGAGCCGGTGATCATGGCGATCGTCAACCGGACCCCGGACTCCTTCTACGACCAGGGCGCGTCCTTCCACGACGAGCCCGCCCTCGCCCATGTCGAGCGCGCGGTGGCCGAGGGCGCAGCGATCATCGACATCGGCGGAGTGAAGGCCGGGCCCGGCGACGAGGTCACGGCCGCGGAGGAGGCACGCCGTACGGTCGGCTTCGTCGCCGAGGTGCGCCGCCGCCATCCGGATGTGGTGATCAGCGTCGACACCTGGCGGCACGAGGTGGGCGAGGCGGTCTGCGAGGCGGGCGCCGATCTGCTGAACGACGCATGGGGCGGTGTGGATCCCAAGCTCGCGGAGGTCGCCGCGCGGTACGGCGCGGGGCTGGTCTGTACGCATGCGGGCGGAGCCGAGCCCAGGACCAGGCCGCACCGCGTCGGCTACGACGATGTGATGGCCGACATCCTGCGGGTGACGCTGGGCCTGGCCGAGCGCGCCCTGGCGCTGGGAGTGCGCCGGGACGGGATCGTCATCGATCCCGGGCACGACTTCGGCAAGAACACCCGGCACTCGCTGGAGGCGACGCGCAGGCTGGGCGAGATGACGGAGACCGGCTGGCCGGTGCTGGTCTCGCTCTCCAACAAGGACTTCGTGGGCGAGACGCTCGACAAACCGGTCAAGGAACGGCTGATCGGGACACTGGCGACGACGGCGGTGTCCGCGTGGCTCGGGGCCCGGATCTACCGGGTCCACGAGGTCGCGGAGACCCGGCAGGTGGTGGACATGGTCGCGGCCATCGCCGGTCACCGTCCGCCGAAGGTGGCCCGCCGGGGCCTGGCCTGACCAGCGGGCCAGTCCAGGCCCCGGCGGGCCACCGGACTACTTGCTACTTGCCCGTTTCCTTGGTCACCAGCGCGACCGCTTCGTCCACATCGTCCGTGACATGGAACAGCATCAGATCCTTCTCGGACGCCTTGCCCTGCGCGACCACGGTGCTCCGCAGCCATTCGACCAGCCCGCCCCAGTACGCCGTGCCGAACAGCACGATCGGGAAGCGGGTCACCTTACGGGTCTGGACCAGGGTCAGCGCCTCGAACAGCTCGTCCAGTGTGCCGAGACCGCCCGGCAGCACCACAAAGCCCTGCGCGTACTTCACGAACATGGTCTTGCGGACGAAGAAGTAGCGGAAGTTCACACCGATGTCGACATGCGGATTGAGCCCTTGCTCGAAGGGCAGCTCGATCCCGAGCCCCACGGAGATTCCCGACGCCTCCCGAGCCCCCTTGTTCGCCGCCTCCATCGCGCCGGGACCGCCGCCCGTGATCACCGCGAATCCGGCGTCGACCAGCGCCGCGCCGATCCGGACGCCCGCCTCGTACTCGGGAGAGCCGACCGGAGTGCGCGCGGAGCCGAAGACGCTGATGGCGCTGGGCAGTTCGGCGAGCGCGCCGAAGCCCTCGACGAACTCCGACTGGATACGCATCACTCGCCAGGGATCGGTGTGCACCCACTCCGAGTCGCCTTCGGTGTCCAGCAGCCGCTGATCGGTCGTACCGGGCTGCACCTGCTCCCGTCTGCGGATCACCGGTCCGAGCCGCTGTTCCTCAGGCTTCCGCGCTCCGTCAGGCATGCCCATGACCCGCTCCCTCCGCTGCTGTGCGTTGTTCTGGGCAAGGGTAGGTCCCTGGGCGTGACAAACGGCGAAATTCCGGCAGACGATCAGACCGTCACTTGGTGAGCCAGTCGCGCAGACGTTCCTCGCAGTGAGTGATCCGCTCGACGGCCACGCGCTCGTCGCGCTTGTGGGCGAGCAGAGGATCACCCGGACCGTAGTTGACCGCGGGCACTCCGAGTCCGCCGAACCGCGAGACATCCGTCCAGCCGAACTTGGGCCGTGCCGTACCGCCCACGGCGGTCATGAAAGCCGCGGCGGCGGGATGCGAGAGACCTGGCAGCGCCGCTCCCGAGTGGTCGTCCACCGTGAACTCCGCGATCCCGCAGTCCGCGAAGACCTCATGGACATGGGCGAGGGCCTCCTCCTCGCTGCGGTCCGGGGCATAGCGGTAGTTGACGGTGACGGTGCAGGCGTCGGGGATGACGTTGTTGGCGACGCCCGCCTCGATCCGTACGGCGTTGAGGCCCTCGCGGTACTCCAGACCGTCGATCACGGGCCGGCGCGGCTCATACGCGGCGAGACGGTTCAGGATCGGCGCTGCGCTGTGAATGGCGTTGGAGCCCATCCAGCTCCGCGCGGAGTGTGCCCGCTCACCAGTGGTACGGAGAAGGACCCGTAGCGTGCCCTGGCAGCCGCCCTCCACCTCACCGTCGGACGGCTCCAGCAGTACGGCGAAATCGCCCTCCAGCCAGTCCGGGTGTGCGTCCGCCATATGTCCGAGTCCATTGAGATCCGCGGTGACCTCTTCGTTGTCGTAGAAGACGAACGTGAGATCACGGTTTGGCTCGGGGACCGTGGCCGCGATACGCAGCTGGACGGCCACTCCCGCCTTCATGTCGCTGGTGCCGCAGCCCCACAGCACTCCGTCCTCGTCCAGTCGCGAGGGCACATTCGCGGCGATCGGGACGGTGTCGACATGACCGGCCAGGATGATCCGCTCGTCCCGTCCGAGCCGTGTCCTGGCCACGACATTGTTGCCGTGCCGGTCGACGGTGAGATGAGGCAGGGCACGCAGCGCCTGCTCGATCGCGTCGGCGAGCGGCTTCTCCTCGCCGCTGACCGACGGGAAGTCGACCAGGCACGCGGTGAGCGCCGGGCCGTCCAGAGTGAGGTCGAGCACGTTCTCAGACATGCTGCGACCCTAGTACGCCCGGCATGCCCGGCCCGCTGGACGGGATGTCCGGCACGCTGCACAGGATGCCGGCCCGGCGCCGTGGCGGTCCAAGGCCGGTGTCCCCCGGGATCCGGCTCCCGTACGGGTGATCCGACTCCAGTTCCGACTCCAGTACGGTGGGCCCGTGTCCGAGACCGCTCCCCCCTCCCGTCGCGGCCGTCTTCTGCGTATCGCCGCCGCGCTCGTCGTACTGCTGGCCCTGGCCGGATATATGGCGGTGCAATACATGTCCGGCGGCGGAGGTGCGCCCAGGTGTGTGGTCCGGGCCACGGATCCGACGGGTGACAACGGTTCGGGCGACACTCCCACCTATGAGATGAGCCCGGAGCAGGCCGCGAACGCGGCGACGATCTCCGCGGTGGGCACCACCCGTGGACTGCCCGAGCGCGCGGTCACGATCGCGCTGGCGACGGCCCTCCAGGAGTCCGCGCTGCGCAATCTGAACCACGGCGACCGGGATTCGCTCGGTCTCTTCCAGCAGCGCCCTTCGAAGGGATGGGGCACGGCGAAGCAGATCCTCGATCCGGTCTACTCGGCGGGACAGTTCTACGACCATCTCGCCAAAGTCCCCGGCTACTCGCGGCTGCCGCTCACCGAGGCGGCCCAGCGCGTGCAGCGCAGCGGCTTCCCGCAGGCGTACGCGAAGCACGAGCCGGACGCGGCGCTGCTGGCCGCGGCGCTCACCGGCCGGTCCGCGGCCTCGCTGACCTGCTCGGCGCCGGACACCGCCGTGGCCGGTGATCCGGCGAAGGTACGGGCCGCCCTGGTGCGCTCCTTCGGATCCGGAGTACGGCCCGCCGACTCGGACACCGGAGTGTCCGTGCCGGTGTCCGCCACCACCGGAACGGGCCCGGACACCGCCATGGACACGGTCGCGGACGCGAGCGGCGGCCCGGCGGGCGAGGGCTCCTCGTCCCGGCGCGGCTGGGAGCTGGCGCACTGGGCGGTGGCACAGGCCTCCGTCCTGCGGATCGACGAGGTCACCTACGCGGGCCGGGTATGGAGCGCGAAGAAAGCGGACCAGGGCTGGCGGCGGGCCGACACCTCCGAGCCGTCCGGCAAGGCCGGGGAGCCCGGCAAGACCGCAGCCGAGGTCCGTATGCGCACCGCGCGATAGCCGGCCCGTTCACACCGTCGTACCGACACACCCGCACCGGCATCCTCGTACCGGCATACCGGGCCATATCGCGCACCGCTCAGCAGTACGACTACTCCCCCGGACGGGCGAGTCCTCTGCTCTTCCGACGGCATTTCTTCCGATGATTCGGCAGCGCCCGTCTCATCGGCCATTTCCCTTGCGCCCCAAGGGAAGTGACGATTCATCAGACAGCACAGGACACCCGCATTTGCCCGCTTTCCTCCATCGCCGACAATACGACGCGTTATCAAGCCGTTACCTCGGTGCACCGCAACTTCCGGCGCCCTTCGAGGGGTTGTCAGGCCGTCCGATCGACGGACAAGCACTGTTTCCCTCCCGTCAAAGGAGCATCATGTCCCTCCCCGTGACCCGCCGGATCGCCCGTGCCGCGCTGCTCGTCGCCGCCGGCGCAGCTCCCGTGATCGGTGCGGCCGGCTCCGCGAGCGCGGCGGCGCTGCCGCAGACCCCGGACCTGGGCGCGGTGAGCGCGCTCGACGGCGCCGCCGTGGGCAGCACCGTGGACACCGGCGCGCGGCAGGCCACCGAGGTGGCGGGCGACCTCGGCGGCAAGGCCGTCAAGAAGGGCGTCCCCGCCGCGGGCAAGACCGTCGGCTCGGTCGGCAAGACGGCGACGCCCGCCGTCCAGAAGGTGGCCGGCGACACCACGGGAAGCGCCGGTGAGCTGCTGGGCACCGCCGCCTCGACCGCCGCGAAGGGCGCCGGATCCGCGCCGACCGGCGCCCTCATGGGCGGCCTGCCGATCCAGGGCCTGCCGATCGGCGGCTGACGCGCGAGGCGCCCGGATACGAGAAACGTGGGGTGTACGGGGAGGGCCCGGGGAGCAGCAGCTCCCCGGGCCCTCCCCGTGGCTCTCCCACAGGCCGGAGCTCCCTCGCAGGCCGGAGCTCTCGGAGCTCTCTCGCAGGTCGGAGCACCCTCAGGCCAGCCGCTTGACCGCCGCCTCGATGCGCTCGTCCGTGGCCGTCAGCGCCACTCGCACATGGCGCTCTCCTCCCGGACCGTAGAAGTCACCGGGCGCGACCAGGATTCCCAGCTCCGCGAGGTGCGCCACGGTGTCCCAGCACGGCTCGTCGCGCGTCGACCACAGATACAGACCGGCCTCGCTGTGGTCGACACGGAAGCCGTGCGCCTCCAGTGCGGCGCGCAGTGCGGTACGACGGGCCGCGTACCGCTCGCGCTGTTCCCGTACGTGTGTGTCGTCACCGAGCGCCGCCACCGTCGCCGCCTGCACCGGCGCCGGCGTCATCATTCCGCCGTGCCTGCGGATCTGGAGCAGCTCGCCGAGGACGGCCGCGTCACCCACCACGAACGCCGCGCGGTATCCGGCGAGGTTGGAGCGCTTGGAGAGCGAGTGGACGGCGACGACGCCCTCGTACGTACCGCCGCAGACGTCCGGATGCAGCAGGGACACGGGCTCGGTCTCCCAGCCCAGCTCCAGATAGCACTCGTCGCCGACGACGAGCACTCCGTGCTCCCGGGCCCAAGCCACGATCCGGGTCAGCGCGTCCTTCGCCAGCACCGCTCCGGTCGGATTCGACGGCGAGTTCAGCCAGAGGAGCTTCACATCCTCCAGGCCGGCGCCCGCCGGATCGGCCGCGAAGGCCTCCACGTCGTACGGCACGGGCTCGGTACCGGCGAGCCGCGCCCCGACCTCGTACGTCGGATACGCGAGCCGCGGATACGCGACCCGGTCGCCCGCGCCGAGGCCGAGCTGTGTCGGCAGCCAGGCCACCAGCTCCTTGGAGCCGAGCACCGGCAGGACGTTCTCATGCGTCACTCCGCGCGCGCCGAGCCTGCTCTCCGCCCATGCGGTCAGCGCGTCACGCAGCGCGGCCGTGCCCCACACCGTGGGATATCCGGGCGAGTCGGCGGCGCCGATCAGTGCCCGCTGAATCAGCTCGGGAACGGGGTCGACCGGAGTGCCGATGGACAGGTCGACGATCCCGTCGGGATGAGCCGTGGCCGTCGCCTTGTGGGGCTCCAGCTTGTCCCAGGGGAAAAGGGGAAGGCGCGAAGAGACAGCGGACACGTGCTCACTCTTTCTCGTACACACTTCTTCTCGAACTCATTCGTACCGGACCCGGGCCCATGCCGGACGTACCGGACCCGGACCGGGCGTACCGGACCCGGCCCCGTACCGGGAAACACCCCGGTCCCGTACGGCGCGGGCCGTACGGGACCGGGAGGCGCGCCGTCAGCCGTTCTGGGGCGGCAGCGCGGCGATGAAGGGGTGGTCGCGCTCGATCAGGCCGAGCTTGGAAGCACCGCCGGGCGAACCGAGCTCGTCGAAGAACTCGACATTCGCCTTGTAGTAGTCCTTCCACTCCTCCGGGGTGTCGTCCTCGTAGAAGATGGCCTCGACCGGGCAGACCGGCTCACAGGCTCCACAGTCGACGCATTCGTCCGGGTGGATGTACAAGGACCGGGAGCCCTCGTAGATGCAGTCGACCGGGCACTCCTCGATGCACGCCTTGTCCTTGACGTCGACACAAGGCTGCGCGATGACGTAGGTCACGCTGTCGTTCCTCCTCGATAGGGCGCGGCGGGCCGATCTGCGGCTCCGTCCACGGGCGCGCGGAAGCGCGGCGTCGTCGATGCCCGCATCTAGTATCTCCGTTCTTGAGCACGATCCGAACAGGAGGGGCGGACAGAGCTGTGGAATTCACTGCGGGCGGACGGCTCCGGGTCCGTCTGACCCCGGCTGACGTGGGCAAACGTGTATCAGTCAGACAGTTGACGGAAGGCGGCGCGGGGCCGGAGAAGTTCACCGACACGGTCGGCGTTCTCACATCGTGGGACAAGGGTGTGCTGCTGATCACACGCCGCACCGGTGAGAGCGTCCGCGTCCCCGAGTCGGCTCTGGTCGCGGGAAAGGTCGTACCGGCCGCGCCGGCCAGACGCCGTGGGCCGGCCGCGGACTTCGAGGAACTGGCACGGGTCGGCGCCCGTGCCTGGCAGCCGGTGGAGAGCGAGCCGCTCGGCGACTGGCTGCTGCGGGCCGCGGCGGGCTTCACACGGCGGGCCAACTCCGTCCTGCCGCTCGGCGATCCCGGGACACCGCTGGACGAGGCGCTGGAGCGCGTACGGCGGTGGTACAGCGAGCGCGGGCTGCCCGCGTACATCCAGGTCGCGACCGGCGCGGAGGGCACCCAGGAGAGGCTGTACGCGGAGCTGGAGCGGCGCGGCTGGCGGGCGGAGACGACCACGGAGGTACGGATCGGGTCACTCGCCGCGATCGTGGACCGGCACCCTGAAGATGCTGCGGACGCTGAGGACGCCGCCGTCTCCCGGGTACGGCTCGACCGCTCGCTCGGCGCGGAGACAGCCACAGCGGCAGCCACAGGCACCACCACAGCCACCGGCTGGCTCCAGCGTTACCAGCGGTCCGGTGTGCCGGGACCCCATGTGCTCCACGTACTGGCCAGTGGCCCTTCGGTGTGGTTCGCCTCGGTACCCGGACCGGCTGACGTACCCGCGGCCATCGGCCGGTGTGTGGTCGACGGACGCTGGGCGGGATTCATGGCGGTGGAGGTCGATCCGGACCGGCGTCGCCAGGGCTTGGCGACGGCCGTGATGACCACGCTCGCCCGGCGCGCGCTGGAGGAAGGCGCGTCCGCCGCCTGGCTCCAGGTGGAGTCGGACAACACCGGCGCGCGGGCGCTCTATGACGCGATGGGCTTCGCCGTCCATCACAGCTATCACTACTTCCGATCGCCCTGAGCGGGTACGAGGCCGATATGCGACCGGAATCCGTCGACCCGCGCCGGCGCTTCGCCGTGGAGGCCCGCGCTGACCGTCCCGACCTGGCGACGCTCTGTCTGCTCGTGGGCGCCGAGGCCGATCCCGCCCTGGGCGAGGCCGGTATCGACGCGGCCCAGGCCGAACTGGACCGGCTGGCCGGACTGCTGCCGTTCGGTGTGCTCGGAGCGCGCGCCTGGGCGGTGGCGCTCGCGGAACTGCTCGGCGAGCGGTGCGGCTTCGAGGGCTCTCCCGCCGAGTACCAGCGGCTCGACTCCTCGCTGCTGCCGGTGGTGCTACGGCGTCGGCGCGGACTGCCCATCCTGCTCTCGGTGGTGTGGATGGAGGTCGCGCGACGGGCCGGAGCACCGGTGTACGGAGTGGCCCTGCCCGGCCATTTCGTGGTCGGCTTCGGCGATCCCGGCGATCCGGGCGATCCGGGCGAACGGATCCTCGCCGATCCCTTCGCCGGCGGACGGCTGCTGACCAGCGCGGACACGGCACTGCTGGTGAGCGGTGCCACGGGCATGACACCGGCGGACGCGGCACTGGACGACTCCCTGTTCGCTCCGGCCGATCCGCTCGACATCGTCCTGCGCGTCCTGAACAACATCCGCGCCTGGGCGGCCACCCGGCCCGAGCGCACCGATGTGGCGCTGTGGGCGGTCGAACTCTCCCTGCTGCTGCCCGCGCACCCGGCCCGACTGCGCTACGACCGTGCCCAACTCCTCGTCCAGCGCGGTGAGTTCCTCCAGGGAGCGACGGAGATGGAGGAGTACGCGGAGGTGGTGGCGGCGGTCGAGCCGTCCACGGCGGAGGCGATCCGCCGCCGGGCACGGGCCGCACGGGCGATGCTCAACTGACCACCGGCGCCGGACATGCCGGAGCCCTCGCCCGGGAAGGGACGAGGGCTCCGGAACAGCGAACAGTGAGTCGCCTAGCTGGGATCGAGATCGATCACCTGGGTGCGCTCGGCGGGTGTGGTGCCGAGCAGTGCCTTCTGCATCGCCTGGGCGACATCGTCGGCGGAGACGGGATGCTGCTTGCCGTCTCCCTTGGTGATCGTGATGCCGTCGAAGACACCTTCCAGCAGCTCCTCGATGGCCTTCTTGTCGTAGACCTCCACCAGCCGGCCGTCGATCGCCTTCATGGAGAGGATCTTCGGCAGCGACTTGGCGGGACCGAACTGGATCTGCTTGTCGCCCGCCTTGATCGTGATCAGATCGGACATCGCGGGCTTGGCGAACTCGTTCATCGCCCGGTCCAGCTCCGCCTGTGTGATCGTCGGATCGCGAGGAGCGATGGGCAGCTCGACGGCGTTCGTACGGCCCGTCTGCACCTGGGAGCGGTAGGCGTCCCGTACCGAGATGATCGAGTGGCTGACATCGAGCGACTGGCCCGACTTGCCCGCTACGGCGACGGCCCGGCCCGGCTCGAACTTGATCGTTCCTTCGGTGGCCGAGCCCGAGACACCGGCCAGATCGGTCAGCGCGGCGCTGAGCTTCTCCTCGTCGACCGGGATCACCGGCTGGGCGATCCGCAGGCCGCCGAAGAGCGAGCCGATCACCGAGACCGGGTTGTAGTCGCTGCCGGCCGCGTCACGGACGGTCGCCTGGCTGTCCAGACTGAGGCCCGCCTTGTCCGGGGAGAGCTCCTCGGTCTTGCCGCCGACGCTGAGCAGCAGCGGCGCGGAGGCGCGCTTGCCGAGGGCCGCGTCGAGCTTGATGACCGCCGCGTCACGGGTGCCGCCGCCGATGTCGACGCCGAGGACGGTGGTGCCCTTCGGTACGTCGGAGTGGTTCATGAGCAGGCCCGCGCCGTACACACCGCCGCCCGCCACCAGGAGGACGCCGACGAGGAGCGCCAGCTTGGACCGGCCCTTCTTGACGGGCGCGGGTGCGGGCGCCGCCGGAGCCGCGGACCGCGCCGGCGCGGGTGCCGACGGCCCGCCGCCCGGTGCGGAGCCGATCGGACCCGGGAAGTCCGGCGCCGAGAAGTCCTGGTCCTGGCCGTGGGAGCCGGGACCGCCTGGCCGGTGGCCCTGGTCGGTGCCCGGACCGCCGCCCTGCGGGCCCGAGCCCGGGAAGGGCGAGCGGGGCTCCGCCGGCACCACGGGAATTCCGCTGGTGAGCGTGTCCCCGGAGACATGACCGCCCGGTCCCGGCTCGGGCGCGTACTGCTGCGGAGTCAGCTCCGCGGTGTCGTCGGACATCCGCGGCGCACCGCCCTGGACACCCTGGCCGTTGCCTGGCCCGGCGCCCAGCGACGCGGGCGGTGTGCCCAGCGAGGCGGCGCCGGTGACAGGTCCCGCGGTCGGACCGCTGGGACCACCAGGGCCGCCGGGCCCGCCGGGCCCGCCGGGAGTACGGATACCGAGCACCGGTGTGGTGGGTCCGCCACCGGGCCCGAAGCCATTGCTGCCCTGGCCCGGCAGACCGGCTCCCGGCAGACCGGTTCCGGCCAGAGCGGCGCCCATGGCGGGATCGCCGAGCGGGCCACCGCCGGTGGACGGATGCGGCCGTGGCTGCGGCGCCTCGGAGTAGTCGGCGTAGTACGGCGTGTCCGTGAGCCGGCCGGCTCCGGGATCGGCCTGCGCCGGTACGGAGGGTACGGAGGCGCCCGCGACGGCTGCCGCGCCCGCGCCCATGCCCGCGCCGGTGCCCGTTCCCGTGCCGCCCGCCGGGCCCGAGGCCCTGCGTGGCGCGAACCAGTCGTTCGCGGGCTTGTCACCGGCCGGCTTCTCGTCCGGAGTCCGGCCTCCCAGGGCGTCCGCCCTGTCCTGGCCCTGCTCCGGCACCTGGACGCCGCCCGTGAGCTCGGCGGCCTTGACGCCCCGGCCGCCCGCAGTATCGCTGTCGCCCATGGGCGTACGCATCACGACCGGCGGGATCGGCCGCGAGCCCGGGATATTGATCCGGATACGTGTGGTCAGTGTGGTTTCGGTTCTCGGCTCGTCCGGCTGAGGAGCGAGCGCGGTGTCGGTCTCCTCCGGAGCGTCCTGCTGGGGGTGCGGCGACGGATACTGGCTGGATCCGTACGGCGGTGTCCCCGAGGGGTACGCGGCTCCGCCGCGCCCCTGGGGCCCGGAGGACGAACTGTCAGTTTCACGACTCAAAGCAGGTTCTCCCGGTTGGCTCCGCCGCCCGTTCTTACTGGTACTCAACTGTTCAGGTCCCCCACAGCCGAAGGCGAGGGGAAGGCCCGGAGCGCGCACCACCATACTGTCCTCAGCCGACCGGCACCCCACGACCGTGTGAAGCTGTCGTTCGCGGGCCGTGCGGACGGGGGCAATTCAGTGGATGACGGGCGCGTCACTTCCCAAGTCGGCCGGACTTCGTGCCCGGTTGCGGCAACCGCGACATGGTGGCACACATCACAGCCACCGCCATCCCGCCCAGCAGAAAGATGAGCGGTCCGACGCCCGCGGAGAAGGCCGCGTCGCCCTCCGGGCGGCCGACGCTCAGCAGGACGGCCGCAATCAGCCAGCCTCCGGCGGGCGCTCCCACGCCCATCTGCGTACCGGTGAGGCGCAGTCCGCCGAGGAAGACTCCGGCGGTGGCGAGCAGGGCCAGCACCAAACCGCCGGGGAACCAGCCGCCTTGGACGAGCGAGCCCGCAAGGGCGACCAGGGCGCCGAGCACGGCGAGGCCCACGTAGACGGCGATACGGGAGGGCCCGGGCGCGGCCGGGAGCCCGTCGGCGGACTGCTGCCGCTTGAGCTCACTCATGTCACTCATGCGCCGGCCTCCGTGACACGGCCCGCTCCACCGTCTCCGGCCGCTCCGGCGGCTCCACCGTCTCCGGCTCCGGCGACTCCCGCGAAGAGATCGGTCTCGCGTTCGCCCGCGGACGCTCCGGACTTCCCGTGCACCAACTGGTAGTACTCGGAGGCGAAGATCGGCTGGCCGAGATCGTTGGAGAGCGCGAAGAAGGGCCCGTCCACGGCGATTTGAGTCGCGTGCGCGCGCATCGCGGCGGCCTTGAGCTCCCGGTACGGCGCGCCGTCGATCGCCGCGGTGATCTCCGAGTCGTCCACCACACCCGGGAGGTCGTCCACCTCGGCGATACCGAAGAAATCCGTACCGGTGGCACGGAGCCGCGCGAAGCCCGCCTCGGCCACCGAGCGCGGCACCCGGTTCCAGTAGATCTTGTCGATCGCGTGAGGTGTCCCGAGCCCGGGACCGTATGCGCTGTCGGCGGCCAGTGCCGCGGCGCGCATGGCGACGCGATGGGCCTGGATATGGTCCGGGTGCCCGTAGCCGCCGTTCGGGTCGTACGTCACGAGCACCTGCGGACGCACCTCGCGGATCACCTCGACAAGATGTTCCGCGGCATCGTCGACCTCGGTGTGCCAGAAGGCGTTCTCGCGGTCGTTCTGCGGCAGGCCCATCATCCCGGAGTCCCGGAATCTGCCGGGCCCGCCGAGGAACCGGTGGTCGGAGACGCCCAGCTCCCGCATGGCCGCGGCGAGTTCACCGATGCGATGAGTGCCGAGGCCGTCCTCCCGGTCGGCGGCGAGATGGGCGAGACCGGGCACGATGATCTCGCCCTCCTCGCCGAGGGTGCAGGTCACCAGAGTGACCAGAGCGCCCTCGGCCGCGTACTTGGCCATGGTGGCGCCGTTGTTGATCGACTCGTCGTCCGGGTGCGCGTGCACCAGCAGCAGACGACGGGCGGGTTGGTCGGTCATGAGGACAGCCTACGAGGCCGCCCGTGAAACCCCCGGCCGGATGGACGGCGGCCGGGGGCACGGCGAGCGGAGATCGGAAAGCGGGCAGAGGGAGAAGAGAGAGAAGTGGGAGTCGGAGGTCGGTGGACCGGAGGTCACGAACCGGAGATCACGAACCGGAGGTCAGAACTTGATCCCGCCGATCATCCCCGCCACGTTCGTGGTCAGTTCGCTGATGGTGGGCGCGATGGACGAACTGGCGATGTAGAACCCGAGCAGCATGCAGACCACCGCGTGACCGGCCTTGAGCCCGGATTTCCGGACCAGCAGGAAGACGATGATCGCCAGCAGCACCACCGCCGAAATCGAGAGTGCCACGGCGGTTCACCTCCATAAATATCAGTCGGGAAAGAGCGGCATGCATGTGCCGGCAGATTCCTACCCACCTTGCGCTACGGATCATAACTATCCGTACGTAAGCATCGGTCGGTGCACGGCAGCACAGGGGGGCGCACGGGCACTAGTTTCGGTCGTATGACCTTGAGCCACGAGCACTCGTTCCCACGCCAGCACGCCAGGACCCAGCGGTTCACGCTGGGCGCTCCCCGCGCGTTCACGGTCTCGCCCGACGGCGCGCGGGTGGTCTTCCTGCGTTCCGCTTCCGGGACGGACCGCGTGAACGCCCTCTGGGTGCTCGATCTCGAAGGCCCTGGCCCCGGAGGACGGGAGCGGGTCGCCGCGGACCCCAGGACGCTGCTGGGAGGCGCCGTGGAGCGGCTCTCCGCCGAGGAGCGGGCCCGCCGCGAGCGGAGCCGCGAGGGCGGGGAGGGCATCGTCGGCTACGCGACGGACAATACGGTCGAACTGGCCGCGTTCGCGCTCTCCGGGCGGCTGTACGCGGCCGAGCTGCGTGCCGGCACCGCGCGCCAACTGCCCGTACGCGGACCGGTGATCGATCCGCGGCCCGCGCCCGACGGCCGGCACATCGCCTACGCGGCCAAGGGAGCGCTCCGGGTGATCGGCGCGGACGGTGAGGGCGATCGCGAGCTGGTGGGGCCCACCAAGGCCGAGGGCGCGGACGTCACCTACGGGCTGGCCGAGTTCATCGCCGCCGAAGAGATGGACCGTACCCGCGGCTTCTGGTGGTCGCCCGAGTCGGACCGGCTGCTGGTCGCGCGGGTGGACACCTCTCAGGTGCGGCGCTGGTGGATCTCCGATCCCGCTCATCCGGACCGGGAGCCGGTCAGTGTCGCCTATCCCGCGGCGGGCACGCCCAACGCGGACGTACGGCTCTTCCTGGTCGCTCTGGGAGAGCCGGATGGGCCGGACGGGCCGGACGGCGGGCCTGCGAAGCGTACGGAGGTGATCTGGGACCGGGCTCGGTATCCGTATCTGGCCCGGGTCCACTGGTCGTCCGCGGGCGCTCCGCTGCTGCTCGTACAGAGCCGTGACCAGCGCGGACAGCTCTATCTGGCGGTGGACACGGAGACCGGTACGACCAGGACCGTGCACCAGGACGAGGATCCGGCGTGGCTGGAGCTCTCGCCGGGCGTGCCGGCCTGGGCGCCGGACGGACGGCTGGTGCGGCTCGCCGACGAGGGAGGCGCGCGGGTGCTGGTGGTGGGCGACCGTCCGCTGACCGGGCCGCAGCTGCATCCGCGCGCGGTTCTGGACATCGGTGACCGGGATGTCCTGATCTCGGCATCGGCCGGCGAGGAGGCCGCCGATCCGGAAATTGGCCAGATTCATGTGTACCGGGTCAGCGATCTGGGCGTCGAGCGGATCTCCGCGGGCCCGGGTGTGCACTCGGCCGTACGGGCCGGCGGAGTGTCCGTACTGGCGTCGGCCGTGCCGGACGTGCCGGGCTCGTCCGTACAGGTGCTCAGGGACGGCGAGCGGCTCGCGGGCATCGTCTCGTACGCCGAGCGGCCGGTGCTCACGGCTCACGCGCGGCTCACCGAGGCGGGCGCGCACCGGATTCCGTGCGCCGTGCTGCTGCCGACCGGCCACCGCGAATCGGACGGCCCGCTTCCGGTTCTGCTGGATCCCTACGGCGGTCCGCACGGCCAGCGTGTGGTCGCCGCGCAGAACGCGCATCTGACCTCGCAGTGGTTCGCCGACCAGGGATTCGCGGTGATCGTCGCCGACGGCCGTGGCACTCCGGGCCGCTCGCCCGCCTGGGAGAAGGCGGTCAAGCGGAATCTGCTGCTCAGCCTGGAGGACCAGATCGAGGCGCTGCACGGTCTCGCGGAGCGCTTCCCGCTCGATCTGGAGCGGGTGGCGATCCGTGGCTGGTCCTTCGGCGGCTGGCTCGCCGCCCTCGCGGTCCTGCACCGTCCCGATGTCTTCCACGCGGCGGTCTCCGGCGCGCCGGTCACCGATCTGCGGCTCTATGACACCCACTACCAGGAGCGCTACTTCGGCACACCGCAGGAGGCGCCCGAGGTGTACGACACACACTCACTGGTCACGGACGACGGGCTCTCGGCGCCGGAGGTCCCGGTCCGGCCGCTGATGCTGATCCATGGGCTCGCGGACGACAATGTGGTGGTGGCACACACGCTCAAGCTCTCCGCGGCACTGCTCGCCGCGGGACGGCCTCATGAAGTGCTGCCGCTCACCGGTGTGACGCATATGACACCGCAGGAACAGATCGCGGAGAATCTGCTGCTGCTCCAGGTCGACTTCCTGAAGCGGTCCCTGGGCCTGAACTGACCGTAGGCCCTGCCCGGACAGGCGACCGGCCGGGGCTCCCAGAGCCCCGGCCGATCTACGGCACCCGCACGGCCGTACGTTGTTCAGCGTGACGCGTTCGTATATCGGTGTCGGGTCCGTGAAGTTGCCTGTGTGTTAACGAAATTGATGTGCTTTATTACGTTTCGCCCCCCACGGCCGGTACGATCCGTCGCTCCGCCGCAAAATGACAGGCCGAGGGATGCGCGGCCGGTCCCTCCTGTCCCAGGAAGGCGACCGGGACCGCAAGCTCCGGCTCCTCCACCGCGCACCGCTCCTGCGCCTTCCAGCAGCGCGTACGGAACTGGCAGCCGGAGGGCGGATGCGCCGGCGACGGCACCTCGCCCGTCAGGATGATCCGGTCCCGGTGCTCGCGCGCCGTCGGATCGGGCAGCGGCACGGCGGAGAGCAGCGCCTGGGTGTACGGATGCGTGGGATGGTCGTAGATCTCCGTGTCCGAGCCGAGCTCGGCGAGCCGTCCCAGATACATCACTCCGACGCGGTCGGAGATATGCCGGACGATCGACAGATCATGGGCGATGAACACATAGGAGAGCCCGAACTCGTTCTGGAGCCGCTCCATCAGATTGATGACCTGCGCCTGGACGGAGACATCGAGGGCGGAGACCGGTTCGTCGGCGACGATGACCTGCGGCCGCAGGGCGAGCCCGCGGGCGATACCGATGCGCTGGCGCTGTCCGCCGGAGAACTGGTGCGGATAGCGGTTGACGTACTCCGGATCGAGCCCGACCACATCCAGCAGCTCCTGGACCTTGCGCCGCCGGTCGCCCTTCGGCGCCGCCTCCGGATGGATCTCGTACGGCTCCCCGACGATGTCGCCCACGGTCATCCGCGGATTGAGCGAGGTGTACGGGTCCTGGAACACCATCTGGATATTCCGCCGCACCGCCTTCAGCGCGCGGCCCGACAGCCGGGTGATGTCCTCGCCCTTGTAGCGGATCCGGCCGGAGGTCGGCCGCTCCAGATGGACCAGCATCCTCGCCACGGTCGACTTGCCGCAGCCGGACTCCCCGACGATGCCCAAGGTCTCCCCGGAGGCCAGACCGAAGGAGATCCCGTCGACGGCCCGTACCGCCCCGATCTGCTTCCTGACCAGGACGCCACGGGTCAGCGGATAATGCTTGACCAGGTCGGTGACTTCCAGAACGGCCTCAGCCATCGAGCGTCTCCCTCCAGAAGTGGCAGGCGCTGTGCCGGCCCTCGGCGACCTCGTACAGCGGCGGCTCGTCCGTACGGCAGATGTCGCGGGCGATCGGACAGCGTGGGTGGAAGGCGCAGCCGGGCGGGATACGCAGCGGATTCGGCGGCAGGCCTCTGATCGCGTACAGCTCACGGCCCTTGCGGTCCAGGCGCGGGACCGAGTCCAGCAGAGCGCGGGTGTACGGATGGGCGGCGGCCTTGTAGAGAGCGTGCACCGGCGCGGTCTCCACGATCCGTCCCGCGTACATCACCGCGATCCGGTCCGCCACATCGGCGACCACGCCCAGATCATGGGTGATCAGGATCAGGCCCATGTCCAGCTCGCGCCGCAGCTCCGCGAGCAGCTCCATGACCTGGGCCTGGACGGTCACATCGAGCGCGGTGGTCGGCTCGTCGGCGATGATCAGCGCGGGCTCCAGTGCGAGGGCCATCGCGATCATGATGCGCTGGCGCATACCGCCGGAGAACTGGTGCGGATAGTCGCCCGCCCGCTCCTCGGCCGCCGGAATCCCGACGCGGTCCATCAGCTCGACGGCCCGCGCCCGCGCCTGTCTGCGGGACATACCGCGGTGCACCACGAACATCTCGCCGAGCTGGGCGCCGACGCTGATCACGGGATTGAGCGCGGACAGCGCGTCCTGGAAGATCATCGCCAGCTCGGCGCCCCGGATCCGGCGCCGCTGCTCCTCCTTGAGCCTCAGCAGATCGCGGCCCTGGAAGAGCACCTCACCGCCGGAGATCCGGCCGGGCGGTGTGTCCAGGATCCCTATGACCGCCTGGGCCGTGACGGACTTGCCCGAGCCGGACTCGCCGAGCACGGCGAGCGTCTCGCCGGCGTCCACCGCGTAACTGACGCCGTTGACGGCCCTGGCGACACCGTCGCGGGTACGGAACTCCACGCGCAGATCACGTACGTCGAGCAGCATGGGTCGGACTCCTGAAGGAAAAGAGAGCGGCTAGCGCAGCTTCGGATCGAGGGCGTCGCGCACCGCGTCGCCGAGCATGATGAACGCGAGCACGGTGACCGCCAGCGCACCGGCCGGCCAGAGCAGCATGTGCGGCGAGTTGCGGATGTACGGCGAGGCGTCCGAGATGTCGATGCCCCAGGACACGGCCGGCGGTCTGAGCCCCACACCGAGATACGAGAGTGTCGCCTCCAGCGCGATGAACGTACCGAGCGCGATGGTCGCCACGACGATCACGGGCGCGACGGCGTTGGGCAGGATGTGCCGGAGCAGGATCCGGGTGTGGGAGGCGCCGAGCGCCCGTGCCGCCTGCACATAGTCGTTCTGTTTGACGGTGATGACGGAACCGCGGGCGATCCGGGAGATCTGCGGCCAGCCGAGCAGCACCATGAAACCGATCACCGGCCAGACGGTGGTGCCGGCCACCAGCGACAGCAGGACGAGTCCGCCGAGCACCACCGGAATCGCGAAGAAGACATCGGTGATCCGGGAGAGGACCGCGTCCCAGGCGCCGCCGAAGAAGCCGGCCAGAGCGCCGAGGACCGAGCCGGTCACAGCGACGCCGAGGCTGGCGAGCACACCGACGACGACCGAGGTCCTGGCGCCGTGGACCGTACGCGTATAGACGTCGCAGCCCTGCCCGTTGAAGCCGAAGGGATGGCCGGGCCGGGAGCCCTCCTGGGCCCTGGCGAGATCGCAGGAGAGCGGATTGCGGCTCGCGATCAGGGACGGCCAGAGCGAGATCACCACCAGAAAGACGATGACGAGCGCCGAGACGACGAAGACCGGATTGCGGCGCAGATCGTGCCAGGCGTCCGACCACAGCCCGCGCGGCCTCCCGGTGGGCGCGGCGCCGCCCTCGGAGCTCCCTGGACACCGCTCCGGAGCGGCTGCCCGTTCCAGAGCGGCTCCACGCTCCGGTACGGCTGTGGCGGCGACGGCCGTGGCCTTGACGGCGACGGTCCTCGGTCGGGCGCACTGCGGCTCAGGCATACCGGATCCTCGGGTCGAGAACGGCGTAGACCAGGTCGACCAGCAGATTCGCCAGCAGAAAGACGATCACGAGCACGGTGACAAAGCCGACGACGGTCTGGGTGTTCTGGCGCAGGATGCCCTGGTAGAGCTGGAATCCGACGCCATGGATATTGAAGATCCGCTCGGTGACGATGGCACCGCCCATCAGGGCGCCGATGTCCGTGCCGATGAAGGTGACCACCGGGATCAGTGAGTTGCGCAGCAGATGCCGGGTGATCACCCGATGTCTGGGCAGGCCCTTGGCGATGGCCGTACGGACATAGTCGGAGCGGACGTTCTCGGCGATCGAGGTGCGGGTCAGCCGGGTGACATACGCCAGCGAGACCGACGCCAGCACCAGTCCGGGCAGGATCAGTTCGTCGAGCGGCGCGGTGTACGAGACCGACGGCTGGACGATCCGCCACTTGACGCCGAACACGAGCTGCGCCAGCAGCCCGGTGACAAAGGTCGGTACGGCGATGACCACGAGCGTCAGCAGCAGTACGGAGGTGTCGACCGGCCGGCCCCGGCGCAGACCCGTGATCACACCGAGGACGACTCCGATGACCAGCTCGAAGGCGACGGCCACGAGCGTGAGCCGGATGGTGACCGGAAAGGCCGACGCCATCAGGTCGATGACCTTCTGGCCGTTGAAGGCGGTCCCGAAGTCGCCCGAGAACACATGGCCCATATAGGTCGTGTACTGCTGCCACACAGGCCGGTCGAGGCCGAACTCCCGGCGCAGCCGGCCCTCGGTCGCCGAATCGCACTGTCTCTCGCCGCAGAGTCCCGCGATCGGGTCGCCCATCACATGGACCATCAGAAAGATCAGCAAGGTGGCGCCGATGAAGACAGGGATCATCTGGAGCAGACGGCGGATCACATAACGTCCCATGAGGTGCTCCTCCTGCCCGGTGTCAGCGGACCGTGATCTCGTGGTAGACGGGCACGCTGAACGGGTTCAGTTCGACATGGGAGATCCGGGCCGCGTAACCGGCGCTCCCGTTCTGGTACCAGAGCGGGATCCCGGCCATCTGGTCCCGTACGACCTTCTCGGCCTGCTGGAACTTCCGGATCGCGGTCGAGGTGTCCGTATCGGCGTTGGCCTCGTTGACCAGCTCGTTGAACCGCGCGTTGTGCCACTTGCCGTCGTTGGCCGAGCCGTTGGAGTAGTAGAGCGGCTGAAGGAAGTTCTGGATCAGCGGATAGTCCATCTGCCAGCCCGCCCGGAACGGACCGGTGAGCTTCTTCCGGCCGATCTTGTTCCTGAAGTCAGCGAAGGTGCCGACCGGGCTGCCGACACACGATCTGTCGTTGCCCAGCGCGTTGTTGATGCTGTTGCAGACCGCGTCGACCCACTCCTTGTGGGATCCGGTGTCGGTGTTGTACGTGATGGTCAGCCGGCCGCCCGGGATACCGCCGCCCTCCGCGATCAGCTTCTTCGCCGAGGCCGGGTCGTAGGAGCAGGCCTTCCCGCAGAGCCCGGCTTTGTAGCCGCCGTCCGCGCCGAGGACCGGAGAGGTCCAGTCGGTGGCGGGAGTGCGGGTCCCGTGGAAGATCGTTTCGGTGATCTGTCCGCGGTTGATCGCCATGGAGAGTCCGGTGCGGACCTTGACGGCGCCCGGTGTGTTCCAGGCCCGGTCGTAGTACGGGAAGGAGAGGCTCTGGAGGATGCCGGCGGGCGTGTTGATGTACCGGCCTTCGAGATCGGCCCTGACGTTCTTGAGCTGTGCGGCCGGGACGTCGTCGACCAGATCGAGATTGCCGGAGACCAGATCGGTGTAGGCGGTGTTGCCGTCCGTGTAGACCCGCAGATCCACTCCGCCGTTGCGCGCCTTGTCGCCGCCCGGGTAGCCCTTCCAGGTGCGCAGCGACATCTGGGCGCCTCGGGTGTAGTTCTCGACCTCGTACGGGCCGTTGCCGACCGGCTTGGCGAGCCAGGCGTCGTGGTGGTCGAAGAAGGCCCTGGGCAGTGGCGCGAACGCGGCGTATCCGAGCGTGTCCGGCCAGGTGGAGAAGCGCTGGGACAGCTTGACGGTGAAGGTCAGCGGACCGGTGACGGCGAGGCCGGAGAGCGTGTCCGCGGTGGGCCGGCCCGAGGCCGGATGGACCTTGTCGTATCCCTCGATGTACTCGAAGAAGTACGCGTTCTTCTGATTGTTCTTCAGATGCGCGCCGTAGTTCCAGGCGTCCACGAACGATCTCGCGGTGACCTGCTCGCCGTTGCTGAAGGTCCAGCCGTCCTTGACGGTGACGGTGAAGTGCGTTGAGTCGGTGGTGTCGATCCGCTCGGCGAGGGCGTTCTCCGCCTTGCCGGTCCTCGGGTCGTACTTTTTCAGCCCGCGGAAGATCATGTCGAGGACCTTGCCGCCCTGGACCTCATTGGTGTTCGCGGGCTCCAACGGATTCTGCGGATCGCCCCAGGAGGAGGAGAGCACTCCGTCCGGTCCTCCGGCGCCGCTGCCGCTTCCTCCGCCGCACGCTGTCGCCGTGAGCGCGACGGCCACCGCGCACACGGCCCAGGTGACGGGTGCGGCTCCACGCATCGAACGGGCCTCCTCGGAGTACGTGACCTGCGTACACGTTCGTGACCTGCTGAGACCAAGATCGAACGCCAAGGAAGGATCCGCATATCCAGCCCGCGCAAATGGACGATCACACAGCGCGGCACCACACAGAACAGCGCCCGGAACCGTTCGGTTCCGGGCGCTGTTCGTACGACGTACGGCTACGTCATGCCGCGTGGACGACGTCCTTCTCCTCGGCGAAGTGGCACGCCGATTCGTGCGCGGCGTGCCCGCCCGTGCCCTTGAAGCGCTCGGGAACGGCCAGCAGCGGGACATCCGTGGCGCACTTCTCCTGCGCCTTCCAGCAGCGCGTCCGGAAGCGGCAGCCGGAGGGCGGATTCGCCGGTGACGGGACATCACCGGTGAGGATGATCCGCTCGCGGCCCTCACGGGCCTCCGGGTCGGGCACCGGGACCGCCGACAGCAGCGCCTGGGTGTAGGGATGCGTCGGGTGGTCGTAGATCTGGGTGTCCGTACCGATCTCGGCCATCTTGCCGAGGTACATCACACCGACCCGGTCGGAGATGTGCCGGACGATCGACAGGTCGTGCGCGATGAAGATGTAGGAGAGGTTGAACTCGTCCTGGAGCTTCTCCATCAGATTGATGACCTGCGCCTGCACCGAGACATCCAGGGCCGAGACCGGCTCGTCGCAGATGATGACCTCGGGATTGAGCGCGAGACCGCGGGCGATACCGATGCGCTGGCGCTGTCCGCCGGAGAACTGATGCGGATAGCGGTTGATGTACTCCGGGTTGAGACCCACGACATCGAGCAGTTCCTGGACCTTGCGGCGCCGGTCGCCCTTCGGTGCCACCTCCGGATGGATGTCGAAGGGCTCGCCGATGATGTCACCGACGGTCATCCTCGGGTTGAGCGAGGTGTACGGGTCCTGGAACACCATCTGGATGTTCCTGCGGACGGCCTTCAGCGCGCGCCCGGACAGCCTGGTGATGTCCTGGCCCTTGAAGAAGACCTCGCCGGCGGTCGCCTGCTCCAGCGTCATCAGCAGCTTGGCGACGGTGGACTTGCCGCAGCCGGACTCTCCGACGATGCCCAGCGTCTCGCCCTGGTACAGGTCGAAGGAGATGCCATCCACAGCCTTGACCGCGCCGACCTGCTTCTTGAACAGAACGCCCTGGGTCAGCGGGAAGTGCTTGACCAGGTTGCGCACCTGGAGGATCGGCTCGCCACGCTCGACCGTCGCCTCGATGGCGGCGACGGAGTCCTCGACGGTGACGGCGTCGGCCGTCGCCACCTCGGTGACGTTCGGGGTGGCGTCCATGGAGTCGTCACTCTTCCTCGGCTCAGCCATGGATCGTCTCCTTCCAGAAGTGGCACGCGCTTCCACGGCCCGGCAGCTCGGTACCGTCCTGCTCCGTGACGGAAAGCAGGGCCGGAACCTCCGTACGGCAGATGTCCTGCGCCGCGGGGCAGCGCGGATTGAAGGCGCAGCCGGGCGGAATCCGGGTCAGGTTGGGTGGCAGGCCCTTGATCGCGTACAGCTCCTGGCCCTTCTGGTCCAGGCGCGGAATCGAGTCGAGCAGACCACGGGTGTACGGATGCGCGGGACGCTTGTAGAGCTCGTGCACCGGCGCGGTCTCCACGATCCGGCCCGCGTACATGACCGCGATCTTGTCCGCGACATCGGCGACGACGCCGAGGTCGTGCGTGATCAGGATCAGGCCCATGTGGTACTCGCGCTGCAACTCCGCCAGCAGGTCCATGACCTGGGCCTGGACGGTCACATCCAGCGCGGTGGTCGGCTCGTCCGCGATGATCAGATCCGGTTCCAGGGCCAGCGCCATGGCGATCATGATGCGCTGGCGCATTCCGCCGGAGAACTGGTGCGGATAGTCGTTGACCCGCTCCTTGGCCGCCGGGATACGCACCCGGTCCATCAGCTCGATGGACCTGGCCTTGGCCTCCTTCTTGGAGAGGCCCAGATGGACACGGAACATCTCGCCGAGCTGGTAGCCCACGGAGAGCACCGGATTGAGCGAGGACAGCGCGTCCTGGAAGATCATCGCGATCTTCTGGCCGCGGATGAGCCGGCGCTCCTCGTTGCTCATCTTGAGCATGTCCTGGCCGCGGAAGAAGATCTCTCCGCGCGGAATGCGTCCCGGAGGCATGTCGAGAATGCCCATGACCGCCTGAGCGGTGACGGACTTGCCGGAGCCGGACTCGCCCAGCACGGCGAGCGTCTCGCCCGCGCTGACGCTGTAGTTGACACCGTTGACCGCCTTGGCCACACCGTCACGGGTGTGGAACTCCACATGCAGGTCACGGACTTCGAGCAGCGGGCCGGAAGGATCGTCCGCCGTCGTGTTGTCGATGATGGTCATGTACGCCTCCCTCAGCGCAGCTTGGGATCGAGGGCGTTGCGTACCGCATCGCCGAGCATGATGAAGGCCAGCACAGTGATCGACACCATGACCGACGGGACGATCAGGACGAACTCCGCGTTACGGAGCTGCTCCTGGCCCGACGAGATGTCGACGCCCCAGGAGACGGCCGGCTCGGCGAGCCCGATACCCAGGAAGGACAGCGTGGCCTCGGCCGAGATATAGCCGCCGAGCGCGATGGTCGCGACCACGATCACCGGTGCGATCGCGTTGGGCATGATGTGCCGGAGCAGGATACGGCTGGTCGAGGCGCCGAGCGCCTTGGCCGCCATCACATAGTCCGCCTGCTTGATGGTGAGGACCGAGCCGCGCGCGACACGGGCGATCTGTGTCCAGCCCAGGAAGGCGAGGGACAGGATCACGACCCAGATCGAACGCTCGGCGAAGGAGGTCAGCACCACCATCGCGCCGAGGATGAACGGCACGGCGAAGAAGATGTCGGTGACCCGGGACAGGATCGTGTCGATCCAGCCGCCGAAGTAGCCGGCCAGCATCCCGACCGCGGTGCCGAGGACGGTGACGAGTCCGGTGACCACGACGGCGACAAGGATCGAGGCCCGCGCGCCGTAGACGACACGTGTGTAGATCGACCGGCCCTGGATGTCGTACCCGAACCAGTCCGGAGCGAAGAAGTGGCCCCAGTTGGGCTTCTGCAGATAGTGGTTGGCGAGGTCCGCGAAGCGTGGATCGGCGCTGGTGAACAGCTGCGGGAAGGCCGCCATCGTCAGCAGGAACAGGATCAGGACCGCGGAGACGACGAAGAGCGGATTGCGCCGCAGATCGTGCCAGGCGTCCGACCAGAGACTGCGGGGCTTGCCGACCCTGCCGTCCGCCGGCGGTGCGGCCGGAGCCTCGGCCGGCTGCTCCTTGACGGTGTCCTTGAGTGCCTCAGGCATAACGGATCCTCGGGTCCAGGACCGCGTAGAGCAGGTCGACGAGCAGGCTGGTGACGAGATACACGACGACGATCAGGGTCACGATGCCCACGACCGTGGCGCCCTCGCGGTGCCTCAGCGCGTCAAAGATGTTGTAGCCGACACCCTTGATGTTGAAGATGCCTTCGGTGACGACCGCGCCGCCCATCAGGGCGCCGAGGTCGGTGCCGAGGAAGGTCACCACCGGGATCATGGAGTTGCGCATCAGGTGTACGCCGATGATCCGGCGGCGCGGCAGTCCCTTGGCCACCGCGGTGCGCATGTAGTCGGAGCGCAGGTTCTCCGCGACGGAGGTACGCGTCAGACGTGCCACATAGGCCAGTGACAGGGAGCCGAGTACGACGGCCGGGAGGAACAGCTCGTCCCAGTTCGCTTCCACGCTCACGTTCGGGTCCACCCAGCCGAGCTGGAAGGCGAAGAAGTACTGGCCGAGGAAGCCGAGTACGAACGAGGGAACGGAGATCAGCAGAAGCGTCAGGACCAGCAGGGCGCGGTCCCGGAGCGTATCGGCCTTCAGTCCGGCGAAGACGCCGATCGAGATACCGACGAGCACGGTGAAGGCGAAGGCGAACAGCGTCAGCCGGACCGTGATCGGGAACGCCTCCGAGATGATGTCGGCGACGGGCCGGCCGCTGGCGATCTGTGTGCCGAAGTCGCCCTGGAACAGGCCGGTCAGATAGTTCCAGTACTGGTGCCAGAGCGGCAGGTCGAGACCGAGGTCCTTCTTCATCGCCGCGATCTGCGCGGGGTCAACGGTCTGCTCTCCGGCGAGCGCGCGCACGGGATCACCGGGCAGGGCGTACATCATGGCGAAGACCAGCAAGGTTGACCCGAGGAATACCGGGATCATCTGGAGCAGTCGCCGCGCGACATAACGCCCCATGTTTGCCTCCGAATGGATAACTGTGCAGCCCGGGGGGCCGCTCCCATTGGTACGGGAGCGGCCCCGGGAGCCTACCGACGTTGTGCCGACGGCTTATGGCCGAGTGGGGGGATGGCCCTCGGACGGGTTACTTGACGACCGTGACGTCGGTGAGGTTGTAGTCACCGTGGAAGTCGACCGTCACATTGTCCACAGACTTCGAGTAGCCGCCGTTGGTCTTGTACTCCCACAGCGGGATCGCCGGCATCTTGTCGAGAAGCAGCTTCTCGGCGTCCTGGTAAGCCTTGATCGACTCGTCCAGGTTCTTGGCGTTGTCACCCTTCTTGAAGGCCGCGTCGACCTCCTTGTCGGAGAACCGGCCGTTGTTCGCCTCGGCGACCGTGCCGTACAGCTCCCGCATGAAGTTGACGTTCAGCGGGTAGTCGGCGACCCAGCCACCGCGGTACATCGCCTTGACCTGGTCGTTGTCACGAGCCTCCAGGTCGGTCTGGAAGTCCGGCTTGGCGTCCGGGATGCAGTCCACACCGGTGGCGTTGCGGATCGACTCGCAGACCGCGGTCACCCACTCCTTGTGGCCACCGTCCGCGTTGTACTGGATCCAGATCTTGTTGCCGGGGACGCCGCCGCCCTCGGTGACCAGCTGCTTCGCCTTCGCCGGGTCGAACTTGAAGACATCGGTGTTCAGGTCCTGGTTGCCCTGGACACCCGGCGGGGTGAAGCTGGTGGCCGGCTTGCGCGTGCCGTTGAGGACGGTCTTGGTGATCGTGTCGCGGTCGATCGCCATCGACAGACCCTGGAGGACCTTCGGGTCGATGCCCTTGAAGGTCTTCGTGTAGAACGCCGGCACGAGGCTCTGGACGGCCGCGTACGGCTGGTCGATCGCGCGGTCGCCGAGGTCCTGCTTGTACTTCGGCAGGTCCTTCGGGCCGACCTGGCGGATCATGTCCAGGTTGCCGGAGAGGAGGTCCTGGTACGCGGCCTCGACGGTCGCGTAGTTCTTGAAGAGGACGCCCGCGTTCTTGGCCTTGTTCGGGCCCTGGTAGTCAGGGTTGGCCTTGACCTGGATGAGCTTCTTGTGGTCCCACTTCTCGAAGATGTAGGGACCGTTGCCGACCGGCTTCTGGCCGAACGCCTTGGTGTCCTTGTAGAAGACCTCCGGCAGCGGCGCGAACGTCGCGTAACCGAGCTTGTACTCGAAGTACGGAATCGCCGAGGTGAGCTCGATCGTGAAGGTGGTGTCGTCGACAACCTTCAGACCCGACATCGCGTCGGCCTTCGGCTCGCCCTTCTCCGGGTGGACATCGGCGTAACCGGCGATGTCACCGAACCAGAAGGCGTTCTGCTGGTTGTTCTTGATGTTGGCGTACCAGTTCCACGCCTTGACGTAGGACTCGGCCGTGACGGGGGTGCCGTCGTGGAACTTCCAGCCCGGCTTGAGCTTGACCGTCCAGGTCTTGGAGTCGGTCGATGTCACCGACTCGGCGTTCGTGTAAACGATCTTGCCCTGCGCGTCGAAGTCCAGGAGCTGGGTGAACAGCGACTGGATCACATAGCTGCCGAGCGACTCGTTCGTGTCGGCCGGGATCAGCGGCTTCTGGGGCTCACCGACATCGATGGAGACATAGCCCGCGGGCTTGCCCTTCTCCGTCGAAGGCGTTTTGCTGCTGTCGTCTCCGCTGCTGCTGCAGGCCGTCGCCGCGAGGGCCACGACAATCGTGCCGACTACCCACTTGGCGCTCTTGGCACCACGCATGGGTTCCTCCTCATGAGTCCACTTGTCACAACAAGAAGGGCACTGTCTACGCGCGCTGACACCCCTGACAGTGCGGTTTCCAAGTACCCCGAGTGTGCTCGTGAGTCGACGCTCCCCATGGCGTTTGACCCATTGACCCGAGCTCAATGGCCAACTATTAAGTACGGCCGGGCCGTAAACCACACTTAAAGGGTCTCGTTTTGGCAACATCGACACCCCCCGTCCGCCCGAAATCCGGACAAAGTTATCCCAGGCAGACACCCGCGAAACGGACCGTTAACACACCATCCGGTGACCACCCGCCGATAATCGGACGCGATCCCCAAAAACGAACTTGACGTCGAGCCGTCCGGCGTGTGCCCAGGTCCGGTCCGGCCGACGTCGCACGACGAACGGCCCGGCTTCCGCTTTTCCGCGGGAACCGGGCCGTCGAACGGGGCGGACGCTGCTCAGCCGTGCTTGGCCCGGGACGCAGCGCGACCGCGCTCCTTCTGGTCCAGGACGACCTTACGGATACGTACCGTCTCCGGAGTCACCTCGATGCATTCGTCGTCGCGGCAGAACTCCAGCGACTGCTCCAGCGAGAGCTTCCGCGGCGGCACCACATTCTCGGTGGAATCCGCGGAGGCGGCCCGCATATTGGTGAGCTTCTTCTCCTTGGTGATATTCACGTCCATGTCGTCGGCGCGCGAGTTCTCACCGATGATCATTCCTTCGTAGACCTCGGTACCGGGCTCGGTGAAGATGACACCGCGCTCCTGGAGGTTGATCATCGCGAAGGGAGTCACCGAACCCGAGCGGTCCGCGACGAGCGAACCGTTGTTACGGGTGCGCAGCTCGCCGAACCACGGCTCGTGGCCCTCGAAGATCGAGTGGGCGATGCCCGTGCCGCGCGTCTGGGTGAGGAACTCCGTACGGAAGCCGATCAGACCGCGGGACGGAACGATCCACTCCATACGGATCCAGCCCGAGCCATGGTTGGTCATGGTCTCCATACGGCCCTTGCGCGTCGCCATGAGCTGAGTGATCGCGCCGAGGTGCTCCTCGGGAGAGTCGATCGTCATCCGCTCGATGGGCTCGTACGTCTTGCCGTCGACCTGCTTGGTGACCACCTCGGGCTTGCCGACGGTCAGCTCGAAGCCCTCCCGGCGCATCTGCTCGACCAGGATGGCCAGCGCCAGCTCACCGCGGCCCTGCACCTCCCAGGCGTCGGGACGCTCGGTGTCCAGGACCCGCAGCGAGACGTTACCGATCAGCTCGCGGTCGAGACGGTCCTTGACCTGGCGGGCGGTGACCTTGTGGCCCTTGCCGCCCTTGCCGACCAGCGGCGAGGTGTTCGTACCGATGGTCATCGAGATCGCGGGCTCGTCGACCGTGATCAGCGGCAGCGCGATCGGGTTCTCGGGATCGGCCAGCGTCTCGCCGATCATGATGTCCGGGATACCGGCGATGGCGCAGATGTCACCGGGGCGCGCCTGCTCGGCCGGCTTACGGGTGAGCGCCTCGGTCATCAGCAGCTCGGTGATACGGACGTTGGACATGGAGCCGTCACGCTTGATCCAGGTGACGGTCTGGCCCTTGCGCAGCTCGCCCTGCTCGACCCGGCAGAGCGCGATACGGCCGAGGAAGTTGTCGGCGTCCAGGTTGGTGACATGGGCCTGGAGCGGCGCGGACTCGTCGTACTCGGGAGCCGGGACATGCGACAGGATCGTGTTGAAGAACGGCTCCAGGCTGTCGCTGTCGGCCGGGACCGTACCGTCCTCCGGCTTGGTCAGCGAGGCGACACCGTCGCGCGCGCAGGCGTAGACGATCGGGAACTCGATCTGCTCCTCCGTCGCGTCCAGATCGAGGAAGAGGTCGTACGTCTCGTCGACGACCTCGGCGATCCGGGAGTCGGGACGGTCCGTCTTGTTGATACAGAGGATGACCGGCATCTTCGCCTGGAGCGCCTTGCGGAGCACGAAGCGGGTCTGCGGGAGCGGGCCCTCGGAGGCGTCCACGAGCAGGACCACCGCGTCGACCATCGAGAGACCGCGCTCGACCTCGCCGCCGAAGTCGGCGTGGCCGGGAGTGTCGATGATGTTGATGGTGATCGGGTCGCCACCGGTCTTGGGGTGGTACTTCACGGCCGTGTTCTTGGCCAGGATCGTGATGCCCTTCTCACGCTCCAGGTCGTTCGAGTCCATCATCCGGTCGTCGAGCTGCTCGGCGGCGTGCGCGGCGAAGGCGCCGGCCTGCTTCAGCATGGCGTCGACCAGAGTGGTCTTGCCATGGTCGACGTGGGCGACGATGGCGACATTGCGGATGTCGTGGCGCGTGGGCATGCTGGCTGGCGCTTCTCTCGATCGTGGGATGCGGCGTTCTTTCCTCGTACGCCCGCCGGGCTGACACGCCACGGCTTGTCCCATGGTACGGGGCCTGGGTGTGGAGGGCTTCCCGGCCCAATGGAAGCGGCTGATTCTGGGGTGTTCTGCGGATGTGGAACTGCCCGGGTCAAGGACGGATACGAGCTTGCCCGCCGGGCAGGCCGGCGGGCAAACGAATTGATCAGGCGGTGAGCCGATCGCACGGCGTTGAGCTGGTACTTTTCCGCCGCTTCATGCTTAGCTCACTGTTCTTTCGCTACTTCTTCTTCTCCTCCTTGCCACCGGAGCCCGAGGTACCGGCGTTCGTGAAGCCGATGTCCTGGTACCGGGGCGCCGCGAGGCCGAAGGCTCCCGCGTTCACCACCTCCGGCTTGGCCGCGACCAGTTCCGGCCGCTGGAAGAGAGGGATGGAGCCGGCCGCGGCCCAGATCCGGGCGTCGGCCTGCTTGACCAGGGAGCGGCTGGCCTTCTCGTCGATCTCGGCCACGGCCCGGTTGAAGAGCTGGTCGATATGGTCCGTACCCACGCGGGTGTAGTTCTGCTCCACCAGCAGGGAGCCGTCGCTGGCGGGTACGGGCTTGGCGAAGATCGGCCGGCCGTCGGTGGCCGGGTAGGCGGTGGCCGGCCAGGAGTAGAGCGCCAGGTCGTAGTCGCCGGAAGCGACATGGTCCTTGAAGTAGCCCTCGTCCGGGACCTTGGTGATCTCCGTCTTGATGCCGATACGGTTGAGCATCCGCGCGATCCGCTCGCCGACCGTGCGCAGCGCCTCCGAGCCCTCGCCCGAGGGCAGTACGAAGCGCAGGGTGAGGGCCTTGCCGTCCTTGCCGAGCGGACCGGTCATCGGGGTGGGCGAGCCCGAGACCGACGGGGTCGGGGCGGCGGCCGTGCCGCGCGGCGCGTAGGCACCCGGCTTCTTGTCTTCATCTTGGACATACCGGGCATGACTGGCGTAGTGGGCGTGCCTGGCGGACCGGGCGGACCTGGGATCACGCACCGCGGCGGCCTGGCGGAGCAGTGTCACGCCGTGGAAGGCGGCGGCGGGCGCGGGCGCGAGGACATGGGTCGCGGACTCGGGACGTGGCCCCGTCTGGCCTGGCTTGCCGTCCTGGATGGGCTTGTCGTCCTGGATGGCCGGGTCGATCTCGCCGGGCTGGTGTTCCTGGGCGCTCCGGTGCTCCCGGCCGCCCAGGTGCTCCTGGGCCGTACGGTCTTCCTCGTCGGGCCGCAGCCCCAGGCCCGGCTTCGGCTGGGCGGGCTGCTGATCCTGGCCGGGCTTCCGCTTACCGGGCTTCTCGTCGCCGACGATGACCGTGCCCTCGCTGGAGGGAACGTCCGGCTTGTCGTCCGCCTTCTCGTTCTTCTTCGCCTCCTCTTCCTCCTTCTTCGCCAGCTCCCGCTGCTTCGCGTCGTACTTCTTCTCGGCGGCCGACTTCTCCTTGGGCTTCTCCTCGGCCTCCTCCTCGTTCTCTTCTTCTTCGTCCTCGTCCGGTTCGGGCTTCTCGGCCTTGCTGCCCGCCTTGGCGCCGTCCTTCTTGAGGGCTCCGCCCGGCACCCAGCCCGCGTCGGCCAGCAGCGCCCGCGCCTCCTGGGTGTCCTGCTTGCCGAGCGCCGCGCTGCTGTCCGCGTACGCCTCCTGGCCGACCAGGGCGAGATGGCTGCCGAGCGGTCTGGCCGGCAGCCCGAGCGGCTTGAGTACGGTGTCGGCCAGTTCCTGGCGGTCGAGCGCGCGGGCGACGGCACGCCGTACCCGCTCATCGGCGAGCGGTCCCTGCTCCCCGTTCAGCGCGAGCTGGGTGTAGGCGGGCTCCAGCGACTTGCGTACGACGAATCCGTGGAGCGTCTTCTGTTCCTTGGCGTAGCGGACGATGGCCGCGGCCGTCTGCTCACGTGCGATCTGCGCGGCCTCGGCCTTCTCCTCGTCCGAGCCGTTGGCCAGCGCCCAGGAGCGGAGCGCGGAGGCCGGTGTGATCGCGACACCGGGACCATGGGTGAGCTTCTGCTCGCCGGAGCCGCGGTCCCGGACCGCCAGGGCGATACGGTCCGCCGCGCTCTTGTCGATCTCGGCGAGGTCGAGCTTGCCGTCCGCGAGCGCCGACGCGCGTTTGCTCCTCGGCACCGCGCGCAGCACGAGCGAGTCCAGCTTGGCGGGCTCTCCCCACCAGCGGGCGCTGCGGACCAGGGTGACCTCCTTGCCCTTGCGGTCGACCTTCTTGACGCTGAAGGGCCCGGCCGTCGTCTTGAGACTGGACCTGGCCCCGTCGTTGAAGGAGTTGGGCGTGCCCGTCACATCCTTCGGATAAAGAGGAGTGAAGAGGGCCCGCCAGTCCGCGTAGGGCTTGCTGAAGGTGACTCTGACCTCAAGGTCGTTCGCACCGCGCTCGATCTTCTCGATCCGCTCGTAACCGGCGTTGCGCGCGGTCCAGTACGCGGAGTTCTTGCCGCTCAGCGCACGCCACTGGGCCACGAAGTCGGGTGCCCCGATCTCACGGCCGTCGCTCCACACCGCCTGCTGATTGAGTTTGTAGAGCACGACCTGTTTGGGCTCGCGCTCGACGATCTTCGCGGATTCCAGATAGTCCGGATTGCGCTGCGGACGGCCTCGTTTGTCGAGCGTGAAGAGTGAGGGAAGTACGGCGGCGGCGATCCGGCTGGTGGAGCCGTCCGCGTCGGCCTGGAAGGCGTTGAGCGTCGAGGGCATGGTGTCGATCGCCCAGCGCAGGGATCCGCCCGCGGTGACATGGTCCCGTCCTGCCGCCGCGATGTCCGGGGCGGCGTCCGCGCTCGCGCCGTCGTCGTCCGAGGTGCACGCGGACAGGACGGGCAGGGCGAGCACACCGGTGGTGAGGAGCGCGAGGGAGCGGAGCGTTCGGGAGCATGTCCTCCCGCGTGGGGCGCCGACGTGGGACATGTCTAGTACCTCTTCGTCCTGTTTGTGGAATTTAGAGATGATCACACCTATTGCCCACCCACTGAAGTTGAAAGGCGCGGAACCGGCCCGGTGACACGTCGCCTCGTGTCGCAAACGCCACTCGCACGGTCCAACCGCTCCGCCGCACGGGCGACCGGCCTGCCACAGGGGCGACCTGTCCGCCGCCGGGGCGACCGGACCGCTGCACAGGCGACCTGTCCGGGCTCTTGTGAAAGGCGGGTGTGACGCGCGACACTCTCAGGCGCATACAGAGAGCCTGATCCACGCATGCCGCCCGCGATCGCGGAAGTGAGGGCAACTCATGTCCCTTCAGGACGATTTGACAGCGGTCAAGCGCTGCCTGGACGACCTGGTCCGTACGGTCGGACGGCTGGAGCAGAGTCTGGCGCGAGCCAGCGAGAACGAGTTCCGATCCCCGTCGGCCGGCCGCGCCGACGACCTGGTGACCATCTCCGACACTCCGTACGACAGCGCGCTGTGGACGGACTCGGACGACGAGGGCCTGGGTGTGCGCGGCCGGCGAGCGCCCTGAGCCGTTAGCCCTCCTGAGGAGACCCGTTGGCCACCGGTACTCAACCCCCACCAGCCAGTACGGGTGTGCGCGGCGCCTCGCGCGCCGCCATCGCACCTCGCCATCTGCGGACGGACCGCTGGTGGCTGGCGCCCGCCGCGACCGCCGCCGGGCTGCTCGCCTTCATCGTGTACTCGACCTGGCGGGCCTTCGCGAACAGCGACTACTACGCCGCGCCCTATGTCTCACCGTTCTACTCGCCCTGTCTGGCGGAGAACTGCGCGCCGATGCGGAACGGCCCCAACTGGGAGATCTTCGGAAGCTGGTGGGGCCTCTCGCCCGCGCTGCTGATCCTGATCTTCCCGCTGGGTTTCCGGCTGACCTGCTACTACTACCGCAAGGCATATTACCGCGGCTTCTGGGCCTCACCGCCCGCCTGCGCCGTCGCCGAGCCGCACACGGCGTACACCGGTGAGACCCGCTTCCCGCTGATCCTCCAGAACATCCACCGGTACTTCTTCTACGCGGCCGTGCCGGTCGCCGGCATCCTCACGTACGACACCGTGCTCTCCTTCCGCGACGAGGAGTACGCCTGGGGCCATATGGGGCTCGGTTCGCTGATCTTCCTGGTCAATATCGGGCTGATCTGGGCGTACACGCTCTCCTGCCACTCCTGCCGGCACATCATCGGCGGCCGGCTCCGGCACTTCTCCAGGCATCCGGTGCGCTACCGGCTCTGGGGCTGGGTGGGCAGGCTCAACAACCGCCATATGCAGCTCGCCTGGGCTTCACTGATCAGCGTCGCCGTCTCCGACTTCTATGTCTATCTGCTCGCCACCGGGGCCTTCGACGATCCGCGCTTCTTCTAGGAACTCTTCTAGGAACAGGGAGACCCTTCGGACATGACGCAACTCGAACGCCGTCAGTGGGACGTCGTGGTGGTGGGCGCGGGTGGCGCGGGACTGCGGGCCGCCATCGAGGCGCGCGAGCGAGGCGCCCGTACCGCCGTCATCTGCAAGTCCCTCTTCGGCAAGGCCCATACGGTGATGGCCGAGGGCGGTATCGCCGCCTCCATGGGCAATGTGAACGCGGGCGACAACTGGCGGGTGCACTTCCGCGACACCCTGCGCGGCGGAAAGTTCCTCAACCAGTGGCGGATGGCGGAACTGCACGCGCAGGAGGCACCGGACCGGGTCTGGGAGCTGGAGACCTGGGGCGCGCTCTTCGACCGTACGCCCGACGGCAAGATCTCCCAGCGCAACTTCGGCGGGCACGAGTATCCGCGGCTCGCCCATGTCGGCGACCGGACGGGCCTGGAGCTGATCCGTACGCTCCAGCAGAAGATCGTCTCGCTGCAACAGGAGGACTTCCGCGAGTACGGGGACTACGAGGCGCGCCTCAAGGTCTATCAGGAGTGCACGGTCACCAGGATTCTCAAGGACACCGGCACCGGCACCGGTACCGGCACCGACGGGACTGAGGGAGATCAGGCGGACGGCGGGCGGGTCGCGGGCGCGTTCTGCTACGAGCGGGAGTCCGGGCGCTTCTTCGTACTGGAGGCTCCCTCCGTCGTCCTCGCCACGGGCGGTATCGGCAAGTCCTTCAAGGTGACCTCGAACTCCTGGGAGTACACCGGCGACGGGCACGCGCTGGCGCTGCTCGCCGGCGCTCCGCTGCTGAACATGGAGTTCGTGCAGTTCCATCCGACCGGAATGGTCTGGCCGCCGTCGGTGAAGGGCATCCTCGTCACCGAATCGGTGCGCGGCGACGGCGGAGTGCTGCGCAACTCCGAGGGCAAGCGGTTCATGTTCGACTACATCCCCGATGTCTTCAAGGAGAAGTACGCGGAGTCGGCGGAGGAGGGCGACCGCTGGTACGAGGATCCGGATCACAACCGGCGCCCGCCCGAGCTGCTCCCGCGCGACGAGGTGGCCCGCGCCATCAACTCCGAGGTCAAGGCGGGCCGCGGCTCACCGCACGGCGGTGTCTTTCTCGATGTCTCCAGCCGGATGCCCGCCGAGGTCATCCGCCGCCGCCTGCCGTCGATGTACCACCAGTTCAAGGAGCTGGCGGATGTCGACATCACGGCGGAGGCGATGGAGGTCGGGCCCACCTGTCACTACGTGATGGGCGGGATCGCCGTCGACTCGGACACGGCCGCGGCCTCCGGTGTGCCGGGGCTTTACGCGGCGGGCGAGGTGGCCGGCGGGATGCACGGCTCCAACCGGCTCGGCGGCAACTCCCTCTCCGATCTGCTGGTCTTCGGGCGCCGGGCGGGACTGCACGCCGCTGAGTACGCCCTGGAAATCGGTACGGACGCGGGCACGGGCGCCGGTGCGCGGCCGGCGCCGGACGAGGCTCAGATCGACGCGGCGGCGGCCGAGGCGCTGCGTCCGTTCGGCGGTGCGGAGGCTGAAGGTGCGGTGGTCGAGGGCGCGGAGGCCGAGGCCGCGGTGGAGAATCCGTACACGCTCCATCAGGAACTCCAGCAGACGATGAACGATCTGGTCGGCATCATCCGGCGTGAGGGCGAGATGGAACAGGCCCTGGAGAAGCTGGCCGAGCTGCGGACACGGGCCGAGCGCGCCGTGGTCGAGGGCCATCGGCAGTTCAATCCCGGCTGGCACCTCGCGCTCGATCTGCGGAACATGCTGCTGGTCAGCGAGTGTGTGGCGCGGGCGGCCCTGGAGCGTACGGAGAGCCGCGGCGGCCACACCCGGGAGGACTGGCCCGATATGGACCGCGACTGGCGCCGGATCAATCTGCACTGCCGGCTCACCGGAGCGACCGGTCCCGCCGAGGGCCGGATCGCGCTCTCGCGCCGGACGACCGAGCCCATACGTCCCGATCTGCTCGCCCTGTTCGACAAGGAAGAGCTGGTCAAGTATCTCGCCGAAGAGGAGCTTCACGAGTGAGCGCGAGTACGGGTAGCGCGAGTACGGGCACGAACGCGAGCACGGGTACGGGTACGGGGGCGGGCACGGGCGCGTCCACCGCGTACGAGGCGAAGTTCCGGGTCTGGCGAGGCGACGCCGACGGCGGAGAGCTGACGGACTTCGCGGTCGAGGTGAACGACGGAGAGGTCGTCCTCGACATCATCCACCGGCTCCAGGCCACCCAGGCCGCGGATCTGGCGGTGCGCTGGAACTGCAAGGCCGGCAAGTGCGGTTCATGCAGCGCGGAGATCAACGGACGGCCGCGGCTGATGTGTATGACGCGGATGTCGGTCTTCTCGCGCGAGGAGACGATCACAGTCACTCCGCTACGGGCCTTCCCGGTGATCCGGGATCTGGTGACGGATGTGTCGTTCAACTACGCCAAGGCGCGTGAGGTGCCGTCGTTCGTACCGCCGCCGGGCGTCGCCGCCGGTGAGTACCGGATGCAGCAGATCGATGTGGACCGCTCACAGGAGTTCCGTAAGTGCATCGAGTGCTTCCTGTGCCAGGACACCTGCCATGTGGTGCGGGACCACGAGGAGAACAAGACCGCCTTCGCCGGGCCGCGCTTTCTGATGCGGGTGGCCGAGCTGGACATGCATCCGCTGGACGCCGCCGAGGAGTCCGGGCTCGACCGGAAGAAGACGGCTCAGGACGAGCATGGGCTGGGCTACTGCAACATCACCAAGTGCTGTACGGAGGTGTGCCCGGAGCACATCAAGATCACGGACAACGCCCTGATCCCGCTGAAGGAACGGGCGGTGGACCGGAAGTACGACCCATTGGTGTGGCTGGGCAATAAGATCCGGCGCCGTAGCGAGTAGGACGCAAACACAGGGCTGGGCCGACAGCCGGCCCAGTTCTGTGTGCTCAGGTCGGCCGTTCAGCCGAGCAGCTTCACGATCGCGTCGGTGGTGTCGGTCTCGCCGAGCGCCGGGAAGATCTTCTCGACGGAGTTGCGGTGGGCGCCCTCGTCCGAGTCGGTGATCGCGTCGGTGACCACGGTGACGTTGTATCCGTGCTCATGCGCGGCACGGGCGGTGGACTCGACGCCCTTGCTGGTGGCGATGCCGGTCACCACGATCTGGGTGACACCGAGACGGCGCAGCCGCATATCGAGGTCGGTGCCGTGGAAGGCGCCCCAGGTCTGCTTGGTGACAACGATGTCGCTGTCCTGTTGTCCAAGTCCCGGCAGGAGATCCGCCCAGTCGGGAGCAAACGGGAGGCTGCCCGGTCCGCGCCCTTCGGTACGGCCCGGTGCGCCGCCGGTGACATTGACGAGCACGACGGGCAGGCCCTTCGCCCGGAAGGCGACGGCGAGTTCGGCGGAGCGGGCCACGACATCATCGGCCGGGTGGACGGTGGGCCGGGAGGCGATGCCCTTCTGGAGGTCGATGACGACCAGAGCGGTCTTGGGATCGAGTGTGGTGGCGGTCATTGGTGGTACTCCTTCGGAACTGTGTGTTCGGGAACTGTGGGCTCAGGAGCCATGTGCTCGGGAGCCATGTGGTCGAGAGCCGTGTACCCGGCAGCCATGTGCCCGGGAGCCATGAGCCGTGGCCTCACTCGCGCCTCTCGACCAGCCGTTGCAGCAGTGCCGCCGCGTCGGCCAGGGCGCGGCGCTCCGCGCCGTCGAGTTCCTCGGCGATCGCCTCGGAGAGCCAGCCCTGCTTGGCCGCGCGGACCGCGGCGAGCGTGTCGCGGCCGGTGTCCGTGACCGAGACGACGGACTGCCGGCCGTCGTCGGGATCGGGCGTCCGCTCGATCAGGCCCTGTTCCTCCAGGACGCCGAGCGTCAGCCGCATCGACTGAGGACGTACATACTCCGCGCGGGCCAGCGCGGCCGTCGTGGACGGTCCTTCGCCGTTCAGCCGGGAGAGCACCGAACGCTGGGAGGGCGTGAGCCGGTTGTCGGGCGACGTCGTCCGCAGCCGCCGCATCAGCCTGCCGACGACGGCGGCGAGATCGGCGGCGACCTGCTCGGCGGTCGGATCGCCGGACCGCCCGGACTCCTCGGACTCCTCGGACACGGACTCACCGTAGAATGTAGACAGGTAACCTTGCAAGTTTCCCTGTCCAACCAGTTTTCCGTCCGTCCCGGGGGCCGCCTTGCTCCGCGGACAGCGCGGCGCCTAGGGTGAATGCGCTTTCATGGACGGAACCGAACAGACAAGAAGCGGACGGTCGGTCGGGTGAGTGCCCCCACGGTGTACGACGTCGCCGAGCGGTCCGGCGTCTCCATTGCGACGGTTTCACGGGTCTACCGGAACCCGGATTCGGTCCGCGCCCAGACCCGCGACCGGGTGCTCGCGGCGGCCCGTACGCTCGGCTACGTACCCAGCGGAAACGCCCGCGGTCTGGCCAGCAGGACCACCGGAGTGCTCGGGCTCTGCTTCCCGGACTACGCGGATCCGGACGCCGAGACCGATGCCGAGGCGGACGACACGTACGACGACTCCGCCGTGATGCTCTACTCCGACCAGATCATCCGGGGAATGGAGCGGGCCGCGCGGCGGCACGGGTACGCGCTGCTGATCGCCGCGTCCCTGAAGGGCGGGCCCGAGTCGCTGGTGGCGAAGGTCGCGGGCCGGGTCGACGGTTTCGCCGTACTGGCACGGACCGTTCCGACCGAGGACCTTGAGGTGATCTCACGGCGGCTGCCCGTGGTGATGCTGGCCGGGCCGCGCGAGATCGACCATCTCGACCATATCGAGGTGGCCAACTCCGACGGCGAACGGGAACTGGCCCGCCATCTCATCCGCGACCACGGGCTGCGTGAACTGGTCTTCATCGGAGGCGAGAAGGAGTCGCCGGACGCCGAGGCACGGTTCCGGGGCTTCCGGGAGGCGTGTGCGGAAGCGGGACTGCCGGTTCCGGACGAGCCCGGACTGCGCGCCGTGATGATGACACAGGCCGAGGGCCAACGGGCGGCCGAGACGTTGCTGGAGCACGGCGGCCCGCACGGCCGCCGGCCGCAGGCGATGCTCTTCGCCAACGACCAGATGGCGATCGGCGCCCTGCACGCCCTGGAGCGGCGCGGTGTGCGGGTGCCCGAGGACATCGCGGTGACGGGCTTCGACGGGATTCCGCTGAGCCGGATGGTGCGGCCGGCGCTGACGACCATACGGCAGCCGATCCGGCGGCTGGGCGAGGAGGCCGTGGAGCTGCTCGTACAGCGGCTCGGCGACCGGGACCGCGAGCCGGTCTCACTGATGCTGCCGGTCTCGGTGGCCCGCCGCGCGAGCTGCGGCTGCTGACGGCTCCGTAGCCGGCTCCGGGCACAGGCACGGGCCCCGGGCGCAGGCAGCGGGCACAGCACAGACGCAGGCACGCTCACTGGCCGCGTCGGCGATCCCGGATTAGATTGGTTGAAGTCAAGCAAGTAAGTACCCGCGCGACTCCCCGATGGGAGTGATGCCCGTGCGATGGGCAGCAGCGAAGAAGACCGCCGCACGGCCCGACGGCGACAGCGGACCGGGCCCGCGCTACAAGTGGATCGCCCTCTCCAACACCACACTGGGCGTGCTGATCGCGACGATCAATATGTCGATCATGCTGATCGCCCTGCCCGACATCTTCCGCGGAATCGGAGTGGATCCGCTGCGGCCGGGCAACACCAGCCTGCTGCTGTGGCTGATCATGAGCTATCTGGTGGTCACCGCCGTACTGGTGGTGAGCTTCGGCCGGCTCGGCGACATCTACGGCCGGGTCCGTATGTACAACATGGGATTCGCGGTCTTCACCGTGTTCTCGGTGCTGCTCTCGGTGACCTGGATGCATGGTACGGCGGGCGCGCTGTGGCTGATCGGTATGCGTGTGCTGCAAGGTGTCGGCGGCGCGATGCTGATGGCGAACTCGAACGCGATCCTCACCGATGCCTTCCCTGCCCGTCAGCGCGGTCTCGCCCTGGGACTGAACCAGGTCGCGGGTATCGCCGGTTCCTTCGTCGGACTGGTTCTGGGCGGTCTGCTCGGTCCCGTCGACTGGCATCTCGTATTCCTGGTGTCCGTACCGTTCGGGCTGTTCGGTACGGCGTGGGCGTATCTGAAGCTGCGTGACACCGGCGTCCGCGCGCCGGCCCGGCTGGACTGGTGGGGCAACATCACCTTCGCCGTCGGTCTGATCGCCGTACTGTCCGGTATCACCTACGGCATCCAGCCCTACGGCGGCCACACCATGGGCTGGGGCAATCCATGGGTGATCACCGCGATCGCGGGCGGGCTCGCGATGCTGGTGGTCTTCTGTGCGGTGGAGAGCCGGGTCGCGGAACCGATGTTCCATCTCGCGCTGTTCAGGATCCGCGCGTTCACCGCCGGGAATGTGGCCAATCTGCTGGCGGCCCTCGGGCGTGGCGGTCTGATGTTCATCCTGATCATCTGGCTCCAGGGCATCTGGCTGCCCAGGCACGGCTACAGCTTCGAGGAGACCCCGCTGTGGGCCGGTATCTATATGCTGCCGCTGACCATCGGCTTTCTGATCGCGGGACCGTTCTCCGGCTGGGCCTCCGACCGGTTCGGCGCCCGGACCTTCGCCACCGGCGGCATGGTGCTGGCCGCCGGGACGTTCCTGGCCCTGGAGGAGCTGCCGGTCGACTTCGGCTATCCGATGTTCGCCCTGATCCTGCTCCTCAACGGGCTGGCCATGGGACTGTTCAGCTCGCCCAATCGGGCGGCCATCATGAACAGCCTGCCGCCCGGCCAACGTGGCGTGGGCGCCGGGATCACCACGACCTTCCAGAACTCGGCCACCGTGCTGTCCATCGGGATCTTCTTCTCGCTGATGATCGCGGGACTGGCCGGTTCGCTGCCGGGCACGCTCACCCACGGTCTGACCGCGCAGGGAGTGCCGGCCGCCGATGCCGCGCGGGTCGCCGCTCTTCCGCCGGTGGGCGTGCTGTTCGCCTCGCTCCTCGGATACAACCCGGTGCAGACCTTGCTCGGCCCGCAGGTGCTCGCGCAGCTGCCCGCCGGGCACGCCCACTACCTCACGGGACGCGCCTTCTTCCCGGCGCTGATCTCGCAGCCGTTCGCCGACGGACTGTCCGTGGCGTTCAACTTCGCGATCGTCGCCTGTCTTGTGGCGGCCTTCGCCTCGCTGCTCCGAGGCGGTCGCTATATCCATGAGGACACCGGAGCTGGGACTGTAGGTGAGGCCGGGACTGGAGCTGTCGGGATGGGAGCCGGGGCCGAGGTCAGCCGGTATACGGCGCCCGTGGCGCGGGCGTCCTCGCCACCACAGCCGCACCCGAGCCCGAACCCGAATCCGCACCCGTGTCCGCACCCGAACCCGTGTCCGCCGGACTCCAAGGAGCAGCGATGACCACACCAGACCTCAGCCCTCCGGATCTCGGCCCTTCAGCGTCGGACACTTCGGCACATGACACTCCGGCCCATGACGCTCCGGAGCCGGCCGAGATCGCCGGACGGCTCCGTACGGCGATCCAGCATCTGCTTCCCGCGCTGCGCGCCCGGACCGTCCGCGGCGATCTCACGCCCAGCCGCCAGGCCGCGCTGGCCACGCTCGCGGCCCATGGGCCGCTCCGTATCAGCGATCTCGCCGCGCGCATGGGAATCGCCCTGTCCACCGTCTCCCGGATGGTGGATCTGCTCGACGGCTCCGGCTGGATCGAGCGCAAAACCGATCCGCTGGACCAGCGGGCCACTCTGATCGCCCTCAACGGCGCGGGCCGGGCCCTGCTGGACGCCACGCGCCGGGAGGCCGCCGTACGGCTCGCCGAGCAGATCGCCCAGCTGACGCCCGCCGAGCAGCGCTCCCTGTACGCCGCGCTTCCCGCGCTGGAGGCCTTGTCCGAACATGCCGCGAGCCATCCCGGCGAACTGCCCAGCACCATCTGAGCGCCCATGGTGGCCGCACCGGACACGGCACTCCCAGATGTCACACCTGTTGCACGAGTGTGACCAAGGGACCTCTTGCGGATTCCGGAAAGGCGGCGGCACAGTGATGTATGCGCTTACAGGCAGCGCATACATCGTGGAGCTCAAGGAGGAGCCGTCCATGCACCGCACCGCCAGAACAGCCTCTGCCGCCACCGCGCTCGCGCTGGCCTTCGGAATCACCGCGTGCGGCAGCTCCGGCGGTGAGGGAGTCGCCGCCAACAAGAAGCAGACGCTCACCGTCTGGGCCATGGGTGCCGAGGGAGAGAAGCTCGCGGAAGTGGCCTCGGTGTACGAGAAGGCCAACCCGCACATCACCGTCAAGGTCACTCCGGTCGGCTGGGACGTCGCCCACCAGAAGCTGGTCTCGGCCGCCGCCGCCGGCAATCTGCCCGACGTCGCCCAGATGGGCGGCAGTTATATGGGCGAGTTCGCCGAACTCGGCGTACTGGAACCGGTGGACACCACGGTCTTCAAGAAGGACACCTTCTTCCCGGCCGCCTGGCAGCAGGGCGAGATCGGCGGCGAGGTGTACGGCGTCCCGTGGTACGTCGACACCCGTGTCCTCTACTACCGCACCGATCTCGCGAAGAAGGCCGGTGTCGAGAAGCCGCCCGCCACCTGGCCGGAGCTACGGCAGCTCGCCACCGCCTACCAGGACAAGGCCGGTACCAAGTGGGGCATCTCCATCCAGCCCAGCGGCCTGGACACCGTACAGAGCTGGTATCCCTTCCTCTACTCGGCCGGCGGCGAGATCGTCACCGACGACGGCAGGACGGTCGTCAACAGCCCGGCCTCCGTCCGCGCCCTGGCGGAGTACGGCTCGTACTTCGACAAGGGCCTGGCCAAGAAGAGCGTCGCGCCCGGCTACGACGTACTGAAGGACTTCAACACCGGTGACGCGCCGATGTTCTTCTCCGGTCCCTGGATCATGACCTTGCTCAATGACGGCTATCCCGATCTCAAGGACAAGTGGGGCGTCGCGAAGGTCCCGGCCGACCAGGACTCCGTCTCCATGGCGGGCGGCTCCAGCCTCGTTGTTTCCAAGGACAGCGAACACAAGGCCGCGGCCCAGGAGTTCATCACCTATCTCACCGGCACCGAGGGCCAGCGGGACTGGTTCACGCGCTCCAGCGATCTGCCCGCCAACACCAGTGCCTGGGACTCCGGCCGACTCGCCGACGATCCGGCGCTCCAGGTCTTCCGTGAGCAGATGGAGTCCTCCAGGATCACGCCGGTCCAGCCCCGGTGGAGCGAGATCAGCTCCAAGGTCGATGACGCCATCGCCTCGGTGACTCAGCGCAAGTCCTCGCCGCAGGAGGCCGCCGAGAAGGCGCAGTCCGAGATCGAAGGGCTCGTGGAGCAAGCGCGATGAGCACCTCGACCGAGCCTGCCGCCCATGGGGCCCACGAGGCCCGAGCGGTCCCGGTGAAGTCCGGGCCGGAGGCCCGTCCTCCGGCCCACCGGGCGGGCGGCGGCAAGCACCGCCCGTTGGGTGTGCAGAATCTGGCCGGGTGGCTCTTCTCCACTCCCTTCCTGGTGCTGTTCGCCGTCTTCATGGCCTTCCCGATCGTCGCCACGCTCGCCATGAGCTTCACCGACTTCGGGCTGCGCGATGTGACAGATCCGTTCTCCGCGGAGTTCATCGGCTTCCGGAACTACACCGAGCTGTTCGGTGACGAGAAGTTCCTCAAGTCCCTGTTCAACACGGCGTACTTCGTGGTCATCGGCGTGCCGCTCACCATCGGCGCGGGGCTCACCGCCGCCGTTCTGCTGAACAGCGGTATCGACCGGGCACGTACCGTCTTCCGGGTCGGCTTCTACGCACCGGTGGTGACCAGCATCGTCGCGGTCGCCGTCGTCTGGCGGTTCGTCCTCGACCCGTCCGACGGACTGATCGCGGGCCTGGCCTCCGAAGTCGGGCTCACCGGACCGGACTTCCTCGGCTCCGAGGCGCTCGCCATGCCGTCGCTGATCCTTATGGCGGTCTGGCGCAATCTCGGCACGGTCATGGTGCTCTTCATCGCCGGTCTCCAGGCCGTGCCCACCGACGTACGGGAGGCGGCGCGGCTGGACGGCGCCGGTGCCTGGCAGGAGTTCCGCCGGATCACCCTCCCGCTGCTGAGGCCCACCACGCTCTACGCCACGGTGATCACCACGATCGGCTATCTCAATGTCTTCGAGGAGCCGTTCGTGATGACACAGGGCGGGCCCTCGGACAGCACGCTCACCGTCTCCCTGAACATGTACCGCCAGGGCTTCAACTTCTTCCACATGGGCTATGCGAGCGCCATGGTGTATGTGCTCTTCGTCGTGATCATGGGCATCACCGTGCTCCAGCTCCGTCTGCTGAAGGACAACACGAATTGAGCGCCGCACACACGCCGGCCCAGCCCCCGGCCCCGCCGGTCCCGACCGCATCCAAGGCCTCCGCGCGTACCGAGCGGCTCAAGAGGCCCGGTGCCTATGTGCTGCTGTCGCTCGGGCTGCTGGTCATGGCCACGCCGTTCCTCTGGATGGCGCTCTCCGCCTTCAAGACCGACCGTGAGCTGCGAGCCAGTCCTCCGGTCTGGATTCCCACGGAGTGGACGCTCGATCACTTCACCCGACTGCTGGACCGGCTGGACCTGCCGCTCCACTTCTTCAACTCCGTGGTCGTCGCCGTGCTGGTGACCGTCTCCAATCTGGTGTTCTGCTCGATGCTCGGCTACGCCCTGGCCAAGCTGCGGTTCGCGGGCCGGAACAAGGTCTTCGCCCTGGTGCTCGGCGCGCTCATGGTGCCCGGCAATCTGATGCTGCTGCCGCTCTTCGTCCTGATGAGCAAGTTGCAGCTGATCGATTCGTACGCGGGTCTCGTCCTGCCGTTCGCCGCCGGAGCCTTCGGTGTCTTCCTGATGCGCCAGTTCATGCTCTCGGTCCCGGACGAACTCCTCGAAGCGGCCCGGCTGGACGGCGCGGGCGAGTGGTACATCTTCTGGCGGATCGTGATGCCGCTGGTCAAGCCCGCGCTGGCGACGCTCGCGATCCTCACCTTCCTCAGTTCGTGGAACAACTTCGTCTGGCCGCTGATCGCCACCAACGATCCGGACAAATACACACTCCCGGTGGCCCTCGCGACCTTCGCCACCGATCCGAACCAGTCCGCAGGTTCGAACGGGATGCTGATGGCCGGATCCTTCCTGATCGTGCTGCCGGTGCTGCTCGTCTTCCTCGTACTCCAGCGGTACTTCACCCAGGGCATCGCCACGGCCGGTCTCAAGTAACGGCCTGCGCCCGCCGCGCCCGTACCTCCGGCGGCTCACGCTCGCCGCCGTACACACACGCACCTCCACGCACCTCCACACCCCCCTCTACCAGAAGGTTTGTACTTCCATGACCGAAAAGTCCGCCGCTCGCGCCGACTGGGAGTCACGCATCGGGAAGCCCAGCGACGAGCGGCTCACCGGCATCGGGGAGCTTCCGGCTCCGCTCGGTCTGTCCGCCGAGGACGGCACCGGCCATGTGCTGCTGACCTGGCGGCCGGTGGCGGGAGCGCTCGGCTATCTGGTGCACCGCGCCGACTCCGCCGAAGGGCCCTTCGAGCCGCTCGACCATCTCGGCGGTGATGTGCTCGCCGTACCGCATCCGCCGTACGCCGACACCCTCGTCCAGCCCGGCCGCGGCTATTTCTACAAGGTCGCCACCTGGTCCGACAGCGGAGCCGGTGAGCTGTCCGAGGCCGTGCCCGGCTCGCCCAGGGCCGCGGGCTCGCGCCCGGCCGAGGTCACCGTGGCGGTGGACGCCGCCGCGCCGGCCACCGAACTGCCGGGCGTCTGGAACCGGATGATCGGCGCCGAGCACCTCTCCCTGCTCACCTGGGAGAAGCCCGGCGCGGGCGGCTCCGATGTGGCGAAGGAGTACGGCGAGGCGCTGGCCATCGTCCGCGACGAGATCGGCGTACGGTCCGTGCGCGCGCACGGCACCTTTCTGCCGGAGACCGTGACCGTCCGGGACGACGGCTCCTTCGACTTCTCCGGCCTCGACGCGGTGTACGACCGCTTCCTCGCCACCGGTCTGCGGCCCGTCGTGGAACTCTCCTTCATGCCGAAGGAGCTCGCCTCCGATCCCGGCTACACCGTCTTCGGCTACAAGGCGCTGGTCTCCACACCCGCGCGATGGGAGCGCTGGGGCGATCTCTGCCGCGAGCTGACCGTCCATCTCCAGGAGCGGTACGGCCGCGACACCGTCGCCGACTGGGAGTTCGAGGTCTGGAACGAGCCCAATCTGGAGGTGTTCTGGAACGGCACCCAGGACGACTACCACCGGCTCTACGAGACCGCCGTACGCGCCGTGAAGGGCGTGGACGAGCGGATCCGGGTCGGTGGGCCCTCCTCCGCCGCGGCCGGCTGGGTCGGCGCGCTGCTGGAGTACTGCCGGGAGCGCGATGTCCCGGTCGACTTCGTCTCCACCCATACCTATGGCAACGCTCCGCTGGACTTCCGTCCGATGACCCGCGCCTTCGCCGCCGTGACCGGCAGGCCCGAGCCGGAGATCCTCTGGACCGAATGGGGCGTCACGCCCACGCACTTCCACCGTGTCAGCGACTCCGTCTTCGCCGCGCCCTTCGTCCTGCGCGGGATGAAGAGCGCGCTGTCGTCCACGGACTGTCTCTCCTACTGGGTCGCCTCGGACCAGTTCGAGGAGCTGGGCTGGCCGCCTCGGCTCTTCCACGGCGGTTTCGGACTGCTGACCGTCGGCAATCTGCGCAAGCCGCGCTTCTGGGCGCTGTATCTCCTCTCCCGGCTGGCCGGCGGCCGGATTCCCGTGGCCGTCACCGGCGACGGCGCGGAAGGGCTTGTCGAGTCCCTCGCCACCCGGGCCGAGGACCACTCAACCGTGGACGTCCTGCTCTGGAACGGCACGCTCGACCAGTCCAAGCTCGACGGCGCCACCGTGCTCGACCGCGCCGTGACCGTACGGATCGGCGGGCTGGAGCCGGGCGCCGTCCATACCGTCGAGTCGCACCGCGTCGATGGACGGCACGGCGACATCCGGGCCGTCTGGCAGGACCTGGACGGCGGCGACTGGCCCGACGAGCGGCAGTGGGAGAAGCTGCGCGCCGCCGACCGGCTGCCCGCGGAGGAGCTCACGCCCGTCACCGCGGACGCCGACGGCACCGCCGCGCTGACCGTCGATCTTCCCAACCCGGGCATCCGCTTTCTGCGTTTCACGCGCGTCTGATCCGCGCTTCGGCCCTGTCCGGCCGCTCCGGGGGCCGGCGGCATCCGACCGCCGTCGGCCCTCGCACCACCACAGGCAGCACAGCCGCGACCACAGCCACAACTCCACATCTACCAAGAGGAGCTGGACTCTTGTGACTCCTCCCCCTTCCGAGGAAGGGAGCTTCTCACTACAGCCGCCGTGGCGACCTCATGACGGCCAAGCCCTGACCGGTACCTGACGGAACAACACAGACCGTAGCCCAACGGTGACGCTCCGCGCCACCGAGTCGATGGATCACATTCCCCCACTGGCTGAAGCCGGTGATTCCTTGCGAAGGAGTACTGATGGACCGTCGCACGTTTCTCGCCGCCGCGGGAACCGGGGCCGCCGCCCTGTCCCTCGGAGCCGTATCCGCACCTGCACTCGCCGCGCCTGCTGCCGCCGCATCGCGTGCCGGTGTCTCCCACACCTCCGATACAGCGCTGCTGCGTCGCTGGTTCCGCGATACGTATCACTCGATCGAGGCCATGACGACCGATCTCGGTCTCGCCGCGGACAAGATCGACGTCAGCGGCTCCGGCACGCCCGTGCCGTCCCGTAACACCTCACCGACCAATATCGGCTGCGGGCTCTGGTCCACCGTCGCCGCGGCCGGCCTCGGAGTGATCGACCAGGACACCATGCGCCGCCGGCTGGCCCGTACCGTCTCGGCCGTCGAGCGGCTCGAACGCCACCACGGCTTCTGGCTCAACTGGTACGACGCCCACGACGGTTCCGTGCTCACGAGCTGGCCGGACACCGGTGATCCGATCCGTCCCTTCCTCTCCTCCGTCGACAACGCCTGGCTCGTCACCGGTCTGCGCATCGCCGCCGACGCGGATCCGTCGTTGCGTCCTCGGGTCGCCGCGCTGCTCGCCACCGCGGACTGGTCGTACTACTACACGCCGTACGACCCGGCGGACCCGGTGGCCCGGCCCGGCCAGCTCCGCGGCGGCTTCTGGACCGACACCGGCGAGCCCACCGGTCACCACTACGGAGCTCTCAACACCGAGCCGCGCATGGCCAGTTATCTGGGCATAGCGGACGGAAGCCTGCCCGGCGAGCACTACTGGCACATGCTGCGCACCTTGGTTCCCGAGAACGGGCAGGAGCAGCCGCCGCAGGGAACGTACGTCACCATCGACGGTGTCCGTGTCTGGCAGGGCCACTACACTTACCGGGGCCGCAAGCTCGTTCCCACCTGGGGCGGCTCGATGTTCGAGGCGCTGATGGTGCCTCTCTTCGTGCCCGAGACCGAGTGGTCGCCCGGCTCCTGGGGCATCAACCACAGCCGCTATGTCCGCTCCCAGATCGAACACGGCCTGGCGGAGGCCGGCTACGGCTACTGGGGCTTCTCGCCCTCCAATGTGCCCGAGGGCGGCTATCAGGAGTACGGCGTCGACGCGATCGGCATGCAGATCGACGGCTACGCCTCCAACACCGACCGTACCTTCGTCACGTACGGCGAGCCGCTGCCGCCCGCCTCCGCCTACACCAATGGTGTCGTCACGCCGCACGCCTCCTTCCTCGCGCTCCCGCAGGCGCGCGCGGAGGCTCTCGCCAATCTGAAGGCGCTCGCGCGTGACTTCGGCGCGTACGACGACCGCTACGGCTTCCGCGACTCCGTCAATGTGGGAACGGGCCGGGTCAGCGACTTCGTGCTCGCCCTCGATCAGGGAATGATCGCCGCCGCCCTCGCCCAGGAGTTGCGTCCCGGCCTGCTCCAGCGGCCGTTCCGTACGGGCGGATTCGCCTCGCGCGTACGGCCGCTGCTGGCGAAGGAGCGTTTCAGCATCCAGCCGTGACGCAGCCCCATCCGTCGCGGTACGCCGTCCAGTCGCCCTCCCTCGCGGCGAAGTCGACATAGATGGCGACTCCGAACCGCTCCCGGTCGCGGTCCGTGCGTCCCAGGCCCAGCCTGGTGCCACGGACCGCCGCCGCCACAGTCTCCGCGTGGCCGTGATGGCTCATGTCCTCCTCGTAGTAGAAAGGCAGTCCCATCAGCAGATCGGTGTCGCGCGGTGTGACCTCCAGGGCGAGCGTGGTCTGCTGGGCGACATAACCGCCGTAGAGGCTCTCCAGCGGCATCGCGGTGTCGTAGGACATGACGGCGATCTGGTCGACCCGCCGGGCCACCTCCGCGAAGAACGCCTGTGACCACCACTTGGGATGTCCGGTGAGGGCGCCGGCGACGGAGTGCAGCGCGGGTAGCGGATCGATCTGATGGGCGGCGACGGAGAGCGGTACGTCCCTGGCCCGGGTGAGAACGCGCAGATCGTCCAGGAGCGAGAGATAATCCCGGTCTCCCGAGTGCAGCGGCTCCAGATCGAAATGGACACCGTCGAATCCCGCGTCCAGGATCTGTCCGGCCGAACGCACCACGGCGGCGCGTGACGCCGTGCGTTCCAGCCGCAGTCCCTCGGGGCCCTCGGTCGCGAGCTCGTCACCCAGCCAGGCGTGCACCCGCACACCCGGAATCGTGCGGTGTACGGCGTCGATCAGCCACCGGGCCCGTGGATAGCGGGCGGCGGGCAGCGTCCCGTCGTGCTCCAGCGGGCCGGCGTGGACATACAGATCGCGTATCCCGGTCCCGCGGATACGCTCCGCGAAGGCGTCGAGATCCGCGTCCTTCTTGCGGCCGTCCACCCAGGCGTGGCCCAGCCAGATGGCATCCCGGCCGCGCGTCCGTGTGCCGTCCTCGATGTCGCCCGCGTAGTTGATCCGCAGCGAGACTGCGGCGGTGACCAGCGGTACGACGAGCAGCACGGCGAGCGCCGCCGCGATCCGCCTGGGCCAGCGTGCGCGTGGGCTGCGCCATGCCCGTAGCGGGGTCCTCAAGGTACGTCCCAATCCGCGCAGCCGTGCCCGCAAAGCCGTCTCCTCCCCCTGAGCGCCTCATGACCGCACGGTCATGAGGACGACCAGGCTATGCGCCGGAACCGGGCGGCAGGCGCGCGGTATCCGCGCAGGCGGCGGTCATTTCCGGTCGCGGACGGTCCATTGCGGACATAACCTCCCAATTGTGATGCTTCCCGAGAGCTCCACCCGGACGCACATAACCGGCCGGACGCTTCTGGCCGTACTGGTCATGGCATGGTGCCTGGCCATACCCGGTATCCGGGGCGCCCAGGCCGAGGGCCCGATCACACTGTCCCGGCAGGGACAGATCACCGACAAGGTGGGAGCGCTCGGCGACCGCAAGGCGGCGGTCGGCGATTCACTCGACCGTCTCTACGCGGACAGACACGTTCAGCTCTTCGTCGCATACGTACGTGACTTCTCCGGACACTCACCGCAGAGCTGGGCCGATTCGACGGCGGTACGCAGCGGTCTCGGCCGCGACGACATCCTGCTGGCGGTCGCCACCCATGACCGGCTGTACGCCTACTCCGTCGATGTAGGCGCTCCGCTCACCGACAGCCAGCTCGCCGATGTCGCCAGGACCGCCGTCGAGCCCGCGCTGCGGCAGAACGACTGGGCGGGCGCGGCGATCGGTGCCGCGAACGGATACGACGCGGTGCTCGCGGGCCGGCCCGTACCCACACCGGCCATCACTCCCGGCGAGCCGGATCCGGGCGGCAGGGCCGCCAACGGAGGCGCCGCGACCAATCTGGTGCTGCCCATCGCCGTCGTACTCGCGTTTGCGGCCCTCGCGGCGTACGTCTACGGCAAGCGCAAACGGCGGGCGGCGGCCCACACCTCGACGCGCGCCGGCGAACAGGGCTGGGGCTCTCCCGGCGGAGCTCCGCAGCCACCGCCGACGCCGCTGCCCGAACTGGACGGCCGGGCGAAACAGCTCCTGGTCGAGACGGACGACGCCCTGCGCACCAGCCAGGAGGAACTGGGTTTCGCCACCGCGCAGTTCGGTGAGGAGGCCGCCGCGCCCTTCACCGACGCCGTGCACTTCGCGAAGGGCCAGCTGACCTTGGCGTTCCGGCTGCGGCAGCAACTGGACGACGCCATTCCGGAGGACGACGCGACCCGGCGCAGGATGCTGGACGAGATCATCGCGCGCTGCACGGAGGCCAACGACCGGCTGGACGCGGAGTCCGAGGACTTCGACCGGCTGCGGGCCATGGAGCAGAACGCGCCGCAGGCGCTGGACTCGGCGGGAACCGCCTTCCGCGAGCTGAGCGAACGCGCCACCACGGCGCGCGGCACACTCACCGCGCTGCGCGAACGGTACGCCGACTCCGCCTCCGCGCCCGTCGCGGACAGTGTCGAGCAGGCCGAGGACCGGCTGGAGTTCGCCTCCGCCGGTCTGGACAAGGCGCGCGGATTCATCGACGCGGCGGAGAACGGCAAGGCGGCCGTGCATGTGCGGGCCGCGGAGGCCGCCATCGGACAGGCGGCCATCCTCGTCGAGGCGGTCGAGCGGCGCGCGCTGGAACTCGCGGAGGCGGCCGGGAAGCTGCCCGGCGCGCTCACCGAGACGGAGACGGACCTCGCCGACGCCCGCGGTCTGCTGCGCGGCACCACGCCGGGCGTGTCGACGGCCGACCTCCAGGGCCGGATCGGCCGCGCCGAGGCGGTGGTCGCGGAGGTACGGCGTGAACTGGACGCGGGACGATACGACCCGATCGACGCCCTGCGCCGGGTCGAGGAGACGGACGCGGTCCTGGACGAGGCGCTGACCGGGGCCCGCGAGCGTGAGCAGGGCATCCGCCGGGCCGGCACGCTCCTCGACCAGGCGACGCTCAGCGCCCGTTCGGCCATCGGCGCCGCCTCCGACTACATCACCACCCATCGAGGAGCGGTGGGCAGCCAGGCGCGTACCCGGCTGGTGGAGGCGCAGCGGCGGCTGGAGCGCGGGCATGCGGCGGCGTCGGCCGACGTACAGGCCGCGCTGGCCGAGACACAGCTCGCGGACGAGCTGGCCCGGGAGGCCCAGTATCTCGCCGAGCAGGATGTGGCCTCGTACGGAAGCCGGTACGGCATGGGCGGCGTACAGGGCGCGGGAGGCGGGCTCGGCGGCGCCGTGCTCGGCGGAATCATCCTCGGCGGCCTGTTCGGCGGCGGAGGCGGACTGGGCGGAGGCGGGGGCTTCGGCGGGGGTTATCGCGGCGGCCGTCCCGGCAGTTTCGGCGGCGGCGGTACGCGCGGCCGGATGGGCGGTGGCGGCCGTTTCTGACCGTTTCTGACGCAATTCCCTTTCCTCACAAGGAGAAGAGCCATGACCAAGCAGACCATCCTCGGGCGCGTCACACTGCTGGCGAAGGCCAATATCAACGCGCTGCTGGACCAGGCGGAGGATCCGCAGAAGCTGCTGGACCAGTTGATCCGCGACTACATCAACAACATCAGCGAGGCGGAACAGGCGGTGGCCGGCACCATCGGGAATCTCCGTCTGCTGGAGCAGGATCACCAGGAGGACGTGGAAGCGGCCCGTGAGTGGGGCGTGAAGGCGCTCGCGGCGAGCAGAAAGGCGGACGAACTGCGCCTGGGCGGCCATGGCACGGAGGCGGACACCTTCGACAATCTCGCCAAGGTGGCCCTGGAGCGCCAGCTCCAGTCCGAGAAGGAGGCGAAGACGGCGGAGCCGGCCATCGCCACGCAGACGGAGGTCGTGGACAAGCTCAAGACCGGTCTGGAGCGGATGCGGTCCAAGCTGGGCCAGTTGCAGTCGAAGCGCGACGAACTGGTGGCACGGGCCAAGACCGCCCAGGCACAGAACCAGATGCTGGACGCGGTCAAGAACATCAATGTGCTGGACCCGACCAGCGAGATCGGCCGGTTCGAGGACAAGGTGCGGCGCGAGGAGGCGAGGGCGACGGGCAAGCAGGAGTTGGCCGCCTCGTCCCTGGACGCGCAGTTCGAGCGGCTGGACAGCGTCGGCGACAGCGCGGAGGTGGAAGCGCGCCTGGCGGCGCTGAAGGCCGCCTGACCGGGCGAGCGGCGGGCCCGTCCACGTCGGCGCGCGGGCGGGCCGTGCGGGCGGGGTCGTGCGGCCGGACCGTACGGCAGTCACAGCCGGACCGTACGTGGCGGTCCGGCAGCGGGTGCACCGCGCGGCTCCGGCTCCGGCTGGGCAGGGCGACGGCCTGACGGTCCGTCAGAACATGCTCAGGAGCTGCTCGACCGTCGGTTCCGCTGTCGAGTCGCCGTCGGGCAGGGCGAGTTCGAACCAGACCGTCTTTCCGCGCGGAGTCCGGCGCGAGCCCCAGGCGGCGCTCAGCAGGCCGACCAGTTGCAGTCCCCGGCCGCCCTCGTCGGTGTCGCGGGCCCGCCGCCGCCGCGGCTGGACCAGCCCGGCGTCCCATACCTCGCAGACGAGCGTACGGTCGCGGAGCAGCCGCAGTCTGATCTCGCCCTCGCCGTAGCGCATGGCGTTGGTGACCAGTTCACTGACGAGCAGTTCGACGGTGTCCACGAGCGGTTCGAGATCCCAGGCCAGAAGCTGCGCGCGGGCCAGTTCCCGGGCCCGGCCGACGGAGCGCGGCTCGCGCGGCAGCCGCCAGTCGCCGACCGCGTCGGCGGGCAACCCTTGGATACGGGCCATCAGAAGCGCGATGTCGTCCTCGCCGTGCCGGGTGTCGAGCGTATTGAGAACGTGGTCGCAGACGTCCTCCAGCGGACGGCCCGGATTGGTGAGAGCGGCACGGAAGGCGCTCAGCCCTTCGTCCAGCGGATGGTCCCTGGACTCGACAAGGCCGTCCGTGTACAGCGCCAGCAGCGCGCCCTCCTCCAGATCGACCTCGACCTGCTCGAAGGGCTCACCGCCCACACCGAGCGGCATTCCCGGCGGCACATCGAGCATCAGCGCCGCCTCGCCCGGTTCGACCAGCACGGGCGGGAGATGGCCGGCGTTGGCGAAGGTGCAGCGCCGGGTGACCGGATCGTAGACGGCATAGACACAGGTGGCGAGATAGACCTCGGAGAGATCGGCGTCCCGCGTCTTGTGCGCGACTCGCGAGGCCTGCTGGGCACCGCTGGGAGTGCCGAGGCCACGGGCGATCTCATCGAGCGCGGAGAGCACTTCCGCGGGCTCCAGATCGAGCAGGGCCAGGGTGCGTACGGCGGTGCGCAGCTCGCCCATGGCCACGGCGGCCCGCAGACCGCGTCCCATGACATCGCCCACGACCAACGCGGTGCGGTGGCCGGGCAGTTCGATGACGTCGAACCAGTCGCCGCCCACCTCGGTGGCGGTGTTGCCCGGCAGATAGCGGCAGGCGATGTCCAGCCCTGCGGCCTCCGGATCGCCCGGCGGGAGCAGACTGCGCTGGAGTATCAGCGCGCGCTCGTGCTCCCTGCGGTAGAGGCGGGCGTTGTCGATACAGACCGCGGCGCGCGCGGCGAGCTCGATCGCGAGCGCCCGGTCCCGTTCGCCGAACGGCTCACTGCCCTTCGTCCGGGAGAACTGGGCGAGTCCGATGACGGTGTCGTGGGCGACCATCGGGACGGCCAGCGTGGACTGGACCAGACTGCCCGTCTCGCCCGGGATGGACTGCACCCGGCCGGTCCGCAGGGCGTTCGCGCTGAGCGAGCTGAACGGGAACCGATGGACGGCGCCGACCTGCGGCGGAACGTATCCCTCGTCACCCGCGCCACCGGGACCGGTCAGCGGCGCGTCGGACACGGCACTCGCGAAAGCGACACGGCGCAGCCGGGCGCTGCCGCCACCGGAGTCGTTGCCGGAGGAGCCCCACCGTCCCGGCGGTGCCTCCTCTCCGGTGAGCAGGCTCTGGTAGAGATCGACGGCGGCCTGGTCGCAGAAGCCCGGAACGGCCACGTCGAGCAGTTCGCGGGCGGTGGTCTCCAGATCGAGGGAGTTGCCTATCCGGGCACTGGCCTCGTTGAGGAGGGCGAGATTGCGGCGGGCGCTGGCGGCCTCGCGGGCGGCGATATGACGCCGGGTGACATCGGTGCCGACTCCGGCGACACCGATGGGGCGGCCCGATCCGCTGTGCACACGGTAGAGATTGATCGACCAGTGCCGACGCTCCTTGCCGCCGGGCTGGGTGCCGACGACCTGAAGGTCGGTGACGGACTCGCCGGTCTTCAGGACCCGCTGGAGGGCGGCGGTCATCCGCTCGGCCTCGGGACGGGAGAGATAGTCGTGCACGGTGCGCCCGCGGTGGTCGCCTGCCTTACCGCCGAAAACCGTGGCGAACCGCTGGTTGGCGCGCTGCACCTTGAGATCGGTGCCGAACAGAAGGAAGCCGAAAGGAGATTGGCCGAAAATGGCCTGCGAGGAGGCGAGGTCGGTTTCGATCCGGCGCAGCGCGCGGACGTCGACAACTATACAGAGCGCGCCTCGTTCGCCACTCTCCGTCTCGCTCGGCATCACATAGACCTCGGCGAGCCCGTGCTCCCCGCGACCACCGTGCTCGCCGTGCTCACCGTCGGTACGGAACGGGACCAGGCCGGTCCATTCCTTGCCGTCGAGGATCTCCCTGACCCGGCGATGACCGCGCGGGCGCAGATCGGCGGGCATGAAGACCTCGACCGGGTCCTTGCCTCTGACCTGCTGCGAACCGATTCCGAACAGCTCGGCGGCACGCTCGCTCCACTGGTCGACCAGCCCGTCCGGGCCGATCGAGAAAGAAGCGACTCTGATGTAGTCGTATATCGAGCCGGGCGGACTGCTCTGCCATACGACGTCGCCCGTCGTCCCAGATATCTCGCTCACGCGACCGTCCCCTCCAGCTCACGCACCGGACCGGCCATGCCCGCAGTATTCAGCACTACGGCCCCGGCCGACACGCCGTTCACGATCACAGCACGGTCTCGTTCTTTTTGAGCCGCGTCGACGTGATCGTTCTCCCTTCAGACTTCTAACCAGGCAGAGGCAGCTCGAACCACACGGTCTTGCCCGTCTTCCCACGGCGAGTGCCCCAGCGCTTGGCGGAACAGGCCACGAGCTGGATTCCGCGGCCTCCCTCGTCGTCGGGACCTGCGGGCCGCTCGGTCGGAGGATCCGGGAGAGGATCGGACACCTCCACCAGAAGTGCGGGCCGCTCCCGGGCCGTAGAAGTCGCGGCAGAAATCCCGGCGGAAATCCCGGCAGAAGTCGTGGCGGAAGTGCCGGCAGAAGTTCCGGCGCGGAGGGCGAGGCGTACTCCGATCGGTCCCGAGGCATAGCGCAGGGAGTTGGTCACCAGCTCACTGACCAGCAGAACCGCCACATCACGGACGGCAGGGAGGACCTTCCAGGTGCGGAGCGTGTCACGTACGGCATGACGGGCGGCATGGACGGAATCGGGCTCGGCGGGGAAGGTCCACTCGGCCTCTGCGCCGTCCTCTGTGTCGATCAAGCCGATCACTTCCCAAGACCGACGGCAGGGGCCGCGTCCCTTTTGGAGGGGTTAATCAGCTCATACCCGATATCCAGGACGGCTATCGCCCTGCCCGACGCACGGTGGGACAAACGGAGTAGACGCTCCCGGCGGCCGGCCACGGAGGCAGGACCTGGTGGACAGGACTACTGGAAAGGAGTCTCGTTCACGGCGTCGGGCGAGGCGGCGCGGAGGCGGCGGGCGGCCTCCGCCACGGCCGGGCGGTCCTGGTCGAGCCAGTCCACCGTATGGATCTCGTCCGGGCCGAGCCAGCGCAGCTCGTCGTGGTCCTCCAGAGGAAGTGGCTCACCGGAGAGCAGCCGAGCCGTCCACACCTGGAGCACATAGCCGGGCTTCAGCGGCCACTCACCGGGGATGCGCTCCATCGGCCGTGTCTCCACGCCGAGTTCTTCCCGCAGCTCGCGTACGAGCGCCTGCTCGGGCCTCTCGCCCGGCTCCAGCTTGCCGCCGGGCAGCTCCCAGCGTCCGGCCAGCTCGGGAGGCGCACTACGGCGGGCGGCCAGCAGCCGGCCCCGGTGGCACACGGCGCCCGCCACCACGACACGATCACTCATGCGCCGGAGCGTAACGCGAGCTCCGACCGGACGGGACACGCGCCTAGTGAGCGGCCTGTCCGGACCTAGAGGGCGGTCTGTCCGATGTGCTCGACCCAGTAGAGCTGCTTGTGTCCCGAATCGTCGAGGCTGTCCGCCATCTTCTGCGCCTCGTCCTCGGTGGCATACCTGCCGACGCGATAGCGGTTGCCGTTGCCGTCCTCCCGTATCACCAGCCATGGGAGCGCGACCGCGCCGTCGTTCATCGAGCCCCTCCCGCCACCGGCCTGCATGTCTCTGAAGATTCCCAGGAAACCGCACTCCGCATATGCCCGAGCCTACGCCTGACCTTCACTCAGCGGATACGTGATTTCACGAAGAGGTACGCATCCGGCCAACAAAGCGCCGAAAAGCAGGGCACGCGCCGGCGTGCGCCGTTGCTCTGGACCCGGCGTACACGCTACGGCACTTCGATATGCAGTAGACACATGAGGTGTTCAACAGAAAGGGAGTTGACTCTCCGTCACGACAAACGGACAGCCGCGCCCGGATGGACGCGGATGAGCGCGGCCGGACAACAGCAGTCGGTGAGCGGTTACTTGACGGAGAGGTGGTACGCGATACGGAAGCGGTCGGCCGGGACGACCACATCCGCCGTCTCCACGGCACGCCCGGACGCGTAATAGGTCCGCTCCAGCACCATCACCACATGGCCGGGCACACCGCCGAGCGCCAGCAGCTCCTCCGCGAGCCCGGGCCGTGCGCCGATCTGCTCCAGCACGTTGTCCACGACGAGGTCGATGGCCGCCATCCGCTCGACCACTCCGCGCCCGCCCAGCGGCCCCTCCTCGGGCAGCATCACCGGCGTACGCCCGGTGAGCGACAGCGGCTCCCAGGAGGTGGAGAGCATCATCGGCTCGCCGCCGTCCCGGAAGACATAGCGCGTACGCATCACCGGCTCGCCCGGCTGGATACCGAGACGGAGCGCGATCTCGACTCCGGCCTGCTCCTGTTCGCTCCTGGACTCCCAGGTGCCTCGCGCGCCGGTCTCCGCCTGCTCCTGACGGAACGGACTGGAGCCGGACGGCGGACGGTGCCCGGAGCGGGAGATCCGGCGCGGGACGGGCCGCTCCCGTACATACGTGCCCGAGCCGGAGCGTCCCTCCACCAGCCCTTCCGCCATCAGCACCTTGCGCGCCTCCAGCGCGACCGTGTCCGAGACGCCGTACTCCTCGCGGATACGGGCCTGCGAGGGCAATCGGGTGTGCGGCGGCAGCACTCCATTGACGATCTTCTTACGGAGATCGCTCGCAACGCGCAGATAGGCGGGCTGCTCACCGAAGGCCACGGGCACTCCCATCAGGTTGACAGACAGCAACAGCCTGGCAACCGTCGGTCGTTGGCCGCAAGCATGGGCCAGAGTTTCACCCGAAGTGATGACTTGAGGTTTGGCAAAGGCCGGCCACCGGGGCCGACCTGGCCAACTGCGATGCTGACGGGCTGCGATGCTGGTGGGCATGGAGACGACCTACCCGGCCTACCTCTGCCCGGTCGACGGCACGCGCTCGCCCGTCGATGCGTACGCCTGGTGCTGTCCGGTCTGCCGAGGGCCATGGGATCTCGTCCTCGACACCTCGCCGGTAGCTCTGAGTTCCCTCCCCCGTCGCGTCAATTCGCTCTGGCGGTACGAGGAGGCGCTGCCGCTCTCCGCGCCCGTCACCAGCCTCGGCGAGGGCCGTACGCCGCTCGTGGCGCTGACTCCGTCCGTCTCCGCCAAGCTCGACTTCCTGATGCCCACGCTCTCGTTCAAGGACCGTGGCGCGGTGATGCTCGCCGAGCTGGCGCGGCGGCTCGGTCCTGAGCGGGTCGTCGCGGACAGCAGCGGCAACGCGGGCACGGCGATCGCGGCGTACTGCGCGCGGGCCGGGCTGCCCTGCACGGTGTATGTGCCGGAGGCGACCTCGCCGAAGAAGACCGAGCAGATCCGGGCCCACGGCGCGCGCCTGGTCCGCGTACCCGGCGACCGCGAGGCCACGGCCCTGGCCGCCCGCGCCGCCGCCGACGAACCGGGCATGTTCTACGCGAGCCATGTCTACAACCCGTACTTCCTGCACGGCACGAAGACCTATGTCTACGAGCTGTGGGAGGACCTCGGAGGACGCCTTCCCGAGGCGATCGTCGTACCGGTCGGCAACGGGACTCTGCTGCTCGGCGCCGCGCTCGCCGTCGCGGAGCTGTACGGGCACGGTCTCATCGCCGAACGGCCCGCGCTGATCGCCGTCCAGGCCGAGGCGGTCTCACCACTGGCGACGGCCTTCCACGCGGGCGCCGACGATCTGCCCGCCGCGCCCGCGGCCGGAGCCGATCCCGGGACCGATCCCGCGCCCGCCACTCTCGCCGAGGGCATCGCCATCCCTCGTCCGCCGCGCGCCCGCCAGGTCCTGCGCGCCGTAAGGGAGTCCGGCGGCACCTTCCTCACCGTGACGGAGGACCGACTCCGCGCGGCCCAGCTCGACCTGGCCGCCCGAGGCCTCTTCGTGGAGTCGACGGGCGTCGCCTGCTGGGCGGCGGTGGCCGACTGGACCGACCGCTCCGTAGTCGTACCGCTGTGCGGCGCGGGCGCGAAGACGGGTCTAGCGCCCAAGGCCTGACGAGCCGCTCCGACAGACCCAACAGACCTAACTGACTGACCGACTACGGGCCGGGGCGGGGCGGGGGCGCCGAGCTCACCAGCCCTCCTGCTCCTCCGCCTGCCGAGTGAACGGAGCCGTACGTACCTCCAGCCACTCCGTACACCCCCAGGCGCCGGCCGCGAGGGCAACCACCACGGCAAGGGCGGCCGTCCACTCCCGGACCCGTAGTACGCCCAGCGTCAGTGCCCAGATGCCCAGTGCCAGCGCGGGCATCCCGAAGAACATCAGCGGCAGCTCGACATAGAACAGGCTGACATCCCTCTCCCCCTCGAAGCTGCCCTGCACTCCCGGCCCGGCGCCGATTCCCCACACCACGAACCCGACGATGAACCCGCCCACCACGGCCAGGGCCCCGCTGCACCCGAGGCCCGCCCTGCCACCATCTCTTTCCGCTCTCTCCGGTCTCTCCACGCCACGGGGGACGCGGCCCGGCGCCCTGTCAGTTCCGAACGGAATACGACATCAGCGCCGGACCTGGATCAGCGCATGGGTGCCGCTGGTGCGCCATCGCTGGTCGTGCGCGGCGACGAGCGCGGACTCCGTCCGCTCGTCCAGTCCGACGATCACCTCGGACTTCAGTGTGCGCAGAGCCGCCACAGGGCCCGGGAAGTACGCCGTGCGCTCGGCGAACGGCGTGGTGGCGGGCCAGAGTTGATCGCCCACGAGACGCCGGTAGTTCAAGTCGCCTTTCATGATGGTCACCGTGGCCTCCGCGAAGTCCTGACGCAGATCGTCGGGCATGTCCGAGTACGGCAGAGGCGCACAGGAGAAGGCGTGCGCCCGTACGACGAGCCGACCGCGTCCCATGGCCTCCCAGAGCCGTTCGCCGACCACTCCGGCAACGCCGTCGGCCCGCTTCATATGGCGCAGGCAGTCGATCACATCAGCGGTGGTGGCGTCGGAGACGAAGTACGGGTACGGCTTGACGTGCAGGACGACGTGTTCGGCGTGCTGGTGCCGCAACAGGTGGTCGATCAGCAGCAGATCGGGGACGAGTTCGCGTCCGGCGTTGTCCGCGACGAGGCATACGGTGTTCGGTCCTCCGGCGGGCAGCAGCGACCACAGCGTCTCGGAGTCGTCCGCGACAAGAGGACCACCGGCGCCGGCACCCGTACCGCCGCCCGCTCCCCCACCGCCGGAGACCAGATGGAACCCGAGGTCCGCGCGGTTGCCCCACAGGGAACCCTGAAGCAGTGCACGGCCCTGCTCGTCGACGGTCCGCATGGCCAGCCGGCCCAACGCCGCCAGCTCGGCTTCCGCCTCTCCGGTGCGCAGCTCGGCCAGCTTGAACGGACGGAACGGATCGACGCCCTGCCACGGTCCCGGCCCGAAGTACCCGACGGCGTCGAGGAGCCTGCGATAGAAGTAGCTCTCCGCCCACAGAAACGGCGCGTCGAACCACGACCCGCCGACGTACCCCCGGTCCCACCCCACCCACAGATCCCGGTCACGCGCATCGGCCCCAAGAGGCTCGATCACGCCCTCCGCGCACTCCCCAAGCAGAACATCAAGCGCCCGGCGCTGCCCAGGACCGTACGGAAAGGCATCACGCACTCTCCCGACGAGCGCCGGATGCCGCTCGGTCAGCACACCCCAGGAAAAAGATCCGGGCTCGTTACTCAAAATGACGGGCGCATCAACGGTTTCGGCCATGCCCCGATGATCCCCCGGAAGAGCACGCGACCTTGCGGCCCTCCCCGCGACCGCTCCCGGTCAGTAGCGATAGCGAGCAGCGAGGATGGTGATCACCTTGTTGGTGACCAGGTAGACGAGGCGGTGCTCGTAGTCGATCCGTCGCGACCAGGCGCCGGGCAAGTGGTACTTCAGCGGCTCGGGCTTGCCGATCCCTGAGAAGGGATCACGCTTGACGTCCTCGATGAGCTTGTTGATCCGGGCGAGCATCTTGCGGTCGTTCTTGAGCCAGGACGTGTAGTCCTCCCAGCCCTGGTCCTCGAAAACGAGCCTCACGCGGCGCTCGCACCACCGTCCGCCGAGTCAGGATCGATCAGCTCACGCTCCGAGACGTTGACGTTGGCCAGGGCGTTCTCATAGGCCTTGAGCAGTCGGCGCGCGTTCACCGGCGAGCGCAGAAGGTAGGAGCCCTCGCGCAGAGCGGCGTAGTCCTCGGCGGAGACGAGTACAGCGTTCCCGTGCTTGGAGACGATCTCAATGGCCTCGTGATCGTCGTTGACTTTCTTGATCAACGGAAAGAGAGCCTTGCGGGCCTCGCTCGCGGTGATGGACATGCCTCGCCCCCCTCCATTCAAGTGGTACAAAATAACGTACCGCTTTCGAAGGCTCCAGGCAGCGGCAACCGGACGATGCAGCACAACGAAACCCGGCACAGGAAAAGGCCAGAGGGCGCCCCCCGGAGGAGTCGCCCTCTTCCGAAGATGGAACGGCACCGGCACGCCTTCGCGCTGCCGCCGGAATCGCTAAAGTTGCCTTATGACCGCACTGCCCGACTGGATGCGTCCGCCGCGCCCGGACGGCTGGTTCGCGGAGGATCTGGACCGCCTCCCCGAGGCACCACGCCACACCGAGCTCATCGACGGAGCCCTCGTCTTCATGATGTCGCCCCAGCGGTGGTGGCACGGCCACCTCGTCACGATGCTCACCCTGGCCCTCATGGAGCAGGCACCCGCCGAGGCCGAGGTCAGCCGTGAGATGACCATCAAGCTCGACCAGCGCAATCGGCCGGAGCCCGACCTGCTGGTGACCACCGCCGCCTACGACGCCGACCGCACCTGGTTCGCACCGGACGAAGTACAACTCGTCATCGAGGTCGTCTCCCCCGAGTCCGCCCATCGCGATCGTACGGTCAAGCTCCGCAAATACGCGGAGGCCGGCATCCCGCACTACTGGTGCATCGAGGACGAGGACGGACTCCCCGTCGTGCACGTCTACGAACTCGACAAGCCGACCCGCGCCTACGCACCCGCCGGCATTTTCCGGGGCTCACTGAAACGACCGGTCCCCTTCGAGATCAGCCTCGACCTGGAGAAGCTGACCCCGCCCCGGAAGGGCTGAACGCGAACAGGGCCGGACTCATCAGAGCCCGACCCCGTCCAAGCTGCGCACTTGACAAACCAAGTCGGTCAAAGCACCGCACGGTCACACGTTGAAGCGGAATGCCTGAAACCCGATCCTGACCTGCGGCGGAGCCTCTTCCGGGGCTCTGACCAGCAATTTCTCTGTTTGGCTGCGTTGGTCTCCGACGGGATGCGCTGTAGGGATCAACGCTCATGTAAGCGCTGAGCGAGGTCTGTTCCCACGTTGTGCGTGATCGTTTCCCACTCCGAGCGCACCCCGCGGAAGCTCCATCAACAGGACATCCCGGCTGTCCAGCCGCGGCGTGCTGTCTGTGGCGACTGGCATGATCAGCTGCGTGATTCGACTCGTTCCTCCAGCATCGTGCCGTCGGGCCGTAGGAGCCGTCGTAAAGGTTGCTGGGTGAATTCGCGGGAAAGTGACCCGGCGTACCAGGCGGTGGTTCGGGCGTTCGTGGACGGGGATCCGCTCGACCAAGTGGGTGGGCCCCTTGACGTTCGCGCGGTGGTGGCGGGCACCCGTCCCGGCGCCAAGGACGGGTTTCTGCTTGAGGAGGTGCCATGGGACCGCTTCCCAGAGGGGGCCAGGGTCCGCGAGGCCATGGAGCGGTTGCGCTCGGGCGACGCCGCCGCCGTTGTTAGTGCCCTCGGCACGCTGATCGGCCTGTGCGCCAACGATATGAGGGCCGCGGCCGCGCCGACGGTACCCTTCCTGATTCGAATAGGTACCGATCCGGAGGACCGCCACCCTGCCGAGGCTCTGACCGTGGTGGGCGAGGTGGCGCGCATGCGGCACCAGGGCGTGTGCACCCGTGCCGACATGCTGCGGTTTCGCGGCGATGACGAATGGTCCTTCGAGGTCACCGGCTACCTGCAGAACTGGTCGGTGCAGGCCGCCCGCGAGGCAATCGCGGTGGACACCGATCTCCTCCTGCCCCTGCTCGACGACCCCGACCCCGCAGTGCGCACCGCCACCGCATACGCGCTGGCGGCCGCCTCCGACCGCGCGCAGGACATCCTCACCGCGTTCCACTCCCGCCTCCTCGCCGAGCACAACCCGGCCGTACGCGCAGGCTTGGTCCTGGCGATCGCGCAGCTGGCCCGGGCGCACCAGGACCAGGGGACGGTGGTGTGGTTGCAGGCCCGCTGGTCCGACCCGGCACGACCGCCCGAGGTACGCGTGAGCGCCGCGCTGGGGTGGATGTGCCTCACCGACCTACCGGTCTCGGACGAACTACGCGCCATGCTGGACACCCTCGCGACCGACGAGACAGCTCGGTTGATGGCGCCGTTGCCGTGGATGCGCGCGGTCGAGACCGCCAGGGGCAGCGGCCTTCACCGTTGCCTGCGCACCATGCTGCACCCCGGCATGGCTGACGTCGAAAACTGTGACGACCCGTGGTCCTGACAACGAGTCGGGCGTTCCCCGCCGGAACACGTCGGCTGTTCCTGCGGGGAATATGTCGCACGGGTGCGATGGTCTCCGCATTACCGGCCCCTTCGTAGGCAGTCTGGCCGGGATCGATCGGCCACTGGTGTGGCCGACGGGTTTGGTGTGGCGGACATGGACGACGTGCCGCTGACCGCACTCCGCCTGCGCGCCGCTTGAGCCCGCCGGTTCGGCTGAGCGGCGATGCGCCAGTTGAGGACCTCGGCGAGGCGCTCGGCGCTGTCGAGCTCTCGCTGGGTGCCCACCTCGGCCAGGAGACGTCGGGGGTTGTGGCCGACGGTCTCGGCGTGGGCGAGGGTTGTGGTCAGGGCGGTCCAAGCGGGGTCGGCGAGGATTCGGTCGGCGTGGTCGGGGAGGGTCGCGCGAACGTCCTGCTCGAAGCGGCGGGCGGTTGCGACTCGTGGTGCGCGGCGGGCCAAGTCCGCCAGGACGGGTACGGCGGCCTGCTGGTACCCCGCCTGGAGGTGGCGGAAGGCTCCTTCGGCCGCTGCGGCCTGTTGTCCGTGACCGCGCTGGTCGTGCCACTTGGCGGCGGCGTGGGCAGATGCACGGTGGCGAAGAGCAGGGCGATGGCGAGCCCACCCGGCTCGCTGGAGGCGTAGGCGAGTTCCTTGGCAGCCTTGCGCAGAGCGGTGGCGGCCTGGTGGTCGGCGCGGGTGGCGGAGCGGCGGGCGCGGTTGAACGCCATCGCCGCCGCCCGCAGTTCCGCCCGGGGAGGGCCGGTCGTGGCGCTGGCAATGTTGTACAGGGCATCGCCGATGGGCCCGAGAGCTGGATCTTCACGGCGGCGCCGCAAGGCGGACCCGTGGTCTACACGCACTTCATGGACGGGTCCTGGCGGCCCGCCTGTGCGAAGGCCGGCATACCGAAGGGCACCGGACCCCACGCCCTCCGGCACCACTACGCCAGCCTGCTGATCAAGCACGGCGAGTCCGTGAAGACGGTCTTCGAGCGCCTCGGCCACACCAACGCGGCCATGACGCTGAACATCTACACCCACCTGTGGCCCGACTCCGAAGAGCGGACCCGGGCCGCGGTCGACAAGGCGTACTCGGACCAGTCCGCCGATGCCCAGCCACAGGTCGACGAAGCGGCGTAGCCGCTCCCCCGCGCGCTGACCGAAACCAGCACGCTGCGGACTCCGTGCGGACAGCAAAGGCCGCCCAACCCGCTCCGCCGCAGGTCAGACGGCCTTTCGCCGAACGTATTAGACGTTGAAGCGGAACTCGACCACGTCGCCGTCCTGCATCACGTAGTCCTTGCCCTCCATGCGGGCCTTGCCGGCGGAGCGGGCTTCGGGGACTGAGCCGGTGGTTACCAGGTCGGCGAAGGAGATCACCTCTGCCTTGATGAAGCCCTTCTGGAAGTCGGTGTGGATCACGCCGGCCGCTTCCGGGGCCGTGGCGCCCTTCTTGATCGTCCAGGCGCGGGACTCCTTGGGGCCTGCCGTGAGGTAGGTCTGGAGGCCCAGGGTGCGGAAGCCGACGTGGGCCAGGGTGGCGAGGCCCGGTTCCTGCTGGCCCACGGACTGGAGGAGTTCGAGGGCCTCCTCGTCGTCCAGTTCCGCGAGGTCGGACTCCAGCTTGGCGTTGAGGAAGATCGCCTCCGCCGGAGCGACCAGGGCGCGCTGTTCGTCCTTGAAGGAGTCGTCCGTCAGCTCCTCCTCGTCGACGTTGAAGACGTAGAGGAAGGGCTTGGTGGTGAGCAGATGCAGTTCGCGCAGCGGCTCCGCCTTCTCCGTGCCCTGGACGATGCCCGCGGAGAAGAGCGTCTCACCGGTCTCCAGGATGGCCTGGGCCTCCTCGATCGCCTTGACCTGGCCCAGCACCTCCTTCTTGATCCGTGACTCCCGCTGGAGGCGCGGGAGGACCTTCTCGATCGTCTGGAGGTCGGCGAGGATCAGCTCGGTGTTGATCGTCTCGATGTCGTCCTTGGGCGAGACCTTGCCGTCGACATGGACGACGTTCTCGTCCTTGAAGGCCCGGATCACCTGGCAGATGGCGTCCGACTCACGGATGTTCGCCAGGAACTTGTTGCCCAGGCCCTCGCCCTCGGAGGCGCCGCGCACGATGCCGGCGATGTCGACGAAGTCGACCGTGGCGGGAAGGATCCGCTGGGAGCCGAAGATCTCCGCGAGCTGGTTCAGCCGCGGATCCGGCACACCGACCACACCGACGTTGGGCTCGATGGTGGCGAACGGGTAGTTGGCCGCCAGCACGTCGTTCTTGGTCAGGGCGTTGAACAGGGTCGACTTGCCGACATTCGGCAGGCCGACGATTCCGATCGTGAGCGACACGTTGGCGACTTCCTGGAGTGAGGACTGGCTGAAGGAGGACCGGCCGAGGACCGGGATCCGGTTGATGGCCTGCTTACGGCCCGGGGGACCGATCCCCCAGTTTACGGGCGGGCCGCGGCGGTCGATGACGGGTTCGGGGCGCCACCCGACGCGCGCCGGGATCTCGAACTCAACGCCAAGGTCACCCAAAGGGCGTGTCCATCGCCTGATTCCTCACCGTGCGCCACCTACGTTGTAGCGGTGGAGCAGCACAGGACACGTCAGCCCCGGCGCCGGCAACGGCCGCAGAACCCGCCCTCCCCGCAGGGTGCCGTAACGGGATCCGCGAGCGTGTACCAGCTGCCCGGGACGACGGCCCGGCGCCGGCTGTCACCGTCCGGCGCGCTCCGCCCTCGGAAGCCCCCCGCAAAAGCGGCGAAGACCGGCACTCTGGAGAGGCTCGGCGGGCTGCGCAGGCTACGGAAACCGCGCAGACTGCCCAATCCCCGGTTCACCGGGCTCGGCGCCGGACTCTTCGCCGCCGCCACGATGCTCTGCGTCGCCTTTCTGGACCGGCTGCTCCTCGACGGCGCGCCTCTGGTGTACGGAGCGCTGTTCCTGCCGGTCAGCGCGGTGACCGCGCTCTGGGTCCGCACCGCCGATCTGGTGACGGCTCCCATCAGCGTGCCGATCGCCTTCGCCGTCGGCAGCTTTCCCATCGCGGGCGGCTCTGGCGGTTTCGGCGGCCACACCATGGCGCTGGTCACGGCACTGGCCGTACACGCCGGCTGGCTGTACGGCGGCACGCTCATCGCCGGGCTCATCGCATCCGTACGGAAGGTGCGGCAGATGGGACGTCGGCAGCGCGCCCGGGACGCCGCCGCCCTCAGGGCCGGTTCCAAGGTCAGACCGGCCCGGACCACACCGCCCAACGGCGCCACCGCGTACCGAGCCGTACGCCGCGGTTAGCCGCCGCGCGCCGCCCCGCGCACCGCCCCGGGGCCCGTACCGATCCGGATCCGCCGCAGCCCGCCCGTACCTACCGTCCCGCCGCCACCATCGCCGCGCCCACGATCCCCGCGTTGTTCTGCAGCTCCGCCGGAATGATCTCGGCCCTGACGCCCTCGATCAGCGGCAGGAACTTCTCGGACTTACGGCTCACTCCACCGCCGATGATGAACAGCTCCGGCGAGAACAGCATCTCCAGATGCTCCAGATACTTCTGCACCCGGTGCGCCCAGTGGTGCCAGCTCAGCTCCGCGTCCTCCTTGGCCTTCGACGACGCACGCTTCTCCGCCTCATGGCCGTGCAGCTCCAGATGGCCCAGTTCGGTGTTGGGCACCAGCTTGCCGTCGATGAACAGCGCGCTGCCGATGCCCGTGCCGAAGGTCAGCAGAAAGACCACGCCCTTACGGCCGCGCCCCGCGCCGAAGGACATCTCCGCGACGCCCGCCGCGTCCGCGTCGTTCAGGACGGTGGTCCGCAGATTCAGCTTGTCGCCGAGGAGCTGTCCGGCGTCCGTATCGATCCATGATTTGTCGACATTGGCGGCCGTACGGACCACGGAGCCCGTGACCACGCCGGGAAAGGTGATACCGACCGGGCCCGACCAGCCGAAATGCCGCACGACCTCCACCACACCGTCGGCGACGCTCTCCGGCGTCGCCGGGTGCGGGGTCAGTACTTTGTGCCGCGGCTCGGCGAGATCGCCGCGCTCCAGGTCCACGGGCGCGCCCTTGATGCCCGAGCCACCGATGTCCACTCCGAAGACGTTCATGGACACAACGTTACGGCCAGACGCTGACAGCGACTTCCGGGAGAACGGCTCGCGATCGCCTCCTTACGAATCCCGCCATGCGCTCCCCCGCTGTTCTCACTTCTCCGCGAGGGCCGCCGCCTCCGCCCGCAGATCACGGCGGAGCTCCTTGGGCAGCGAGAACGTGATCGACTCCTCCGCCGCCTTGACGATCTCGACATCCTCGAAGCCGCGCTGCGAGAGCCACTCCAGAACGCCCTCGACCAGGACTTCCGGCACGGACGCGCCCGAGGTGAGACCGACCGTGGAGACGCCCTCCAGCCATGCCTCGTCGATCTCGTCGGCACCGTCCACCAGATGGGAGGCGCCCGCGCCCGCGCCGAGGGCGACCTCGACCAGCCGTACCGAGTTGGAGGAGTTCTTGGAGCCGACGACGATCACCAGATCCGCGTCGGCGCCCATCTGCTTGACCGCGATCTGACGGTTCTGTGTGGCGTAGCAGATGTCGTCGCTCGGCGGCGAGATGAGCTGCGGGAACTTCTGCTTCAGCGCGTCGACCGTCTCCATCGTCTCGTCCACCGAGAGCGTGGTCTGGGAGAGCCAGACGACCTTCGACTCGTCGCGCACCTCGACGCCGGCGACATCGCCGGGGCCGTCGACCAGCGTGATGTGGTCCGGCGCCTCGCCCGAGGTGCCGATGACCTCTTCATGGCCGTCGTGGCCGATCAGCAGGATGTCGTAGTCCTCGTTGGCGAACCGGACGGCCTCTTTGTGAACCTTGGTCACCAGAGGGCAGGTCGCGTCGATGGTGGCGAGCCGGCGCTCGGCCGCCTCCTCATGGACGACGGGCGCGACACCGTGCGCCGAGAACATGACGATCGATCCCTCGGGGACCTCCGCCGTCCTGTCGACGAAGATCGCGCCCTTCTTCTCCAGAGTCCTGACGACGTACTTGTTGTGGACGATCTCGTGACGGACGTAGATCGGCGCCCCGTACTGTTCGAGCGCCTTCTCCACGGCGATCACGGCGCGGTCGACACCAGCGCAGTAACCACGGGGAGCGGCGAGCAGGACGCGTTTGCCGGCGCGGCGCACGGCGTCTCCACTGGGGGCGGCGGCGGGCGACGGGCGGGACGTGGCAGTCATGCGTCCCATCGTAAGGCCGTTCAGAAGAGGCAGAAGTTCCCCCGTCCGCCCGACACTGGGCGTACGTATCGGGAGTACGTGACGGGCGTACGCGATGGGAGTACGTGACGGGCATACGTAACCGGTGTACGTGACCGGGCATACGCGCGCGACGGACGGGCAGGTGACGGACCAGCGGTGGACGATCGAGCGGCGGAGGGCCGGAAGACCGGCCCGGCGGCCGGTGGGCCGCGTACGGCCGGCGGCGGGCTCCGGCGGACACTCGGCTTCCGCGATCTCGTCGTCTACGGACTGCTGTTCATCGCTCCCATGGCACCGGTCGGCGTCTTCGGCACGCTCGACGCCAGGTCCCATGGATCCGTGGCCCTGGTCTATGCCGTCGCGACCGTGGCAATGGCGTTCACCGCCTTCAGCTACGCCCAGATGGTACGAGTCGTCCCGCAGGCCGGCTCGGTCTTCGCGTACGCGCGCAAAGGGCTCGGCGAAGGGCCGGGATTCATCGCCGGCTGGATGGCGATGCTCGACTATCTGCTGATTCCCGCCGTGGCCTATCTCTTCGCCGGGATCGCGATGGAGGCGCTGGTGCCCTCCGTCGACCGGTGGATCTGGACCGCGATCGCCGTGGTGATCACCACACTGCTCAATCTGTGGGGAGTACGGGCGGCGGCCCGCGTCGGCTTCGCGGTGCTGGCGCTGGAGACCGCGGTGCTGCTGGTGTTCGTGGTGGCGGCCGTCGTCGTGCTCGCGCGCGACGGCGCGACGCGCGGCTGGTCCACGCCGTTCACCGGTGACAACGGCTTCTCGACGGCGGCGGTGCTGGGCGCGGTGTCGGTCGCGGTGCTGTCGTATCTGGGCTTCGACGCGATCGCCTCGTTCGCGGAGGAGGTGACGGGCGGTTCGCGCCTGGTGGCGCGGGCGGTGCTGTTCTGTCTGGTGCTCGCCGGTGTGCTGTTCGTCGTACAGACATATCTTGTGGCGCTGCTCGAACCAGCGACCTCCGCCCAGTTGGCCGCGGATCCGGCCCGGCAGGGCCCGGCGTTCTACGACGCGGTGGACGCCTCGGTCGGCACCTGGCTCCATGATCTGGTGGCGGTGAGCAAGGCGGTCGGAGCGGCGTTCGCGGCGCTGGCCGCGCAGGCGGCGGCGGGACGGCTGCTCTTCGCGATGGGCCGTGAGCGCCGGCTGCCGTACGCGCTGTCGCGTACGTACGCGGGCGTGCCGCGCGTCGCCCTGCTGCTGGCCGCCGTGGTGACGCTGATCGCGGCCGTCTGGGCGGCCCGGCGCGCCGACGGTCTGGACCGGCTGGTCTCGGTGGTGGACATCGGGGCGCTGACGGCGTTCGTGCTGCTGCATGCGTCGGTGGTGGGCTGGTTCGTGGTGCGCCGGCGAGAAGGGCCACCGCGCTGGTTCCGCCATGCGGTACTGCCGGTGATCGGCGCGGCCATTCTGATCGCGGTCGTCGTGGAGGCGGCGGGCTCGGCTCAGACGGCGGGCGCGATCTGGCTGGTCGTGGGCCTTGTGGTGCTGCTGGTGCAGCGGGGACGGCACGGTCGACGGCGGGGCCGCCCCGTAGAGCCTCCCCGGCCCTGAGCGGCGGAGCCGGGAAGCCGCTTCGGGAGTGATGTTCGGGAGTGATGTCGTAGGCGGCGGATACGCTCCTTGGTATGGCTCTGCATACGTCCGCGGACGCTCCGCTGCCGGTCGGCGAGGTGTCCCGGCTCATCGGCGGGTGGATCGACCGGCTCGGCGCGGTCTGGGTCGAGGGACAGATCACCCAGCTCTCGCGCCGGCCCGGCGCGGGCGTCGTCTTTCTGACGCTGCGCGACCCGTCGTACGACATCTCGGTGAGCGTCACCTGCTACCGGCAGGTGTTCGACGCGATCGCGGATGTGGTCTCCGAGGGCGCGCGGGTCGTGGTGCAGGCGAAGCCGGAGTGGTACGCGCCGCGTGGGCAGCTCTCGCTGCGGGCCACGGAGATACGCCCGGTCGGCATCGGTGAACTGCTCGTGCGGCTGGAGCAGTTGAAGAAGTCCCTGGCCGCGGAAGGGCTGTTCGCCGCCGACCGTAAGAAACCGCTGCCTTTTCTCCCGCAGTTGATCGGGCTGGTCTGCGGCCGGGCGTCGGCGGCCGAGCGGGACGTACTGGAGAACGCGCGGCGGCGGTGGCCCGCGGTCCGTTTCGAGGTGCGCAACACGGCGGTGCAGGGCGTCAACGCGGTGGCGCAGGTCGTCCAAGCGGTGAAGGAGCTGGACGCGCTGCCGGAGGTGGATGTGATCATCGTGGCGCGCGGCGGCGGCAGCGTGGAGGATCTGCTGCCGTTCTCGGACGAGCAGTTGGTACGGGCGGTGGCCGCGTGCCATACGCCCGTCGTCTCCGCGATCGGGCACGAGCCGGACGCGCCGCTGCTGGATCTCGTAGCGGATGTCCGGGCGTCGACGCCGACGGACGCGGCGAAGAAGATCGTGCCGGATGTCGGGGAGGAGCTGGACCGGGTGCAGGCGCTGCGCGACCGGGCGCTGCGGACGGTACGAGGGCTGCTCGACCGCGAGGAGCGCGGGCTCGCCCATGCGCTGGCCCGTCCGGTGATGGAGCGGCCTCACCGGATGGTGGACGAGCGCGCGGCCGAGGTGGCCGCGCTGGCCGACCGGAGCAGACGGGTACTGCGGCATCTGCTGGACCGCGCGGACTCGGAGCTGTCGCACACCCTGGCGCGGGTGGTCGCGCTGTCGCCCGCGGCGACGCTGGAGCGCGGGTACGCGGTGCTGCAACGGCCCGACGGAACGGTCGTACGGTCTCCGCACGAGGTCACGACGGCCGAGGAGCTGAGGGCCCGGGTGGCGGAGGGCGAATTCACGGTACGGGTCGCGGACGCGGAGTGAGCCGCGGCGCGGACGCCGGAGTCGTTGTCGGATCGCGCACAGGCGCGCGTACAGAGGCGTACAGAGGATGGATGACATGGCCAGGACGGACGAAGCAGCCGTGCTCGGATACGAGCAGGCACGGGACGAGCTGATCGAGGTCGTACGCCGGCTGGAGGCGGGCGGTACGTCCCTGGAGGACTCGCTGGCCCTGTGGGAGCGCGGCGAGGAACTGGCGAAGGTCTGCCGCCGCTGGCTGGAGGGCGCGCGGGCACGGCTGGACGCGTCCTTGGCCGAGGAGAAGGCCGAGACGGAGGAGGAGCCACGGGACGAGGAGTAGGCGGGACAGGAAGGCGATTCGAGGGACGCGACGGCTTCGGGAGACGCGACGGCAGAGCCGCCCCGAGGACGGGAACCGCACGGCGGCGGCTGTGAAGCGGGTCACTGAGACCTGGATTTAGTTGAAGGTTCACACATCTGCTTGTACCGTGAAGGCGATTACCCGATCCACCACGCCTCCGGAAGGTATTCCAGATGTCCCTCCACCTTGATCCCGCAGCTCAGGACCTTCTCTTCCGTGAGGCGCGCACCGCCAACACGTTCACCGACGAGCCGGTGACCGACGAGCAGGTGCGTGCGATCTACGAGCTGGTCAAGTACGGTCCCACCGCATTCAACCAGTCGCCGCTGCGTATCGTCCTGGTGCGGTCCGCCGAGGCCCGTGCGCGCCTGGCGCCGCTGATGTCCGACGGCAACCGGGACAAGACCGTCACCGCGCCTCTGGTCGCGATCCTGGCCGCCGACAACGAGTTCCACGAGGAGCTCCCCCGGCTCCTTCCGCACTTCCCGCAGGCCAAGGACGCGTTCTTCAGCGAGCGGTCGGTCCGTGAGCAGACCGCCTCGATGAACGCCGCCCTCCAGGCCGGCTACTTCATCACGGGCATCCGCGCCGCCGGTCTCGCCGCGGGCCCCATGACCGGCTTCGACTTCGCCGGCGTCCAGAAGGAGTTCCTGGACGACGACCACACGCCACTGATGATCATCAACATCGGCAAGCCCGGCGAGAACGCCTGGTTCCCGCGCAACCCGCGCCTCGACTTCGACGACGTCGTCACGACCGTCTGAGCACCGAGCCACCAGCCGCGCGAGGCCGCCGTCCGCAGAGGACGGCGGCCTTCGTCGTACAGACGCGTACAGATCAGGCAGATCCGGTGCACGACCGGAGTGGGCGCATCAGGGCTGCTGTGTCCCGGGCTGCTGCGTCCCCGGCTTCAGTGCGGCGGCCATCTCCGCCAGCCGCTCGTACGAGGCCGTGCCCGTCACCACCGTCGTCGCGTTCCCGTCCGTACGGACCAGGGCGTCGTACTTGGGCCCTTCCCAGCGCTGCCAGGCCTCGCCCGCCACCTGCGCCGTCCTGCCGGTGTCGGTCGCCTCCTGGCTCACCTCGGGCACGTAATTCCGCGCGGGCGCCGTGGACTGCTCGACGGCGACATACTCGCCGTCCGGCGCCAGATAGCCGAGATGCCACGCGTCGCCGTCCTCGGTCCGGTACGAGACCGACGTCGGCTTCCACTGCTCGGTGAGGCCCGTCGGCGCCAGGACCGGATACGGCGCGGCCCGGCGCGCGGTCAGCAGCTCGACGCGGTAGTCGACCGCCTTGACCGGAACCGCTGTGTCGTCGTGCGGAATGAACACATAGATCCCCGCGACGACGAGTCCGATGACCGCCATCGACAGAAACATGTCCCGCACCGTCTGTCCGCCTCGCATACCTGCCATCGCACCATCGTCGCATCGGGGCTTCCCGCTCATCCGTGGGCCCCTCTGCTCAATCTGTCGGCGCACGGATAGAGTCGTATCACCCTCTTTTCCGGCCGTCGTCGTACAGAAAGGTGCGTTCCGATGACCGAGCATCACCTTCCGCCCCCTCTTGAGGTGGCTCCCGAAGCACCCGACCGCAATCTCGCCCTGGAGCTGGTCCGGGTCACGGAGGCCGCCGCCATGGCGGCCGGCCGCTGGGTCGGGCGCGGCGACAAGAACGGCGCGGACGGCGCCGCGGTGAACGCCATGCGCACGCTCGTCTCCACGGTGTCGATGAACGGTGTGGTCGTCATCGGCGAGGGCGAGAAGGACGAAGCCCCGATGCTCTACAACGGCGAGCGCGTCGGTGACGGCACCGGCGCCGAGGTCGACATCGCCGTGGATCCCATCGACGGCACCACCCTGAACGCCAAGGGCATGCCCAACGCCATCGCCGTACTGGCCGCCGCCGACCGCGGCGCCATGTTCGACCCGTCCGCGGTCTTCTACATGGACAAGCTGGTGACCGGGCCCGAGGCCGCCGACTTCGTGGACATCAACGCGCCCGTCGCCGTCAATATCCGCCGGGTCGCCAAGGCCAAGCGCTCCTCGCCCGAGGACGTCACGGTCGTCGTGCTCGACCGTCCCCGTCATGACGGGATCGTCAAGGAGATCCGGGAGACGGGCGCCCGGATCAAGTTCATCTCGGACGGCGATGTGGCCGGTTCGATCATGGCCGCGCGCGAGGGCACCGGTGTCGATCTGCTGATGGGCGTGGGCGGCACGCCCGAAGGCATCATCTCGGCGTGCGCCATAAAGTGCCTCGGCGGCGTCATCCAGGGCAAGCTCTGGCCCAAGGACGAGACGGAGCGGCAGCGCGCGATCGACGCCGGGCACGATCTGGACCGCGTCCTGTCCACCGACGATCTGGTCAGCGGCGACAACGTGTTCTTCGTCGCCACCGGTATCACCGACGGCGAGCTGCTGCGCGGAGTGCGCTACCGCTCGGAGACCGCGACGACCCAGTCGCTGGTCATGCGCTCCAAGTCCGGCACGATCCGGCAGATCGACTCCACCCACCGGCTCTCGAAGCTCCGGGCCTACAGCACGATCGACTTCGACCGCGCCAGATAGCCGGACGGCCGGTCCCACGCGGACGTTCTCGTGTGGACACGGACGATACGGACAGGAAGAGGGCGCCCCGTTGTGCGGCGGGGCGCCCTTTCCGTATCCGCGATCCGTAGCCGTGATCCTCAGCCCGCGGCGGCGATCCGCTCGCCCGCCGCGGCGGCCTTTCTCAGCTCCACCTCGCGCCGCCGGCGGCGCGCGAGCACCACCCTGCGCTCGGCCGCCGTCAGCCCGCCCCATACTCCGTACGGCTCGGGCTGGAGCAGCGCGTGCTCCCGGCAGTCCACCATGACCGGACAGCGGGCGCAGACCCGCTTCGCGGCCTCCTCCCGCGCCAGCCTCGCGGCTGTCGGCTCCTTCGACGGTGCGAAGAACAATGCGGCTTCGTCACGGCGGCACACCGCCTCCGAATGCCAGGGGCCGGCCTGATCCTCCCGAGCGGGACTCCGCTGGGAGGGCACGGCGGCGACCTGCAAGGGCTGATGCGGCAGTTGCAGCACGGTCTACTCCTGACGACGGCTTCGCGAGCGAGAGACGATGCAGCTTTCCCTACCCGCTGTGCGCGCTCCTAAGCACTGAGTGGCACCGAGTTCGGAGTCCGTGAACGCCGTACGGAATTACGGACGCTCAATCACCACTGGACGGCTTTGGCCGGAAAGAACCGGAAAGGAACAGTCATCTGGACCGCGTGGGATCGCACAGGACCACGCGGGACCGCTAAACCCGGCTCAGTAACCGAGGTGCTTACGGAACCGGTCGTGGAGGTCCGCGACTCGCTTGCCGCGCTTGGGCTTGGCCTCGACATTGCCGAACACCGAGTATCCGTTCACGACGACGGCCGGTGCGTCCGCGTCGGTGGCCTCCAGCGTGAGGACTTCGAAATTGCCGAAGATGCCCGTACCGCTGCCGCGCAGCGAGATGTTCTCAGGGACGCGGACCTCGACATTGCCGAAAATGGACGTCGCGTTGATCACGGTGGTGCGCTGTCCGAAGAGCGCCTCGGTCAGATCGATCTCGACATTGCCGAAGAGCGCGAAGGCATTGGTCCTGCGGCCGATGCGCCAGCGGCCCTTGCGGGTCGAGCTGCTGAAGACCGCGATCAGATTCTCGGCCGGCGCCGAGGGATCCTCGGGACCGTATCCGTACCCGGACGAGGGCGTGGCAGCGGCGGCCGTCCTGCCGTCCGCACCGACGGCGGGCAAGTCCCGTACCAGCGGCTCCAGTTCGCCGACGGTCTTGGCGCGGTAGACGGAGTCGATTCGCTCGGCATGCTCCTCGGCGTCCAGGCGGCCCTCCGCCAGGGCCTCCCGGAGGATGTCGGCGATCCGGTCCCGGTCGGCGTCGGAGGCCCGGATACCGGCGGGCTCCACCGGCGCGACCGGCTTCTGAGGGTGCTTTTCGAGGTCCACGATCCCAGGGTAGCGAAACGCGATAGATCGCGACTAGGGCTTGTCCGGTCCGACCGGGATTTGTCCGTTCTCCGGCCGGAGCCTGCCCATCCGGAGCCTGTCCATCCGGGGCCCGTCCATGCCGAGTGGCCGCGCCGGGCCCTCACGGCAGCCGCGCCGGGCACCCGCGTCGGGCCCTCCCACTGAGCCCTACCTCACAGCCGCGCTGTCAGTGCGGCGCCCTACGCTTGCAGTGCGCGTTGCCAATGGAGGCCGCGTCGCCGTCTGTCGAGTGAGGAATGGCCGTAATGCCAGAGTTTGCGTACTCCGATCTGCTCCCGCTGGGAGAGGACACCACGCCCTACCGGCTGGTGACCGCCGAAGGTGTCTCCTCCTTCGAGGCCGACGGGCGTACGTTCCTCAAGGTCGAGCCGGAGGCGCTGCGCACTCTCGCCGCCGAGGCGATGCACGACATCTCACACTATCTGCGCCCGGCCCACCTCGCCCAGCTCCGCAGGATCGTGGACGACCCGGAGGCGTCGTCGAACGACAAGTTCGTGGCGCTCGATCTGCTGAAGAACGCGAATATCGCGGCGGCCGGTGTTCTCCCGATGTGTCAGGACACCGGTACGGCGATCGTGATGGGCAAGCGCGGACAGAACGTACTGACTCAGGGCGGCGACGAGGAAGCCCTTTCGCACGGCATCTACGACGCGTACACGAAGTTGAATCTGCGTTATTCACAGATGGCTCCGCTCACCATGTGGGAGGAGAAGAACACCGGCTCGAACCTGCCCGCGCAGATCGAGCTGTACGCGACCGACGGCGGCGCGTACAAGTTCCTCTTCATGGCGAAGGGCGGCGGCTCCGCCAACAAGTCGTTCCTCTACCAGGAGACGAAGGCGGTTCTCAACGAGGCCTCCATGATGAAGTTCCTGGAGGAGAAGATTCGCTCGCTCGGTACGGCCGCCTGCCCGCCCTACCACTTGGCGATCGTCGTGGGCGGTACATCGGCCGAGTTCGCCCTGAAGACCGCGAAGTACGCCTCCGCGCACTATCTGGACGAATTGCCTTCCGAGGGCTCCGCGACCGGTCATGGCTTCCGTGACAAGGAGTTGGAGGAGAAGGTCTTCGAGCTGACGCAGCGCATCGGTATCGGCGCGCAGTTCGGCGGCAAGTACTTCTGCCATGACGTACGGGTGGTGCGTCTGCCGCGCCACGGCGCCTCGCTGCCGGTCGCGATCGCCGTCTCCTGCTCGGCCGACCGCCAGGCCGTCGCGAAGATCACCGCGGAGGGCGTCTTCCTGGAGCAGTTGGAGACGGATCCGGCGCGCTTCCTGCCGGACACCACGGACGAGCATCTGAACGAGAGCAACGAGAGCGATGTCGATGTCGTACGAGTCGATCTCAACCGTCCGATGGACGACGTCCTCGCGGAGTTGACGAAGTATCCGGTCAAGACCCGGCTCTCGCTCACCGGGCCGCTGGTGGTGGCCCGTGACATCGCGCACGCCAAGATCAAGGAGCGGCTGGACGCGGGTGAGGAGATGCCGCAGTACCTGAAGGACCATCCGGTGTACTACGCGGGCCCGGCGAAGACGCCCGAGGGATACGCGTCCGGCTCCTTCGGCCCGACGACGGCCGGCCGGATGGACTCGTACGTGGAGCAGTTCCAGGCGGCGGGCGGCTCGAAGGTGATGCTCGCCAAGGGCAATCGTTCGAGGCAGGTCACCGACGCCTGCGCCGCGCACGGCGGCTTCTATCTCGGCTCGATCGGCGGCCCGGCGGCGCGGCTGGCGCAGGACTGCATCAAGAAGGTCGAGGTCGTCGAGTACGAGGAGCTGGGCATGGAGGCGGTCTGGAGGATCGAGGTGGAGGACTTCCCCGCGTTCATCGTCGTGGACGACAAGGGCAACGACTTCTTCACCGAACCGGCTCCGGCGCCCACGTTCACCAGCATTCCGGTCCGCGGGCCCGGCCTCGGCTGACCTCCGGACCGTGTCCGGGCCGTACAGGGCCCGTCTCGCCGTAACACTTTCGTGGGAACGCTTCCCGGGAACACATCGGTGCGGCCGGACGCTCTTCTTGCAGGAGGTACGACGACGATGACGGACGAGAGCCGGTACCGCACCGAACACGACTCCATGGGTGAGGTACTGGTCCCCGCGCACGCCAAGTGGCGTGCCCAGACACAGCGCGCGGTGGAGAACTTCCCCATCTCCGGGCAGCGTCTGGAGCGAGCCCATATCGAGGCCCTGGCCCGGATCAAGGCCGCCGCCGCCAAGGTCAACGCCGAGCTCGGTGTGATCGACAAGGACATCGCGGACGCCGTCCAGGACGCGGCGGCCGAGGTCGCCGCGGGCCGCTGGGACGAGCATTTCCCGGTGGACGTCTTCCAGACGGGCTCGGGTACCTCCTCGAATATGAACACGAATGAGGTGCTCGCCACACTCGCCACCGAGCGCCTCGGCCGTGCGGTCCATCCGAACGACCATGTCAACGCGTCACAGAGTTCCAACGACGTCTTCCCGTCCAGCATCCATATCGCCGCGACCGCCGCCGTCACCGGTGAGCTGATCCCGGCACTGGAGCATCTCGCCGCCGCCCTGGAGCGCAAGGCCGAGGAGTTCGGCGCGGTGGTCAAGTCGGGCCGTACGCATCTCATGGACGCCACGCCCGTCACGCTCGGCCAGGAGTTCGGCGGCTATGCCGCGCAGATCAGATACGCGGTGGAGCGGCTGACCGCCTCCCTCCCACGGCTCGCCGAACTGCCTCTCGGCGGTACGGCGGTGGGCACCGGGATCAACACGCCGCCCGGCTTCTCCGCCGCCGTCATCGCCGAGGTGGCCCGCGCCACGGGACTGCCGCTGACGGAGGCCCGTAACCACTTCGAGGCGCAGGGCGCGCGCGACGGACTTGTGGAGACCTCGGGCCAGCTCCGTACGCTCGGGGTCTCCCTCACCAAGATCTCCAACGATCTGCGCTGGATGGCGTCCGGACCGCGCACCGGACTCGCCGAGATCAGCCTCCCGGATCTCCAGCCCGGCTCCTCGATCATGCCCGGCAAGGTCAATCCGGTGATCCCGGAGGCCGTGCTGATGGTCGCGGCGCAGGTCACCGGCAATGACGCGACGGTCGCCGCGGCCGGCGCCGCCGGGAACTTCGAGCTGAACGTGATGCTTCCGGTGATCGCCAGGAACCTTCTGGAGTCCGTACGGCTGCTGGCCAATGTGTCCCGGCTGCTGGCGGACCGTACGGTCGACGGCATCGTCGCCCACGTTGAACGGGCCCGTGAGTACGCCGAGTCCTCGCCCTCCGTCGTCACTCCGCTCAACAAGTACATCGGGTACGAGGAGGCCGCGAAGGTCGCCAAGAAGTCCCTGGCCGAGCACCGGACGATCCGTGAGACGGTCCTGGAGCTCGGCTATGTGGAGCGCGGCGACCTGACGCTGGAACAGCTCGACGAGGCACTGGACGTACTGCGGATGACCCGCCCGTGACGCGGCGCTCTAGGATCTGCGCATGACAGAGACGGCGGCGGCCGGGCACTGGGCGCCCGGCACACAGATTCTGTGGCGGTACCGGGAGAACGCCGGGGACCGGGTGCACATCTGCCGTCCCGTCACGGTCGTCCAGGACTCCGCCGAACTGCTCGCCGCCTGGCTGGCGCCGGACACACCGTGTATGAAGCCGGCCCTCGCGGACGGCTCGCCGATCCAGAACGAGCCGCTGGCGACCCGCTACACCACACCGCGCACGGTGGTGCGCGACCGGTGGTACGGAATGGGCGTGCTGAAGCTGGCGCGGCCCGGTGAGCCGTGGTCGGTGTGGCTGTGGTGGGAGCGGGACTGGCACTTCCAGAACTGGTACGTGAATCTGGAGGAGCCCCGCACCCGCTGGGCCGGCGGTATCGACTCCGAGGACCACTTCCTCGACATCGACGTCTTTCCCGACCGGAGCTGGCGGTGGCGCGACGAGGACGAGTTCACCCAGGCCCAGCAGGACGGGCTGATGGGACCCGCCCAGGCGCGCAAGGTCAGGGAGGCCGGGCTCGCGGCGATCGAGGTCGTCAACGGCTGGGGCGCGCCGTTCCGCGACGGCTGGGAGCACTGGCGGCCCGAGCCGCACTGGACGGTGCCCGAGCTGCCCGACGACTGGGACCGGGCGCCGGAGCGCGCCGGGGCACAGGCCCGTTGAGCGCCCCGCCGCGCGCACTTCCGCACAGCCCGCCGCACGGCCTGTCGCACAGGCCGTCGCACGCCTGCCCGTACCGCTCTTCGTACGGCCGTACGGACAGCTCTTCGCATCGCCGAAGACTTGACAAAAGTGATGGCCGGAAGCGGTCCGCATGGCTGGAACAGTGCTGACCAAGACCGTGATCACAGGGGCGCCGCCGCCGACGTCATGAGACCCTTGATGTGCCCCCAGGGTTCAAACGTAGGATCGTCCTCCGGAAGACTGCACCGGGGCAACGGGTGTGCGCAGCAACCGGCCTGACCGTTAGTCACACCGCATGTCACCAGACGTCACACCGTTAGCCGCTACGACCGCACGTCATGACGACCGTGAGTCACTACGAGGGGGTGGAGCCGTGCGTTGCGGGCCCAGCAGGAACCGTAAGACGCCCCCGGGTGTCCTGAGACGCACCGGACACCGGACAGGGCCTGGGCACAGACCCCGGCGGGGAACGGCGCTGCCGGGACCTGACCCAGTCGCAGTGACCGCATCGCACCACCGGCCCGGACGGACGGAACCCAACGCGTGACGGAGCACCCACCCTCCCACGAAGGCAGGCAGCCGCTGGCTGCCCGGCCTCAGGAACGCACGCGCCCGCGGCAGGAGGCCGGCGCCTCCGGCGTACCGGGGCCCTCCGTACCGTCGCCGGCGCCCGCGCCCGATCCCGCGGCGACGGCGCGCCGCGAGGGCGACCGGCTGCGCTTCGTGGGCGCCGCGACGCGCCGTATCGCGCGCGGCATAGACCTGGACGAGATCGTGCTCGGGCTGTGCCGCGCGACCGTGCCGACGTTCTCCGACGCCATACTCGTCTATCTCCGCGATCCGCTGCCCGTCGGTGACGAGCGCCCGGTGTCGCCGTTCGTCCTGCGGCTGCGGCGCACGGACCGGCTGCGGCTGACCGACGAGGACACCGAGACCGGCGGTATCCCGCTCCAGGTCAGCGACGCGCTGCGGCTGCCGATCCTCGATCCGCAGTCGGATGTGATGCCCGCCGCGGAGCTGTGCGAGGTCGCCTCGGGCGGTGCGCTCTCCGAGGTCCTGCGCGGTGTGCGCCCGGTCTTCGGCGACTCCGCCGCGGCCCGCGCCGCGCTGCCGGAGCTGCTGGGCGCCGACCGTGCCGTACCGACCGGGCACCGCGCGATCCTCGCGCCGCTGCGCGGACGCCGACGTGTCATCGGCGCGGCCGTCTTCCTCCGCAGACCCGACCGCGCCGCCTTCGAGCCGAACGATCTGCTGGTCGCGGCGCAGCTCGCCACGCACACGGCGCTCGGGATCGACAAGGCGGTGCTGTACGGCCGCGAGGCGTATATCGCCGACGAGCTCCAGCGCACGATGCTGCCGGAGAATCTGCCGCAGCCCACGGGTGTCCGGCTGGCCTCGCGCTATCTTCCGGCCGCCGAGACCGCCCGGGTCGGCGGCGACTGGTACGACGCGATCCCGCTGCCCGGCAGCCGCGTCGCCCTGGTCGTCGGCGATGTCATGGGCCACTCCATGACATCTGCGGCGATCATGGGCCAGCTCCGTACGACCGCGCAGACTCTCGCCGGTCTGGATCTGCCGCCGCAGGAGGTGCTGCACCATCTCGACGAGCAGGCGCAGCGGCTCGGCTCGGACCGGATGGCGACGTGCCTCTACGCCGTGTACGACCCGGTCTCGCACCGGATCACCATCGCCAACGCGGGCCATCCGCCGCCCATACTGCTGCATCTCGGCGGCCGTGCCGAGGTGCTCCGGGTGCCGCCCGGCGCGCCGATCGGCGTCGGCGGAGTGGACTTCGAGGCCGTCGAGCTGGACGCGCCCGCCGGAGCGACGCTGCTGCTCTACACGGACGGGCTGGTCGAGTCACGGCTGCGTGACGTATGGACGGGCATCGAGCAGCTCAGGGAGCGGCTCGCCGCCGCCGCGCAGCTCACCGGGCCCGATCATTCGCCACCGCTGGAGGCGCTCTGCGACGACGTCCTCGATGTGCTGGGCCCGGGCGACCGCGACGACGACATCGCGCTGCTCGCCGCCCGCTTCGACGGGATCGCGCCGAGCGATGTGGCGTACTGGTTCCTGGAGCCGGAAGACGCCGCTCCGGGACGGGCCAGACGGCTGGCCAGAAGGGCGCTGGCCCGCTGGGACCTGGAGGAGCTGAGCGACTCGGTCGAGCTGCTGATCAGCGAGGTCGTCACCAACGCGGTCCGGTACGCCGAGCGCCCGGTGACCTTGCGGCTGCTCCGTACAGATGTACTGCGCTGTGAGGTCGGCGACGACTCGCCGCAGCTTCCCAGACAGCGGCGGGCGCGGGACACGGACGAGAGCGGACGGGGACTGTTCCTGGTCAACCGGCTGGCGCGGCGCTGGGGAGCCACGCGGCTGTCCACCGGGAAGGTGGTCTGGTTCGAGCTGCCGACCCGGATGTGATCCATCCGGGCACGGCCGACCACCTCACACCCGAATCGAACGAGACCGCTAAAAGGATCAAAAGGGACGAATGCAGATGTTGCCGACACGGTGTAGGAGGGCTTGACTGGGGAAGGCGCTCTCAATGAACGCTGCCATTCCCCGGGGCGCCCCCGGTTTCCCGGGCCTGCTATCGACGGGAGGACGTTCGTGAGCGGGTCATCCCCCAGGACGGCTTACACGACCAACAACGTCGGCATCCCGGTGGAGAGCGACGAACACTCGCTCACCATCAGTCCCGACGGGCCGATCCTGCTGCAAGACCACTATCTGATCGAGAAAATGGCCCAGTTCAACCGGGAACGGGTCCCCGAGCGCGTGGTCCACGCCAAGGGCGCGGGCGCGTACGGCGTCTTCGAGGTGACGAACGACGTCAGCCAGTTCACCAAGGCCGATCTGTTCCAGCCGGGCAAGCGTACGGACATGCTGGCCCGTTTCTCGACGGTCGCCGGCGAGATGGGTTCGCCCGACACCTGGCGCGATCCACGCGGCTTCGCGCTGAAGTTCTACACCGAGCTGGGCAACTACGACATGGTCGGCAACAACACGCCGGTCTTCTTCGTCCGTGATCCGCAGAAGTTCCAGGACTTCATCCGCTCGCAGAAGCGCCACCCGGCGACCGGTCTGCGCGACAACGACATGCAGTGGGACTTCTGGACGCTCTCTCCCGAGTCCGCACACATGGTCACCTGGCTGATGGGCGACCGGGGCATTCCGAAGTCCTACCGGAATATGAACGGCTACAGCTCGCACACATATATGTGGGTGAACGGCACAGGCGAGCGGTTCTGGGTGAAGTACCACTTCAAGACCGACCAGGGCATCGACTACTTCACACAGGCCGACGCCGACGCGATGGCCGGTACGGACGCGGACCACCACCGCCGCGATCTGTACGAGTCGATCCGGTCCGGGAACGCGCCGACCTGGAGCCTGAAGGTCCAAATCATGCCGTTCGAGGACGCGGCCGACTACCGGTTCAATCCGTTCGATCTGACCAAGGTATGGCCGCACGCCGACTACCCACTGATCGATGTCGGCCGGATGACGCTCAACAAGAATCCGGACGACTACTTCGTCCATATCGAGCAGGCCGCGTTCGAGCCCTCGAATCTGGTGCCGGGCATCGGCCCTTCGCCGGACAAGATGCTGCTCGGGCGGCTCTTCTCGTACCCGGACACACACCGCTACCGCATCGGCCCGAACTACACCCAGCTGCCGCCCAACCGGCCACGGGTGCCGGTGCGCTCGTACGCCAAGGACGGACCGATGCGGTACGAGCCGTCGGCGGCGGCGAGGCCGTACGCGCCGAACTCGTACGGCGGTCCCGCGGCCGACACGGAGCGCTTCGGCGATCCGGCCGGCTGGGCCTCGGCGGGCGAGATGGTGCGCGAGGCGTACAAGCTGCACCGCGAGGACGACGACTGGGGCCAGGCGGGCACACAGGTCCGCGAGGTCCTGGACGACGCCGCGCGCGACCGGCTGGTGTCGAACGTCAGCGGGCATCTGGCACAGGGCGTGTCCCGGCCGGTGCTCGACCGGGCGCTCCAGTACTGGCGCAATATCGACAAGGTGATCGGCGACCGTATCGCGAACAAGATGAACGGCGGCTGACCGGCCCGTACCGCACGTCCGGCGCGTACATCTGGCGCGTACGTCCGGCGCGTCTCATACGTCCGGCGCGTACGTCCATCGCGGCCGGCGCGACCGGCAAGGAGCGGTCCCGGCGGATGTGATCGCATCCGCCGGGGCCGCTCCTTGCCGTCACAAGGCAGCCGCTCCTCACGGGCCGCCGCGGCCGGGACCGCCTGCCGGAGCTCCCCCGGTGGGAACGCCGCCGGTCTCCACGCCGCCCGGATCGCCACTGCTGGACTCGCCGGGACCCGGCTCGCTGGCCGGCGGGCTCTGCTCCGGTGTCTCGGGCGCGCTCTGGCTCGGAGTGTCCGCCGGCGGCTCCGGCTCCTGCCGGCTCGGCGTGGACGACGGCGGCTCGGTGCTCGGCGTCTCGCTCGGTGGCGTCTCGCTGGGCGTCACCACCGGCTCCTCGCGTACGGGCTCGGCGATCTCCAGATCGAACTGGGCGTCCGAGCCGCCGTTCAGCGCGCCCAGCGTGTAGTCCGCCCAGATCCTGGCCGGGAAGCCGCCGCCGTTGGCACGGCCGCTGTTGGCGGTGCCGGTCAGAGTGACCTGCTCGCCGCCCTCCTTGGTGGACTCGCCGAAGAGCGCGACGACCGTCGTGAGCTGAGGAGTGTAGGCGGCGAACCAGGCGGACTTGTTCTTCTCCGAGGTACCGGTCTTGCCCGCCGCGTCATAGGCGGACGTATCGGCCTCGAAGCCCGATCCGTTGTCCACGACACCTTGCAGCACATGGGTCACGGTGTCGGCCGTCTCCCGGCTGACCGCCTGCTTGCCGATCGGATCGGGCAGGTCGACCGTACGGTCCTTGTGCGAGGCGGACTTCACGATGGCCGGAGTGACCTTCCTGCCGTGGTTGTCGAGCGTCGCGTAGACGCCCGCCATGTCCCAGGTGGAGGCGTTCATCGTGCCGAGTGTGATGGCCGGCCGCTCGGGGAAGGCCTTGCCGTCCCGCATTCCGAGGGCCAGCGCGGTCCGCTTGACCTTGGCGGGAGTCACATCGACCACCATCTGCGCGAAGACGGAGTTGATGGACTTGTTCATGGCGGTCTGGACGTTGACCCAGCCGTAGTCCTGGTCGTCCTCGTTCTGCGGATCGAAGGGAGTGTCGCTGCCGACGACCGGCCGTCTGCTGGTGCCGTCGTACCGCGTGTTGACGCCGATCTTCTCGCCGTCCTGGGTCTTCGAGCCGTTCTCCAGCGCGGAGGCGAGCACGACCGGCTTGAAGGTCGACGCGGGCTGGTAGTCGTTGCGGGTGGCGTTGGAGATCCAGTGTTCGGTGGCGCTCGTGCCGCCGTAGAGCGCGACGACCCGCCCGGTCTTCGGGTCCACGGAGGTCGCACCGGCCTGGACCGTCGCGTCCGTCTTGTTGTTCTTGCGGTCGAGCTTGCTCTCCAGCTCCTTGTCGACCGCCTGCTCCAGCTCCTGCTGCCGCTTCTTGTCGATATTGAGAGTGATCGTCCAGCCGCCCGCGTCGATGTCCGCCTTGTCGACGCCCTGGCGTGCCAGTTCCTCATCGGCGGCCTCGACCAGATAGCCGGTCTGGCCCTCCATGCCGTGGGCGGCCTTGGGCGCGTGCGGCACGGGGAACTTCAGACCGGAGCGGACCGACGCGTCCAGCCACTTCATCTCGACCATGTTGTCGAGGACATAGTTCCAGCGCTCGGTCACCAGCCGCTTGCCGGTGTCGCCCGCCACGGCCCAGTCGTACTGGCTGGGAGCCTGGAGCAGCGCGGCGAGATACGCGCCCTGGGCGACATTCAGCTCGGCCGCGTCGATGCCGTAGTACGCCTGGGCCGCGGCCTGGATCCCGTAGGCACCGCGTCCGTAGTAGCTGGTGTTGATGTACCCGGCGAGGATCTCGTTCTTGTCCTTCTTGCGGTCCACCTTCAGGGAGATCACCAGCTCCTTGAGCTTGCGGGTGACCGTCTGGTCCTGGTTGAGGTAGTAGTTCTTGACGTACTGCTGTGTGATGGTCGAGCCGCCCTGCTTGCCCTTGCCGGAGAGGGTGTTCAGCAGACCGCGCGCCGTGCCCTTGATGTCGACGCCGGCGTCCTGGTAGAAGGTCTTGTTCTCGGCGGCGACGAAGGTCCGCTGGACCTCCTTGGGTATCTGCTCCAGCCCGACGATCTCGCGGTTGATCTCGCCGGTACGGGCCAGGACCGTGCCGTCGCTGTACTTGTAGACGTTGCTCTGCATCTCGGCCTGCGCGTTGGCGCTCGGCACCGGGACCAGCATATAGATCACGACGAATCCGCCCATGGCGAGCAGACAGAGCCCGAAGAAGGTGCCGAGCAGCTTCTTCGGCGTGAAGAAACGGCGCATGCCGCCCTTTTTCGGCGCCCGGCGCGCTCCACGCTGCCGCGCCCGTCCGGCTTCAGCTCGGCCCATCCCCGTGTCGCTCCGCTCTCGCTCCCCATCGGAATCAGCTCAGAAACGTAACACCGCTTGCTGTGACAAAGGGCGTCGATCCTCACTTTCCGGACGTGACAATCCGCACCCGTCTCAATGGAACCGACTCATGAGACGGCCCGAGGGTTGCCAAAAGGCATAATCTGATATCAGAATGATAGCGGTCGCACTGTCGGCGACCAGAACGGAAAACGGGGTAGGAACATGACGCTCACCAGCACAAAGACACCGATCGACGACCTGCCGGAGATGCCCGACCCCCAGGTACGGGAATACTCGGCCCACAGCCGCGGCGGCGTTCTCGCACTGCTCCTCGGACTGCTCGGCCTCGCCGTCGGCACTCTCCTGATCGTCCTCGGCGCCCTGCTCGACTCGGCCGGCGCCAAGTCGGCGGTGATCGTGACCGGCTCGCTGGTCGTGGCCGCCGCGTTCCTCGTCCTGTGCGGACTGAACACGGTGGCGCCGGGCGAGGCCCGGGTGGTCCAGCTCTTCGGCCGCTACCGCGGCACGATCCGCACCGACGGGCTGCGCTGGGTGAACCCGCTCACCTCTCGCGTCAAGATCTCGACGCGCGTACGGAACCACGAGACACCGGTCCTCAAGGTCAACGACGCCTACGGCAATCCGATCGAGCTGGCCGCGGTCGTGGTCTGGCGGGTCGAGGACACCTCACAGGCGCTGTTCGAGGTGGACGACTTCCTGGAGTTCGTCTCCACCCAGACCGAGGCGGCCGTACGGCATATCGCCATCGAGTACCCGTACGACAACCACGACGAGGAAGGCCTGTCGCTGCGCGGCAACGCCGAGGAGATCACCGAGAAGCTCGCCGTCGAGCTGCGCGCCCGTGTCGACGCGGCCGGTGTCGACATCATCGAGTCGCGCTTCACGCATCTCGCCTACGCGCCGGAGATCGCCTCGGCGATGCTCCAGCGCCAGCAGGCCGGCGCGGTCGTGGCGGCCCGGCGGCAGATCGTGGACGGCGCGGTCGGCATGGTCGAGGCGGCGCTGACGCGGCTGACCGAGCAGGACATCGTGGAGCTGGACGCGGAGCGCAAGGCGGCGATGGTGAGCAATCTGCTGGTGGTGCTGTGCGGGGACCGCTCGGCGCAGCCGGTCGTGAACACGGGCACGCTTTACCAGTGACCGAACGCAAGCAGGTCCTCCTGCGACTGGATCCGGCGGTGTACGACGCGCTTGCCCGCTGGGCCTCGGACGAGCTGCGCAGCGCGAACGCGCAGATCGAGTTCCTGCTCCGCCGCGCGCTGGCGGACGCGGGCCGCCTCCCGGGCAACGCGGCACCGATCCCGGGCCGGGGCCGACCCCCGAAGAACCCGCCGCCAGGGTAGGGGCGGTGCGGTGCGCCTCTCGGCGGGGGGCCGGTGCGGTGGGTGCGCCTCCCGGCGGGGGCCGCCTGCGGCGGGGGGCGGTGCGCGCCTGCGGCGGGGGGGGCGCCTCCCGGCGGAGCCCGCCGTGCGGCGGGGGCGTTTCGCGCCTGACGGCGCGGGGCCGCGTGCGTGGTGGGTGCGGGTGTCGGGGCCTCCGGAGGTGCATGTCCGGACGGCATGATTTACGCCGCGTGCGGGCCGGTTGTTGGGTGCGGGTTTCGTGTGCGGCACAAATCACGCTTTAGTGTCCGGACACGCACCTCCTCCGACCCCGACCCCCTCCTGCCCGGAACCCGGCTTCCCGCCCGATCCTGGCTGCATACCCAGCCCGTCCGGCGTTTGAGGACGGAACGGCCAACCCCGGTGCCGGGTGCCCAGACTGTGGGGCAAAATCCAGCCTGTCCGGCGTTTGAGGACGGAACCGGTGACCCCGGTGCCGGGTTCGTGGTTGGTAGGGGCCTGCCCCGTGGCGCGCCCGGCCGCAGGCCGGAAAATCAGCCCGTCCGGCGATTGAGGACAGAACCGCCCGCCACAGTCCTCGGCCGCGCTGTGTCACCATCGGTGGCGTGACCTCGACGGGACTCGATGAACTCAAGTCGGCCATACCGAACTACGCCAAGGACCTACGGCTGAACCTCGGTTCGGTCGTCGGCGACAGCGAACTGCCGACGCAACGGCTCTGGGGCACGGTGCTGGTCTGCGCGATCGCCTCGCGCTCACGGGCGGTGCTGCTCGCGCTGGGGCCGGAGGCCAGGGCTCGGCTGAGTGCCGAGGCGTACACCGCCGCCAAGTCGGCCGCGGCCATGATGGCGATGACCAATGTCTTCCACCGGACACGGCATCTCTTGTCGGACCCGGAGTACGGAAAGCTCCGCGCCGGGCTGCGGATGAATGTGCTCGGCAACCCGGGTGTGGAGAGGACTGATTTTGAGCTGTGGTCGCTCGCCGTCTCCGCCATCAACGGCTGCGGCGCGTGCCTGGACTCGCACGAGCAGGTGCTCCGCAAGGCGGGCGTGGACCGGGAGACGATCCAGGAGGCGTTCAAGATCGCCTCGGTGATCCAGGCGGTCGGCACGACGCTCGACGCGGAGGCCGTGCTCGCGGAGGCCGACGAGGTCGGGTAAGGAACGCGGCTATCGCTTGAGCGCGTCCATCAGGTCTCTCATGTCCTCGACCATGGCGGGTTCGATACCGGAGAAGTCGGCCGGCTCCGGCACTTGGTACTCGCCGGTGGCCGGATCCACCGTGTAGTTGACGCTGTGGCTGACCGCGATGGTGAGGACGGCCTGGCCGTCGAGGACCTTCAGCTCCCGCGTGTCGCGCGAGGGATCCGTCACCAGATAGGCGCGCTCGCCCAGGTCCGGTATGCGCATGACGCGCCGCTCCGGCGCTCCGCCGGGAGCGAGCTGTGTCACCGTCGCGTCGAACTCGGGGCCCGGATCGGTCCGCTTGTGCAGGGTGTAGTTGATGTCGACGCCGGTGTACGGGACCGGACCGCTGTCGTTCTTGGCCTCATCGCGTCGGCTCCCCATCAGCGTCAGCGTGCAGTAGGCCCGGTCGATCGCGAGCTGTTCGTCCACCGCCGCCCTCGGAAGCTGCGGCTTGCCGAGAAAGGCGGACAGGGCCGGCAGCTCGGCGTCCAGGCAGAGATTACGGCTGATCCGGTAGCCGCCCAGATCCGGCCCGGCCGGGCCGTACGCGTACAGTCCCGCCGCCCAGACGGCGGAGGCGACCACCGCGCCGCCGAGCGCCCACAGCCAGGGCGCGCGCTGCGACGGCAGCCGGGACAGCAGCCGACGCGGGCGCCGCCCTGCGATCGTCTCGGGAGCGGCGGCCTGTCCGGGCGTTCCGGCCGGTGGCGCCTGCGGGCCGTCGCCCGTCCTCGGAGCCGGTACGGAGGGCATCACCTGCGGGCCGTTCTCCGTGTCCTCCAGTTCCGGCTCCGAGATCATTCCCGGCCGTCCGTGCCCTCGGCGACCGCCGGTGTGCTCAGCGGCGCCGCGGCCGGCTCGGGCTCCCGCGCCGCCGGCACCGTCGTGGCCGGCGGGGACGCGTGCCGTAGGTCCCGTTCCGCGCTGTACGCGCGGAGATAGCCGACGACGGTGTTGGTGACCGCCGCCAGCGGCACCGCCACCACCGCTCCGGCGATACCCGCGACCAGACCGCCCGCGGCGACGGCGAGGACGACCGCCAGCGGATGCACCCGTACCGCGCGGCCCAGGATGAACGGCTGGAGCACATGGCCCTCGATCTGCTGCACACCGAGCACGATGAGCAGGACCATCAGCGCGGTGAACACATCCTGTGTCACCAGCGCCACGACCACGGCCAGCGCGCCCGAGATCACCGCTCCGACCAGCGGGATGAACGCGCCGAGGAAGATGATCACGGCCAGCGGAACGGCCAGCGGCACTTCGAGGAAGTAGAGCCCGAGCCCGATGAAGAGCGCGTCGATCAGCGCCACGATCACCGTGCCGCGCACATAGGCGGTCAAGGTGTGCCAGGCGCGCGGCCCGGCTCCCGCGACGCCCTCGCGCGCCTGGGCCGGGACCAGCTTGAGCGACCACTGCCAGACCTTCTTGCCGTCGTACAGCAGGAAGAGCGTCGAGAACATCGCGAGGAAGATCCCGGTCAGCAGCTCCACTATCACCGTCACGCCCTGGAGCCCGGCGGAGGTTATTCCCTCGGCGTTCGAGCCGACGGCGTCGCTCAGACTCTTCGCGAGGTCGTTGATCTGGTCCTCGGTCACATGGAACGGGCTGTTGAGCAGCCAGCGCTTCAGCTCGTTGATACCGTCCGTGACCCGGTTGGAGAGATCGTCGACGTTCTCCATGACCTGCCACACGACAAACCAGCCGACCAGTCCCATCAGGACGAATCCGGCGATCGCCGTCAGCGCGGTGGCCACCGCGCGCGGTACGCCCAGCCGTCTGAGCCAGGCGACCGTGGGCTGGAGCAGCGCCGTGATGAGCAGGGCGGCGACAAAGGCCATGACGACGAGCTGTACGGCGCTGATGACACGCATCAGCACCCAGACCATCCCGGCCAGGACGAGCAGCCGCCAGGCGGCCTCGCCCGCGACCCGCATGCCCCAAGGGATGGCGGAGACGGGATCGGGCTTGCCGGAGACGGCGGGAGCGTACGAAGGAGGCGGCGGAACGGAATCAGGCGCGGATTCGGGCGCGGCCACGGTAACGGTGACCGGTGCCTCGTCGGCCTCGGCCCTGCGCCGGTCCAGGTGTTCACCCATCCGTGTCAGTCCCGTACCCATCTGGCTGAGCCACGCCGGCACTCTCGACATGATGTTTCCTCTTCCCCCCCGTCCCTCGCCCCACGTACTCCCCCGAAGATGTTCGAATCGACCGTACACGGGAGAAGCCCCCCACCGTAGGACGGCGGAGGGCTTCATGAGGTTGAGCGCCGGGCGGAGCCGGTGTGGTGCCTAGTACCAGTTGTTGGCCTGCCAGAACGACCAGGCGCCGCAAGGGCTGCCGTAGCGGCCGTCCATGTAGTTCAGGCCCCACTTGATCTGGGTGGCCGGGTTGGTCTGCCAGTCGGCGCCAGCCGAGGACATCTTCGAGCCGGGCAGCGCCTGGACCAGACCGTACGCGCCGGAGGACGGGTTCTGCGCCTTGTAGTTCCAGCCGGACTCGTGGTCCACGATATTGCTGAAGCACTGGTACTGGTCGGCGGGAATCATCTGCCGTGCCATCGCCTGGACCTGCGCCACGGTGTACGAGCTCTGCGACGCGAAGGAGGAGGCGGAACGCACCTCGTCACGGCTCGCGCGCTCGGCGGCCTCCTTGGCCTCCTGCTCGCGCTTGACCTTCTCCTCGGCGGCTTCCTTCTTCGCCTTGGCGTCCTCGGCGGCCTGGATACGGGCCGCTTCCTCCGCGGACTTCTTGGCGCTCGCGTCGGCCTCCGCGGCCATCACATCGGCCTGCTGGGTCAGCGACGCGGTCTGCACCTGCGCCTGCTGGCCCGCCGGGATGTCCGCGAGGAGCGTCAGGTCGGCTGCTGCTGTCTCGAAGTCGTTGTCCGAGACCTGAGGGTCGCCCGAGGCGACACCCACGACTGCGCCGACGGTGGTGACCGCGGTGGCCGAAGCCACGGCGAACCCCCGGACCGAGATCCGGCTCACACGGTGTCCTTCCAGCATCGCCCGCATAGGTGACCTCGCGGGCGCGATCGTGCCCCTGGCACTGGCCTCCGCACTACTGGGTCACGGGAGACACGGGCCCGGTGGGCAATCCCCTTGCGGGGACTGCCGCGTGGTGCACGGGCGGCATACGGCGGCAGTTGTTGAGTTGTGTGGTGCCGCACCACTGGGGGTGCGCGTGTGCCGCATGCGGGGCCTGACGGAAGCAAGACTCTGCCGGAAGGCCACGCCGTGAGGCAATTCTTCGTTGCGTGGGAAAGCTCACACTCCGTTTGACCGGGAAAAAAAGGAAAGCACCACGCGGCACAACGCCGCCCGGCTAAGCTGTTGCGCTCCGCCGGGCGGCATCAACCGTGGCGATACGGTCTAGATCTGACCGTCCTCCAACATTTCGGTCACCAGCGCGGCGATCTGCGAGCGCTCGGAGCGCGTCAGGGTGACATGCGCGAAAAGCGGATGTCCCTTGAGTTTCTCGACCACCGCGACAATTCCGTCGTACCGCCCGACCCGCAGATTGTCGCGCTGCGCCACATCATGGGTCAGCACCACCCGGGAGTTCGCCCCGATCCGGGACAGAACGGTCAGCAGAACGTTCCGCTCCAGGGACTGGGCCTCGTCCACGATGACGAACGCGTCGTGCAGGGAGCGTCCGCGGATATGGGTGAGCGGCAGCACTTCGAGCATGCCGCGTCCCAGCACCTCCTCGATCACCTCACGGCCCGCCACCGCGGAGAGCGTGTCGAAGACCGCCTGGGCCCAGGGGCTCATCTTCTCGGCCTCGGTGCCGGGCAGATAGCCCAGCTCCTGCCCGCCCACCGCGTACAGCGGCCGGAAGACCATCACCTTCTGATGCTGCCGGCGCTCCAGGACCGCCTCCAGGCCCGCGCAGAGGGCCAGCGCCGACTTGCCGGTGCCGGCCCGGCCGCCCATCGACACGATGCCGATGTCGGGATCGAGGAGGAGATCGAGGGCGATGCGCTGCTCGGCGCTGCGGCCGTGGATCCCGAAGGCCTCACGGTCGCCGCGGACGAGCCGGACATTGCCCTCGGCGGTGACCCGGCCGAGCGCCTTGCCGCGCTCGGACTGGAGCACCAGCCCGGTGTGCACGGGCAGCTCGCTCGCCTCGGGCACATAGAGCGACTCCTCGGTGAAGAGGAGATCGACCTGGTCCGCGGCGAGCGTCAGCTCGCTCATACCGGTCCAGCCGGAGGAGTCGGTGATGGCGAGCTCGGCGCGGTACTCCTCGGCGAGGAGGCCGACCGACGACGCCTTGATGCGCAGCGGCAGGTCCTTGGAGACGACCGTGACGTCGTATCCCTCGGCCTGGAGATTGCGCGCGACCGCGAGGATCCGTGAGTCGTTGTCCCCCAGACGGAAGCCGGCGGGCAGGATGCCGGGATCAGAGTGGTTGAGCTCGACACGCATCGTGCCGCCCAGGTCGCCCAGCGGAATCGGGGCGTCGAGACGGCCGTACCGGACGCGGAAGTCGTCGAGCAGGCGCAGCACCTGCCGGGCGAAGTAGCCGAGCTCCGGATGGTGCCTCTTGGCCTCCAACTCCGTGATCACCACGATCGGCAGCACCACCTCGTGCTCGTCGAAGCGGGACATGGCGTTCGGATCGGCCAGCAGGACGCTGGTGTCGAGAACATAGGTGCGCCTGTCGGGCATGCGGCGCTTTGTGCTGGTCACCACGGAAGGACGTACCCCCTCGAATGAGGTCGGGGTGCGACGGCGTCGCGGGCGGGTGGGCCGGGCTCGGGCCCCATGCGCGGGCCGAGCTCCGGCCCTCCATGTCGCCCGTACGTTTGACCGCACGGTCGTCCTGGTGCAAAGGGCCTCCCGGGCGGACGGCCCCATGCCGTCCGCTGAGATGCGACGTCCACGGACCTGGCTTTCGGACATCGACCTGGGGGAGGTATTCCCTCGAACACGCGCAGCCATGCCACGGCATATGACGGACGGCTGATGAACCACAGGTGACGGAGGTGCGTGACTAGGGTCTTTCGTTTGGGTCTGGCTGGATCAGGGAGCGCCCGCCGCGGGAGCGGCTGATGTCGGCGTTGGTGCCGTGGATCGCAAGGCGGAGGAGGGAGGCGACGCGGAGCGTCGTTGAGTGACGACAACGCCGCGAGGCGCGGCACCAGGGCACGCGAGCCCAGCAAGATCCAAACGAGAGGCCCTAGGTACGGAGGACCCTCGAAAGGCAGCGAAAGGAAGCGGAAGGTCAGGTTCCGTAGCGGCGGTGGCGCGCCGCGTAGTCACGCAGGGCGCGCAGGAAGTCGACCTTGCGGAAGGCGGGCCAGAATACTTCGCAGAAGTAGTACTCCGAATGGGCGCTCTGCCAGAGCATGAAGCCGGAGAGACGCTGCTCTCCGCTGGTGCGGATGACCAGATCGGGATCCGGCTGGCCGCGGGTGTAGAGATGGGACGAGATCAGGTCGGTGTCGACGATCTCGGCGAGCTCCTCGAAGGTGGTGCCCTTGTTCGCGTGGTCCGTCAGCAGGGAGCGGACCGCGTCCGCGATCTCCTGTCTGCCGCCGTAGCCCACGGCGACATTGACGAGTATGCCCTTGTTGCCGATGGTGGCCTGCTCGGCCTCCTTGAGGACCATCTGCGTACGGCCGGGCAGCAGGTCCAGCGTGCCGACGTGGTGCACCCGCCAGCGGCCGTCGGCGGCCAGATCGCGGACCGCGTTCTCGATGATGCCGAGCAGGGGGATCAGCTCGTCCTCGGGACGGTCGAGATTGTCCGTGGAGAGCAGCCAGAGTGTGACGACTTCCACATTGGTCTCGGAGCACCAGCCGAGCAGTTCCTGGATCTTGCTGGCACCGGCCTTGTGTCCCTGTTCGGCCGTACCGCCGGACGCCTTCGCCCAGCGGCGATTGCCGTCGAGGATGACGCCGATGTGCTTGGGCACCTGGGCATGATCGAGGCGGCCTCCCACCCGGCGTGCGTAGAGCCCGTACACCAGGTCGCGCAAGTTCACTGAGTCCACCTCTCGATTCGATGGGGACCGGCGCGTCGGGACCGGCGCGTCCGCCGACGGGATCCTGGGGCCGGTCCTGGGACCCCGAAGCCGTCACATTACTGCGCGGTCCCCACAGGTACCCAACCCGGTCTGTCACAAGTCCGTGATAAGGAATGAACCGTGACTGATTTTCCCTCTTACCTCGCAGCCGACGACCGGTACGACTCCATGGAGTACCGGCGCAGCGGACGCAGCGGCCTGAAACTGCCCGCGATCTCGCTCGGCCTCTGGCACAACTTCGGTGACGACCGGACCCTCGATTCGCAGCGCGGCATCCTGCGCCGCGCCTTCGATCTGGGCGTCACGCACTTCGATCTGGCGAACAACTACGGACCTCCGGCGGGATCCGCCGAGCTGAATTTCGGCAAGATCTTCGCGCAGGATTTCTCGGCATATCGGGACGAACTCATCATTTCCACCAAGGCCGGATATCTCATGCATCCCGGGCCCTACGGTGAATGGGGCTCGCGCAAGTACCTGTTGTCGTCGCTCGACGCCTCCCTGGACCGGATGGGCCTCGATTACGTCGATATCTTCTACTCGCACCGGTTCGACCCGGATACTCCTCTTGAGGAGACCATGGGCGCGCTGGCCTCCGCCGTACAGCAGGGCAAGGCGCTGTACGTCGGTGTGTCGTCGTACACCGCGGAGCAGACCGCGGAGGCGGCCCGGCTGCTGAAGGAGATGGGCGTCCCGGCACTCATCCACCAGCCGTCCTACTCGATGATCAACCGCTGGACCGAGGACGACGGTCTGCTGGACACGCTGGAGGCGGCCGGGATGGGCTGTATCTCCTTCGTGCCTCTCGCGCAGGGACTTCTGACGAACAAGTACCTGAAGGGAATTCCGGAGGGATCCCGGGCCACGCAGGGCAAGTCCCTCGACCCGGATCTGCTCTCGGACGAGGTCACGCGGCGGCTGAACGGGCTGAACGAGATCGCGCGGCGACGGGACCAGTCGCTGGCGCAGCTCGCGCTGAACTGGGTGCTGCGCGATCCGCGGATGACGTCGGCGCTGATCGGCGCGTCGAGCGTGAAGCAGCTGGAGGAGAATGTCGCGGCGCTGGCAGGGGCGCCGCTCTCCGCCGATGAGCTGAAGGAGATCGACAGCTTCGCGGTGGACACCGAGGGCACGAACATCTGGGCCGGACGGGGCTGACGCTCCGCGGTCGCCCGGACAAGAAAACGGGCCGGTCCGTGGGGGGGATACGGACCGGCCCGAGGGGGGGTTTCCACCATAACCCTTCGTAAGGGATGGTGCGCGCCACGACAGGCCATGATGACGCTCCGGAAGCACCGGAAGGCCCTACGGGGCCCGGAATCCCGGAGCTCACAGGCGTACGGGCCCGGGCGTGGCGAGTAGTAGCCACGCCGCGCGGTAACCCTCAGGAGCGATGAGCGGCGGCCCGTGCGTTGACGCCTGAGCGTGCGGGCCGGAGCTCGGTCAGCGGTTCAGGCCCGGTCTGCGGTCGAGGCCGTGTTCGCGGTTCAGGCTTAGTTTGCGGCTCAGGCGCGGTTCGCGGTTCGGGCTCAGTTTGCGGTTCGGGCTCGGTCTCCGTACGAGGCTCGGTCTCCATACGAGGACCGGGCCCGTCCGCTTCCGGGCGCTCGCTGCGCTTGTTGGCCACGATCCGGCCCATGAACTCGTCGCCCCAGACACCGAGCGGCAGCAGGGCCGTGTTGAGCGCCTGGCCCATGTCCGTGAGGGAGTACTCCACGCGTGGCGGTACCTCCCGGTACACCTCGCGATGTACGACGCCGTCGGCCTCCAGCTCACGTAACTGCTGGATCAGCATCTTCTCGCTCACACCGGTGACATGCCGTCGCAGCACTCCGAAGCGGTGCGGTCCGTCGTGCAGCGCCCAGAGGATGAGGGGTTTCCACTTCCCGCCCACCACATCCACCGCCGCGTCGAGCCCACAGGTGTAGACGGTCATCCTGCTCTGGCTTTTGGTCTGGCTCCTGCTCTTTGTCTGACTCTCGGTCTGGCTCTCGGTCATGGTCATGGCCAACTCCGTTCCGGCCTCGATACTTACCGTTCCAGCAGTACGTCACGTCACGCTACGGCGAGAGCGCCGAGGAGGATACCGGTCAGGGCTCCGGTGATCATGAACGGACCGAACGGGATCGCCGACTTACGGCCCGCCCTGCGCAGCAGGATCAGTCCGAGACCGTACAGGGCGCCCAGCAGAAACCCGACGAACGCTCCGACGAACAGGACCAGCCAGCCGTACCAGCCGAGGGCGACGCCGAGCGAGAGCGCGAGCTTCACATCGCCGAAGCCCATGCCGTTCGGATTGATCAGGAACAGCACGAAGTAGCAGACGCCGAGGGCCAGTCCGCCGAGCAGGGCCAGTGACCAGGAGCCGCCGGCGCCGGGAAGCAGCGCGGCCACGCCGAGCAGTACGGCCGCAGCGGCGGCGAGCGGCAGCGTCAACTGGTCGGGCAGCCGGTGGACATGACGGTCAATCAGGGCGAGCAGTACGGCGAAGGGCGTGAACAGCAGCCAGACGGCGAGTTCGGGACGCGGCCCGGTCGCCGCCGCGAGAGCCGCGCAGACGAGGGCGGTGAGGAGCGGGATGAGGACGGAGGGAGCGTAAGGGATGTCGGCGACCGGGAGTTGTGATTCGTCGGGCGCCAGGGTTGTGGCGGCTTCCGAGGATGCGGGGGCCGTGTCGGGCGCGGGGCTCTCCGCCTTCGCCTGCGCCTCTGTCGCCGTATCCGTATCCGTATCCGTAGCAGGCGTACGAGCGGGAACGCCCGCGTCACAGCTCGCGCAGCGCGTACCGCCGAGCCATCCGCCCGCCGGACCGGTGATCGGGTGTCCGGCCGGACAAGTGTCGCGCCACGGGCGGTCCGGCTCGACCGAGAGCCGGTACGCGGCACGTGGCAACAGCAGTCCGGTGGCTCCGCCCCAGACAACGGCGACGACGATCAGCGTGGCGTACACAGCACCGACCCTAGAGCCGTCCGCAGGGCCCGGTCATGGGTCCAGGGGCCCACTCCGGACGCGTCAGGACCCAGAAGCGGCGGTCCCGGGACACGGGCCGGCCGGCGGGCGCTACGGTCTACGGCCATGGGCACTTGGCGGAACGGCAGTGGACAGTTGACGATCGCGGGCCAGGACGGCCCGGTCGATCTGGAGATCGCCGCGTCGTACGGGACACGGCGACGCGGTCTGCTCGGGCGCGACGGGATCGACGGCGCGCTGCTGATCACGCCGTGCAACAGCGTGCACACCTTCCGGATGCGCTTCGCGATCGATGTGGCGTATCTGGACAAGGAGTTGACGGTCGTGGACATCCATACGCTGAGGCCGGGACGGCTCGCCATGCCGCGCTGGAAGGCCCGCCATGTACTGGAGGCGGAGGCCGGTGCGATGGCGCGCTGGGGCCTGCGGCCGGGCACCAAGGTGAGCATGACGGGCGGGGCGTGAACGGGCACGCGTGAACGCGCCACGCGCCGCGTCTACTTGAGCTTGCTCGCCTGGGCCTGGAGCAGCGCTGCGGGCATCTGCGGAGTCCTGGCGCCTTCGAGGTTCGCCGTGTAGAAGGTGGCCACCGTGCCGCCGACCCGTACGACATGGAACACCAGCGGGACCGGCTCGCCCTCGAAGTCGCCCGTCACCTGGTAGGCGAGCGCGTCGTCGCCCACCTCGACCGGTGGCAGCAGCTTCACACCGGTGTACTTCGACGGACTGTCACCGCCGGTCGCCGTGAAGCCGTCGGCGCAGGCCGTGACGGCGGTACGGAGCCTGCTGAGCACGGTGCCGGCCGCCTGCGCACCATGGGCGGTGAGGAACTCCGAGACTGCGGGACGGCTGTTCTGCGCGCCCGCGAGCTGCCGGTACGCGACGGCCTTGCCCAGCGGCTCCGGTTTGCCGTTGAGCACGGCGGTCAGCGGCAGACACTCGGTCTTCTCGGCCGTCTCGCCCTGCGGCGGCGGACCGGCCATCCGCTCGACCGTGAAGCCGGAGACGTCGCCGTTGGTGAGCACCGCCCGGTCCAGCTCGTCCTGGCCGAGCACTCTGCCGTCGCTCGCACCGATACCGGTCAGTCCGGGCCGGGGCTTCGGCGCCTGGGACGGTTCGCCGGTCGGGGTGGCGGCGGGGTCCGTGGCTGCGGCTGTCGCGTGGGCCTTCGCGTCGGCGCCCTTCTTCGACGTCCCGCCGTCGCTCTGTTCGCCGCCTCCGCAGGCGCCCGTGAGCCCCAGCGCGAGCGCGGCGGCCGTCGCGGCCAGGATGACGCGCCGTGACATGTCCGGCGTACCCGCGGTGCGCGTCTGCATGACGGTTCTCCCATCTCGCTGGACTCTCGCCGGACCTGCGGCTCGCCGGTCTGTCGCGCACCGGCTGTCCCGGCACGCTAGCGCCGGCTCTCACCAGCACGCATGGGCCTACGGACCCAATCCGCGCCCGCGTGCCTACCCGGACGCCTTGGCGCCCGGCGCCCGGCGCCCCGTTCACTCCGGGCGTCGTACCGGTACGGGAGCCAGCCGGGGCCAGCGGGCTCGTATCCGTGCGGCCATTTCCGTAGCAAGCCGTCCCAGGCCGCCCAGCCCTGAGTTGGTACCGGCATCGGTCATCCGGGCGACCACACCGAGACGGTGCAGCAGCCGCTGACGGGCGGAGGCCGTGCCCCACGTCCAGTCCTGGCGCGGGAGCCTGGCGAGATGGTCGGTCCCGTCCCGGTGGTCCCGCCGTACGAGGGCGTCGCCACGGATCAGCCAGCCCGCACACGCGTCGGCGAGGTCGCCCTCGGGCTCGGTGCCCGTCGCGTCACGCCAGGCCGAACGGTAGGCGGCCTCGGCCGCGTCGAGCAGCGGCGCGGGCGCGGCGGTGACGCACCAGCAGGTCGGGAAGCCGATCCGTACGTAGGCCAGTTCCATCAGTCCGCTGCCGAGGGACGCCTGCTCGAAGTCGACGAAGCGGATCCCGTCCGGAGTGTGCAGGTCGTTGCCCGGGCACGGGTCGCCGTGCAGCAGCGACGGGCGGAGCGGCGGCCGGCCCAGTCGCTCGACCAAACCGTCCAGCTCGTCGCGTACGGAGGCTGGGACGGTGGCTTCGAGTGCGTGGGCGAGCGCGAGGAAGGAGTCGATGTCGGCGTCGCGCGGGCCCGACCAGGCCGGCAGCGCGGCGAGTTCGTCCGCGGGCGCGGTGAGGGCGGAGGCGTGCAGCCGGGCCAGGGCCTCGGCGTAGGCGACCTCCCAGCCCTCGGCGGGCGGCCGGTGGTCCAGCAGCTCCATGACCAGCAGCCGCGCGTCGTCGTCCGTACCGAGCAGCCTCGGTACGACAGGCTGCGCGGCCCTGCCCGCGAGCCGTAGCGCGGCGGCCTCACGGGCGTATCTGCCGGCGGCCTCGGGCCCGTCGACAAGCTGTTTGACGACGGCGGGCCCGCCGCCTGGCAGTTCGACGCCGTCGGGCAGTTCGACCCGCCACACGCGTGACCGCGGGCTGCTGTCGAGCACGCGCGCCCGGCCCGGGGCGCCCAGCGTGGCCCGCAACTCCTCGCCGAAGGGCACGTCCGTCAGGTTGTTCACTCGCTCACCCTGTTTGCTCGTCCGTCCATGCGCCCGTCTGCCTGCTCGTCTGTCTGCTCTTCTGCCTGTCTTCTGCCTGCTCATCCAATTCCGTTACAGCGGTGAGCGGCAACTGTCTTTCCAGCTCGGCGCATTCGCCCACACGTGTCGGGATGTACTACGCGCAGGGCGTCTCGGCCAGCGGTGTCACCTCGGCGCCCGGGAAGGCGGCGACGGGCGTTTCGACGGCGTCGACGGTGTACGTCGTCGGCTCGTCGTCCGAGGCCAGCAGACGGGCCCTGGTCACCGTGCCCGCCGGGTCCGTGAGCCAGTATGTCTCCGGATCGATGCGGTCGTCGGGATGGAGCACCGTGACTCCGGTCCCGCGCGCGAAGGCCACGGCGAGCTCGGGCTCGGTCACGGGCGCGCCGTGGACGGCGGTCGACGGCTGGACCTGGATGTCGAGGCTCATCGCCACATCGCCGCGCACGGGACGGTACGTACAGAGGACGAACGCCTCCCAGTCGCGTTCGCCGAAGTCGTCCCGTCCGGCACAAACGTCCACCTGGCCGCGCGGCACCCGTACCACATCGGCCAGCGCCTCGGTCAGCTCGGCCGGCTCCAGCCGTCTGCTGAGCAGGAAGTTGCAGATCACGGTACGTACCCCCGGTCAACGGCTCCGGCGTTCGCGGGAGCGTGCGGATGCGGTTCCTGGACGTACACAACCTCGTCGGAAGCGCGACGCTACGCGCTGCGCACGACGCGGTCATGGGCCCCAGGACCCAGTCCGGTCCCACTCGTCGCTTCTCCGTCGCTTCGTCGTCGCTTCTCGGCGACGTACCCATGGGCCATGTGTCGCTGTCCGGTCAGTCGCTGTCCGGTCGGAGGAGCTTGGCGAGGTCCATCTCGATTCCCACCGGCGAGGAGAGGCGGCCCGTGAAGCACTCGTGCCAGGCGCGTTCGACCAGCGACAGGGCCGCCCGCTCCGGCGCCTCCAGGATGTTCGCCCTGGCCCGCTCCAGATACTGTCTGGCCTGCGCGGGCTCTCCGCGTTCCGCGTAGAGCCTGCCGAGCCAGGCGTTGTTCGAGGTCAGCTCCGGCGCCCGCTCGACCGATTCCGCGATGAGCCGGAACGTCAGGTCCCGGTCGCTCCGGTCCACGCCGTTCCACTCGTTGACCGCCGCGAGTTGTACGGCGGCCATCGGCCGGTACGAGGACTCCCGCGGAATCCTCGCCGCCAGTTCGCCTCCGCGCAGCACGGCGTCCTCGTCAAGCTGGATGTGCAACGCACTGTGCGAGAAGAGCAGAGCGGCGCGCGGATCGTCCGGGTGCTCGTCGGCGACGCGTGTGACGGTGGCGACCGCCGCGCTCTCCTCGTCGAACCATTCGAGACCGAAGACGACCTGCGCGTAGTCGAGGAGCCGGGCGGTCGAACCTTCCTCCTGAGCAAGCCGTTTGACCTCGGCGTACTCCTGGTTCCTGTGCTCCTGGGCCCTTTGCTCCTGCTCCTGCTCCCTCTGCCCTTGGTCCTTGTGCTCCTGGTCCCTCTGGTCCATGGATCCGTTACCTGTTTCCCGGGTGCTTGGCGGGGATGAACGCGGTGCTGATACGGGCGATTCCGTTGACCATACGCCCGCGGATCGTGACGGTTTCGCCCTCGACCACCCGGCTGAGCTCGAATTCGCCCGGCTGGCCACCGGGCTTCTGCGTCATCGGACCGTCGCCGAGACTGTCCACGATCTTCTTCAGCGCTTGCTCACGCCCGCCCGATTTCCTGACCAGATCGTCAAAGCCGTGATCCGCCTTGTTGAACACATGGTCGAGGACCTTCTGGGAGTTGTTGGCGCGATAGGTCTCGTCAAGCTGTTCACGTGTCAGTGGATCGCAGATGTCCTGGTTGTGCACCAGGGCGGGAGCGGAGCCGACGAAGACGTAGTACGTGTGGATCCCCGCGACGGTGAGGTCATGGGTGGTCCGGCGCTGGGTGTAGTGGTCGACCGCCACGACGCGCATCGGCGTCCCGATCGGTGTGCGCAGCTCGTCGCCGGGCGCGATCTCGCCGGCGTCGGCCCAGCGGGCACGGTCGCTCAGCCAGAACGGATGGGTGTCGGTGGCCGTGATCACCGCGGGGCCCGAGGTCGTGGCGACCGTGAGCCGGGTGAAGTCCTTGTCGTCGTGGGTGGTGATGGTCCGTACGACAGGACGGGCCTGTGTCACACCGGTCACCGGATCGGTGGCAAGGACGCGGGCGCCCACGGGGATCTGGTCGATGGCCATACGGCGGCCGTCGGCGAGGAGTACCGGCGTGCCGGGCAGGAAGCTGTGGCGGACGGGACAGGTGGCGGGCTCGTTGTCGGGCTTCCCGTCGGGTTTTTCCTTGTCCTTGGCGTTCTTGGCGTTCTCTGCGTCGAGTTTCCGTTTCGCGTCGGCGAGTTTGTCCTCCGCCTCGCCGACCCGTTTACGGTTCTTGATCAGGCCCTTGATGCCGTCGTACAGATCGTCGCCGTGCTTCTTCAGCTTTCTGACCAGCTCGACGGCCTTCTTCCACTTCCACGGCGCCCCGTACTTCGCCGCGAGCTTGCCGACGGCGCCGCCGACGAGGCTGAGCAGCACATTGACGAGCGTCTCCGTGCAGGCGCCCATGTCGCCCTTGGTGACACAGTCGAGGGCGTCGGTGATGCCCAGCTCGTCGGCGAGGATCTTCGCCAGCTCCTTGGCGGCCTCCTTGGCCTTGTCGGAGTCGGCCTGCTCGGCGGCCTGGGCGTCCTGGAGTTCCTTGAGGGCGGCCTCGTAGTCGATCTGGGTCTGTGTCTTCTCGCCGGCGTCGCCGGCGTCGATGTCGCCGGGATCGCCGGTGTCGCCCGTATCGATCTCGTCCGTGTCACCGGTGCCTCCGGTGTCGGAGGCGGTGTCGTCAAGCGGGTCGTCGGCGCCGGGATCGTCCTGTTCATCGACGGCCTCGGCATCGCCACCACCGCCACCGCCTCCGCCGCAGTTGCTTCCGCCGGTGATCCGGCAGACCTGCGTGCCGATGCCCTCGGCGATGGTCGGCCCGACGCCGGTCGTCACGAGCGCGCCGACGATCGCGGCGACGACGACCACCAGACCGACGTACTCGATGGTTCCCTGGCCCCGCTGCGCTCTGCGCAGTCCCAGCAGACGAGTGTCCGTACGCGGCATGAGCCGCCGCACACGACGACGAAAACGACGCACTACCCCCAGTGGCGACATGAAAGCGAGGTTATGTGCCCATTCCCGTACGGTCGTGGGCCCTGGGACCCAAGTCCGGACTCAAATCGCCTTCCGCACAAGGGGTATTGACCTGGGACATGACGACACGACGACACCACGCAAAGAGGCCCGGCCCGCACAGACTTCGGTGCGGACCGGGCCCTTCGGCCATCAGTAGGTACGTATCAGGTACGTGTGACGCGGCGCGTCAGCTCGCGTCAGCGCTGCAAACCACCGCTCTCCCCGCGTGGGAAGGAGACCTCCACGCGACGGTTCTTCTTGCGGCCTTCCTCGGTGCTGTTGTCGGCGATCGGGTACTGCTCGCCGTAGCCCCGGATCTCATAGGTGATCCCGGCCGACGCCAGCTCCTTGTCCAGCACGCCGTGCACGGCCTCGGCCCGCTGCTTGGAGAGCACATCGCCGTGCGCGGCCGAGCCCAGGTCGTCGGTGAAGCCGAAGACCCGGACCTTCGAGGCGCCCTGCTTCTTGACCTCGTCGGCGATGGCGGCGATACGGGAGTTCGCGGCCGACGACAGCTTGGCGCTGTCCTTGCCGAAGAGGACCTCGGCCTGGAGCGCGAACTTCACGCTCTCGTTGGTGTCCTCACGGCGCTCCTCACCGCCCTCGGACTCGACCACCGAGATGATGTCCAGCACCTTGGCCGGAGCGAGCGTGGCACCACTGCGCAGCTTGAGACCTGAAGCGTTGCCGTCCACCTCGGGTGGTGGCGAGGTCGACTCCGTGCCCGGCGGCGTACTGGGAGTCTCGTCGGCACGCGCGCCGGCGGCCATGGTGAACTGCACACTGGTGAAGAGCACGGCGGCGGCGACAGCCGTGACCACCGGACGCCTGGAGCCCCTGCGTACGCGGGAGGTCATGGCACCCATCAGGAGATCTCAATCGTGGCCGTGTTCAACGTCGGGAACTGGAGATCCACCTTGGTCGTGGAGTCCGGCGGTGCCGGGAACTGGGCGAAGAAGGAAACGGTCTCATCGGCGTCGAGACCGACGATTCCCGTCGTCGTCAGAGGGTATCCGTCCGTATCCCGCAGCACGTAGTAACGCTTCTTCTCCACCTTGTCGACCAACGTCATGCCCGCCAGGGAACGTCCTGTCTGCCTGACCTGCTTCTCGTCGCCGTTCCAGGCGCTGGGTACGACCTGCCGCTTGCCGCTGATGTTCTTGATGGAACCAGTGACCGTCAGGAAGCCGCCGTCGTCGCGCACCGCCGTGTGGATGATGAACTGGAAGCCGTTGCTGCCGTTGATGGTCGCCAAGGTCTGGCTGGTGTCCGGCACAGTCGTGCCGCCGGTGTCCTGAGGTGTCTCCTTCGCGGGAGCGGAGGACGATGCCCCGCCGCCCTCCCCCTTGCTGTCGTCGCCACCACTGCCACAGGCAGTCAAGGAGACAGCCAAGGCCATGGTGGCGAGGGCTGCTCCCGCCGCCCTACGCGCCTTCGCTCCACGCCACATACTCATGAATGCCCGTTCCTTTGCGTTCGCTCGCGGTCAGTCCTCGGCCAGTCGGACGGAGAATAGATCGGCCATGTCCGGGAGTAGGTCAAGTTTCGCCGGATCGATATGCCAGTCCGTGCCACCACCGCACTGGAGGACACCCGGGGAGACGGGCTCGCCTTCGGCGCCCTCCTCACCTTCCTCCGGCGGATTCTCCTCTTGCTCAGCGGGCTCGAAGGTGCACCGAGGCACCACGATCGCCGTGGCCTGCGCCCTGGCTCGCTTGTTCTCGGTGCCGGGCAGGACGCTGTCCCCCACTGTTCCCTGGGTGACGACCTCGACCCTGAAACCCCATCTGCCGTCGGTCAGCCAGCCACATGCGCCCGGCAGTACATCCGCACCGTTCTCGTCGGCGAACCTGCTCGCGGCCTGGCAGCCGTTGTACGTACCGATCGTGTCGCCGTTGAAGACGTCGACCAGAAAATCAGGGTCCAGCAGGCCGCCCAGGAGACCGTCCCGGAATTGATCCCGGGATTCCTGTGCCGCTGCCAGGGCGGCGGCGTCCGCCGCCGACTGAGCCCCATTGCGTGTCGCACCGGCCTGACCGACCGCGAAGAACGCGAACGCGAGAAAGAGCAGGCCCGCCACCATCGTGATGTAGATGGGAGCGGCCTGCCCAGACTCACGGAACGTTCCGCGCACTACTACTCGCCGCCACCAGCGTTGACGATGTCGTCGACCGCCTGCGTGAGGGCGTCGGCAATCGTCTTGTCGATGTCCGTGCCCACGATGGCAACGATGATCAGGGCGACGAGCACGATCACGCCCAGGTACTCGACGGCGCCCTGACCCTTGTCGCGACGGGCCTTCATCGCCGTGACGGTCGTGTTCGCCCAGGTGCCGACGTAGACCTTGGCAGCGGTGGCGGCCTTCAGCGTGATGTTCGACATGGTGTTCTCCTCCGGTGTCGGCCGGCCTCGTACCGGCCGACTCGTACGAGTCTTTGATGTCGTTCGCGCTTCCGGCTTCCTCCTGGCCGGTGCCGCTGGCGACATGAGAAAAGTACGCCGGGGAAGTACCCTCCGCCATGGGCCTCAGGGCCCAACTGCGGGCCCAAGACAGGGATTGGGCCCTGCCCTCCGGTGCCTGCGCGGCCACTGGGACGCCTGTGCGCTCAGCCATGGTCGGCCGGCCTTCCCCGGGCTATCCCGTGCCAGAGGGCGATGGCCTCACCGCGGCTGCCCGCGTTCAGCTTGGCGAAGATGCGGTTGATGTGGTTCTTCACGGTCTTCTGGCTGATGAAGCAGGCGGCGGCGATCTGCTGATTGGTCATGCCCGACGCGATCAGATCCATGATCTCCACCTCCCGCTGGCTCAGTTCGGAGTACAGCCCTTCAGGGAGCCCCGCTTGCTGCCCCTGAGAAGAATGTCCCACACCAGCTTGCGAAAGCAAAGACCCTGAAGAAGATTGTTGCGGATTCAATCCTTGGTCAACTTGCCCTGCCTGGGACTGTGTTGCCGGGAACGGCGGGAGTCGGTCCGGCGGCGTGGCATGTGCAGATGCAGACGGTTGAATCGGTACCGCGGGCAGATAGCCGGAGCCCGTGAACGCCGTGCCCAGGCCCTCCGGCAGCCGCACCGGCCCGCCGTCGGGGCCGGCGCCGTTCCGTACCGTCGCCAGGAGCGCGCTGGACGCCGAGTAGGTGAAGTGGGCGCGGCCCTGCTTGATGTCCCGTACCGCGTGGACCAGTTGGTCGGCCGTGAACTCGCCGTGGACGAGATAGCCGCCCGCGCCCAGCCTCAGCGCCTCGTGGACGATCTCGCTCTCGCGGCTGTACGTCATCATCAGGACCGGTGCCAGCCGTACGAGATGCGGCAGCGCGGAGATCCCGTCGACTCCCGGCATCCGTACGTCCAGCAGGATCACATCGGGACGGTGCTGTACGGCCTGTTCGTACGCCTGGCGGCCGTCCGAGGCCTCCGCGACGACTTCGATGTCGTCACGTCCGGAGAGCAGGACGGTGAGACCCGCCCGTACCACCGGGTTGTCGTCGGCGACCACGACACGCATCGACGGCGCGGCCGGCAACGTCGCGGGAAAGTCAGGGAGTTGTCCGGATGCCGCGGGCTGCGCGGTGGTGGGGACTCCCGCTGTGTGTTCCGAGCTGAGCGGTGTGGCGTGCGAGGACGTGTGCTGGGACACATGGGACTGCTGTGTCCAGTGCTGCCCGGAGGTTCTGGAGATGTCGTCCGGCATGGCTGCGGCCTCCTCTCGGGGTGTGGGGAGCGGTGGATGTGATGATGGATCATTCTCAATTGAGCTGCGGGGCAGGGTGGTTGGTCCCCTGCTCCTCGTCTGTAGGTCGCAGGGCGGCGAGAGGCAGTTCCAGCCGTACCTCCGTGCCCTTCGCGGCACGGCCCTTGCCGATCCGGATCCGCGCCCCGATGGACGCCGCCCGCTCGACCATGCCGACAAGGCCGAAGTGGCCCGCCCGACGGAGGTCGTTGAGAGTCGTACCGGGCGGCAGACCGTGCCCGTCGTCGTACACGCTGATCCGCAGGAGATCGCGGACGACGCCGGCCGAGACATTCACATACGTCGGGTTCGCATGACGGTGTGCGTTCTCCATCGCCTCGCTGGCGATCGTCAGGGCATGCCGGGCGACGGCGTGCGGGATGGGCGGTACGGGCGCCTCGCCGATCCGTCCGAAGGTCGCCTCGAAGCCGTGGCGCCGGGCGAAGTCCTCGGTACGGGAGCGCAGTTCGGTCAGCACGTCGACGCCACCGTCCAGCCCCGACTCCCGCCGCAGATCGGAGAGCAGCTCCCGCGACTCGGAGGCGGCGCGCCGGGCCGAGCGTGCCACCAGCTCCGCCTGGTGCTTGACGGTGAGGGGATCCATCCGGTCCGCCGAGTGCGCCAGACCGTCCGCCGCCAGGGCCAGACCGTGGAGCGTCTTGGCGACCGAGTCGTGCATCTCCCGGGCCAGCCGCGCGCGTTCCTCCTCGACGGCGCCGTGCACCGCGAGCCGGGCGCGGGCCTCGGTCAGGGCATGGCTGGCGGTGCCGAAGCCCAGCATCAGATTCCGCAGAGTGCTTCCGATCGCACCGGCGATGACACAGAGACCCGGCAGAAGGAGAGCGCCGAATTCAGCTTCTACGGAACCGTTGACGGCATAGGCACCGGCCAGAAGGAGCGACTGGAGTACGGCGAAGAGCGCGGCACCGCGCCAGCCGTAGACCAGTCCCGCGAGCAGCGGCGTGCAGATGGTGACATAGGCGAGTGTCGAGTCCGGGGACGCCGTGATGAGCAGCAGTGCGCCGAAGAGCATGTCGGCGGCGAGAAGCACGGGGTGGCGCAGCAGGACGGGCCCGAAGCGCTCCCAGTCGCGGAGGAGGACATAGGACACCATGAAGGTGACGACCACCGCCGACCCGACCAGCAAGGTCGCGAAACCGCGCTCGGTACGGTCGAGGGCGAACGGTGCGGCGAGAGCGATCATCGCCAGCCGGAAGCCGAACACCTGTCGGCACAGCGCCTGAAGGGCGTTGACCTGGATCGGCAGCGAGGGCACCTGGCGCGGTGTGTGTCCGGCCGCCGAACCTGGCAGGCCGGCGACGATTCCGCCTGACAGAGCGGTAAGTCTTCTGGCCATCGGTCACCTCCCCTTCATGTTTCTGAGTTGCTGTCCGGCGATGCCCGGCTATCTGCCGAGCACATCCGCGAAATCGACGCCGGAACCGTAGTAGAAGCTGAGGGTGATCAGGATCATGGTTGCCGGAAGCATGACGAGGGTGACGATGAGCGTGGTCTTGGGGATCGCCTTGGCCGCGTTGCGCCGTGAAATCTGCGCATCCGTCCGGCGCATGTCGTTGGCGATCTGAATCAGGGTGTCCACGATCGGCGATCCGAGCTCCTCGCCCTGCTGGAGAGCCGTCACGAACATCGACACCTGCTCGGAGTCATTGCGCTTCCTCAACTGGTCGAAGGCCTCGCGCCGGCTGACGCCCATGTCCATCTGGCGCAGGGTGATGCGCAGTTCGTCCGCCCAGGGCCCTACGTACTTCTCCGCGACTCGCTCGAGCGCCTGCCGGAAACCGAGACCGGCGGAGACGACGACGGCAAGCACATCGAGGAAGTCCGGCAGCGTGCGCTCGATGTCATCACGCCGCTTCCGGATCGCCGCTCGGATGATGACATCCGTCCAGAAGAGTCCGAAGAGAAGAGCGGCGATTCCGAGAGGCGCCTGCCCTCGTGCGACAAGAGCGAGGGCCGCGAAGATACCGAGGAATCCGTAGACGGCCCTGCGGGCGGCGAAGCGGTCCACTGTCAGACCACCGGGGTTGCCGGCCATGTCCAGCCGTCGGCGCAGAATGTCGACGCGCTTGGGGCCCATCATATTGAGGACCGTGGGCGCCCAGCGCATGCCCAGTCGGTCGATACCGGATCCCACCGCTGTGGCGCGGGTGGCGCCTACTTCAAGAGCGAGGGCCAGATCGCTGGGGAGTTTGGCGTCGGCGCGATACATGCGTACGCCCTTGAAGATCCCGTAGACGGAGAGTCCGACAAGGCCGGCCAGTAGAAGTCCCATGGTGATTCCCTCCCGTCTCAGACCCGGACGACGGACATACGGCGGATGATGAAGAGCCCCAGTGCGTAAAGGGCGACGGCGAGGATGGTTCCGAACTGCCCCACACCCGAACCCGTCATCTTGTCCAGTGCGCCTGGAGTCATTTGGTTGATCAGCAGCAGGAACCCGAAGCCGAGCAGCGGCACCGCCATCGCGGTGACCTTCACCTGCGACAGCATCGTCGTGACCTCCCGGCGGGTCTCCTTGCGTTCCTCCAGGGTCTCCGTGAGGTTGCGCAGGGAGGTGACGACCTGGCCGCCGGCGCGGCTGGAGAGGACCAGGGTGGTGACCAGGACGACCAGTTCGCGGGACGGGAGGCGGTCGGCGAGTTCGCCGAGGGCGTCGTCCAGGGAGTGGCCGATGGCGAGCTGGTCGGCGACGCGGCGCAGTTCCTCGCCCGCGGGATCGTCGAGTTCCTCCGCCGCCATCGCCAGTGCCGTACGCATCGCCAGGCCCGCCTGGGTGGCGTTGGCGAGGACGCGGGTCAGTTCGGGGAGCTGGCTGATGAAGGCTTCCGTACGTTTCGTCCGCTGCCAGTTGAGGAAGGCGTTGCCGCCCCAGACGCCGATCAGCGCCGCCAGCACGCCGAAGAACGGCGCGAATATCGCGCCGACCACGAAGTACAGGGCGAGCAGGCCGGCCACCACATAGACGGCGTACTCGCCCGGTGTCAGATCGAGGCCGGTGGCGGCGATCTTGCGTTCGATGCGCTTGCCCAGCTTGGTGGTGCGCAGTTGACGGTCGATACCGACGAAGCGACGGCGCCGGCCGGTCGCGGTCGTGATCTGTCCCGTGTGGGACATGCGCTCGACGAGCGCCTCCCGCTGGGCCTTGCCCGACGAGTAGACGTGCACGCCGATGACGGCGAACACACAGGTGAGCAGTGTGACACCGATCGTCAGGAGCGGGAGATTATCCATGTCGTGCGGGGACCTTCTCGATGGGCTGGTGGGGATCCGGTGGGGATGAGGGGTTCCGGGGGGGGCCGCGCTCGGCGGTGTCAGGCCGCCGCTTTCCTTACGGCCAGCTCCTCCTCCGAGTCGGCGACCCCGAAGGCCGGTGGGACGGGTTCGCTCTTCAGATAGAGGCGTTCGGCGATCCTGCGAGGCAGCGGGTAGTACTCGAACTTGCCGTAGATCCTGCCGTCCGCGGCCATCGGCTGGGCGAGAAAACGGCAGACGGAGACGATCCGGTACTCCTCGCGGCCGTGCGAGTCGACAATGGCGATCTCGGTGACCCGGCGCGAGCCGTCCGCGTGCCGCGTGAGCTGCACGATGACATCGACGGCGCTGTTGATCTGGTCCTTGATCGCCACGAACGGGATCTCGACCTCCGACATGGAGGCCAGCGTCTGGAGTCGCATCAGCGCGTCCTCGGCGCTGTTGGCGTGGACGGTGGCGAGCGAGCCGTCGTGACCGGTCGACATCGCCTGGAGCATGTCGAGCGTCTCACCGCCACGGACCTCACCGACGATGATGCGGTCCGGGCGCATACGCAGGGAGTTGCGTACGAGATCGCGGATCGTGATCTGGCCCTTGCCCTCGACGTTCGCGGGCCGGCTCTCCAGCGTGATCACATGGGACTGCTGGAGCTGGAGCTCCGCGGAGTCCTCGATGGTGACGATGCGCTCGCCGTTGGGGATCAGTCCGGAGAGCGAGTTGAGCAGAGTCGTCTTGCCGGTGCCGGTGGCCCCGGAGACGATCACATTGAACTTCGCCCGTACCAGCCCGGCCAGCAGCACCATCATCTGCTCGTCGAGCGAGCCGAGGCTGATCATCTCCTGGAGCGTGAAGGCCCTCGGGAAGCGCCGGATGGTGAGGATCGGCCCGGTCAGCGAGAGCGGCGGGATGATCACATTGACACGCTCGCCGGACGGGAGGCGGGCGTCCACCATGGGATTCGCCTCGTCCACCCGGCGGTTGACGGTGGAGACGATGCGCTCGATCGTCTGCATGAGCTGCTCGTTGGAGGTGAACCGCATCGGCAGCATCTCCAGCCTGCCGCCGCGCTCGACGAAGACCTGCTCCGCGCCGTTGACCATGATCTCGCTGATCGAGGCGTCTTCGAGCAGCGGCTCCAGAATGCCGAGACCGAGGGCCTCGTCCACCACCCGGCGGATCAGCTGGGAGCGCTCGACGGTCGAGAGGACCGGGCCCTCCCGGCTGATGATATGACTCAGTACCCGTTCCAGCCGGGCCCGGCGCTCCGCCGCGGCGAGCGCGGACATCTCCGCGAGGTCGATCTCCTCCAGGAGCTTGGCGCGGTAGACCCCGACGAGAAGACTCTCCTCGCTGTGCCCGTTCGTCGGCTCGGGGCTGTTGATGCGCGCCCGCAGGCTCATGTCCTCAACTCCCAGGTTCTGCTGGTGTGCTCGATGTGCTCTGGTGTGCTGGTTCGGTGCCGTCGTACGTGGCCGTCGTACGTGGCCGTCGTACGTACGGTCGCTCAGTCGAGGGGCATCGTGGTGCTCCTCTCGGCCTCGCCCAATTCGAAGATCGGCAGGATCTCCGGGATCTCCACGCGCGCGGTGGCCGTGATCTCGTCGCCCGCCGAGGCCGGGGTGTCGATGTGGACCACCAGCCAGTCGCTCACGGCGGCCTCGCCGGCCGTCTCCGGGTTCGTCACCGCCTCACGGTACGACGCGGCACGGGCGGCGGCCCTCGATGCCGTGCCCGCCTGCTGTACGGCGTACGCGGCCATCCCGAGCTGGATCGCGGCGAGAGCGACGAAGATCAGCAGGGCGATCACACCGACGTACTCGATCGCCGCCTGGCCACGTTCGGCCGGGCGCAGCCGTACCCGTCCCTGCTCGCCTCCGTCGCGCGATACGCGCTTCCCTATGGTCCGCAGCATGGTCAGCTCTCCCTCACCGCAGACGCGTGGGCGGGAACCTCGATCGGGAGGTTGACGCCCGGGAAGAACAGCGGCAGTTCGAGGGTGAGGTCCACCTTCACCAGACCGTCGTTCTCGGCCTGGCAGCTGACGTCCGCGATGTTCCAGGCCCCCGGCAGATCCTCCTCCGCGGCCTCGGTGCACGCCGCGACCCTTGTGCCCGGCACCGCGGTCGTCGCGGCGCGCGCCGCCTCGTCCGCCGCGTTCCCGGCGAGCGAGAACGTATAGCCGACCAGCGCCGCCTCCCAGAGCAGCACGACGGTGGCCAGGATGATCGGGACCATCCCGGTGAACTCGATCGCGGCCTGCCCTCGGTCGCCGTACGCCCGGCCGCTCGCCCGGCCGCTCGGCCCGTCGCCGTACGCCCGGTCACCCGGCCGCGTGGCCGGGCTCTCTCCGTACCGTCCGGTCGCTCTTCCTATGACGTTCATGGTTCAACGTGCCCCCTCCGGCTCATCAGCCCGTCAGCCCGTCAGTCCTGCGGCTTCGATCGTCCGCGAAGAACGCCGACCGAGCCGCGGTCTCCCTTGAACTTGCCCTGTTTCTCGCCGCCTTCGGGCACCTTCACCAGACCCAGTTCGCCCGCGAGACTCCACATCGCCTGCTTGACCGTGGACTTGGACTCCAGGTCCTGCATCCGGCCCGCGTCGACCGCCGACTGCAACTCCTTGAAATTGGCCGGGATCACCACCCTGGAGACCCGTGTGCTGGTGATGCGCTCGATCAGCGGCGGCTGGATCTCGGTGTTCCTGGTGTGGCGGTTGACGACCGTCACGGTCTCCTCCGCCTTGCGGATCTGGAGCCGGTCCCACAGCCGCACCATGCGCTTGGCCGCGCGGACCGAGACCACATCGGGCGTGGTGACCAGCAGCGTGGTGTCGGCCATCTCGATCGCCGCCGCGTTCGCGCTGTTCATATGCGTACCGCAGTCGACGACGACGACCTCGTACCGGTTGCGCAGCGCGCTGACGATCTGCCGTACGGAGCGTTCGCTGATCTCCTCGCCGCGCTCGCCCTCGCCCGGCGCCAGCAACAGACCGATACCGCTCGGATGGATGAAGACCGCGTCCTGGAGCACCCGGGGAGATATGTCCTGGATGGTGGCGAGGTCCACGATCGACCGGCGGAACTGCACATCGAGGTACGAGGCGACATCGCCGGCCTGGAGATCCAGATCGGCGAGGGCGGTGTTCATGCCCGACGCCCTGGCCGCCAGGGCGAGCTGGACCGCTATCAGCGTCGTGCCGACACCGCCCTTCGAGCCGCTGACCGTGATCACCGTGCCGCCGGGACCGGTGAACACGTCGCCGCCCTGGCCGAGATGGCGCCGTACGCCCACCGACCAGCCGGCCGCCGCCTGGACGCGCTGGGCCAACTCCTCGTACGAGAGCGGCAGCCCGACCAGCCCGCGGGCGCCGGCGTCCATCGCGGCCGAGAACAGACCGGGGCCGGCGTCCGTGGTGACCAGGATGACGCCGACCGCCGGGAAACGGAGCGCCACTTCCCTGATCAGTTCCAGCGCCGGTACGGGACCGATCCGTTCATGGACCAGTACGACCTCGGGCAGTTCGTCGATCGACTCGGCCGCCAGCCGGCCCAGGGTGTCGATCAGCGAGGTCGAGTCACCGACCGGCGCCGCCGGCTCCGCTTCGGGGAGCTGGCTGAGCAGGGTGGTGATGGACCGTGCGGCGTCGGCGTCGCCGACGACCGGGAGGATTCTGGTCGTCATTCGTCCCTCACTTGTCCCCTTCGAGGGTGTAGGTGCTCTCCCCGGGGCGCAGCGTGGTCGGGCTGCCGTCGGCGAGGAGCGCGAGCCGTACGTGCTGGGCGAAGGACTCGGCGTACGCGACGCGCTGGGCGTCCTTGGTCTTCAGCGCGAAGGTGATCGGCACGGCCTGCTTGACCGCGCTGCGGTTCCTGTCGTTCTGGTCCGGTTCCAGCGCGGTGAGCCGGCCGACGTCGATGACCTTCGCGTTGGGGACGATGATCCGCGACTGGGCCAGCGTGCCATCGTTGTCACCGGAGAAGGTGGCGAAGATATTGACCAGATCGCCGGGCGTGATCTTGCCGGCGACACCGGTCGCCGCGTCGATCATGATGGCGATCTCCTGCTCGTCGTTGGCGAGCGCGGGCCGCTTGACGATCATGTCGTCCTGGAGCAGCGAGCCCTTCTTGAGCTGAGTGACGGCGATCTTCCCGCTGACGACGGCCAGATCGGTCACCGCGTTGTCGGAGAGCCACCGCTTGGGCATCGAGATCTTCTCGAACTGGTTCACCTGGAGCGGGGTGTACGGTGCCACGTCCTCTTTCAGCCGGTACGCGGCCACCTCGGGCCCGACCTTCGAATTCACGTCGCTGATCACCGAGAGGACACCGGCGAAGGCGGCGAAGGCGCAGAGCACCGAGAGGAGAAGAAGTATGACGCCGCGGCGTTGCCGTGAATTCATGAGCGGGACAACCTCGTTCGGAGACGTGTGAGTGAGAGTCGGCGGGTAGGGGCCAGGGGCCCTGGGCGGGAGCCTGTGACGGACGACTTGTGGACCACGGCCTGTGCTGTACATGTACTGGTGTACGTGTACGTGGTGTACGCGTACGTGCCGTACATGACGGGCGGGCCGCGTGTGACGGTCCGCACTTGACGGGCCGCGCTTGACGGCCCGCGCGTGATGACCGGGGCCGGTGCCTGAGGAGCCGCCGCCGGCCCGTACGGAACGACCGGTCGGCGCTCGCGGATTTACGATCCGTGCTGGATAGGCACTCCCTGGTTCGGTACACCGGACGCGCGGCCCTGGTTCTCCGGTGGGTTGAGCGGCGCCGAGCAGAATCCGCAGCGGTCACCTATCAGTTCGATACCGCACCAGGAACACACCTCCCGCCGCACGGAGGAAACCAGCTGATAGAGAACGGAGATATCCGGAAGGAACGCGGCGAACTCGATCATTTTGGCCGTTCCCCACCAGCGCGGCGAATCGGCCGGAAGCGCGCTCTCCTGAATTCCCTGGACCTGCCAGGCGGGTGCCAGCGTCGCGGTCACCCAGTCCGACTGCAATTGCCCCTTTCCGACCATCAGTTGCGTACCGAAGTCCGGACCGGTGAGTTCACCGCTTCCGATCTTGATCAACTGAGGTGCCGGATTGGCGAGGACACCGAACTGGGAGCCCGGCACCCATGACTTGGCATGGGACTTGAGGCTCACCGGCACCCGGTCCAGCCTGGCGACGGAGTTGAGCAGCGCTCCGGAGTAGATGTAGTGCGACAGCAGCCGGGCGGCGGAGGCGACGATCCCGGCGTTGAAGTCGCATATCGACAACTGCCGTAGCTGGCGCACCAGTACGGCCACACCGAGCGGCGGCAGATCGAGCTTGATCAGCGCGATCCGGTCGCTCTCCAGGATGGACCGGACGGTGTGCAGACGCCGTTCATGGGCTGCCGGGAGAGTGGCCGGGTAGAGGCCGATGACATAGCCGTGCTGCTCCACGAGCACCTGCATGTCGGCGAGCGCGGCGTCCAGGGGCTGGGCGTCGGGCGACTGTAGCAGCGCCGCGGTGGGCGTCTGATGGTCCGTCGGTGGTAGCACCAGGTCGGGACTGGTGACTGCGATCGCGGTCGGCACGCTGGTTCCCCGTTCGGCTCCGGCCGTCGGAGTCCCGGCGACCGCAGATCTCTCCTGCTCGTGCTTCTGCCCCAGCACTTTATCCACGTCGTACGGCACAGAGAACACCTATCAGATACCGGTGACGAGGTTCCCGGGCGGCAAGCACCGGCAAACTCGGGCGAAGCAGTCACCTGTTCACTCAGGTTTCAAGGTTTATTCCATTCGGTCGAATTCCGCATCCAATCCCGCCACTTTGGGCCCGGGTTGGGCCCAGGGACCCACGCCTGCGCTCTGCCCGCACTCGTACGCTCCCATTCCGATTCCGCGTGCGAAAGGCGTGCGGCCACCGAGGGGGACGGGACGGGGACGTCGGATGAGACGGGACGCGGAGCGAGACCGCCCGTACCGGGACCAGCGAGGCCGCCCGTACCGGGACCGGAGCCGGGTACGGGTACGGAGCCGGGACGAAGGCCCGGGCCGGGACCAGGGCCTTGGCATGGGCCTGATCGGCAGCCGGACGCGGGGCCGCAAGCACGATCGCGGCGCTACGGCCACCGAGTACGTGGGTGTGATCGTCGTCGTGGCCGCCATCGCCGGTGCGATGGTCGGCACCGGTGTCGACGAGACCATCGCCGCGGAGCTGCGCTGTCTGGTGTCCTTCAGCGGCCCGTGCGGCACGGGCGGTGACGGTACGGACGACGGGGCCCAGCCCAGGACCGACGCCGACTACGAGCCGCCGCTCTGCCAGATCTCCTCCGTCAGCGACAAGGCCGGCGCCAAGGCCAAGGTCCTCTTCATCGAGTGGGGCGAGGAGTACGGCTTCCAGCAGACGACCTTCCAGGCCAGCACCGACGTCAACAAGGACGGCAAGGTCGACGCCAACGACCAGCAGGTGATGATGACCTTCACCGACGCCGCCTCCGTCGCCGCCAAGAAGGACTGGAAACCGGGCGCGAAAATAGGCAAGTTCGGCACCGACAAGGTGGAACTCGGCGCCGGGATCAAAGTGACCAACGGTGACACCTGGGTCTTCGACAACGAGGAGCAGGCCGCGGCCTTCCGCGACGACATCGAGTCCCTGAAGACCTACGAGCTGGCCAACCGGAACGCCAACTCCCGTGGCGGCGGCCTCGGCAACAGCATTCTCTATCTCTTCGGCAAGGGCCCGATGGCCGAGGAGGAGAAGCTGCGCGACCGTATCGAGGACAAGCTCGGCAACCGCCACATCAGTTACGGCAAGGTCGGCCTGGAGGCCGGCGCGGCCGGCGGGCTCAAGCTGTCGCCGGGCGACGAGAAGAAGCTCAGCGCCACCCTGGGCGGCAACTTCAAGTTCTCGCCCGAAGTGACCTGGACGGACAACGACTTCAAGGGCACCAAGGCGTACACGTACAGCGCGGCCATCGAGTACGGCGGCAAGATCGGATACGAGGCCGGACCGCTGAGCGGCGAGTCCTCCGGCTCCACCACGCAGACCGGCACGATCACCGTCACCCATGACAAGAAGACCGGTGAGCTGCTGCGGATCGACATGACCCGCACGGTCGAGAAGGGCGCCGCCAAGGACGGCTCGAAGCTGGGTGGCGACAACGGCAAGAGCGGCGACGACAAGCGCGGCGGCAGCGGCGGCGCGAAGGGCAGCGACCAGACCACCGGTATCGAGGTCGTCACCAACTCCCTGGTGATCCCGCCGGGCAGCGACGGCGACGAGCAGCGCCGGGTCGCCCAGGAGTGGCTGGACGGCCATGGCGACAACGCCGCGCCGTTCACGTACATGTTCGACGACCATGCGCCGACGAAGCGCCCGGGCGACGACGATCCGTTCGGGCAACTGCTCTTCGACGAAGGGCTCTCCAGCCGGACGAAGTACACCGGTCAGACGGACGCGGCCGAGTACGGCTTCGAGCTGAACCTCGGGCTCAGCCTCGGCTTCTCGGTCTCGACCGAGAAGAAGGAGGAGACGCTCGACCAGGCGCAGTTCCTCGGAGCGCCTCATGGGGACAGCCGCAGCTATCTCCCGTACAGCTACTGTGCGAACTGACCGGCCGGCGAAGGAGCACGCACGTGATGACCAGCGAGATAAGCCAGAAGAGGGCCGTGGCACCCCGGCGGCGGGCCAGGACCATGGCGGCCACCGCCGTATCCGCGGCCGTCCTGCTGACGGTGACGGCCGGATGCGGTACGGACACCGGGGCCGGTGCGGTTCCCGAGGGCTGGGACACGCTGAAGTCGTCGGCGGTCACGGTCGCGTACCCGCCCGCCTTCACCGCGCAGAGCGATGCCGAGCGGAGCAAGTACAACGCGGCGGCGGCCACTCTCACCGAGGGCGGCAAGTCCGTCGGAATGATCACCGTCCAGCTCGACTTCACCAACGCCGACTCGGTGGAGGAGGCGGCGATCGGCGCGGAGGCGGGCATCGCCCTCGGCTCGAAACTCGGCAAGCAGCAGAAAATCGTGGTGGCGGGCCCGGACGGCGAGGAGGAGGCCCGGCGCGTCAACTTCGAGTTTACGGAGAAGGGCACCCGGTACCAGGGCGTGATCGTCGCGGGCCTCGACTCCGCCGAGAAGTCCTACGCGGTACGGATCGACGCGGCCCGCGGAACGCTCGATGACGGCGATCTGAACAAGATCATCGAGTCCATTACGGTCAAGTAGGGTGCGTTGATGGGGATTCCGGGCGGTGACTACGTCTTTTTCCTGGGCATGATTCTGCTGTTCGGCTGGCTGACGGCACACTACGCGCGTCGGCTGGCGGCCGTGGCGCGCGCGCTGCGGGCGGGCGGCCGGGCGCCCGGTGTCTGCGTACGGATCGAGAGCGAGCCGTACAACCGGTCCGACGCGCGGCGGTATGTCTTCTCCTTCCGCACCTCCGAGGACGGGCGCACGATCGAGTTCGAGGATCTGGCGAGCGGCGCGGTGAAGGTGGGCAGCGAGGTCACGGTGGCGTACGACCCGGCAGATCCGGAGCGCACCGCGACGGTCGCGGGACGCGGGAGCTGGTCGCCGGTGGCGCAGTACGGACTGCTGGTGGCGGGCTGCGGGCTGGCGGCGGTGGGATTCACGGCGGTGTTGGTGCTGACGGCGCTCTGAGCGGAGACGGCCTCGGCCTCCCGGACGGCGGCGGCGCGGCGGCCCCTGAGCCCCAGCACAACACGGCAATGCGAGGCACGAAATCTTGATGCACGGCGATCTTGTTCGGAGACGAGGGGCGATGACGCGGTACGACTACCCGGGGGCACGCGCCCAGCGGGACGAGGGCCCGGGAGCGCCGGTCTTCGCGCTCGTACGGGCCTGGGCGGCCGGCATCGTCGTCCTCGTCGCGACGGAGTACCTCCAGGCCACGCTGGTCTACGACCATCTCGCCTCCGAGGACAACCTGGAGACGTTCCTCGGCCGCCTGATGCTGATCCACCTCCCGAACGCGGCCTGCATAGCCCTGGCCTCCTGGGCAGCCGGCCGCACCCACCACACCCCGTTCCGCGACGCCTCTCTCCAGCACGCCCTGGCAACCTTCACCGTCCCGGTGGCGGCCCAGGCCCTGAACATGTCGCTCCAGTGGCAGGACCTGACCGCAGAGGGCCTACTGATGTCCAACGCGGTCCTGGTACTGGGCTGCGTAACGGGCTACGCGGCGGACCGCTTGCAGGAGGACTGACGGTCCGCAGGGGGGCGGGGGGCGGGGGCCCGGCGCGGCCGAGAGGGCACACGGCTTCGGCGTCAGTTCGGCGAAGCCGGGCCGCGACGGGCGGCCACAGCGTCGGTGTATCGCTCGCGGGTCAGGTCCCCGAGGCTGATGCCCAGTGACTGAATGGTCGCGCGGACATCGTCCAGGGCAGAGTGCATGTCGTCCTCATCGACCAGGGTCTCGACCTCGATGAACGTGCCGTCGACCTCGGGGACGCGTACCAGGGTGGCAAGCATCGAGCGGCCCGCCCGCTCGAACTCGTAATTCCGGCAGCGCTTCTCGAACGCGATCACCGGTACGTACCCAAGGCCCTTCAGCATCGCGTGCACCGCCTCGGCGTCATCGACGCGAGTCTCGTGCTCGGGTTTCGATCCGGAGACCTCATCGACCTTGGCGTCCTTGAAGGTGAGGATCGTCCGCGTGCCGTCCGCCCCGTGCACGGTACGGACCCGCAGCTCCTGGTCCCGCTTGTCGAGCGACCCGTCGGGCAGGTCGTAGTAGGTGTCCCGGTACACCTCCACCCGCGCGGGCGCCAGGTGCTCCAGCTCCCGCCTCACCGCCTCGGGCGCGTGAACGCGAGCCTTCAACTCCGCCTCGATCACCAGTGGTACTCCTCTCTCGTCACACCGTTCGCTCAGCCGTTTCGACGATCGCTTCGAACATGCGGCAGAAGCCGCGGAACAGCGGGCCGTGCGGCGTTTCCGCCCTGGCAGGGACCACCCCGCACGAGCGGGGAACAGGCTTCTTGACCAGCGCGGTACCAGCTCGCTCGTTCAGTTTTCCGTCACTTCGGCGAAGGCCGGTCCCGCCAACGGGCCTTCTGGGCCTGCCCCGCCTTGCCCACTCGCGTGCTCAGCGTGACGCGCCGTCCGGCCAGATGATGGTTACGGGTACGCCTAAGCGTCGCGCGTACGCGACGACGTCGGCTGTGCCTCCGTAGCCTCGGGCCGGTTTGCCGTCCCATACCGCGAGGAGATGGTCGGAGAGTCCGACGAGGATCTCGCTGCCCGCTTGATGAGCTTCCGAGGTCGACTCGGTGAGTCCGTTGCGGTGGTTGTCGGCAGCACTGCTCAAGAGCTTGCCCGGACTTCGGCAGCCACATCCGATGGCAGGCCGCGGTGGGGAGCGGGCATCTCGGTGGTCTTCCTCAGGCCAGGTCGAGCAGCATCGCGTCGTACAGCGGGGAGTCCTCGAACGGCTGCATCTGGCCGACCTTCCGGTACCCCCAACGCTCGTAGAGGGCACGTACCTTCGGGTGCTCACTGTCCACGAGCAGGGATGCCCGGGTTTCCCCACGCTGTTCCATCAGTTCGTCGTGGATCCCCTGAGCGATCCCTTTTCCACGCCACGGCCGAAGCACCATGATCTCGCACAGGCCGAAGGTCCCTTTCTCGCCGTAGTCCCGCACGCCCGAGTCCACCGGCTCCAGCACATCCCGCCACTCCCGGACGCTGTCCAGCCGGCCATACGCGAAGCCGACGGGCTGTCCGTCGATCTCCCCGATGACGCACGCCCAGCTCGGCCCTGACGCATGACCCGACAGCCGCTCCTCGAAGCGCGCCACGCTGTGGAACGGGTCTTCTCCGCTCTGGTCGTAGACCTCGGCGTAGACATCCACGAGAGTGGAGCGGATCGAGGGCAGGTGTTCGCGCGTGTAGTGGCTGAGCGTGAGCACGTCCACCGTCATGTCGTCACCTCTCGGTAGTGGTCCGCAAAGTCTTCGGCCCCGGGTGGAGCGCAGTCCAGTACATCGTCGCTGAACCGCGCCAGATGCTCGGTCCAGCGCGGGCTGCGCACCTCGCGAAGCAGATCGACGGCATCACGTCCAGCCACAAGAGCCTCGTCCGCCTCTCCGGCCGCGAGGAGAGACCGCGCCAGGCTGACGTGGGTGGCGAAGGTATTGCGACGGAACTCGTCCGCCTCCACCAGAGCCAGCGAGTCGCGGTCGGCCTGCGCCGCCCTCGCGTAGTCACCCAGGTTGAGAAGCACAACGCCGCCTGCCCGGTCAGCTCATCGGGAGCACAGAACGCCAGCCAGGGCGGTCCCTGGCCGGGCTCGGCCGCCCGATCGAGCTGCTGCTCGGCACGGTGGAGGGACTGTGCACACCGTCCCTTCTCTCCGCCCACCGAATGCCCGAGGGCGACTCGCGTGTGGAGCAGGGCGGACAGACGCGGGTTCCTGCTGTTGCGCGTGGCGTCCAGTGCGGCGCGGGCGATGGCAACCGCCTCGCCGCCGTGCCCGAGATCGACGGCCTGCCGGGAGAGACTCGCCCAGATACGAGCCTGGAGAGTTGAGTCGCGGGCCAGGAGGGCGTACCGCAGTCCGGTGTCCCACTGCCGACGGGCCTGCTCGTGGCGACTTGAGTCGTAGGCGAGCCATCCCGCCCGGGCGTACATCTCACCGAGCGCCTGGTGGAGCTGGACCTGAACCCGGCCGCCGTAGGTGCAGTGGCGCATGGCGTGCTCCACATGGCTCGCATACCTTTCCGCGACGTCGGCCAGCCGGGCGCCGCCCTGCTGGCGGTCGAGCTGCATCAGCTGGGTCTCGGCCTCACGAATGCGGGCGATGTCGCTCATACCGAGGCGACCCGATTCAGGCAGTGACGGCAGGGCGATGAGACTGCTGAGGCCGACGATGAACTTACGGCGGTGCACGGGCGGTTCCTGTGACGATGCAGCGGTGGTCGTGCGCACCGTAACTCCATCGCCTGCCTCAGCGGGAGCCCGGAAGCCGAGTTCGCTCGCGGGGCGGGCGAAAACCATCTCCAGCGGTACGCGGCTCTTGGTCCGCGGCCGGACAACCCGCCCCGTGAGCCAGTGGCCGACGAGGCGGGCACTGCACATCCCTGGTACGCCGGTTAATCGCGCGGTCGCATCGTTGACCGCCTCCGCGAGCCCTTCGCGTGTGAACCCGTACTCGGTCATGAGGCGCCGGAGCGCTGCATTCGGCCGGAGTTGATCAGGCATCAGCTCTCCCGTCGTGCCGGAAATCCACCGTATCGGCCGACCGCCAGTTTCACCTTCGCGTGAAGTGACCCGGATCGAACTTTCCTTTTCCCGCTGCCTGGTGAGGCGCGACGGTGGAGTCCTCAAATCCCCGCCTTATCTGCCAGGAGCGACGATGACAGCCAACGCCGATGAACTCACACGCCCCGAATCCCTCCCGCTCGACTTCAGCACGATGGTGAAAACGGCGCGGCACGTGGTCGACTCGGGTGCCCGGGTGCCGGAGAAGGACCTGGAGACAACCACGCTCCTGATGCGTGGCTATCTGGGTCTGCTGATCCCGGAGTTGGAGGGCCGTCTCGGTCTGCTCGGCGAGGCCGCCCGGGCTTCCGCCGAGGCGGGTATCGGGGAGGCCCGGCGGCGCCTGGACGCCGGGCCCGGGCCGCTCGGGCCGGGGCGTCATGCGTACAACCTGGCGCGGTCCGTGATCGCCCTGTGCACTCACCTGGGCCACGGCCAGGAGCGCGTCGATACGGAGCGCGCGGAGCCCTGGACGCCGCCGCGAGGGACGACGGTCGAAATGGTGCCCGCCGGGCGTTTCTGGGACGCCGTACGGGTGCGGTCCCATATCGGCGAGCGTGTGATCCAGCGCCTGGGCGCCAACAGCGGTGCGGTCATCGAGGACTGGAAGGGCGCGGTCTTCTACTGGCTCGTACCTCCGGGCACCACCGATGCGTGGACCCTCCCCGCGTCGCTGGTACTGCCCCTGAGCGTCGCCACGTTCGTCGCCGTACCGCCGGTGAGCTACACGGGGAAGCAGGAGCGCCTGCGCTGGATCGTCCCACTGACCGAGACGTGCTACCTGACGGATCCCGAGCTGCTGTACGACGCGCTCACCGCGGAGATCTCCTCGGCGGCCGGCCCGGAAGCAACCTCGTGATCACGTGGCAGTGACCGATCCATCGACTCCATCGACACACTGGCACGGCTACGCCTGGAACGGCCCCCGATGCCGCCCCGGCAGCGATCCGGGCCCCCGCGTCGTCCCCGAGGACGCCCAGCCGCTCAGCATCGAGGCCCAGTTGAAGCGCATCGCCGAGACCGCCACCGTACTCACCACACACACCACGGCCGAGGACGCCTACGCCTGGCTGGAAACCGCACTCCAGGAGTACCCACGCGCCGCCAGGCTTCCGCTGCCGAGAGACGTGCTCGCGGAGGCACGGGAGCGGCTCGATCGCGGCGGCGAAGTGGACTGGTTCTACTACTCCCTCGACGGCCGCTACGTCACCCGCACACTCGACATCTGCACCGGCCCTCGCGGCGACGGCTGCCCGCAGCCCCCGTAGGCCAGCACAGCTACGGAGGTCAACCCATGGTGACCGAATCACGACCCACCGCGAGATCCGAGCGTGTGAACTTCATGACCTCCCGCCCCGGCTGCCGCATCACGCCTAGACTGACCCGGCCGCCACGGAAGGAATGATCACAAATGCGCCCCGCTCGGTTCCAGGACTTCACCCTCGATCTTGCCAAGAACAGCCCCGGTGTGACCCGCGTCCAGACCCTCGCGGAAGCCGGAGACACCAAGCACCCGTTCGGACTGGCGATCACGACCGGGGACGGTGAAGCGCGGTGGCAGATCATGGGCCAGCTTGCCGAGGGCGAGAAGCACGAACACTCCGATGTTCCCGTCAACGGTGACCCGGTTCAAGGAGTGGCGGACCCGGCGCCCGGCGATCACGAGGGCTGGCTCGCCGCGGCCATCGCGCGGGCGGAGTCTCCGGAGATCGCGAGCATCGAGCGCTGGTCGACCCGTCCGGGTGAGGGAAGCAGCCGCGGGCTGACGGTCGCGTTCCACAACGGGGCGCGTGCTTTCGTACGGAAGTTGTAGACCGCCCGGCCGACGGCCGGGTTGGAAGTGCGCCACCTGTCAGCACCGCCTACGCGAGAAGGACGACTGATATGGCACCACGTTTCGATCCCGGCCGCTGCGAGGGCACCTGCCCGTCATGCGGGCAGACGGTCGGCTCACCCCCGGGACAGCCGGCCACCGGGCACCAGAAGCCCCACCCCAGCCGAGAAACCTGCCCCGGCGGCACGACCCAGTAGTAACGCGGGACACGCCCCGGCCTCATCGGATGCTGTTGGTTAATTCGGGCTGAGCGTGACGTCGGCCTTCAAGACCTGGTTGAGGTCTTGAAGGCCCACGGTGTCGGAGGGGGTGGGTGCGG
>NZ_JBHWGS010000022.1:0-165050 GCF_042732975.1 Streptomyces sp. NPDC059743 | reverse complement strand
AGACTTCCTCCACACCTACAACCACCACCGCACCCACACCGCACTCGGAGGCCACCCCCCGATCAGCCGCGTCAACAACCCTGCGGGTCAATACAGCTAGGTCGTGCGTGCCAGGCGTCGCGAGCCAGACGGGATGTGGCAGACACGGCCTAATGGCCCGCGAGGCCTTCGCCGCGCAGCAGGTCGCGGCCGAACTCGACCATCTTCTTGGCATAGTCCTCGGTCCACTCCGCGCGGCGCGCGATGTCCTCCGTCGTGAGCCGGTCGAAGCGGCGCGGATCGGCGAGCTGGGCGGCGGCCACCGCCTGGAACTCGACCGCCCGGTCCGTGGCCGCGCGGAACGCGAGCGTCAGCTCGGTGGCCCTGGCCAGCAGCTCCGCGGGGTCGTCGAGGGACTCCAGATCGAAGAAGTGCTCGGGGTCGGCGACCGCCTCCGAGGGCTCGAAGAGCAGCGGTGCGGGCCGTAGCCGCCGCTCGCTCCGCTCGGGATCCGGCATCTCGTTCCTCCTGCTCGTACGTGTACAGGCCCTGCGACCACCGTCCATTCTCCCGCCCACCGCAAGGGGGCGTCGGGCGCGTGTGCCATCAGGCGTACGCGGGGCCCGGCAGGGCTTGTGGCGCAAGGCCGACGGCTGCTTGCCGATGACTCAGGGCCGCCAGCTCACCTTGTGCTCCGACAGATGCGCCAGGACCGCGTGGTTGGCTTCCCAGCCGTCCGGGAATTTGACCGTCACTCCGAGCTGGACCGGCTCGGTGGACGGGTGTTCGTCGAGGAGTTCGGCGACGCCCGCGCGGCAGACCACCACGCAGGCGTGGCGGTGGCGGGAGGCGAGGACGCAGAGGCGGCCGGTCTCCAGATGGAAGGCGGTGGCGTCGGGGCGGCCGGAGAGCGGGTGGAGGACGACGGTGACATCGAACTCGCGGCCCTGGAGACGGTTCGCGGTGTCCACGGCCACGCCCGTCACACCCAGCTCCGCGAGGGCCGCCCGGACCGCCGCCGCCTGGTCGCGGTGGGCCGTGCCGACCGCGATCCGGTCGGCGGTCACCGGCACCGGGTCCGGGGAGCGCTCGCTGGTGGCCACGCCTCCGCGGTCCAGCAGTCTGCGGACGACCAGGGCCACGGCCCGTACCGCCTCCGGATCCGTACGAGGCGTACGCCGGGCGGGCAGCTCCAGCAGGCCCCAGCCCGACTCCGCCGCCTCGTCCAGCACCCGGTCAGGGCCCGAGCCGTCGGACGCGACTCCGAACGCGAGCCGCCGGTCGCCGTGGTCCGTACCGCTGCGGAACGGTGTGTACGGATAGAACGCGTCCGACACCAGCGGCGCGGCCGACGCGGGCAGCCGCCAGGAGACGGGCAGCCGGTGCTGGGGCAGCTCCGGGTTGTGCGCCAGAAGCGTGGTGACCGCGCTCGCCGACGGGTCGTACGACAGCCCGGCCCACTGGTCGGCGCCCACCACGCTGAACGGATCGAGCTGGCCAGGATCGCCGACGAACAGCGCGCGCTCGAAGAGCCCGGCGACGGCGAGCAGCGCGTCCGAGCGCATCTGGTACGCCTCGTCCACGATGGCGTGCCGCCAGGGCTCGACGCCCTGCACATGGGCCCATTTCGCGGCGGTCGAGATGACGATGTCGAGGCCCGCGAGCTCGGCCGCCTTCGCGGACTTGCGGACGTTCGGCAGCTCGTCCAGCGCCTTGTCGTACGGATCCGGATCATTGCTGTGCAGCCGGCCGACCGGCAGCTCGGGATTCTTCTCGGCGAGCCGGACGACAAGATCGTCCACCTGGGCGTTCGTCTGCGCGACCACCATCAACGGGCGCCCGGCCGCGGCCAGTTCCCGCGCGGCCCGTACGACGAGCGTCGACTTGCCCGCGCCGGGCGGCGAGTCCACGACAACACCGCGGTGGGCTCCATGCAGCGTGTCCCGCAGGATCGCGTCCGTGGCCCGGCCGGCGGCGGCGCCCGGATCGAAGGCGGACGGCGCGTAGGAGGAGGAGTCCGATGTGGGACGGATCACAGGAAGTCTCCCTCGGTCACCGGGTCCGGAGCCTGCTGCGGTGAGGACGAGGCTGTGCCTGCCGTGTCCGCCGTTCCTTCTGTGGCCGGAGGGCCGCCATGGGTCCAGGGCGTCTCCTCCGGGTCCGGCAGCTTCGGGCCGACGCGCTGGTCGTGCTCGAAGAGCGTCCAGGCGATCCGGTCGCCCTTCTCCGGCACGGACCCGGGCGCGGGCTCCTTGCTCCGGCCCATACGGTCGGTCAGCCGCAGCACGAGCGTGCCGTCCTCCTCGGTCCCGGTCCCGGTCCCGGCTCCGTACCGTACGAACTCCGCCGACTGCGGCTTGCCGTCCAGCGAGCGGAACACCTTCGTACGCTCGCCGAGATGCGGCCGGTCGTCCGTGCGGAGCGTGATCAGCGGGCGTGGGCTCGGGCGTTTGCTCTCGCTGTACGCCATCTCCACCTCCGTCACCTCGCCGACGAACGCCTCGCCCGACAGCCTGCGGCCCGCGAGCACCAGCGGATCGTCCAGCGCCTCCGCCGCCTCCAGCTGCGCCTGTGCCGTCTCGCGCGAGGCCAGCTTCTGCGCCGCTGTCACGGCATCGTCGCGCCGGGGCTGTGGCGGCTCACCGGCGCGCACGCGGTCGCGATGGCCGGTGAACGACCAGCGGTCGCGCGTCCAGCGCTCCTCCACCCGTGCTCCTTCCGGCAGTTGACGCAGCAGATCGAGGCCGTGCCACACCGCGTCCCAGGTCGGCCGCAGCACACCGAGGAGCAGTTCGCGGATGTGCCGCTCCGCGGCCGTGAGCCTGGCGAGCCGCTCCTCCGCGTCCGGTCCGTCCTCGGCCGCGCCCAGCTCCTGGCGGGCCCGGTCGTACCGTTCGATCGCGGGCGCCAGCAGTCTGTTGTCGAACGCCGGATCCGTCGCGGGCCCGGCCGGCGGGCATGCCAACTGCCCGTCCCTGTCCCGGTCCAGCTCCGCCCGGAGCGCGGCCTCGGCGCCCGAGAGCGTCCCTGGCGGATTGATCCAGGCGAGCAGCGCGCCGAGATGCTGGTCCTCCAGGTTTGACTGCCCGGTCGCCCAGTGGCGATTGAGCAGATCGGTCGTCGCGAGCAGCAGCGAGGAGCCCGGTACGCGGGCGCGCTCGCCGTAGTGCGTCAGCCAGCGGCCGAGCAGCGGTACGCGCGGCGGCGCCGGGTACGGCGTCTCCGGATCCTCCTCGGCGGTGCGCCGGAACCGCATCGACCGGCCCAGCAGCCGTACGAAATCGATGCCCGGCCGGCTCGGCACGATCAACTGCGGTGCGTCCACGCACAGTTCGACCTCGACCTTGATCCGCTTCCCGGTCTCCGGATCGGTCTCGTTGCGCTCGGCGGGCTCGATCACATCGGCGTATGCGTCGAGATACGGGAGCACGGCCTCGGCCAGCTCGCCGAGGAACGCGAACCGCAGATCGCGGTCGCGCGGCTGTGCGACGGTCAGCAGCCGCGGCGCGTCCCGGTCCGTGCCGACGAGCGCGCCGAGCGGTGCGCCCGCCTCACCCGCGGTGGTCAACGGCACGAGGACGAGCGGCCGTTCGGAGATCCGCCGATGCCGGACGGTGGCCAGCGGCTGGGCCCGCCCGCTCGCCACGGCCTCCAGCCGCGCGAGCGTACTGATCAGCGACATCAGCCCTCCGTCCCCGGACGATCCGCACCATCCGCGACGGCCCGGTCGGCGACTGCCTGCTCGGCGACGGCCAGGTCGGTGATGGTCCGGTCGGCGACGGCCGGATCCGCGTCCGCCAGTGCCTCCGCCCTCAGCGTCGCCGCCCGGCGGAGCGCCGCGACCGTCGGGTCGTCCGGATCGCCCGTGTCGCCGTGGGCCGCCGACAGCACCGCCGTGACCGTCGTCAGCGCGCCCAGTTCGCCTCGTACGCTCCGGCCCAGCGCCTCCACCGCGCCGCGCTCCCGCGCGCGGGAGCGGCAGTGGAAAGCCAGTTCGCAGGCCGAGAGGCACTCGGGCGCATAGGCGGCGGTGACCGCGTCGACCGCGCTCGTCAGCTGGGCGCCCGAGCAGCGGTCCAGATCGAAGGTGGTGCCCTCAGGGAGCGCGTCGGCGATGTCCTCGATCCTTGTCAGCCTGGTGAGCTGACGGCGCGTCACCGACAACTGCTTCCGTACGTCCACGACGGACGCCGTCGGCAGATTGGAGAAGTCCTTCGGGCAGACCAGCAGCACCTGATGGCCCACCTCCGCGCCCTCCGTACGGGCCGCGACGCGCTCCAGGGCCAGTACGTACACCGCGGCCTGCCGCGCCGCCGCGCCCACCTTCGACGCGTCCGCCGAACCGTCGATCATCGGGAAGGACTTGATCTCCACGACCGTCCACCGGCCGTCGGGCCGCACCACCACCGCGTCCGGCTCCAGATACGCGGGCGAGCCCGCCACTTCGAGGGCCAGCAGCGGATGGTCGAGCAGCGCCCAGGCGCCGGCCGCCGTGGCTTCGCGCAGGGCCAGTGCCGTACGCGCCGTACGCCCTTCGGGGCCCGCCGCCGACAGATCGGGAACGGAGACCTCACCGGGCACGGGCGGCGGTTCCTGGCCGCCGATCCGGTCCGCCAGCAGCCGCATCAGCTCCGTACCACCGTCGGCCTTGACCTTCGCCTCGAAGGCGTTGCCACGCATGAACGCGAACTGGGACTGCCCGAACGGCGCGGGAGAGCCGAGCGCCTTGGCGAGTGCCGCCTTGTCGACACCGGCACCGTCCAGCAGGGCACGCCGGCGGCAGCCGGGATTCGCCGCGAGGGCGGCCAGCGCGCGGGCATCGAGCGGATGCGGCGCGACAGCGGGGCCGCGCAGCTCAGCGAGCCGTCGCCGGAGTGTCGTCTGCGGAGGAGGTGCCGGAGGTGCTGCTACGGGTCCGCCGCCCAGGGAATCGCTCACCCGCGGAAGTCTCGCATCCACCGCTGACAATCGGTGATGCGCGGGGCCGCGGGGAGGGCGGCACGGGTATACGGGAGGCCGTCGGCGAAGGGTCCGGCGAGGGAGCGGGCACGGTGGTCCGCGAGGGAGCCGGTACGGAAGTCCGGGAGGGAGTCGGGAGAGGAGTCGGCAGGGCGGTCGCGGTCGGCGCCGGTCCGAAGCGGGCCGTCAGCGCCGTCCGTATCCGGTCCGCCGCCCGTATCGCGGCCCCTGTCAGCAGCGCTCCCACCGCCATCACCACCGCACCCGCGACCGCGTCCAGGAAGTAGTGGTTCGCCGTCCCCATCACCACCACCGTGATGACAACCGGATAGAGCGCGCCCAGCCACCGCGCCAGCGGCGTACGCGCGTGCCGCCACAGCAGCACACCGCACCACAGCGCCCAGCCGACATGCAGGCTCGGCATCGCGGCGAACTGGTTGGTCATCTCGCCCAGACCGCGCGGCGCGCTCGCCTCGTCGCCCCACCAGCCGTACTCGCTGTACTGCGCCATGGTGTCGACAAAGCCGTGGCTGGCGTGCAGCAGCCTGGGCGGGCAGGTGGGCAGCAGCGTGAAGCCGACCAGGCTGAGCAGCGTGGAGAGCGTGAGCCAGGTCCGCGCGGTCCGGTAGAGCGCGGAGCGGCGGCGGAAGAGCCAGACGAGTACGGCCGGTGTGACCAGATAGTGGAGCGAGGCGTAGACGAAGTCGGCGGGTACGGCGAGCGCCGGAGTGGCGGTGAAGAGCCGGTTGAGCGGATGCTCGGCGTTCAGGAAGAGGGCCTTCTCGAACCGGAGGATCGCCAGCCCGTGCTCGACGGCCTCCGATCCGTCGTCGCGGGCCAGCAGCCGTCCCGCCGAGTACGCGGCGTAGATCAGGACGACGAGCGTGAGCTCCGCCCACCAGCGGGGCCGGGCGTCCGACGGCCGGGCATCCTGCGGCCGAGCACCCGGCGGCCGGATACCCGGCTGACGCGTGGCGCCGACGCGGGCGCTGTCTCTGGCGCGGGCGGCGGCGCTGTGCGGCATACGGGCGGTCTCCATCGTCATTTCATGCGGTTTTCGGCCGGTGTTCAACCGTACGGTGTACGTCTCCCATTTCCTCGGTCGGGTGGCCCGCCGAACTTCCGTTCGGTGAAATCGCGGCCAACGGAGAGAGGGACGCCCGTGTCCCCCAGGAGGTTGCCCTTCGTTCAGATACGCGATGATGGAGCGGCACCGGTTGTGAACTTCAGGGAGTAGCACCCATGGCACCGCGCATCCTTCTCGCCCGGCACGGCCAGACGGCCTGGTCGCTTTCCGGCCGTCATACGGGCAGGACGGACATACCTCTGCTGGACGAGGGCCGCCGAGGCGCGAAGCTGCTGGGCGAGCGGCTGCACCGGGCGCCCTGGTCGGGCCTCGCGGACGTGGAGATACGGACCAGCCCGCTGCTGCGCGCGAGCGAGACCTGCGCGCTGGCGGGCTTCGGCGACCGGGCCGAGGAGTGGGACGCGCTGATGGAGTTCGACTACGGCGCGTACGAGGGCATGACACCGGCCGAGATCAAGTCGGACCGGCCCGACTGGTTCATCTGGCGCGACGGCGTTCCCGACGGCGAGAGCCTGGCGGAGGTCTCGGCCCGCGCGGACGAGGCCATAGCCTGGGCGCGCTCGGCCGACCGCGATGTGCTGGTCTTCGCCCACGGCCATATCCTGCGCGCGATAGGCGCGCGCTGGCTGGGCGAGGACATCTCGTTCGCGGCGCGCATCCGGCTGGATCCGACGTCGGTGTCGGTGCTCGGCTGGGCGTACGGGCTTCCGGCGGTCGAGGTCTGGAACGACACGGCGCATCTGACGGACTGACGCGCCGGGGGTACGGGCGGGTGCCCGTCAGGTGTCCTTCTTGGCCTTACGCGCGGGCTTGGTTTTACGTACCGGCGTTCGTCGCGGCGTGGCGGTCCAGGAAGGCGCTCACCTCCGGCAGCCGGCGCTGCGGCAGCAGTACCCGGGCCGTGGTCGCGAGTCGTGTGTGGATACGGGACGACTGGACGCCGTCCAGCAGATCCAGCACCTGATGGCCCGCCACCGCCGCCGCGTCCGGCGAGCCCGCGCGGGCCAGATCGGTGGACAGCTCCGCGCGGTAGAGGGCGAGATTGCGCGCGAAGTGCGGATCCTGGAGGACCGTGGCGCGGTACGCGTGACGCGCCGCCCGCGCCCAGTCGCCCAGTGCCTCGTGGCAGAGCGCCTCCTGCGACTCCAGCTCCGGTTCGCCGAAGAAGGACATCCACTCGGGATCCGCGTCCGAGGGCCCGCGCTCGAAGAAGCCGTGCGCCAGGGACAGCGCCCGCTCACAGTTCGTACGGTCGCCGAGCCCGGCCCAGCCGCCCGCCTCGCGCAGCGCGAGCAGCGACAGCAGCCGCGGCGAGGCGAGCTGCGCGGCGGCCCGCGCGCCCGCCTGCGCGGCGCGCACGGCTTCCCGGCACCGGCCCGAATCCCTGGCCAGGAAGGACATGTTGCAGAAGGCGTGGGCCTCCAGCGCGGGATCGGCCGCGACCCGTGCGGTCGCCAGCGCCTCCGCGTAGTGCGAGCGCGCGTCCTCGAACCGGCCGGAGTCATGGGCGAGCCAGCCCACCGAGATCGACAGCTCGCCCGCGCCCGAGTGCAGCCGGTCGGCGGTGGTCTGCCGGGTGGTGGCGCCCGCGTCGAGCAGGGCGTACGCGACGCGCAGCGGCCGGGTGGCCTGCCGGTAGAGCCCGTCGGCGCCATGGCGGTCGTCCAGCAGCCGGATCCGCCGTACGGCCTCCTCGACGGCGGCCACCTCGGTCTCGCCGACGCGCCGCGGCGCGGGCACGGCCGCGGCGGGCGCACCGCCGAGACCGAGGGACGCGGCCATCACCGTGACGGGGCCGCTCGTCATGAATGCGCGACGCAGCACGTCGCTCTCCTCGTTGGTGTCGCTGGTCTCACTCGTATCGCGGATGGCACCGGCAGTGCTGGTGTCGCTGACGGGCGCCGGTGGCAAGGGCAGGGACGGAGGCGGCGGCGGGAGCGGTGGCGGCTCCGCCATGATCCGGGCCGCTCTGCCGCGTACCTCTTCCCGCGCGGAGAAGCCCAGGTCCTTCAGCGTCAGTCCCGGGAACATATGCAGGAAGACCCGTTCGTACGCGTAGTTGGGACAGCGGATCTCGCCCGCCTCCACCCGTCCGACATAGCGTGCGTCGCAGGCGACATGTTCACCGATCTCCCGAGCGGCCCTGCGTACGGCGGCGGCGAACTCCGCCGGCGAGCGCTGAGCGCGCAGCCTGCGGAAGGCGTGGTTGGGAACTGCCCGGGACGACGCCATGACCGAGCCCTCTCCTGGTACAGCCGATGGAGCCGCCGGTCTCCTCCGGCACTTCCGTCCGGTCCGGCACTTCCGTCCGGCACTTTCGGCGAAGCAAGAACGTACCGGTTGTGATGGGTCGTACACACAGGGTTTGCGTGCAAAGCGGATATCTCGCTCACGATCTGCTATGAACTGCCATCCTTTGCGGCGGCGTGCCGCCGTAGCCGTTGACGCCCTCGGGCGTTGAACCCCCTGGAGACGCTCAAGGCGTCTGCGCTCGACGAGGAGGGGTTCCCTTGTTGGAGTCTCAGCACACGAACGGCCAGGAGTTCGGCACGCGTTCCGGGGACGCGGGGGAGCCCTGCGACCTGGTGACCGTTCCGGCCCGGCAGGGGCTCGAAGCGGTGGACATTCTGCGCCGCGGGAGCACGCCCGCGGTGGGGCCCGTGCTCCATGACGCTCCCTGCGACACTCTCGGCTTTCTGGTGCCGCCGGGCACCGCGGCGGGCTGGGACATGCCGGGCAGCGCGTGTACGCAGACACATGGCCGCGGAGTGCGTCTCCCGGCGGATCCACCGGTCACGGGCTCGAACTGGCTGCTGCCGCCCGACACGACGGGCCCGGTCACGGACCCGGCGGTACTGAGGGAAGCCCTGGGCCAGGCGGCGAGACTGATCGAGGTGGTGGACCGATGCCGCTAGGCAGCTTCTTTTTTGGGGCTCGGTTCGCCTCCGGGCGCTTTCTGCCACTGTCGACGGTCGACCGTGCTCGACCCCTCGTACCTCGGGGCCTCCGCGCGCTCTCCCTTTCGACAGCGGCGCGCCCTTCGGCTCACTCGCCGGCGGCCGTGCGGGGCCGGAACGTCTCCGCACCCCAAGGCGGCCGGGCGAGAGGCGGTCGCGAGAACCGGTCGGGCATCCGAGCCCTTAAAATAGAGTGGCCTTGTGGCGAGGAACAGGCGTGGTGCGACGGGTACGGCGAGGGCGGCCGTCGTGGTGGAGGCCGTCGACGGGGGGAGCGCCGAGCTGATACCCGACCGGGAGCGGCCTCGCGCCTGGTCGCTGCTGATCGACGGCGCTCCGCAGTCCCATGTGGACCTTGACGATCCCACCCGTCTGTCCTTCGAGTACCAGCGCAGACTCGGCCATGTCGCCGATCTCCTGGCGCCCGCGGGCCGGCCGCTCCAGGTCGTGCATCTCGGCGGCGGCGCCTTCACTCTCGCCCGCTATATCGCCGCCACCCGCCCACGCTCCACCCAGCAGATCGTCGAAGTGGACGCCGCGCTCGTCCGGTTCGTCCGTGCGCGGCTGCCGCTGGATCCCGCTGCCCGGATCCGGGTCCGCTCCACCGACGCCCGCGCCGGACTCGCCAAGGTGCCGGACGGCTGGGCGGATCTGGTGATCGCCGATGTGTTCGGCGGCGCCCGTACTCCCGCGCATCTCACCAGCGTCGAGTTCCTCGCGGAGGTACGGCGGGCCCTGCGGCCCGACGGCTGTTACGCGGCCAATCTCGCCGACGGACCGCCGCTCGCCCATCTGCGCGGGCAGATCGCCACCGCCGCGACCGCCTTCACGCATCTCGCGCTGGCTGCCGATCCGACCGTGCTGCGCGGGCGCCGCTTCGGCAATGCCGTACTGCTTGCCTCCGACCGTGAGCTGCCGCTCGCCGAGCTGACGCGCCGGGTCGCGAGCGATCCGCATCCGGGACGGGTCGAACACGGGCGCGCGCTGGCCGACTTCACCGGTGGTGCGCCCGCCGTCACGGACGCGAGCGCCAAGCCGTCACCGCCGCCTCCGGCCGACGCGTTCACCACCTGACGGACGCGTCCACCGGCCGCCGCCCGACGCGCTCAGCGGTCGTCGAACTGGACCATCGGCGGATGGCCGTTCCAGGTGCAGAACACCGAGACCTCCCGGCCGTTCTGGGTGAACGTCACCCGGATCCAGGCCGGTTGCGTCCACACCTGCATCTGCCAGCCCGCGTCGGGTGTCGCCGAGACCAGCTCGGCCGAGACCTCGCCGATGTCGAACGCGACCCGGCCGCCGTCGACCGTATAGCTCTTCACGCTCCCGGAATCGGGCGGTTCCGCGTAGCCGTCCGTGCCGCCCTGCGCGGGCTCTCCCGTCGACGCGTACGGCGACGGCTGCCGGTCTCCGTCCGGTGCCGCCGCTCCCGCGTCCGTACCGGCGCCCTCACCCGTGCCCGTACCCGCGTGTGCGTCCGCGTCCGCGGACTTCACCGGGCGGCTCGGTCGCGCGGACGGGCTCGGAGGACGCTGGGTGGAGGAGGTGACCGGACTGGGCCGCGGCGCCGTCCAGTTGTCCGAGGGCAGCGCGAGTGCGCGCGGCGGATCGTAGGCCGTACCGGCCATGACCGTACGGACGCCCCACCACGTGAGCGTGACCGCCGCGCCGGTGGCCAGCGACCACGCCATCGCGTGTACGAGTCCTCTGCGCATCCGGGCCATAGTGCCGCACCCCGCGACACCCGCGCCAGACAACACCGGCTCCGGACAACACTCGTGCCACACAGGCCCCGTGGATCACGGACCGCTGGGACCGGCCTCCTCGTGTTCCCCGGATGGCGTACGGTGCCGCCCATGCCCAGTGTGCTCGTGGTCGAGGACGACCAGTTCGTGCGCTCCGCCCTCATCAGGCACCTGACCGAGGCCTCCCACACCGTACGGAGCGTCGGTACCGCCCTGGAGGCGCTGCGCGAAGTCGCCCATTTCCGGTTCGACGTGGTCATACTCGACCTCGGGCTGCCGGATCTCGACGGTGCCGAGGCGCTGAAGATGCTGCGCGGCATCACCGACGTACCGGTGATCATCGCCACCGCGCGGGACGACGAGACGGAGATCGTACGGCTGCTCAACGACGGCGCCGACGACTATCTCACCAAGCCGTTCTCGGTGGAGCATCTCTCGGCCAGGATCGCGGCCGTACTGCGCCGTTCGCGCGCCGGCGCCGACGAGGCCACGCCCTCGCGTGTCATCCGGGTCGGCGGGCTCTCCATCGATCCGCTGCGCCGCCAGGCCGAACTGGACGGATCCGCACTGGATCTGACGCGGCGTGAGTTCGATCTGCTGACCTTTCTCGCCGGGCGCCCGGGAGTGGTCGTACCGCGCAAGGAGCTGCTCGCCGAGGTCTGGCAGCAGTCGTACGGCGACGACCAGACCATCGATGTCCATCTCTCCTGGCTGCGGCGCAAACTCGGCGAGACGGCGGCCAGGCCGCGCTATCTGCACACACTGCGCGGTGTCGGCGTGAAGCTGGAGCCGCCGAAATGAGACGGGAGCCGTGGACATGAGACGGGAGCCGCGGAAATGAGATGGGCCCTGGTCAAGGTGGCCGTGGCCGTCACCGTGATGGTCGTCGTGGCCTTCGCCGTACCGCTGGGACTGGTCATCAAGGAGATGGCCAGGGACCGGGCCTTCACCAACGCCGAGCGGCAGGCCGCCACCATCGGCCCGACGCTCTCCATCACCACCGACCGCGCGGAGCTGGAACGGGCCGTCGCCTCCACGCTGGCCGGCGCGTACGGACGGATGGCCGTGCATGTCCCGGCCGCCGACGAGCCGGGCAGTCTGCCGCTGGAGATCGGTACGCGCCGGGCGGCCGAGGAGGATCTGCGGACCGTACGGCGGATCGGCCGCGCCTCCATCACCGAGGTCACGGGCGGTTTCGCGCTGCTCCAGCCGACCGCGCTCAGCCAGGCGAGGATCGCGGTCGTCGAGATCTTCGTGCCCGACGAGGAGGTCTCCAACGGAGTCACCACCGCCTGGCTGGTGCTCGCGGGTGTGGGTCTCGCGCTGGTGGTCGGTTCGGTCGCGGTCGCCGACCGGCTCGGACTGCGGATGGTCGAGCCGGCGCAGCGCCTCGCGTACGCGGCGCACGCGCTGGGCGAGGGAAAGCTCGGCGCGCGGGTCCCGGAGGAAGGGCCCACCGAACTGCGGTCCGCCGCCGTCGCGTTCAACTCGATGGCCGACCAGGTCGTCCAGCTCCTCGCCAATGAGCGGGAACTCGCCGCCGATCTCTCGCACCGGCTGCGCACTCCGCTCACCGTGCTGCGTCTCAACGCCGCGTCGCTGGGCGAAGGTCCGGCCGCCGACCAGACCAGGGCGGCCGTGGCCCAGTTGGAACGCGAGGTCGACACGATCATCCGTACCGCCCGCGAGTCCAAGCCGCAGACGGTGGCCGCCGGGCCGGCCGGCGGCTGTGACGTCTCCGAAGTCGTCCGGGAGCGGATGGACTTCTGGTCCGCGCTGGCCGAGGACGAGGGCCGTACGGCACGGGTCGCGGGCATCGGCGGCCCGGTCCGTATCCCGGTTGTCAGGGCCGAACTGGCCGCCGCGCTCGACGCGTTGCTCGGCAATGTCTTCCGGCACACACCGGAGGGCACGGCCTTCGCCGTCGATGTGCACAACGGCGAGGACGCCGTGATCGTCCTGGTCTCGGACGCGGGACCGGGTATCGCCGATCCCCGGGCCGCGCTCGCGCGCGGCAACAGCGGCGGACGGGACGGTTCGACCGGGCTCGGTCTCGACATCGTGCGCCGGGTGGCCGAGTCGACGGGCGGAGACGTACGGATCGGGCGCTCGGTGCTCGGCGGCACCGAGGTACGGATCTGGATCGGGCTCGACGGCTGGCGCGCGCCGGACGCGCCGCGAGGGCACCGCCTCGGCCGCCGCAAGCGGGCGGCCCAGGGCCGCAGGGCGGCGGAGGTCTGAGGCCTCCGGCCCTGGGCTCGGCGGGGCGAAGGCACGCGCCCGATCTTCAACAGGCGCCGGATCTTTAATCGGTTCCGATGCGCACCTTAAGCGCGCCCTAAGAACCGTGGCGCCTGTCCCGTACAGCCCATTTGTCCGTGCCGGGACAGCTAGCGTTCTGTCCTGGCTGCCCCACCAGCCGCCCCCCCCGCCGCCCCGGCCGGACCGACCCCCCACACCCATCCGGCCGGGGCTCGCGCGTACGGCGAAGGCCCGGGACACGCGCGTAACGAGACGGCGTACGGCGACGGGCCGGCGGCCGACGGGCCGGTGGGCCCGCGTCAGCCGACCGGGACCTCCGGCAGTACGCCCGTACCGGCCAGCCTGGCGTACCAGAGCGCGCTCGACTTCGGCGTACGGCGCTGGGTCTCGTAGTCCACATGCACCGCGCCGAAGCGCTTGCCGTAGCCGTACGCCCACTCGAAATTGTCCAGCAGTGACCAGAGGAAGTAGCCGCGGACATCGGCGCCGTCGTCGATCGCCCGCCGGACCGCCGCGAGATGGCCGTGCAGATAGCGGATCCGGTCCGGGTCGTGGACCGTACCGTCCGCACCGGGCCTGTCCGCGTACGCCGCGCCGTTCTCGGTGACCATCAGCGGCAGTCCCGGCGCCTCGCGCGTGTACCGCATCAGCAGGTCGTACAGCCCGCTCGGATCCACCGACCAGCCCATCTCGGTGAGTTCACCGGGCGGCTGATGGAAGGCGACGGAGTCCGCGCCCGGCCAGGGCGAATGCTCGCTCTCGCCGTGGCCGTCGTGGCGCCCGGCGAACTCGTCCGTGGCGGCCGAGACCACCGCGGGCGCGTAGTAGTTGATGCCCAGCGAGTCCAGCGGCTGGCGGATCGTCGCCGGGTCCGTGGCATGGACGAAGGACCAGTCGGTGATCCGCGCGGTGTCCGCGAAGAGATCCTTCGGGTACGCGCCGTTCAGCATCGGGCCGGTGAAGATCCGGTTCGCGAGCGCGTCGATACGGCGCCGCGCGTCCAGGTCCGCGGGCGACTGCGTACGGGCCCGTACGGCCGACGGGTTGAGGCTCACCGAGACCCGGCCGTCCGCCGGGAGCACGGAGCGCAGCGCCTGCGCGGCCAGACCATGGCCGAGGTTGAGATGGTGCGCCGCCCGCAGCGCCGCCGCCGGGTCCGTACGGCCCGGGGCGTGCACGCCGGACGCGTATCCCAGAAAGGCGCTGCACCAGGGCTCGTTCAGGGTGGTCCAGCGCCGTACCCGGTCGCCGAGCGCCTCGCCGACGTAGCGTGCGTACTCCGCGAAGCGGTACGCCGTCTCGCGCTCCGGCCAGCCGCCCGCCGCCTCCAGCTCCTGCGGCAGATCCCAGTGGTAGAGCGTGAGGACGGGCTCGATGCCGTGGCCGAGCAGATCGTCGACCAGCGCACGGTAGAAGTCGAGACCGCGCTGGATGGCGGGACCGCGCCCGGTGGGCTGGACGCGCGGCCAGGAGACCGAGAAGCGGTACGCGTTCACGCCCAGGTCCGCCATCAGCCGGACGTCCTCGGCCCTGCGGTGGAAGTGGTCGACGGCGATGTCGCCGGTGTCGCCCTGTGCGACCTTGCCTGGCGTGTGGCTGAAGGTGTCCCAGATGGACGGCGTACGGCCGTTCTCCCGGGCCGCGCCCTCGATCTGGTACGCGGCGGTGGCGGTGCCCCACAGGAAGCCGGGCGGAAAGGTGTCGGACATGGGTCAGCTCCCGTTGCCGTAGGTGTGAGGTGAGGAGTGAGCGGTGGGGGGTGACGGACGAGAGGTACGGAGTTACGGAGTTGACGGACGCGGACGTACGGCTCAGCCCTTGACCGCGCCCTGCATGATGCCGCCGACGATATGTCTGCCGAAGATCACAAAGGCGAGCAGCAGCGGCAGCGTGCCCAGCAGCGCGCCCGCCATGATCACCGACTGGTCGGGGATATAGCCGCGGCCGAGCCCGGTCAGCGCCACCTGCACGGTGGGATTGCCGTTCTGCGTCAGTGCGATGATCGGCCAGAAGAAGTCGTTCCAGGCCATCACGAAGGTCAGCATTCCCAGCACGGCCATCGCGGGCCGCGCGGCCGGGAAGACCACATGCCACACCACCCGCAAGCTGCTCGCGCCGTCCACCCGGGCCGCCTCGATCAGCTCCGTGGGCAGCGCTCCGATCAGATACTGCCGCATGAAGAACACGCCGAAGGCGCTGACCAGCGTCGGCAGGATGACGGACTGGAGCTGGTCGGTCCAGGACAGCTCGGCGATCAGCATGTACAGCGGTACGACACTGAGCTGCGGCGGCACCATCATCGTGCCGATCACCAGCAGCAGAAGCAGATTCTGGAACCGGAAGCGCAGTTTGGCGAAGGCGAAGCCGGCCAGGGTGGAGAAGAGCACGGTGCCCGCCGCGATCGCGCCCGCGACCACGGTCGTATTGAGCAGGGCCGTGCCCATATTGGCGTCGGTCCAGGCGATCTCCAGATTCTTGAAGAGGTTTCCGCCGAACCAGAACGGCGGAGGCGTCTGGGCGAGCCGGGTGTTGTTGCGGGAGGCCGCGATCGCCGTCCATACGAGCGGGAAGAGCGAGCCGATGGTGAAGATGATCAGTACGGCGTAGGTGATCCGCCCGCCGTGGAGCTGCCGGCCCGCGCCGCGCTTCTTCGGCCGGGCGACCTTCCTCCGGTCCGCCTCGGTGTGGCCGGGTGTCCGCTGATCCGTGAGTGTCTGTGAAGTCGTCGACATGAGTGGTCTCCCTACGCGCTCTTGCGGAGACGGCGGCCGATGACCCAGTTCACCGCGCCGATGATCAGCAGGATCAGGAACATCGTCCAGGCGATCGCCGAGGCCCGGCCGAGATGGAGATTCACCCAGCCCTGTTCGTACAGATAGAGCCCGAGCGTCTGGAACTGGTGGCTGGCGCCGCCCGTCGCGCCCGCGCCGCCGTTGAAGAGCAGCGGTTCACCGAAGAGCTGTGTCGCGCCGATGGTCGAGACCACACAGGTGAACAGGATCGTCGGCCGCAGCGAAGGCACGGTCACATGGATGAACTGCTGCCAGCGCGAGGCGCCGTCCAGGGCCGCCGACTCGTACAGATCGTTGGGGATGGCCTGCATCGCCGCCAGATAGATCAGGGCGTTGTAGCCGGTCCAGCGCCAGATGACGATCGTGGAGACCGCGAGCTGGGAGGTCCAGGTGCCGTTCTGCCAGTCGACGGCACCGATCCCGATCTGTCCGAGCAGCCAGTTGATCATTCCGTAGTCACGGCCGAAGAGCAGGACGAAGACCAGCGTCGCGGCGGCCACCGAGGTGGCGTACGGAGTGAGTACGGCGACGCGGAAGAACATCGAGCCGCGCAGCCGGTAGTTGAGCAGATGCGCGATGCCCAGCGCGATCAGAAGCTGGGGGATCGTGGAGATCAGCCCGATGGTGACGGTGTTCTGGAGCGCGTTCCAGAAGAACTCGTCACTGAGCAGCCGGGAGAAGTTGCGCAGTCCCACCCACTCCATGTCGGTGGGCGCGGTCAGCTCCACGCGGTGCAGGGAGGCCCAGCCGGTGTAGAGCAGCGGGAAGAGCCCGAAGGCCATGAAGAAGACGAAGAAGGGCGCGATGAAGGCGTAGGGACTCCAGCGCACATCGCGGCGGTACCGGCGGCTGCGCCGCTCACGGCGCCGCTCCTCGCGCGCGTCGCGGCCTGCGTCGTCGGGTTGCCGCTGATGTCCGTCGCGGTACGTGTCGTGGTCTGGGCCGGTCTTCCCGCCGCCCGTGGCGGGTGCGTCCGGCGCCGGGGCCGCGCCCTCCTCCTCGGAGGGCGCGGCGGCACGTGCGTCACTGGCCATCGGTCACTGGTCCAGCGCGTTGTCGATCGCCTTCACGGCGGCGTTCCAGCCGTCCTTGGAGGACGTGCCCTTCTGGTCGACCTGGAGCATGCCGATGTCGGCCAGGTTCTGCGCGATGATCAGATCCTTCGGACCGACGATCTGGACCGGTACGCCCTTGGCCGCCGCCGAGAAGATCTCACCGATGGGCGCGTTGTCGAAGTACTCGTGCTTGGCGCCCGACACGGCCGGCAGGGAGTACGCGGCCTGGGAGCTCGGGAAGCTGCCACGCTCGGCGAAGAGCGTGGCCTGCTGTTCGGGTGCGGTCAGCCAGGCGACGAGTTTGGCCGCGGCTTCCTTGTTCTTGCTCGCTTCGGGTACGACGAGGAAGGAGCCGCCCCAGTTGCTGGGCTTGGGCGCGGCGGCCACGTCCCACTTGCCCTTGCCGGCCTCACCGCCCTTGTCTTGGATGTAGCCCAGCATCCAGGCCGGGCAGGAGACGGTGGCGAAGGTGCCGTTGGCGAATCCCTGGTCCCAGCCGGGTGTGAACTGCTGGAGTTTGGCGGTCAGTCCGGAGCCGGCGAAGTCCGCCGCGATGTCCCAGGCCTGGCGCACGGCCGGGTTGGTCTTGTAGATGACCTTGCCGTCCTTGTCGTAGAAACGGTTGGCGTTGCTGCCTGTGATGGCGGCCATCACACCGCTCGCCGAGTCCACGAAGGCCGCGCCCTTGGGCGCCTTGGCCTTGAACTGCTTTCCCGCGTCGAGGTACTTGTTCCAGTCGCCCGCCCACAGCTTGCCGACCGCCTCACGGTCGGTGGGCAGGCCCGCGGTGGCGAAGAGGTCCTTGCGGTAGCAGATGCCCTCCGGGCCGATGTCGGTTCCCAGCGCGATGGTCTTGCCGGCCGTGGTGGTGGCCTGCGACCACTTCCACGGCAGGAAGCTGTCCTTCTGCACGCCCTCGGTCTTCCCGAGGTCCACGAGCTTGTCGCCCTGGGTGGCGGTGATCTCCGCGATGTTGTTGACCTCGATGGCCTGGACATCGGCGAGCCCGCTGCCGCTGCCGAGGTGGGTGAGGAGCTGCGGATAGTAGTTCTCGTTGCGCTCGATCGAGGTCTGCTTGATGACCACGTCCTTGTTGAGCTTCATGTACTGGTCGTAGAGCCCGGCCTCCTTGAGGCCGAAGGCCCCGAAGACTCCCACCGTGATCGTGGTCTTGCCCTTGCCGCTGACGCCTCCGCCCGAGGCGCTGCCGGAGGGATCCTCTGTGTCCTCCGCGCAGCCGGCCAGGACTCCGGCGCCCAGCGCGGCGACGGCCGCGAGGACCACCAGCCGACGGGACGAGCGAGTACGTGTGCGCATTACGTCCTCCTAATACACCGCACCGACATGCCGGGCTACGGCCCAACTGCTGTGCAGAGCACAGTAGTTGGGAAGGGCCGGTGCGGTCGGGATATGTGCGGGGCTGATATGGGTCAGGTACGGTGGGAGCGCTCCCATGTGTGATGTGTTGAAGCGTCGCCGGTCCCCGTAGGGGTGTCAAGGGACCGGGCGGCGCGAGGTGGCTCGTTTATCCGTTTGTTGGTTTACGCCATGGGCGCCATGAGGGTGGGTGGTGGTTCGGGCGGTGGATTCGTTGGGGGAGGCAGGGATGGCGTCTCGGAAAGCCCCGGGAGTCCGGGGAACGGACGGAGCCCAGGAGGCGGGCCGGGTACGGAGGACACCGGAGGCCGCGCCGGGAGAGCCGGGAGCACCGGGAGCCCTTGACGTCCCTTCAGCGCGCTCGGCGCGCCCGACGCCTTCAGCGCCTTCAGTGCCTTCGGCGGCGCGAGGGCGCGGCGGCAAGCTGCCCACGCTCGAAGAGGTGGCCGCGCGCGCCGGGGTCGGCCGTGGCACGGTCTCGCGGGTGATCAACGGTTCGCCGCGGGTCAGTGAGAGGACCAAGGCCGCGGTCGAGGCGGCGGTCGCCGAGCTGGGATACGTACCGAACCGCGCGGCCCGCGCCCTCGCCGCCAACCGCGCCGACGCGATCGCCCTGGTGGTGCCCGAGCCCGAGGCGCGGTTCTTCGCCGAACCGTACTTCTCCGACATCGTCAGCGGCGTCGGCGAGGCGCTCGCCGAGACGGGGATGCAACTGCTGCTGACCTTCGCGGGCGGCGCCCGCGAGCGCCGCCGCCTCGCCCAGTATCTGGCCGCGCACCGCGCCGACGGAGCGCTGCTGGTCTCGGTCCACGCGGACGATCCGCTGCCGGAGCTGCTGACCCAGCTCGGTATCCCGACGGTCATCAGCGGCCGGCGCTCGGCGGCCGAACCGCTGCCCGCGGTCGACTCCGACAACGCCGAGGGCGCCCGTACGGCCGTCGCCCATCTCCTCGCCCGGGGCCGGCGCACCATCGCGACCATCACCGGCCGGCTGGAGGTGTACGGCGCGGCCTGCCGCCTCGACGGCTACCGCCGGGCCCTCACGGACGCCGGACAGGCCCCGGACGGGCGGCTGACGGCCGTGGCCGACTTCACCGAGGACGGCGGTCGCCGCGCCATGCGCGAACTCCTCGCCCGCCGCCCGGACCTGGACGCGGTCTTCGCCGCCTCGGACGTCATGGCCGCCGGCGCCCGCCAGACTCTCCGCGCCGCCGGCCGCCGTATCCCGGACGACGTGGCCCTGATCGGCTTCGACGACTCGGCGATAGCCCGCCATATGGACCCGCCCTTGACGAGCGTCCGCCAGCCGATCGAGGAGATGGGCCGCGCGATGGCCCGTCTGGTCCTCGAAGAAATCGCCGCCCGCCCGACCGGCGCCGCGACACCGCCGCCTCAGATCGTGCTTCCCACCCAGCTGATCGTCCGGGCCTCCTCCTGACCTGGACCGGCCTGGACTGACCCGGACTAACCTGGGCCGACCCTGGATCAACTTGGACCGGCCTCGGCTCCCGGGAACGAAGAAGGCCCGGTCCGCTTGCGCGAACCGGGCCTTGCTCACTCAGGGTGAGTAACGGGACTCGAACCCGCGACATCCTGGACCACAACCAGGTGCTCTACCAGCTGAGCTATACCCACCACGACCGGTCGCTTTCCGACCGGCCGAGAAAAAGTGTACAGGGTCCGCGAGGGTGCTCGCGCCTGTATTCGTGCTGCGGTGGCGGCGGGCGCTTCCCGGGGTGCGGGGGTGCCCGGATGGGGCTATGGGGTGTGGAGCACGTGCTTGGCCGCGATCTGCTTGGCCGTGTCGGAGTCCGGGCCCGGCGCCGGTACGAAGACCGCCTCGCGGTAGTAGCGCAGCTCCGCGATGGATTCGCGGATATCGGCGAGCGCGCGGTGGTTGCCGGCCTTCTCCGGGCTGTTGAAGTACGCCCGCGGATACCAGCGGCGGGCCAGCTCCTTGACCGAGGAGACATCCACGATGCGGTAGTGGAGGTAGCCCTCCAGCGTCGGCATGTCACGCAGCAGGAAGCCGCGGTCGGTGCCGACCGTGTTCCCGCACAGCGGAGCCTTGCCGGGCTCCTTGACATGCTCGCGTACATACGCCAGGACCTGCTCCTCGGCGGCGGCCAGCGTCGTACCGCCCGCCAGCTCGTCGAGGAGTCCCGAGGTGGTGTGCATCTGCCGCACCACCTCGGGCATGGTCTCCAGCGCCGCGTCCGGCGGGCGGATCACGATGTCCACCCCTTCACCGAGCACGTTCAGCTCCGAGTCGGTGACCAGGGCGGCCACCTCGATGAGTGCGTCGTCCGTCAGCGAGAGCCCGGTCATCTCGCAGTCGATCCACACCATGCGGTCGTTCATACGCCTTACCCTACGGGGCGCTCCGCTGGCCGGGCAGACTCGGACGGCCCGGACCTGTTGCGTACATGTCGGAACCTGGCTTCCCGTGCTCGGACACCGCCGCCGACGTGGCCGTCTGGCCCGGCAGGCCGACGGCTGCCGCCGCCCGTCTGGCGTGCGGTGAGGCCTGGGCCGGCACGACCGACTCCATGACTCCCGGCGCCATCGGCTCGCCCTGCGGGCGCCTGGCCCGGTAGGCGGACCGGTAGGCCGCGGGAGAGGAGCCGAGCTGGCGCCGGAAGTGGCCGCGCAGCGCCACCGGTGAGCGGAAGCCGCAGCGGCCGGCGACCTCGTCGACGGAGTAGTCGGAGGTCTCCAGCAGCCGCTGTGCCTGAAGCACCCGCTGGGTGATCAGCCACTGGAGCGGCGCGCTTCCGGTCAGCGAGCGGAACCGCCGGTCGAACGTACGGCGGCTCATGTACGCGCGGGCCGCGAGCGTCTCCACGTCGAACTGCTCGTGCAGATGCTCCAGCGCCCAGGCCACGACCTCGGCGAGCGGGTCGGAGCCGATCTCTTCTGGTAAAGACCTGTCCAGATAGCGCTCCTGACCGCCACTGCGCCGCGGAGGTACGACCAGTCTGCGCGCGAGCGCGCCCGCGGCCTCCGCGCCGTGATCCGTCCGGACTATATGCAGACACAGATCGATTCCGGCCGCCGTGCCCGCCGACGTCAGCACATCGCCGTCGTCGACGAACAGCTCACGCGGATCCACATGCACGGACGGATAGCGCTTGGCGAGCGTCGGCGCGTACATCCAGTGTGTGGTGGCCGGGCGGCCGTCCAGCAGACCGGCCGCGGCGAGCACGAACGCGCCGGTGCACAGACCGACGATTCTCGCGCCCTCCTCGTGCGCCCGGCGCAGCGCGTCCAGCGCCTCCGGTGGTGGCGGCGATGTGATCGACCGCCATGCCGGCACGACCACGGTGCCCGCCCTGCTGATCGCCTCCAGGCCGTACGGCGCGGTGAGTTCGAGCCCGCCGGTGGTGCGCAGCGGTCCGTCCTCCCCGGCACACACGAGCAGGCGGTAGCGGGGAACCCCGGCGTCCTGGCGGTCGATTCCGAACACCGAGAGCGGAATTGAGCTCTCGAAGATGGGGCCACCGCTGAAGAGCAGCACGGCGACGACTTCTCGTCGGCGACGCCCGGAAAGCTTCCGTGCTGACTCCGGTGCGGCAATGGAGTCCTGGCTCATGGCGCTAAGCCCCCCTCGGTGTTCGCGTCTCCCCGTTCTTGTCGGGCCTCTCGCTCCTGCACGATTCCCCTCGGTTTTGCACGGGTCCCCAGCCTTCGATACTCATGATCGAATCTACTGTGTCCCGTGGTGCCGGCGTGACAAGTTCTCCATCCGGCGCTATGTCGACAAGGCAACTTGGCGCGAAGCATTCGATCACGAAGCGTTCCACTCGGGAGCCGAGAGTGGAAGTGGGCCTCGCGTGCATGGCCCGTCCCCGTAGGGTGCGGAGGACTGGGTCGGTCCTTTCTTCCCTGGTGGCAAGGGGGTTGGCAGGCCATTTCCCCAGGGGTTCTCTCCCAGTGTGAAGTTGGCCGAAAAGTGATGGGTGCGTCTGTACGAAGCTTTCAATCTCCCGGCGCACTACCTTCACGCGTGCGTGAGCTTCGACGCGCCCCCCGACCCCCCGAGGACCGTCGGCTTCCGGACGTTCCGTACGTTCCGTACATCCTTACCTCGTTCCTCGTCCTCCCGCGCGCTCTTCTTCTCGCGCCCGCCCGGCCCTCCGCGCCCGCTTCCGTCCTCGCGCCCACGCCCCTCCGCGGCCGTTCTCCCATCTTCGCCTCCTCCGCCCGCAGTTGGGCGGCGGAGCGCTCGGAACGGCGCAGCAGCAGCCGGCAGACGGCGGTCACCGCGGCGAGGCCGAGCGTCGTGGCGATCGTGCCGCCGAAGGACGTGCCGTACACGGTGAGGACCACCGGGACCAGCAGACAGCTCAACGACGCCCAGCGGACCACCTCGCCCGCCGGATCTCCCGACGGCGCCCGCGCGGTGTCCGCGACGGGCTCCCGGCACGGCTCTCCGTGCGGAGCGCGGGACCGCTCCGTACGACTTCCCGCCGCCCGGTGCGGCGGGAGCCCGGCAGCCGGTTCCACGGCCCGCTCCGCGAGCGACCGAGTGTCGGACGCGGCGAGTCCGCCGCCCGCCGGATCCGCCTCGTCCGCCGCCGAGGTCGCGCGCAGCGTCTCACGCGCGTCGCGACGTGGAGCGTCCGGAGTGGCCTGAGCGGTCGGTGATGCGGGCACGGGTGCTCCCTCGAAGTGACGATATGACCGATGGCCAACGAGGAGCGGAGCCCTCCGGTCACTCCTCGGACAACTGTAGGGGCCATCCGGCATTGCGATCCCGGGCAGCCTCGTGCATGCTCCCTGGAACGCCGCGTGTGGGGCGGCGGGCTCTGGGCATGAGAAGAGTGTCGCCGTACCCTTATGGGTACGGATTGGGAAGATGATTCCCGGACACGGCACCCGCCCACCACGACACCCGCCACGACCATTGTTGTCCCTTCCCAAGAGGACCTCTTTAGCCGAGACGCCATGGCTGGTCACGAAATCCCCGAACCCGCAGACCGCAAGCGCGTGGCCGACCCTCTGTCGGACCTGCGAGCGGCGGAACAGACAGATGCCTCCTGCGATCCCGCCTTCCGGCACGGAGTGGTCGTCGGCTTCGACGGCTCGACCTCCAGCGAGCGGGCGCTCGCGTACGCCATCGGCATGGCCAAACGGCTGGGCTCCGGCCTGATCATCGTCCATGTCGCCAACCGGCTCCCGACCACGGTCTGGGCGGGCTGCGAACCGCCGGTCTTCGTGGATGTGCCGGACCACCGCACCGAGGTGCTCGGTCTCGAACTGGCCTGTGCGGACTATCTCGCCGAGGTCCCGTGGATCCTGGTCGAGCGCGGCGGTGACATCTGCCATGAGCTGGAAGAGGTCGGCGAGGAGTATTCGGCGGACGCGATCGTCGTCGGCTCCACGCACGGCATCGTCGGGCGGATCTTCGGCTCGGTGGCGGGACGGCTCGCGCGGCGCGCGCAGCGGCCCGTCGTGGTGATTCCCTGACGGTCGGGCGCGATTCCCTGACGCCCGCTCGGTCCGACGCGGCCCGGTCCGACCTGACACCTGACGCGATCCGGCCTGACGTGATCCGACCTGACCCGATGTGATCCGGCCCGGGCGCCGCTCTGCCCGCTGCACTTCACATTGTCTGAGTATGTGTCAACTCCCTTGCGCCCAAGGTGAATTTACTCACGCGTAGAGGTGCATCGTGCGCTTGTGAAGGGTACATAACGGTCGCTGGGAAACAGCACACCCGCACATCATGAAGGGAGCCCGCCGTGGACAACGACGTCTCTGCGGGAAGCACCACCTCGACTTCGGTTCTCGGCCATCTCGCGCTCGGACTCACCCTGCTCGCTTTCGGCATCGGCCACACCGCCGTCATCGACGGAGCGACGGCGGCCGACGCCGTCCCGCTCGCGCTGTACGTCGGCGGTGTCGCGCTCTTCGTCGCCGGACTGCTCGAATTCCGGGCGGGCCGTTCATTCACCGGTACGGCCTTCGCGGGCCTCGGAGCCTTCTGGTTCACCTGGGGTACGGGCGTCGGCGATCAGATCTCCGCCGACGCGGCCGGCCTCTTCCTCCTCCTGTGGGCGCTGCTGGCGCTCAGCCTCACCTTGGGCGCGGCGGACGCGGGGCCGCTGTTCCAGGGCACGTACGGACTGCTCACCGTCGCACTGCTGCTGCTCGCCGTCGGGCAGTTCGCCGACAGCACCGGGCTCGCCAAGATAGGCGGCTGGGTCGCCGCCGTGGCGGGCCTCGCCGCCTGGTACGGAGCGACGGCCGCGCTTGCCAAGTGGCCGACCGCACTGCCGCGCCGTCGTGCTGCCGGCCGGGGGGTGACGGCCACCGGCTGAGGCAGCCGCGGGCCGGTGTCCGGGCAGCGCCGACCCCTACGGAGAGCGCCCCCGGCGCGCCGGGCGGCATGCACTGGGGGCGCTCTCACAGCCCTGCCGAGGGCTCGGCCGCAGCCGGTTTCGGGGCCGGCTCCGGGGCCGCGGGGCTCGGACCCGGACGCGCCCTGCTACTCCACCGTCACCGACTTCGCCAGGTTCCTGGGCTTGTCGATGTCACGGCCCAGCGCCAGTGCCGTGTGGTACGCCAGGAGCTGGAGCGGGATGCCCAGCAGGATCGCGTCCAGCTCGGTCTCGTTCTTCGGTACCACGATCGTGTGGTCGGCCTTCTCCTGCGGCTGGTGCGCCACCGCCAGGATCGGGCCGCTGCGCGCCTTGATCTCCTCCAGCGCCGCGCGGTTCTTCTCCAGCAGATCGTCGTCCGGGACGATCGCGACCGTCGGCAGCGCCGGTTCGATCAGCGCGAGCGGGCCGTGCTTGAGCTCGGAGGCGGGATAGGCCTCGGCGTGGATGTACGAGATCTCCTTGAGCTTCAGGGAGGCCTCCAGCGCCACCGGATAGCCGCGCACCCGCCCGATGAACATCATCGAGGCGGAGTCCGCGTACTGGGCCGCCAGCTTCGCGATGGCCTCCTCCGTCGCCAGGATCTCGGAGATCTGGGCGGGCAGTCTGCGCAGCCCGTCGATGATCCGCTTGCCGTCGGCGACCGACAGATCGCGGATACGGCCGAGATGCAGCGCCAGCAGCGCGAAGGCGACCACGGTGTTGGTGAAGCACTTGGTGGAGACGACACAGACCTCCGGGCCCGCGTGCACATACACGCCGCCGTCGGTCTCCCGGGCGATCGCCGAGCCCACCACATTGACCACGCCCAGCACCCGCGCACCCTTGCGCTTGAGCTCCTGCACCGCGGCCAGCACGTCGTACGTCTCACCGGACTGCGACACCGCGACATAGAGCGTGTCGGGATCCACGACCGGATTGCGGTAGCGGAATTCGGAGGCGGGCTCGGCGTCCGCCGGGATCCGCGCCAGCTCCTCGATGAGCTGCGCGCCGATGAGTCCCGCGTGGTACGAGGTGCCGCAGCCCAGGATCTTGATCCGGCGCACTCCGCGCGCCTCGCGGGCGTCCAGATTGAGGCCGCCGAGATGCACGGTGGCGAACCGGTCGTCGATCCGGCCGCGCAGCACCCGGTCCACGGCGTCGGGCTGCTCCGAGATCTCCTTGTGCATATATGTGTCGTGGCCGCCCATGTCGTACGACTCGGCCTCCCACTCCACGGTGGTCGGCGTGGCCGAGGTGCGGGAGCCCTCGGTCGTGTACGTACGGAAGTCGTCGGCCTTGAGCGTGGCCATCTCGCCGTCGTCGAGCGTGACGACCTGGCGGGTGTGCGAGACGAGGGCGGCCACGTCGGAGGCGACGAACATCTCCTTCTCGCCGATCCCGAGGACGACCGGTGAGCCGTTGCGCGCGACGACGATACGGTCCGGGAAGTCGGCGTGCAGGACCGCGATCCCGTAGGTGCCCTCGATGAGCTGGAGCGCCTGGCGGACCTTCTCCTCCAGGGTGGCGGCCTGGGAGCGGGCGATGAGATGGGTCATCACCTCGGTGTCGGTCTCGGAGAGGAACACCACACCGTCCGCCTCCAGCTTCACCCGCAGCTCGGAGGCGTTGTCGATGATGCCGTTGTGGACGAGCGCGACCTTGCCCTCGGCGTCCATGTGCGGATGCGCGTTCTCGTCGCTCGGCGAGCCATGGGTGGCCCAGCGGGTGTGCGCGATACCGGTGGTGCCCGTGAAGCGCTTGGGCACGCGGGCCTCCAGTTCGCGGACCCGGCCCTTGGCCTTGACCATCTTCAGCGTGGCGGCCTTGCCCGCGGCCGGCTTGCCGGTGATGACCACGCCCGCCGAGTCGTATCCGCGGTACTCCAGCCGCTGAAGGCCCTCCAGCAGCAGTGGTGCCACATCACGCTTGCCGATATATCCGACGATTCCGCACATACAGTCTTGCCCCTCCAGATCGGTTCATGATCGGTTCAGCCGTAGATCGGTTCGGCTGTGGATCGCTTCAATCGCTTCAGCCGTAGACGATGCGGCGCAACTGCCGGAGTGAGAGCTCCGGCGGCGCTACCGCCCGGTGCGGCAGCTCGGCCGCGATCCGCTCGAAGATCTCCGCGTTGGTGCCGCCGGAGGCCTGTATCTCCCGGTGGCGGCGGCGGACGAACTCCTCGGTCGTCTCGTCGAAGTACGCCAGCACGTCGAGCACCACCCGGGCCGCCTCGCCGCGCCGGAGCGCGGTGCTGCGGACGAGATGGTCGATGAGGTCGTCGTACGACGGGCTGCGTTCCGGCACCCGTTGATATTGCGGGTACGGAAGGGTGTTTGCAAGAAATCTGCCCGGAATCGGGCAGGAGTCGGCCCTTTCCGGGGCCGAACGAGGGAACGGTCAGCTACTACGGCGAAGGTACGGCGAATACGACGGATATGCGGGATGCGGCGGATGCGGCGCCGCCCGAACGGCAGCCCGGGCCGCTCTCAGAGCCGCTTCAGGACGGCCTGTTTGGCGGTGGCGAACTCCTCGGCGGTGAGTATCCCGGCCTGGTGCAGCTCGCCCAGCTCCCGCAGTCTGCGCAGCAGCGCGTCGTGGTCCTCGCCGCCCGGCGCCGCGGTGCCCGCCGGCTCCGTCTCCGGCTCCGCCTCCGTGCCCGTACCCGTAACGGCCGAGGCGTACGGATGCGGCAGCCGGGCCACCACGGCGGCTCCCGCCAGCGCCATCAGCGGGTCCTTCCTGAATCCCCACAGCTCCACCGCGTACGGGTCGTACTTCGGCCGGGCCGACGCCGGTGCCCTGGCCACCCGGAAGCGCATATAGCCGTTGTCCAGCCCGGCGCTCGGCTGCCACTCCACCGACTCCACATCGGCCAGCGCCAGGATCGTGGGGCCGCCCGAGGACTTGGACTCCTCGGTCTTCCAGTTCCACTCCAGTCTGATCCGCTCGCCGTCGAAGGTGACGGTCCCGTCGCCCGCGCTCGCGGTGATCGGCAGGGCGGGCCCGGGCAGCAGATAGCGGTCGACGGGACCGGACTCCACACCGTCCAGCAGCAGGGCGTTGCGCACCTCGTCCACGAGATACTCCGCGACTCCGGAACGGTCCCTTTCCACGGTCAGCCGGTACGGATCCGAGCTCTCGCCCAGCCGGCCGGCGGCGATCTGGAGCAGCGGATCGGCGCCGTCCCGCAGCCGCAGCCGGAGCCGCCCGGACTTCCGGCCCGACTCGAAGGAGATCCCGGCCAGCGCCTCCAGCGGTACGGCGATTTCACCGAGTGCCGCGCGCAGCGGGCTCACGCCCTTGTCGTTGCCGGGCACGATGCGGACCGTATCTCCGTCGAAGAGCCATGTGCCGTCCTTCTGGATGATTTCCGCCATGCCGTGGATTCTTCCATCGGGAGGGCGGAAATTGGTCTACACCTTGACCGCCGGTGGGACGTGCGGGTCCCATGGGAGAAGTTCATCGCCCGGCACCGCAGGTGAGTACCCCGTCGAAGGGACAACCTTGTGAGAACCGTTGTGGCACACCGCAGATCGTTACCTCGGCTGTTCGGCTCGCTGCTGCTCGTCGTGGCGGCCGGTATCGCCGGCATCGGAGCCACGGGCCCGGTGCCCATGGGCTCCGCGACCGTCCATGGCGACCGCCCTCACGGCGGCTCCGGAGCCGGCGGCACGGCAGCCGCGCGTCCGCTGGACCAGGTCGTGCCCGCGCCGCAGCGCGTACGGCCGGGCGGCTCGCCGTACGTCATCACTGCGGCGACCCGCATCCTGGTCGACGGCCGCTCGCGCGACGACTCGCGCGAGGCGCGGCGGATCGGCTCGTATCTGGCCGACGTGCTGCGCCCGTCCACCGGATACGCCCTGCCGGTCACCGACCGGCACGCGCAGGGCGGTATCCGGCTGCGGCTCGGCACGGGAGAGCGGAGTCTGGGCGCGGAGGGCTACCGGCTGGAGTCCGGGCGGCGCGGTGTCACGATCACCGCCCGTGAGCCCGCCGGACTCTTCCACGGCGTCCAGACACTGCGCCAGTTGCTGCCCGCCTCGGTGGAGAAGCGCGGCGCGCAGCGCGGTCCCTGGACGGTCGCGGGCGGCACCATCACGGACAGCCCGCGCTATGGCTACCGGGGCGCGATGCTCGATGTCTCACGGCATTTCCTGACGGTCGATCAGGTCAAGCTCTATATCGACCAGCTGGCGCTCTACAAGATCAACAAGCTGCATCTGCACCTCTCCGACGACCAGGGCTGGCGGATCGCCGTCGACTCCTGGCCGAGGCTGGCCACATACGGCGGTTCCACCCAGGTCGGCGGCGGTCCAGGCGGCTACTACAGCAAGGCCCAGTACCGCGATCTGGTGCGCTACGCGGCCTCCCGCGAGCTGGAGGTCATCCCGGAGATCGACATGCCGGGCCACACCAACGCCGCGCTCGCCTCGTACGCCGAGCTGAACTGCGACGGCGTCGCGCCTCCGCTCTACACGGGCACGAGCGTCGGCTTCAGCTCGTTGTGCGTGTCGAAGGAGGTGACGTACGACTTCGTGGACGACGTGGTGCGCGAGCTGGCCGCGCTCACGCCGGGCAAGTACCTCCACATCGGCGGCGACGAGGCGCATGCCACCAGCCATGCCGACTATGTGGCCTTCATGGACCGGGCGCAGGCCGTCGTCCGGAAGTACGGCAAGACCGTCGTCGGCTGGCATCAGCTCACCGGTGCCACGCCGGTCGCCGGAGCCGTGGCCCAGTACTGGGGTTACGACGCCACGGGCGCCGCCGAGCGCGCGCAGGTCGCGGCGGCGGCCAAGAAGGGCACCGGGCTGATCCTCTCTCCGGCTGACCGCGTGTATCTCGATATGAAGTACGACAGAAGCACCGCGCTGGGCCAGTCCTGGGCCGGCTACACCGAGGTGGACCGTTCGTACGGCTGGGATCCGGGGACGTATCTCGCCGGCGCGGGCGTGCCCGAGGACGCGGTGCTCGGTATCGAGGCGCCGCTCTGGACGGAGACTCTCGCCACCAGTGACCAGCTGGAGTTCATGGCGTTCCCGCGGCTGCTCGGTGTCGCGGAGCTGGGCTGGTCCCCGGCGGCCACGCACGACTGGGACACATACAAAGTGCGGCTGGCGGCGCAGGGACCGCGTATGACGGCGCTCGGTATCGACTACTACCGCTCGCCGCTGGTGCCCTGGCCGACCGGCTGACGGACCCACGCGCGGCGGGTGCCTGGGGGACCGGCCGGCCCTCGGCACCCGCCGCGTACCCGCCGTGCATCTGTCGCGTACCCGCCGCGCGCCGTCGTCGCTCAGCCCGGCAGGCCCAGCTCCCGTGCGATCAGCATCCGCTGGACCTCGCTCGTGCCCTCGCCGATCTCCAGGATCTTGGAGTCGCGCCACATCCTGGCCACCGGATACTCGTTCATAAAGCCGTAGCCGCCATGGATCTGGGTGGCCTCGCGGGCGTTGTCGACGGCGACCGTCGACGAGTACAGCTTCGCCAGCGCCGCCTCCTTCTTGAACGGTTCACCGTGGACCAGCCGCGAGGCCGCGTCCCGCCAGCCGATCCGCGCCATGTGCGCGCGCATCTCCATGTCGGCGAGCTTGAACTGGATGGCCTGGTTGGCGCCGATCGGCCGCCCGAACGCGTGCCGCTGCTTCGCGTACGCCACCGACTCGTCCACACAGCCCTGGGCGAGACCGGTCGCCAGCGCGGAGATCGCGATCCGGCCCTCGTCGAGGATACGGAGGAACTGGGCGTATCCCCGGCCCTCCTGGCCGAGCAGATTCGCCAGCGGGACCCGTACGTCCGAGAAGGACAGCTCACGGGTGTCCGAGGCGTTCCAGCCGACCTTGGAGTAGGGCGCGGCAACGGTGAAGCCGGGCGTGCCGGACGGGACGATGATCGAGGAGATCTCCGGACGGCCGTCCGCCTTGTGGCCGGTGACGGCCGTGACCGTGACCAGACCGGTGATGTCCGTACCGGAGTTGGTGATGAAGCACTTGCTGCCGTTGATCACCCACATGTCGCCGTCGCGCACGGCCGTGGTGCGGGTGCCGCCCGCGTCGGAGCCTGCCTCCGGCTCCGTCAGTCCGAACGCGCCGAGCATCTCGCCCGAGCAGAGGCCCGGGAGCCACTCGCGCTTCTGCTCCTCCGTACCGAAGAGATGGATGGGCATGGCGCCGAGCGAGACTCCGGCCTCCAGGGTGATCGCCACGGAGGAGTCGACGCGGGCCAGCTCTTCGAGGGCGATACCGAGCGCGAGATAGTCGCCGCCCATACCGCCGTACTCCTCGGGGAACGGCAGACCGAACAGGCCCATCCGTCCCATCTCACGGACGATCTCGTACGGGAACTCGTGCCGCTCGTAGAAATCGCCGATCTTGGGCGCCACGACGTCATGGGCGAACTCCTCGACGGTGCGGCGCAGTTCTTCGTGCTCGGCGGAGAGCCGGTGGTCCAGGGACATGGGTGCGTCACTCCTTGTGGGAGAGGGCTCGGACGGTACGGGAGGGGCTGGGGCGGCCCAGCCGTTCGGCCAGCCAGACGCTGGTGGCGGTGAGCTTGCCGAGATCGACGCCGGTCTCGATACCGAGGCCGTCGAGCATCCACACGAGATCTTCGGTGGCGAGGTTTCCGGTGGCGCTCTTTGCGTACGGGCAGCCGCCGAGGCCGCCCGCGGAGGCGTCCACCGTGGTCACACCGTGCTGGAGCGCGGCGAAGGTGTTGGCGAGGGCCTGGCCGTAGGTGTCGTGGAAGTGCACACCGAGGGCATTGGTCGGCACGCCCTCCTCGTTCAGCTCGGCGAGGAGGGTCTGTACATGGCCGGGAGTGGCGACGCCGATGGTGTCGCCGAGGCTCAGCTCGTCACAGCCCAGGTCCAGCAGGGCCTTGGCGACCCGGACGACCTGATGGATGGGGACGGGACCTTCCCACGGGTCGCCGAAGCACATGGAGAGATAGCCGCGGACATGGATCTTGTCCGCGCGGGCCCGCTCGACCACCGGCGCGAACATGGCGAGCGATTCGTCGACCGTACGGTTGAGATTGGCCTTGGCGAAGGACTCGGTGGCGCTGCCGAACACGGCGATACGGCGGACGCCGAGGGCGATGGCGCGGTCGAGGCCACGGGAGTTGGGGACGAGGACGGGAAGCGCGACCTCCCTGCCCAGATCGCCGAGGAGAGGGAACAGCTCCTCGGCGTCGGCGAGCTGAGGCACCCAGTCGGGGCGTACGAGGCTGGTGGCCTCGATGGTGGTCAGCCCGGCGTGGGCGAGCCGGTGGATGAACTCGGCCTTCACCTCGGTCGGTACGACGGCCTTCTCGTTCTGGAGCCCGTCGCGCGCGCCCACCTCGTGGATACGCACCTGGGGCGGCAGTCCCTCCGCCGGGACGGCCATGGGCAGTCCGTCGGTCATGACTCCTCCTGAGGGATGGCGGTGTCCGTGGGCGCGGCCGACGCTGGGTCCGGTGGCGCGGTATCCGGCGTCGCGGTGGGCGCGGTGTCCGGTGGCGCGGTCGGCGCGGCTGGCGCGGCTGGCGCGAGGTCCTCCGGTGCGGGCGCCGGGGTGACGACCGCCAGGATCTGGTCCATGGCGACGGTGGAGCCGGGCGTGACATCCAGCTCGGTGACGGTGCCCGCGTGCGGCGCGGAGATGACGTGCTCCATCTTCATCGCCTCGACGACGAGCAGGCTCTGCCCGGCCGCCACCTCGTCCCCGACGGCCACCTTGACCACGGTGACGGTGCCCGGCATGGGCGCGACCAGCGAGTCCACTCCGCCACGCGCGCCGCTCCCGCGCAGGGCGGCCTCGACGGGATCGAAGTCCACCACATGCCAGCTCTCGCCGTCCCTGCCGAGCCAGTCGCCGGCCCGGTGGAAGGTGTGGGTCATCCCGTTAACGGTGACCGTGACCCGGGTGGGCTCCACCTGGAACCTGTCCCCGGGCCGCATCTGGTGAGCGACGGGTTCGAGTCCCGTTACTTGCAACCGGTGTGTCACCGGGACGGGTTCGCCGCCCAGGCGCCAGCCGTTCGGTACGGAGAAGGGATCCACCCATCCCGCGCGCGCGGGCGGCCGAAGCTCCGCCTGGCGTACCGCTGCCGCCGCCGCGTAGACCTCCGGCGGGACTCCGTCCGGAAGCAGGGACGCCGTGTCCCGCTCCACCAGGCCCGTGTCGAGATCGCCCGCGATCACCGAGGGATGGGCGAGAAGCCGGCGGAGGAAGCCGGCGTTCGTGGGGACGCCCAGCGTGACCGTCCCGGCAAGGGCCGCCCGTAGTCTGCGCAGGGCGGTGGGCCGGTCCGGGCCATGGGCGATGACCTTGGAGAGCATCGGGTCGTACGTACTGCCGACGTCCGAGCCCTCGGAGAGGCCCGAGTCCGTCCGTACGCCGTCGCCCTGCGGCTCGCGCAGCGCCAGGACCGTACCGCCGGTGGGCAGGAATCCGCGCGCCGGGTCCTCCGCGTAGATCCGGGCCTCCACGGCGTGGCCGGTGAGGTGGATGTCCGGCTGGGCGAAGGGAAGCTTCTCGCCGGCGGCGACCCGTAGCTGCCACTCGACCAGATCGAGGCCCGTGACCAGCTCCGTGACCGGATGCTCCACCTGGAGGCGGGTGTTCATCTCCATGAAGAAGTACGAGGCCGGATCGCGGCCGGGCACGATGAACTCGACCGTCCCCGCGCCCGCGTATCCGCACGAGCGCGCCGCCTGGACCGCTGCCTCGCCCATCGCCGCGCGCGTCGCCTCGTCCAGCAGGACGGACGGCGCCTCCTCGATGATCTTCTGATGGCGGCGCTGGAGCGAGCACTCGCGCTCGCCGAGATGCACCACATTCCCGTGGGTGTCCGCCAGCACCTGGATCTCGATATGGCGCGGCCGGTTCACCCACCGCTCCACCAGCAGCGTGTCGTCCCCGAAGGAGGAGCGCGCCTCCCGGCGGGCCGCCGCGATCTCCTCGGCGAGCAGCGACTCCGCGCGTACCAGCCGCATGCCCTTGCCGCCGCCGCCCGCCGAGGGCTTGAGCAGCACCGGCATACCGATCTCCGCCGCCGCGGCGGCCAGTTCGCCATCGGTCAGACCGCTGCCCGAGGAGCCGGGCACCACCGGGACGCCCGCCGCCCGGACCGTCTCCTTGGCGCGGATCTTGTCGCCCATCAGCTCGATGGCGGAGGCGGGCGGTCCGATGAAGACCAGCCCGGCGTCCGCGCAGGCCCGCGCGAACGTCTCGTTCTCCGCGAGGAAGCCATAGCCCGGATGGACCGCCTGCGCTCCCGTACGGGCCGCCGCGGCCAGCAGCCTGTCCACGGAGAGATAGCTCTCGGACGCGGCGGCCGGGCCGATCCGTACGGCCGTGTCGGCCTCCCGCACATGCCGGGCGTCCGCGTCCGCGTCGCTGAAGACCGCGACCGAGCGCACTCCCAGAGCGCGCAGAGTACGGATGACACGCACCGCGATCTCGCCGCGGTTGGCGATCAGAACCGTGTCGAACATGCCCACCCTCACATCACATCCGGAAGACGCCGAAGCCGGGCGCCGCGCTGTCCCGCTGGGGCAGTGGGGCGTTGGCACACGCGGTCAGGGCCAGACCCACCACCTGCCGGGTCTCCAGCGGGTCGATCACACCGTCGTCCCAGAGGCGCGCGGTCGCGTAATAGGCGTTGCCCTGGGTCTCGTACTGCGCGCGGATCGGCGACTTGAACGACTCCTCGTCCTCGGCCGGCCACTCCTCGCCGCGCCCTTCGATCTGGTCGCGCTTGACGGTCGCCAGCACGGACGCGGCCTGCTCACCGCCCATGACCGAGATCTTGGCGTTGGGCCACATCCACAGGAAGCGTGGCGAGTAGGCCCGGCCGCACATCGAGTAGTTGCCCGCGCCGTACGAACCGCCGATCACGACCGTCAGCTTCGGCACCCGCGCGCACGCCACGGCCGTCACCATCTTCGCGCCGTGCTTGGCGATCCCGCCCGCCTCGTAGTCCCTGCCGACCATGAAGCCGGAGATGTTCTGGAGGAAGAGCAGCGGGATACCGCGCTGGTCGCACAGCTCGATGAAGTGCGCGCCCTTCTGGGCGGATTCGGAGAACAGGATGCCGTTGTTGGCGATGATGCCGACGGGGTGCCCATGGATCCGCGCGAATCCCGTCACCAGTGTTGTCCCGAACTCGGCCTTGAACTCGGCGAACCGCGAGCCGTCGACCAGCCGCGCGACGACCTCACGGACGTCGTAGGGCGTACGGGAGTCCACCGGCACCGCTCCGTACAGCCCGGCGGGATCGGCCTTGGGCTCCTCGACCGGCTCGACGGACCAGGGAAGCGCGCCGCGCGCGGGCAGCGTGGAGACGATGGTGCGCACGATCCGCAGCGCGTGCGCGTCGTCCTCCGCGAGATGGTCGGTGACACCGGAGATCCGGGAGTGGACCTCGCCGCCGCCCAGCTCCTCGGCCGTGACGACCTCGCCCGTCGCCGCCTTCACCAGCGGCGGTCCGCCCAGGAAGATCGTGCCCTGACCGCGCACGATCACCGCTTCGTCGCTCATCGCCGGGACATACGCGCCGCCCGCCGTGCAGGATCCGAGCACCGCGGCGATCTGCGGAATGCCGGCGCCGGACATCCTGGCCTGGTTGTAGAAGATCCGTCCGAAGTGGTCCCGGTCGGGGAAGACCTCGTCCTGCATGGGCAGGAAGGCGCCGCCGGAATCCACCAGATACAGACACGGCAGCCGGTTCTCCAGGGCCACTTCCTGGGCGCGGAGATGTTTCTTCACCGTCATCGGGTAATACGTGCCGCCCTTGACCGTGGCGTCATTGGCGACGATCACCACCTCACGGCCGCTGACCCGACCGATCCCGGCGATCACTCCGGCGGCCGGGGCCGCGCCGCCGTACATCCCTTCGGCCGCGAGCGGCGCCAGCTCCAGAAAGGGCGAGCCCGGGTCGAGCAGCGTGTCCACGCGGTCGCGCGGCAGCAGCTTTCCGCGCGCCGTGTGCCGCGCACGGGCCTTCTCGCCGCCGCCCAGCCGCGCCGCGGCGAGCCGCGTGCGCAGACCGAGGGCCAGCTCCTCGTGCGCCGCCTCGTTGATCCGCCAGGCCTCGGCGGCCGGATCCGCGGCGCTCGCCAGCACCGGTGCCTGCTGCATCGCTCGTAGCTCCTCGCTGGGCTCGCCGGGCACTCACCGGGTTAGTGAGCGTTAACGTTGTTGCCATAAGGTTAACGACCGCTAACAGCCCTGTCTAGAATGATTTCCCATGAGCACCAGGACCGCCGCCCCGACCCGCCGCGAGCAGATCCTCAAGCACGCCGCGCGCCTCTTCGCCGAGCGTGGATTCCACGGCGTCGGCGTCGATGAGATAGGAGCGGCCGTCGGTATCAGCGGTCCCGGGCTGTACCGCCATTTCGCGGGCAAGGACGCGATGCTCGCCGAACTGCTCGTCGGTATCAGCGGACGGCTGCTGGACGGCGGCAGGCTGCGCGTGCGCGTGGCCGGGACGGACGGCGACCCGGCCACCCTGCTGGCCTCGCTGATCGACGGACATATCGACTTCGCCCTCGACGACCGCCCGCTGATCACTCTCCACGACCGCGAGCTGGACCGCCTCAGGGACAGCGACCGCAAGCTGGTCCGCCAGCTCCAGCGGCAGTACGTGGAGCTGTGGGTCGACGTCGTACGCAAGCTCTACCCGGACGTACCGGAAACCCAGGCCCGCGGCGCGGTCCACGCCGTCTTCGGCCTGCTGAACTCAACCCCACACCTAGGCACCCCCGGCGGCGGCCTACCGAGCCGCACGGCAACGGAATCCCTCCTACGCCGCCTGGCCCACGGAGCTTTTGCCGCACTGGGCGACGAGGACCCGGTGCCGGGGGCGGCTTAGGGGCGGGGCTGGAGTGCTCATATGGTGCGCATGCTCACATGCCGCGATAGATGTCCTGGCGGTTGCCGACTGCCAGCACCCATACGATCAGCTGGCCGTCCTCGATCGTATAGACGACACGATGGTCGCCGACCCGGAGCCGCCACCGGGCGCTGTGGCCCTGTAGGGCTTTGATGTCAAAGGCTGCGGTGTCGCCTTCGTCCAGCGCCTTTTGGAGCTCGCTGAGCCGGTACAGAATCCGCAGGGCCTCGGGGCGGGAGATCTTGAGCATGTCCCGCTGCGCGTGCGGGGTGAACCGCGTGACGTATCCCATGGATCAGGCGTGGTGGGACCGGAGCGCCTCGGCCATGTCCTCAAGTGAGATGGAGCCGGCTGTTCCCTCGGATTCGGCTTCGTCGGCCAGCCGGTTGAGCCAGGCGTCCTCGCTCCGTTCCGCGATCTCCCGCAGTCGCCGGTACTCGTCGATGTCGACCAGAACGGCTTCCTCCTTGCCGCGGCGCGTGATGACGGTGGGGGTGTCGTCCCGCCGTGCGCGGTCGATGACATCCGCCAGATGGTTGCGGACTTCGGCCATGGATGCGACTACCGGTTCGCTCATGTAACGAATGTATCAGATGTACATCTGGCCGGAAGGTCATCCAGTGCTGTCCGAAGACCTGGACACCCACAGCCGGAGACCGGGACACCTGTAGTCGGAGGCCGGGACGCTCACGCCCGGAGGCCGGGACATCCGGCGCGGGGTGTGGGGCTGACGGCACAATGGGCTCATGCCGATACCCAGCCGCGCTGCCCTTGTCGACCACCTCGTCCGCACCCGTATCGCCGGAGACGTGGCCACTCCTCGCGACAACAACCTCTCCCACTACCGCAAGCTCGCCAACGGTGACCGCCACTACTGGCTGGGCCTGGAGCTGGGCGACCGCTGGACCGACGAGCAGGACGTCCTCGCCGTGATGGCCGAGCGGTGCGGTGTCAACGACGATCCCGAGCACCGGGCCGGCCAGGACACCATCGATCCCGAGCTGACCGTGGGAGCCCTGGAGCGGATGGCCGCCCGGCTGCGCAAGGCCGTTCTGGCCAGGGAGCGCGTACTGTTCGCGACCGGCCATCCGGGCGGGCTGCTCGACGTACACCGGCAGACCGCGGACGCGCTGCGGGCCGCGGGCTGCGAGATCGTACAGATTCCCGGCGGGCTCACCGCCGACGAGGGCATGGTCTTCCAGTTCGCCGATGTCGCGATGCTGGAGCGCGGCGCGACTCTCTGGCACACCCACTCGCCGGAGCCCATGCGGGCGATCCTGGACGCCCTGGAGGGCGAGGGCAGACCGCTGCCGGATCTGGTGGTCGCGGACCACGGCTGGGCGGGATACGCGGCCCAGCGGGGACTGGACTCGGTCGGATACGCGGACTGCAACGATCCCGCGCTCTTCCTCGCCGAGGCCGAGGGCACGATGGAGGTGACGGTCCCGCTGGACGACCATGTCACGGACCCGCGCTTCTACGACCCGATGACCGCGTATCTGCTGAACGAGGCCGATCTGCTCCGACGGTGACGTCCCGGACGGTGAGGTCCGGGACGGTGACTTCCTGGGCTGTGGCGTCCGATCGTGAGGGAGGGCTTGAGGGAGGGCTCAGGAGGGCGCTCAGAGGCCCATCGACTTGGCGATGATCATCTTCATGACCTCGCTGGTGCCGCCGTAGATACGGTTGACGCGGTTGTCCGCGTACAGCCGGGCGATCGGATACTCGTTCATATAGCCGTAGCCGCCATGGAGCTGGAGGCACCGGTCTATGACGCGGTGCGCGACCTCGGTGGTGAAGAGCTTCGCGGACGCTGCCTCGGCGGCGGACAGTTCGCCCAGGTCATGGGCTTCCAGCGCGCGGTCGACGACGGCCTCCGCCGCGTCCACCTCGGCCTTGCAGGCGGCCAGTTCGAACTTGGTGTTCTGGAAGGACGACACGGACTTGCCGAAGACCGTCCGCTCCTGCACGTACTGCTGCGCGAACCGCACCGCTGCGGCGGCCTGCGCATACGCGCCGACGGCGATGCCCAGACGCTCCTGAGGCAGATTCTGGCCGAGATAGGAGAAGCCCTTGTTCTCCTCGCCGAGCAGATCCCCGACCGGGACCTTCACATCGCTGAAGGACAGTTCGGCGGTGTCGGAGGTCTTCAGGCCCAGCTTGTCGAGCTTGCGGCCGACCGCGTAGCCCTCGGACCTCGTGTCCACGACCAGCAGGGATATGCCATGGCGCCGGTCGTCGGCGGTCGGAGCGGCGGTACGGGCGCAGACGATGACGCGGTCCGCGTGAACACCGCCGGTGATGAAGGTCTTGGCGCCGTTGAGCACATAGTGCGTACCGTCCTCGGAGAGCCGGGCGGTCGTCTTCATACCGGCCAGATCGGAGCCGGTGCCCGGCTCGGTCATGGCGATGGCGTACATGGTCCGGCCACTGACGAAGTCCGGCAGCCAGCGCTTCTTCTGCTCGTCGGTGGCATACGCCTTCAGGTACGGCAGACAGAGCGCCACATGGACGCCGGAGCCGCCGAAGGAGACGCCCGCGCGCGCGGCCTCCTCGGTCATGACCGCCTGGAACTTGAAGGACTCCTCGCCCGCGCCGCCGTACTCCTCCGGCACCTCGATCCCGAAGACGCCCAGCTCACCGAGCTTGTAGTAGAAATCGCGGGGCGCCTGGCCCGCCGCGTACCACTCGTCGTAGACCGGGACGACCTCGGCCTCGACAAAGGCGCGGATGGTCTCCCGGAACGCCTCGTGGTCCTCGTTGTAGACGGTACGACGCACGGGAAAACCTCCTGTGGTTCACGGGCCGATGGTGCACGGCCGGCCTGGGCATTCGCCATGACTGGCCTGAGCTTCGATTAAGCGCTTGCTCAGGGAAAGTTACCCGGCGGTCAGTCAGAGTGTCCAGGGCTGTGGAAAACGTGGAACGGTCGTACGCGTCACAGCGAAACGGCCGCGCCTCACAGCCGGCACCGTGTCGTACACCGGTGTCACGCCGAAACCGAGCGCCGCCGCGTCAGGCATGGACGATCCGTCCACCAGCTGTGAGCGGAATAGAGGAAACGTACACTTCAGCGCTGCTTTCCAGCCGCCTACCGTCATGACGCACGGACGAGGCGCTCAGTTATCCACAGGGCTGAGGACAGGTTTTCCACAGGTTCAACCGCCTGTCGGGACGCCGGTCCATTCTTGACGCAGCGACACAGACCGACCAGAGCAAGACAGCACCACGCAGAGCAGTGCGGAGCCGCACGCATCACCCGGAAAGGCCCGACGATGAGCAGCAACGGACAGGTACACCCGGCCACGGCCGACCGTGAGGACGGCCCGCGCGGTCCCGTCGACTCGTCCCGTATCCCGCGGTACGCGGGCCCGGCCACGTTCGCCCGGCTGCCCAGGCTGGACGAGGTCGGCACCGCCGATGTCGCCGTCGTCGGCGTTCCTTTCGACAGCGGCGTCTCCTACCGGCCGGGCGCCCGGTTCGGCGGCAACGCGATCCGCGAGGCGTCGCGGCTGCTGCGCCCGTACAACCCGGCCCAGGACGCCTCTCCCTTCGCGCTCGCGCAGGTCGCGGACGCCGGGGACATCGCCGCCAATCCGTTCCGTATCGACGAGGCCGTCGAGACCATCGAGGCCGCCGCCGACGAACTGCTCGGCACCGGCGCGCGTCTGATGACGCTCGGCGGCGACCACACCATCGCGCTGCCTCTGCTGCGCTCGGTGGCGAAGAAGCACGGACCGGTCGCGCTGCTCCACTTCGACGCGCACCTCGACACCTGGGACACCTACTTCGGCGCCGCGTACACACATGGCACGCCGTTCCGCCGGGCCTTCGAGGAGGGCATCCTCGACACGGAGGCACTCTCCCATGTCGGCACGCGCGGCCCGCTGTACGGGAAGAAGGATCTGGACGACGACGCCAGGATGGGCTTCGGCATCGTCACCTCGGCCGATGTGATGCGCCGTGGTGTGGACGAGGTGGTCGACCAGCTACGGCAGCGCATAGGGAACCGCCCGCTGTACATCTCCGTCGACATCGATGTGCTTGATCCTGCGCACGCGCCCGGCACCGGCACGCCCGAGGCCGGCGGGCTCACCTCCCGCGAGCTGCTGGAGATCGTCCGGGGACTGGCCTCCTGCGATCTGGTCTCGGCGGATGTCGTCGAGGTGGCGCCCGCGTACGACCACGCCGAGATCACCTCCGTCGCCGCCTCCCACACGGCGTACGAACTGACCACGCTCATGGCCCGAGGGATAGCGGAGGCCACGGAGCCGACGCGTCTCCGGGCGTGAACGCGATGGGTACAGGAACACGATTTGGTCTCGGTCAGCAATTGTGTTCGAGCCCATACAACCATTGACCCGTCCCTGTGCATCATGTCTGCGAGCGCGCCGTGCGGCGCGCTCGTTGACGCGACTGGGGCAGGGGCGGGACTCACTTCATGACTCACCAGCGAATATCCTGGCGCGCCCGTGGCGCGCTCTCCGTCGCCCTCGCCGCGGGGCTCGTACCGGTCGTCGCGGGAGCGGCGCCCGCCGTGGCCGCGACTCCGGCCGTCGGCTGTACCTCGGGCAGGGCGGGCCTCGCCGCCAAGCTGACCAAGGACATCACGGCGGCGCTCAAGTCCAGGAAGTCCACCACCGCCGTCGCGGTCTACGACCGCACGACCAACACACGCTGCACCTTGCGCGCCACGCAGAAGTTCGACTCCGCCAGCGTGGTCAAGGTCACCGTCCTTGCCACGCTGCTCTGGGACGCGAGGAAGACGAACCGCTATCTGACGCAGCGCGAGGTCGATCTCACGACGGCCATGATCACCAAGTCGGACAACGCGGCCACCAGCACCCTGTGGAAGCAGCTCGGTCTGACCAAGGTCAAGGGCTTCCTCAAGGCCGCCGGGATGACCCAGACCACTCCGGGCGCGAACGGTTCCTGGGGCCTCACCCAGATCACCGCGCGTGACGAGCAGCAGCTCCTGACCTTGGTGACCGCCAAGAACACTGTGCTCAGCGACAACGCCCGCAGTTACATCCTGGACCGGATGCGCCGGGTCGTCTCGTCCCAGCGCTGGGGCGTCCCGGCGGGCGCTCCGGCCTCCGCCACCGTCCAGCTCAAGAACGGCTGGCTCCAGCGGTCCACGCACGGCTGGCGCGTACACAGCATCGGCGCGTTCACCGGCAAGGGCAACAACTATCTGATCACCGTGCTCACACACGACAACAAGACCATGAACGACGGCATCAACACCATTCAGGCCGTCGCCCGGGCCGTCCACAAGGATCTCGCCGCGGCGAAGTGACGGCCCGGTGGCGGGCGCCCCTTCCTCCGTGGCGCAGACGTAGGCCGGTCCGACGCAAACCGGTCTCCGGGCCTAGGACCGGAGACCGGTCTTTGCCGCGCTTTGTTGCGGAGGGATGAAATCCGCCGCCGCCCGCGTTGGGCCTTCCGGCAGATCAGGACGATCGGGAGGCATCAGTGGCGGCGGAGCAGGGCTGGGCACGGCGGCTGGCCGGATACGCATGGCGCTACCGGCGCAATGTGATCCTGGCGCTCGGTTCGTCGCTGGCCGGTATGGCGGTGATGGCACTCGTCCCGCTGATCACCAAGGTCGTCATCGACGATGTGATCGGGGACGGCCGGCGCTCCCTCCTGGTCTGGACGGGTCTGCTGGTCCTCGCCGCGCTCGCCGTCTACGCGGCCACCTACGTACGGCGCTACTACGGCGGCCGGCTCGCGCTCGACGTCCAGCACGATCTGCGTACGGACATGTACGACACGATCGCCCGGCTCGACGGGCGGCGCCAGGACAGTCTCTCCACCGGACAGGTCATCGGCCGCGCGACCAGCGACCTCCAGCTCATCCAGGGCCTGCTCTTCATGCTGCCGATGACCATCGGCAATGTCCTGCTGTTCCTGATATCCCTGGTGATCATGGCGTGGCTGTCACCGCCGCTGACCCTGGTCGCCCTGGCCGTGGCCCCGGCCGTCTGGTACATCGCCCGCCGCAGCCGCGCCCGGCTGCATCCCGCCACCTGGTACGCCCAGTCACAGGCCGCCGCCGTCGCCGGAGTCGTCGACGGAGCCGTCTCCGGGGTCCGGGTCGTCAAGGGCTTCGGGCAGGAGGACCAGGAGACCGGGAAACTCCGCGAGGCCGGCCGCAGGCTCTTCGCCGGACGGCTGCGCACCATCAGACTCAACGCCCGCTACACCCCGGCGCTCCAGGCCGTGCCCGCACTCGGACAGGTCGCGATGCTGGCGCTCGGCGGCTGGCTGGCCACCCGCGGTCAGATCACTCTCGGTACGTTCGTCGCCTTCTCCACCTATCTCGCCCAGCTCGTCGGCCCGGTCAGGATGCTCGCCATGGTGCTGACCGTCGGCCAGCAGGCGCGGGCCGGCGTGGAGCGCGTACTGGAGCTGATCGACACCGAGCCGACTCTCCAGGACGGCACCAAGCAACTGCCGGCGGACGCTGTGACCTCCGTCGAGTTCGACGACGTGTCGTTCGCGTACGACGACGGCAGGCCCGTACTCGACGGCTTCTCGCTGGAGATCCGGCCCGGCGAGACCGTCGCCGTCGTCGGCTCCTCCGGCAGCGGCAAGTCCACGGTCTCGCTGCTGCTGCCCCGCTTCTACGACGTGACGCACGGCGCGGTCCTCGTCGGCGGCCATGACGTACGCGAGCTGACGCTCGACTCGCTGCGGGCCGCGATCGGTCTCGTACCGGAGGACAGCTTCCTGTTCTCGGACACCGTCCGCGCCAATGTCGCCTACGGAAAGCCGGACGCCACCGAGGAGGAGATCCTCAAGGCCGCCCGCGCCGCCCAGGCCCATGGCTTTATCAGCCAACTGCCCAATGGCTACGACACCAAGGTGGGCGAGCAGGGCCTCACCCTCTCAGGCGGCCAGCGCCAGCGCATCGCCCTGGCCCGCGCCATCCTCACCGACCCACGGCTGCTCCTTCTCGATGACGCCACCTCCGCCGTCGACGCGCGGGTGGAGCACGAGATCCATGAGGCGCTGCGCGCGGTGATGGCCGGGCGTACGACACTGCTCATCGCCCACCGCCGCTCCACCCTCGGCCTGGCGGACCGTATCGCCGTACTCGACGGCGGACGCCTCGCCGACATCGGCACCCACGAGGAGCTCCAGGAGCGGTCCGCTCTCTACCGGCGGCTGCTGACCGATCCGGAGGAGCTCGGCGAGGTCTCGCCCGGCCATCTCCCGGTCGCTGCCGGAGGTCCCGAGGACGTCCCGTCGCCGGAGGAGGCCCGCGCCCTCCAGCGGGAGATCGACGCGGAGTTCGACGCCGAACGCGGAGTCACTCCCGCGCTGTGGATACGGGAGGAGAGGTCGTACACCGCCTCCGACGCGAAGGCGCCCGGCGCCACTCCCGAACTGCTCGCCCAGGTGGAGGCGCTGCCTCCGGCCACCGACACCCCGGAGGTCGACGAGGCACGCGCCGTCGCCGCCGAGGAGTCGTACGGACTGCGCCGACTGCTGCGCGGCTTCGGAGTGCCGCTGCTGATCAGCCTCGCGCTCGTCGCCGTAGACGCCGGAATGAGCCTGCTGCTGCCGGTTCTCATTCGGCACGGCATCGACCAGGGCGTCGAGCGGCTCGCGCTCGGCGCGGTATGGGTCGCGGCCTCGCTGGGGCTGGTGGCCGTGCTCGTCCAGTGGGCGGCGCAGATCGGCGAGACACGCAAGACCGGGCGGACCGGCGAACGTATCCTCTACGCGCTGCGCCTGAAGATCTTCGCGCAGCTCCAGCGGCTCGGACTCGACTACTACGAGCGTGAGCTGACCGGCCGCATCATGACGCGGATGACGACCGATGTGGACGCGCTGTCGACGTTCCTCCAGACCGGTCTGGTCACGGCGTTCGTCTCCGTCGTCACCTTCTTCGGCATCCTGGTCGTGCTGCTGGTGATCGACATCCAGCTCGCGCTGGTGGTCTTCGCGACTCTGCCCGTACTGATCGTCGGTACGGTCTACTTCCGCCGCAAGAGCGTGCAGGCGTACGAACTGGCCCGTGAGCGCATCAGCGCCGTCAACGCCGATCTCCAGGAGTCGGTGTCCGGGCTGCGGATCGTCCAGGCGTTCCGGCGCCAGAAGGACGGCGCCGAGCGCTTCGCCGGGCGCAGCGACCACTATCGCGCGGCCCGGGTGCGCGGCCAGTGGCTGATATCGGTGTACTTCCCGTTCGTGCAGCTTCTGTCCTCGGTGGCCGCGGCGGCCGTACTGATCGTCGGCGCCGGGCGGGTGGAGGCCGGGACGCTGACCACCGGCGCGCTGGTGGCGTATCTGCTCTACATCGATCTGTTCTTCGCGCCCGTGCAGCAGCTCTCGCAGGTCTTCGACGGCTATCAGCAGGCGACGGTCTCGCTGGGCCGTATCCAGGAGCTGCTGCGGGAGCCGACCTCGACGGCCTCCTCGAAGGCGCCGCTGGATGTGCTGTCGCTGCGCGGCGAGATCGCTTTCGAGGGTGTGGAGTTCACCTACAACGGGCTGGAGTCCGACGGGCCGGCGCCGGACAGGCTGGCGTCGGACGGGCCGGCGCCGGACAGGCTTGTGTCCGACAGCAGGCCGACGTCCGATGGCAGGCCGACGGGCGCCGCGGATGCCGCGCTCAGCGGTGTCGAACTGCGGATACCGGCGGGCCAGACCGTCGCCTTCGTCGGCGAGACCGGTGCGGGCAAGTCGACTCTCGTCAAACTGGTCGCGCGGTTCTACGATCCGACCGGCGGCCGGGTCACCGTGGACGGTACCGATTTGCGGGAGCTGGATCTGACGGCGTATCGGCACCGGCTCGGAGTCGTACCGCAGGAGGCGTATCTCTTCGCCGGTACGGTCCGTGACGCCATCGCCTACGGACGTCCCGAGGCGCGCGACGCGGATGTGGAGGCCGCGGCCCGCGCGGTCGGCGCGCACGAGATGATCGCCACGCTGGAGGGCGGCTATCTGCACGAGGTCGCCGAGCGGGGCCGCAATCTCTCGGCGGGACAGCGCCAGTTGATCGCCCTGGCCCGCGCCGAACTGGTCGATCCGGACATACTGCTGCTCGACGAGGCGACCGCGGCCCTCGATCTGGCCAGCGAGGCCCTGGTCAACCAGGCCACCGACCGGCTGGCGGGCCGCCGTACCACCCTGGTCGTCGCCCACCGGCTGACCACTGCGGCCCGCGCGGACCGGGTGGTCGTGATGGACCACGGCCGGGTCGTGGAGGACGGTACGCACGAGGAACTCCTCGCGCTGGAGGGCCGGTACGCCAAGCTGTGGCGCAGCTTCCTCGGCGAGGAGGAACCGGCCGTAGTGGTTTGAGGACGGTGGCCGGAGGTCGGTGGTCCGAGGTCGGTGATCCGAGCCCTCACGGCGCATGCGAGTCCTCGGGAGCCTCCGGCCCGGCAGACTCTCCGGTTCGGCTGACTCCCCAGCTCGACCGACTCTCCGGTTCGACCGACTCTCCAGCTTGGCCGACCGGAATCTCTGCCGGGACGGCACTGGCGAGTCGCGCGTTCACCCCGCTAGGTTCACGGCGTCTGTCATGAACACAGGGAGTGTGAATGCGCAAGGCGCTGAGATGGCTGTTGTCGCTCGTGCTGATCATAGGCACGGTAGCCACGGCCGGTGCGGCCACCGCCGCCGATCGGGGTGCGGACCACCAGACCGCCACCGACACCACCGACATCAAGGACCGGGTCCTCGCCATCCCGGGGATGAGTCTGATCCAGGAGAAGCCGTACGAGGGGTACCGCTACTTCGTTCTCAACTACACCCAGCCGGTAGACCACCGTCATCCGTCCAAGGGCACCTTCCAGCAGCGTGTCACCCTGCTGCACAAGGACACCAGCCGGCCGACGGTCTTCTTCACCGGCGGCTACAACGTCTCCACCAACCCGGGCCGCAGTGAGCCGACACGGATCATCGACGGCAACCAGGTCTCGATGGAGTACCGCTTCTTCACGCCGTCCCGTCCGCAGCCGGCCGACTGGTCGAAGCTGGACATCTGGCAGGCCGCCAGCGACCAGCACCGGATCTTCTCGGCGTTCAAGAAGATCTATCCCAAGAAGTGGCTCTCCACGGGCGGTTCCAAGGGCGGTATGACCGCCACGTACTTCGAGCGCTTCTACCCGCGTGACATGGACGGCGTCGTCGCGTACGTCGCGCCCAACGACGTGGTGAACAAGGAGGACTCGGCCTACGACCGGTTCTTCGAGCGGGTCGGCACCAAGGAGTGCCGCGACAAGCTCAACGCCGTGCAGCGCGAGGCGCTGGTCCGGCGCGAGCCGCTGGAGAAGACGTACCAGGAGTGGGCGGACGCCACCGGCTCCACCTTCACCACCGTCGGCACGCTGGACAAGGCGTACGAGGCCGTGGTGCTCGACTTCGTCTGGGCGTTCTGGCAGTACAGCCTGCTCTCCGACTGCGAGTTCATCCCGGTCGCGGCCACCGCCTCCGACCAGGAGATCTACGACACCATCGACTCGATCTCCGGCTTCTCCGCCTATACGGACCAGGGCCTGGAGACCTACACGCCGTACTACTACCAGGCGGGCACCCAGCTCGGTTCGCCCGACATCAAGCAGCCGCATCTGGGCAAGCTGAGCCGTTACGGTTACCAGCCGCCGCGGAACTTCGTACCGCGTTCCATCCCGATGAAGTTCGATCCGTCCACGATGCCGGACGTCGACTCCTGGGTCCGTCACCACGCGAACCAGATGCTGTTCGTGTACGGGCAGAACGACCCGTGGGGTGCGGAGCCCTTCCGCCTCGGCCACGGCGCGCGTGACAGCTATGTGTATGTCGCGCCGGGTGCCAACCACGGCGCCAATGTCGCCGCTCTCGTCCCGGACGAGCAGGCGAAGGCCACGGCCCGGATCCTGGCATGGGCGGGCGTCGCTCCGGCCGCCGTCCAGCAGGACGCGGCGAAGGCGAAGCCGCTGGCGCCGTTCGACGCCAAGCTCGACCGGCAGAAGGTCGAGCGGGAGCACACCCTGAGGCCGTAATACGTCGGCCGTAGGGCCGCCCGGCCCTCGAACCGTGCCCGCCGTTCTCGGTCCCAGGACCCGAGGACGGCGGGCACGGCCGTGCTACGACCGCGTGCCGTGCTACGACCGAGTGCGCTCGGCCGGTCAGTAGGTCAGACCATGACCGATCGGATAGAGCACCTGCGTCGGATCGTCCGCGCGCTGCACCGGCACGGGCAGCGCTCCTCGGGGCCGGACCCGGCCCGCGATCACCCGCGCTGCCGCCCGCACTTCGACATCCGTCCAGGAGTACGTGGCGAGGGACGCCCTGACGCCGGACAGCCGCGCGATGTCGTACGGATTGCGGATGGCGACCGTGACGACGGGCACGCCGGTCGCGGCGAGCGCACTGACCAGCGTGCGCTGCGAACTGGTCGCCGAGACGTTGTACGTGGCCACGATCACCGCGTCCTTGCCTCGCGCGCCCGCCACCGCGGCCTCGATCTGCGCCGCGCTCGGGGCCGTACCGGTGGACAGCGCCGTGGCGGTGAAGCCCAGTTCGGTCAGGGCCGTGGCGAGCACGGTGGTCGGCGGGCCCGTCGTCCCGGAAGGCGAGGCCGGATCGGCGCCGACGACCAGCAGATTCCGCTGCCGACGCCGGTTCAGCGGCAGCAGCTTGTTCTCGTTGACGAGCAGCGTGGTGGTCCGCTCGGCGATCCGGTCGGCGGCGGTGAGATGGGCCCGGGTGCCGACCGTACGGTCCAGATTCCGCAGCGAGACGGCGGCATCGCCGCCGAACAGGCCCAGCCGCTCCTTGAGTTCGAGGATACGGAGGATGGATTTCTCGACGCGCTCCTCACTGATCTCGCCGCCCTTCACCGCCGCCAGGACCGCGTTCCAGGCGATCCGCAGATTCGGCGGATTGAGCAACTGGTCCACGCCCGCCTTGAGCGCGAGCACGGGCACCCGGTCGTCGCCGTACTTCTGCCGTACGCCCTCCATACCGAGCGCGTCGGTGATCACCACGCCGTCGTAACCGAGCTGTTCCCGCAGTACGCCGGTGACGATGGGACGCGAGAGCGTCGCCGGGTCCTTGCTCGGGTCCAGCGCGGGGACGACGATATGCGCGGTCATGATCGAGGTGACACCGGCGGCGATCGCGGCCCGGAACGGCGGTGCGTCCAGCTCGCTCCACTGCTCACGGGTGTGGTGGATGGTGGGCAGCGCGTAGTGGCTGTCGTCCTTCGTATCGCCATGGCCGGGAAAGTGCTTGGCGGCGGTGGCGATCCCGGCGCTCTGATAGCCCGTCACCTGTGCGGCGACCATACCGGCCACGGCCTGCGGATCGGCGCCGAAGGACCGTACGCCGATGACCGGGTTGGCCGGGTTGACATTGACATCCGCGTCCGGCGCGTAGTTCTGGTTGATGCCCATGGCGGCCAGCTCCGCGCCCGCGATCCTGGCGGCCTCACGGGCGTCGGCCCGCGAGCGCGACGCACCGAGCGCCATCGCACCCGGCAGCAGGGTGGCCGGCTTGCCCACCCGGGCGACGATGCCGTGCTCCTGGTCGGTGGAGATCAGCAGCGGGACCGGGGTGTTCTGGGCCAGGCCCGCCTTCTGGATGCCGTTGGAGAGCTCGGCGATCTGCCGGGGATTGCGGGTGTTGTGGGCCCAGGCGAAGTAGATGATGCCGCCGACGTGGTACGTCGAGATCAGCTCCGCGGCGGTACGGACGCCGATCTCGGCGAGGTTGGCGTCGATGTCGGCCTGGTCGGGAGCGGTGGCGGAGTGGCCGTACACCCGCATGACGAAGAGCTGGCCGACCTTCTCCTCCAGACTCATCCGTGAGATGAGTCGGCGGAGCCGGTCGCGGCGGTACGGAGCGAGGGGAGCGAGATGCGGGGGAGCGGCCACCACGGGGGCGGCCGAGGTGGCAACGGCTGCCGCCGCTACGGCGGTTGCGGTGAGGAGAGCGCGTCTGGAGATGGTCCGGTCGTGCACTGGTGCTCCTTCCGGCTGTGCGCTGCGAGGGGGGTGAAGGAAACTTCCAAAGAACCACGCTTAGCCGGAAACTAACTGCCAGTCAAGGGCTCTCCCATGGCGGCGCTTCCGCGGGAGTTTCCGGACCTTCGGAACCTCCGGCCCATACCGCTCGTCTTACTGATGTGCGCCGGTGAGTCTCCGCAGCGCGGTGTCGGCCCTCGCTGCTGGCTGCGATCGCTGACTCCCCTCTCCAGCCGCCTGCGTCCGGCAGCACACCGCCACCGGTGCGCCCCCCTTTGTCTGCGCCGGTGGCGGTCCTCTCCCTCGCCTCCGCGCCGCCCTCCGTTCCGGAAGCGGACGGCACCGACCGGACAGGCCAGGGCCGCGCAGACCAGGCCAGAACAGGCCAGGCCAGGGGGCGGACAGGCCCTAGAGACCCGCCAGATACTCACGGCCCGCCACCAGCAGCCTCGGCAGCTCGGCCGCCTGCGGATACCAGCGCTTCTCGTACTCCCAGCACACCCAGCAACCGTCATCGAGCAGAGCCAGACACTCGCCCAGCGGCAGCACTCCCGTCCCCAGCGCCAGCGGTGTCGTGTCCTCCGCCGAGGCGATGTCCTTCACCTGTACATAGCCCAGCCAGGGTCCCAGCGCCGCATGTGTGGTGACCGGCTCCTCACCGCCCAGCCAGGTGTGCATCACATCCCATACCGCTCCCACCTGCGGGTGTCCCACCGGTCCCAGCACCCGTGCCGCGTCCGCTCCCGTGCGGTGCGAGTCATGTGTCTCCAGCAGGATCCGTACGCCGAGGTCCGCCGCGAGCTCCGCCGCCGAGGCCAGCCGGCGCGCCGCTGCCGCGTCGGCGTCGGCCAGGTCCTGATCGCCGCCGCCCGGGAAGACACGGATGAACGAGGCGCCCAGATCCCTTGCCAGCCGGAGCAGTTCCTCCAGCTCCCGGCGTAGCCGGTCCTCATCGGCCGTCGCGCTCGCCACCCGGGTGTATCCCGCGACCGTCAGGATCTCGATGCCCGCGCGCTTGAACTCGTCCACCACCGCGGCCCGTTCGCGCGCCCCGATCCCAGGGTGCACCGGCTCCTCCGGATGCGCCCGCAGCTCCACTCCCTGATAGCCGGTCGAGGAGGCGAGCGCGACAACCTCGGGTATGGACAGCCCGGGCACCCCGAGGGTCGAGAAGGCGAGCTTCATGGGCCTGTTCCTTTCCGCTGTCCTTCCGTGGGTATGACCGCTTCTTCCCGCAGCGGCAGCCGCCAGTCCTGGCCGACCAGGTCCGCTCCATAGGAGTGATGCGGTTTCTCGGCGACGAGAGTGAATCCCGCGCGCTGGTAGAGGGTCCGCGCGGCGGCCAGAACGTCATTGGTCCACAGCGTCAGCTCCCGGTACCCCGCCTCACGCGCGAACTCCACCACCGTCCCGACCAGCCGCTCCCCGAGGCCGTGTCCCCGGGCTCCCGGCTCGACCAGCAGCAGGCGCAGCCGCGCGGTGTGCGGCTCGGTGTCCCGTGCCTCCGGCCCGTCGGCCCGTACGCACATCACCGAACCCACCGGACCGCCGTCCAGCTCGGCGATCCAGGCCCGCTCCAGCCTGGAGTCGTGGTCCCGTGCGAAGTCCGCCACGATTCCGGCGACAAGGCCCTCGAATTCGGTGTTCCAGCCGTACTCCGCCGCGTACAGCGCGCCATGACGCTGCACTATCCAGCCCAGCTCGCCGGGGACCGGATCGCGCAGGATCGGTCCGTCCCGGTGCGCCGGGCCGGGACGCCCGGCGCCGAGGATGTCCCGCACCGTCCGCAGCGCGTCCGTGAGCTGTGGCCGCAGCTCGGGCTCGACCTTCGAGAGCAGCGAGCCCACGGCCTCCCGCGACCGCTCGTCGAGCAGTGCCGCGGCCTCGCGGCCTCGCGGTGTCAGCGTTATCCGCCGACGCCGTGAGTCCTGCTCGGACGGCGCGCGCCCGACCAGCCCGTCACGCTCGAACTTGGTCAGCAGTCTGCTCAGATATCCGGCGTCGAGGGACAGCTCGGCCCGCAGATCGGCGGCGTCGGTGCGCGACGCGTGGGCCAGCTCGTACAGCACCCGCGACTCGGTGAGCGTGAACGGCGTATAGAGGTGCTTGCTGTAGTCGAGCGCCCCGATGAGATTCGTATAGAAGCGGTTGAACGCACGGACTTCCTGGACGGCCATGATCCACCCCCGGACTTCCCGGCCTTTTCTTTGACTGAGTCAACATTAAGCCCGGCCGCCGACAGCCGACAAGGATCAATCCGCACTCTGGCGACAACCCGCCAACCGTCGCCTGCCCATCCTCACTCGCGCCCTCAGTTCCCCCGCGGCGGTGCCGTCGACGCCCGCGCCATCAGCTCCGCCGCGATCGTGGCGATCCCGCCCGGCGGCGGCGCCTCCGTCCCCATCGCCAGCCTCCCGGCCCGCGCTCCCGCCTCGTACAGCGGCAGCCGCACGGTCGTCAGCGCGGGCACCGCGTCCACCGCGAACGGCAGATCGTCGAAGCCCGCCACCGAGACATCCTGCGGAATGCGCAGCCCTTGCTCGCGCACCGCCGCGCACGCCCCCAGCGCCACCGTGTCATTGGCCGCGACCACGGCCGTCAGATCCGGTGCGCGGCGCAACAGCTCCAGCGTCGCCTCGTATCCGGAGCGGCGGGTGTACGGGCCGTGCACCGTCAGCGACTCCCGTCCCTCGGCCGTCCCTCCGGCCGGCCAACCCTCGCTCAGCCCGGCTGCCGCCATCGCCGCCCAGTGGCCCTCCAGCCGGTGCCGCGTCGTCGTACGCTCCAAGGGCCCCGCGACATAACCGATACGCCGGTGTCCCAGCGCCAGCAGATGCTCCGTCAGCCGCCGCCCGCCGCCACGGTTGTCGAAGGCCAGCGCCGCCACGATCGCGTCGCTGTCCGGCAGCGGCGGACGCCCGCACAGCACCACCTGAGTCCCCGCGTCGGCGAGTCTCGCCAGCTTCGCGGTCATCGCGGCGGTGTGCCGAGGATCTTCGAGTGCCCCGCCGGTCAGGATGACCGCCGCGGCCCGCTGGCGCTGGAGCAGAGTCAGATAGGTCAGCTCGCGTTCGGGCGAGCCGCCCGTGTTGCAGACGATGGCGAGTTTCTCGCCGCCCGCCCTGCCGGTGCCCTCCTGGCCGCCGATCTCGGTCTGGGCCGCACCGGCCATGATCCCGAAGAACGGGTCGGCGATGTCGTTCACCAGGATGCCGACCAGGTCGGAAGTGGCCGCGGCGAGTGAACTGGCCGGCCCGTTCAATACGTAGTCCAGCTCGTCCACCGCCCGCAGCACGCGCTCCCGGGTGGCGGCGGCGACCGGATAGTTGCCGTTCAGCACACGGGAGACGGTGGCGGGCGACACCCGGGCGCGGGCCGCCACATCCGCCAGGGTGACTGTCATCGCTTCCTCCGAAGGGGACGAGAGAGATCTCCGGAAGAGCGCGCGGGAGATCGCGGGAGAGATCGGGGCGGGCTCTTGTACCGGCCGCTGTCGCAGGCTAGCTTTCTACCTCATAGAAAGCGCTTGCTGCGGCCGTATGGAGGGAACTTCGTGACACGCAGGACAGTGCGGATCGCCATGAACGGCGTCACGGGGCGCATGGGATACCGGCAGCATCTGCTGCGCTCCCTCCTCGCGATCCGCGAGGAGGGCGGGCTGGACCTCGGGGACGGCGACGTACTGTGGCCCGAGCCCGTCCTCGTCGGCCGGCGCGAACACGCCGTCAGGGAGATCGCCGAGCGCCACGGCCTCACCGAGTGGTCCACCGATCTCGACACGGTTCTGGCGGATGGCACGGTCGACATCTACTTCGACGCGCAGGTCACCTCCGCTCGTGTCGAAGCCCTCAAGAAGGCGATCACGGCGGGCAAGCACGTCTATACGGAGAAGCCGACCGCGACGGATCTCGCCGGCGCCCTCGAACTGGCCCGGCTCGCCAGGAGCGCCGGCATCAAGCACGGTGTCGTCCAGGACAAGATCTTCCTGCCCGGTCTGCTCAAGCTGAAGCGCCTGGTCGAAGGAGGCTTCTTCGGCGAGATCCTCTCCGTAAGAGGAGAGTTCGGCTACTGGGTCTTCGAGGGCGACTGGCAGCAGCCCCAGCGTCCCTCCTGGAACTACCGGGCCGAGGACGGCGGTGGCATCACCGTCGACATGTTCCCGCACTGGGAGTACGTCCTGCACGAGCTGTTCGGGCGGGTCACCGGCGTCCAGGCGCTCATCACCACACACATCCCGCAGCGCTGGGACGAGCAGGGCAAGCCGTACGAGGCGACCGCGGACGACGCGGCGTACGGGATCTTCGAACTGGACGGCGGCGCGGTCGCCCAGATCAATTCCTCCTGGACGGTCCGGGTCAACCGAGACGAACTGGTCGAGTTCCAGGTCGACGGCACACACGGCTCGGCCGTCGCGGGACTGCGCGGCTGCCGGATCCAGCACCGCGCAGGCACGCCCAAGCCCATCTGGAACCCCGATCTGCCCGCCACCGAGTCCTTCCGCGACCAGTGGCAGGAAGTTCCGGACAACGACGAGTTCGCGAACGGTTTCAGGGCGCAGTGGGAGCTGTTCCTGCGCCATGTGGCACTTGACGAGCCCTACCACTGGGATCTGCTCGCGGGCGCGCGTGGTGTGCAACTTGCCGAGCTGGGGCTCCGGTCCGCCGCGGAGGGCCGCCGTTTCGAGGTGCCGGAGCTGACGCTGTGACCCTGCGACTGCCCTCAACTGAGGGCGGTATGTATACATACACGCCGCGCTCCGAGCCCGCCCGTTTCACCGCGGGAGGGCCGCCGCTCACCTCCCGTACGGTCTTCGCCGCGGCCCATGTCGTCGCCGATCCGTACGCCGACACCAGCCCCGACGCGCCGGCCGCCGTCGACTGGGACGCCACGCTCGCCTTCCGCCGCCATCTGTGGTCGCACGGCCTGGCGGTCGCCGAGGCCATGGACACCGCGCAGCGCGGTATGGGCCTGGACTGGACGGGCGCCGCCGAGCTGATCCGCCGCTCCGCCGCCGAGGCGAAGGCGGTCGGCGGCCGGATCGCCTGCGGAGTGGGCACCGACCAGCTGGCCCCGGGAGCGGCCTCCCTGGAGGATGTGCGCACGGCGTACGAGGAGCAGCTCGCGCTTGTCGAGGAGGCCGGCGCCCAGGCCATTTTGATGGCCTCCCGCGCCCTTGCCGCCGCCGCGACGGCTCCTGACGACTATCTCGATGTCTACGCCCACCTCCTAAGGAGGGCGGCGGAACCGGTCGTACTGCACTGGCTCGGCCCGATGTTCGATCCCGCCCTCAAGGGCTACTGGGGCAGCACGGACCTCGACGCGGCCACCGAGACCTTCCTCCAGGTCATCGCCGAGCATCCGGACAAGGTCGACGGGATCAAGATCTCGCTGCTGGACGCCGGGCGTGAGACCGAGCTGCGCCGCCGGCTGCCGGCGGGCGTGCGCTGCTACACGGGCGACGACTTCCACTATCCGGAGCTGATCGCAGGCGACGAACAGGGCTTCAGCCACGCTCTGCTCGGTGTCTTCGATCCGCTCGGCCCGCTGGCGGCCGAAGCCGTCCGCGTCCTGGACACGGGTGACACCAAAGGCTTCAGGGAACTCCTCGATCCCACCGTCGAACTGGCCCGCCATCTCTTCCGCTCACCCACGCGCTTCTACAAGACGGGCGTGGTTTTCCTCGCCTGGCTGGCCGGTCACCAGGACCACTTCACCATGGCCGGCGGCCTCCAGTCGGCCCGCTCGCTGCCGCATCTCGCGCGGGCCTACGAACTGGCAGACGGGCTCGGCCTGTTCCCGGATCCCGCACGCGCCGAGGCCCGGATGAGATCGCTGCTGAGTGTGTACGGAGTACACCCGTGACCGGCTCGTCGTACGGCGATCTGAGCCGCCTCAGCATCAACCAGATGACGGTCAGACAGCTGACTCTGCCCGAGCTGACCGAGGCCTGCGTCCGTCTTGGAGTGCCGGCCGTCGGCCTGTGGCGCGAACCGGTCCAGGCGTACGGGGTCGAGGCCGCCGCCAAGCTCGTACGGGAGGCCGGGCTCGCCGTCACCACGCTCTGCCGCGGCGGCTTCCTCACGGCGATCGAACCGGCCCGGCGCGCCGAGGCGCTGGCCGACAACCGCGCGGCGATCGACGAGGCCGCCGTACTGGGCACGGACACTCTCGTCCTGGTCTCCGGAGGGCTTCCGGCGGGCAGCCGGGATCTGCGCGCTGCGCGCGAGCGGATCGCCGACGCGCTGGCCGAGCTGGCGCCGTACGCGGCGGAGCGTGGCGTCCGGCTGGCGATCGAGCCGCTCCACCCGATGTTCGCGGCCGACCGCTGTGTGGTCTCCACCCTCGACCAGGCCCTCGGACTGGCCGAGCGCTTCCCGGCCGGACAGGTCGGGGTGGTCGTGGACACGTACCACGTCTGGTGGGACGACCGGGCGCCCGCGGCCGTCGCACGCGCGGGCGGACGGATCTTCTCCTTCCAACTCGCCGACTGGACGACACCGCTCCCGGCCGGGGTGCTGAACGGCCGGGGCCAGCTCGGCGACGGAGCGGTCGATCTGCGCGGCTGGCGCGAACGGGTCGACGCGGCGGGCTACTCGGGCCCGGTCGAGGTGGAGCTGTTCAACGACGGACTGTGGGCGCGGGACGGTGTGGAAGTGCTGGTCGAGGTGGTCGACCGGTACGTCCGGCACGCGCGGTGAAAATGACTCTGCGAAACCGTGCAACCCTTCCCGGGTGACATGAGTCATATTCGTCAACAGGGCCTTCGGGGAGGGATCCGGGGGGATCGGAAGGCTCTGCTGGAGGGGGGAGCGCGTGGGGCCCGGTCGCAGGACCGGGCCCCTTGTAGCGCCGGAGCGGGCCGATGGCCGCCGGAGTCGACAAGCGGTGCCTGTAGGGAGTTGACGAGCGGACGGTGTCCTCCCGGTCGTCGGGGGACCGGAGTTGTCCACAGGCGCGCCGTGCTGTCGGAGCCGGGCGGTAGCGTCGGGGCATGTCCAATCCAGCAGTGCTCGAAGCCGTCCTCGAGCGGATCACCTACGCCAATGAGGAGAACGGCTATACGGTCGCCCGGGTCGACACAGGCCGTGGCGGCGATCTGCTCACCGTGGTCGGTGCGCTGCTCGGCGCGCAGCCGGGCGAGTCACTGCGCATGGAGGGCCGCTGGGCTTCGCACCCGCAGTACGGCAAGCAGTTCACGGTGGACAACTACACAACGATCCTCCCGGCCACGATCCAGGGCATCCGCCGCTATCTGGGCTCCGGTCTGATCAAGGGCATCGGCCCGGTGTTCGCCGACCGGATAGTCGAGCACTTCGGCCTCGACACGCTCGACATCATCGAGGACGAGCCCAAGAGGCTCATCGAGGTGCCAGGACTCGGTCCCAAGCGGACCAAGCGCATCGCCGCGGCCTGGGAGGAGCAGAAGGCCATCAAGGAGGTCATGGTCTTCCTCCAGGGCGTCGGCGTCTCCACCTCCATCGCCGTGCGGATCTACAAGAAGTACGGGGACGCCTCCATCTCGGTCGTCAGGAACGAGCCGTACCGCCTCGCGGCGGATGTCTGGGGCATCGGCTTCCTGACCGCCGACCGGATCGCCCAGGCCGTGGGCATACCGCACGACAGCCCCGAGCGGGTCAAGGCGGGCCTTCAGTACGCCCTGTCCCAGTCGACCGACCAGGGACACTGCTTCCTGCCCGAGGAGCAGCTCATCTTGGATGCCGTGAAGCTGCTCGCGGTCGACACGGGCCTGGTCATCGAGTGCCTCGCCGAGCTGGCCGGGGAGGACGAAGGAGTCGTACGGGAGACGGTGCCGGGCCCGGACGGCGGCGAGCCGGTCACGGCGGTCTATCTGGTCCCTTTCCACCGCGCCGAGCTGTCCCTCTCCGCCCAGTTGCTGCGGCTGCTGCGCACCGGCGAGGACCGGATGCCGGCCTTCCGGGACGTGGCCTGGGAGAAGGCACTGACCTGGCTGGCGGGCCGTACGGGCGCGGAGCTGGCTCCCGAGCAGCAGCAGGCGGTCCGGCTCGCGCTCACCGAGAAGGTCGCCGTCCTGACCGGCGGTCCCGGCTGCGGCAAGTCGTTCACGGTCCGTTCGATCGTCGAGCTGGCGCGGGCCAAGAAGGCCAAGGTGGTGCTGGCGGCGCCCACCGGGCGTGCGGCCAAGCGGCTCGCCGAGCTGACCGGCGCCGAGGCGTCCACCGTGCACCGGCTGCTGGAGCTGAAGCCGGGCGGCGACGCGGCGTACGACCGGGACCGGCCGCTGGACGCGGATCTGGTGGTGGTGGACGAGGCCTCGATGCTCGATCTGCTGCTGGCCAACAAGCTGGTCAAGGCGGTGGCGCCGGGCGCGCATCTGCTGCTGGTGGGAGATGTGGACCAGCTTCCGTCGGTCGGGGCGGGCGAGGTGCTGCGCGATCTGCTGGCCGAAGGTGGTCCGGTGCCGCGCGTCCGGCTGACCAGGATCTTCCGGCAGGCCCAGCAGTCCGGTGTGGTCACCAACGCGCACCGCATCAACTCGGGAGTGCACCCTCTCACCGAGGGCCTCACGGACTTCTTTCTCTTCGTGGAGGACGAGACGGAGGACGCGGGCCGGGTCACGGTCGATGTGGCCGCCCGCCGGATCCCCGCCAAGTTCGGGCTGGATCCACGGCGCGATGTGCAGGTCCTGGCACCGATGCACCGCGGCCCGGCCGGCGCGGGCGCGCTCAACGGTCTGCTTCAGCAGGCCATCACGCCGGCCAGACCCGATCTGCCCGAGAAGCGGCTCGGCGGCCGGGTCTTCCGTGTCGGCGACAAAGTCACCCAGATTCGCAACAATTATGAGAAGGGGGAGAACGGAGTCTTCAACGGCACCGTGGGTGTGGTCACCTCGCTCAGCCTGGACGATCAGCGCCTGACGGTGCGGACGGACGAGGACGAGGAGGTGCCGTACGACTTCGACGAGCTGGACGAGCTGGCACACGCGTACGCCGTGACCATCCACCGCTCCCAGGGCAGCGAGTATCCGGCCGTGGTCATCCCGGTCACCACCGGTGCCTGGATGATGCTCCAGCGCAACCTGCTCTACACGGCGGTCACCCGCGCCAAGAAGCTGGTGGTGCTGGTCGGCTCCCGCAAGGCCATAGGACAGGCGGTGCGGACGGTTTCGGCGGGCAGACGCTTCACAGCGCTGGACCACCGGCTGGCGGGCGGCCCGCGGCCGGCAGGGACTTTCGCAACCGGGGCGAAGGGGGCAGGATGAGGAGGTTGGCGGCACTGAGTGCCGCCAAAAGGCCGAATGGCCGACCCCGAGTGCACTCTCCTGAGCCAAATGGGGGATGGTAGAGACAGTCAGGGCACCTCGAAGAAGAGGCACTACGTCGGTGAGGGATGACGTGAGCGAGAAACGCGACAACGCGGTAGTACTGCGGTACGGCGACGGCGAGTACACCTACCCGGTGATCAACAGCACGGTCGGCGATGAGGGCTTCGACATCGGGAAGCTCCGGTCCCAGACCGGTCTGGTGACTCTGGACAGCGGCTACGGCAATACCGCGGCCTACAAGTCCGCCATTACCTACCTCGACGGCGAACAGGGCATCCTGCGCTACCGCGGCTATCCCATCGAGCAGCTCGCCGAGCGGTCCAGCTTTGTCGAGGTGGCGTATCTGCTGATCAACGGCGAACTGCCGACGGTCGACGAGCTGGCCTCGTTCAAGAACGAGGTCACCCAGCACACGCTGCTGCACGAGGACGTCAAGCGCTTCTACGACGGATTCCCGCGCGACGCCCACCCGATGGCGATGCTGTCCTCCGTGGTCAGCGCGCTGTCCACGTTCTACCAGGACAGCCACAACCCGTTCGACGACAAGCAGCGCCATCTCTCCACGATCCGGCTGCTCGCCAAGCTGCCGACCATCGCCGCGTACGCGTACAAGAAGTCGATCGGCCATCCCTTCGTCTACCCGCGCAACGACCTCGGGTACGTCGAGAACTTCCTGCGGATGACCTTCTCGGTCCCGGCGCAGGAGTATGTGCCGGACCCGGTCGTGGTCTCCGCGCTCGACAAGCTGCTGATCCTGCACGCGGACCACGAGCAGAACTGTTCGACGTCCACCGTGCGTCTCGTCGGCTCCTCGCAGGCGAACATGTTCGCCTCGATCTCCGCCGGCATCAGCGCCCTGTGGGGCCCGCTGCACGGTGGCGCCAACCAGTCGGTGCTGGAGATGCTCGAAGGCATCCAGGCCGCCGGCGGCGATGTCGACAGCTTCATCCGCAAGGTGAAGAACAAGGAAGACGGCGTGAAGCTCATGGGCTTCGGGCACCGCGTCTACAAGAACTTCGACCCCAGGGCGAAGATCATCAAGGCGGCGGCGCACGATGTCCTCTCGGCGCTCGGCAAGTCCGACGAGCTGCTCGACATCGCGCTCAAGCTCGAAGAGCACGCTCTCGCCGACGACTACTTCGTCTCGCGCAAGCTCTACCCGAACGTGGACTTCTACACCGGTCTGATCTACCGGGCCATGGGCTTCCCGACCGAGATGTTCACCGTGCTGTTCGCGCTCGGCCGGCTGCCCGGCTGGATCGCCCAGTGGCACGAGATGATCAAGGAGCCGGGCTCCCGTATCGGCCGCCCGCGCCAGATCTACACCGGCGAGGTCCTGCGCGACTTCGTCCCGGTCGAGGCCCGCTGACGCGGCGCTCCCGCGCCGTACGGCACCCGCCGTAGCGAAAAGCGCCCCGCCGCCGATCCCCCCACGGGTCGGCGAGCGGGGCGCTTTCCATATCCCCGGAGCGGATTCCCCCCACGGGATCCGGCCGGGCGTCTGCCGTAACCAGCAGCGGCTTACTCGCGCGGTCTGACCGGGGTACGTACGGGAGGGCCGCTCAAAGCTCCCCAGTGCACGTGCCCCGGTCAATTCGCTTGTCCGAGATGTCCCCCAAGACATCTCATGACATCCCTTCGAACGTCCCCCAAGACGTTCTCTGGCATTGTCCTCTTAGACTCGCGAGCCCCCCGGATGGTTACCCTTCAATCTATGTGATCTAGATCTCTTTGTGAAGGAGTTGTGGTTCATGTGAAGGGCCGCGAGCGCAAAGATTTCGTAACCACCCGGGCCGTGGGGGCGTTGTGCGTTCAGGGTGCCCGAGGTCAGGCCTGACCGGCCAGTTCGTACCCGGCCTCGTCGACGGCGGCGCGTACGGCGTCCTCGTCCAGCGGGGTCCGGGAGGTGACGGTCACCTGTCCGGTGGCGGCCACGGCCTGCACGGAGACGACGCCGTCGATCCCGGAGATCTCGCCGGCGACGGCGCCCTCGCAGTGGCCACAGGTCATGCCCGTGACCTGGTAGACGGTCGTGATCCGGCCCGTCTGTCCTTCGGTCGCGTCGCTGTGGCAGGAGCCGGTGGGTGAGCAGCAGGAGTCCGAGGTTCCGGTGGTCTCGGCCTTGGTCTCGGTGGTCATGGCGTTCTCCTCGTCGGGGATAGGGGCGGTTGTCCCGCCGATAATACCCCTAGGGGGTATGAAGATGAACTCCTGGGCCGGTGTCCGGTTCCGCTGTCCCGTCAGAGATCTCCGACGAGCGGATGCAGATAGCGGAAGAGGACCGTCTTGATCTCGGCGATGTACGCGTCTCGCTGGTCCGGCTCCTCCGTGGCGAGGATCAGGTCCAGGCCGGCCTTGAAGACGGTGAAGGTCGTCTGTGCGACGCGGGTGATCTCGGCCTCCGGCGCCTCGGGCAGATAGCCGCCGAGGATCCCTTCGACCCGGGCGAGCATCGAGGAGTGGAGGGCTTCGTGTTCCTGGGTGACACGGCCGGGGATGTCGGAGCCGTGCATGAAGACGGCGAAGGCCGGGTTCTCGTAGTTGAACTGGATCAGCGGATCGAGGACGGCGTCCAGGAGCTGGTCCAGGGGGAGTTCGAGATGGGCGGGGAGGAACGCCTGTCCGTAGGTCGCGCGCCAGCGAGCCAGGAGCTGGTCGCCCAGCTCGATGGCGATGGCTTCCTTGTTGGGGAAGAACTGGTACAGCGTGCCGGGGGAGACACCGGCCTCCCGGGCGATGGAGTTGGTGCTCGCCGCGGTGTAGCCGGTGGTGCAGAAGACCTGGGCCGCCGCTTCGAGGAGCTGGGCGATACGGCGCTCGCCGCGGGCCTGGCGCCGACGTGGCTTCCCCGTTTCCGTGGCGTCGCTCTTCGGCTCCGGCATATGAATCCCCGGCTTTCCTGGATCGGTTGACAAACACGAGCGATGGCTCGCAAAATTGAGAAATGCGAGCGACGACTCGTATTTGTCATTCTATGGCAACGGCTGACCCATGCCATGGGTCACGGTGAAGGGGACACCGCACCATGTCCGAAGTCAATACCGGCCCGCGTCCCGGGGGCTGGACCCGGTTCGTCACCGCGCGGCCCAGGCTCTCTCTGCTGGTCGCGCTGGTGATCACGGCCCTGGCGGTCTTCGCGGGGAGCGGAGTCGCCGACCGGATGGGCAGTGGAGGCTGGGAGGACCCGGACGCCGAGTCGACCTATGCGACCAAGGCGCTGGAGCGGGAGTTCCCCGCCTCCGAGCCGAATCTCCTGCTGCTTGTAGACAGCGGGAGCCGGAGTGTGGACGATCCCGCCGTGGCCGCCGAGGCCGAGCGCCTCACCGACCGGCTGGCGGCCGAGGAAGGCATCACCGGGATCGGCTCCTACTGGCGGACCAAGGCGCCCGCGCTGCGCGCCGAGGACGGGCGGGAAGCGCTGATCGCGGCCCGGATCGAGGGTGACGAGAAGACGGCCGCCGCGGTGCTGGACCGGATAGCGCCCGAATTCCGCGGCGAGCGGGGATCGTTGGAGGTCTCGGTCGGCGGCCCGGTCGCCGTGCGGCACGAGATGCAGACCATCATCCAGGAGGATCTGCTGCGGGCCGAGCTGATCGCCCTGCCGGTGACGCTGGTGCTGTTGGTGATGGTGTTCGGCAGTGCGGTCGCCGCCCTGCTGCCGCTGGGGCTCGGCATTGTCGCCATCCTGGGGACGAACGCGGTGCTGCGCGGCATCACCGAGCTCACCGATGTCTCGGTCTTCGCGCAGAATCTCACCACGGCTCTCGGACTCGGACTGGCCATTGACTACGCGCTGTTCATCGTGCGCCGATTCCGCGAGGAGCTGGCCGAAGGGGCCGAGGTCCGTGCCGCGGTGGGCACCACACTGCGCACCGCCGGGCGCACGGTGCTGTTCTCGGCGCTGACCGTGGCGGTGTCGCTGGCCGCGATGCTGGTCTTCCCGCAGTACTTCCTGCGTTCCTTCGCCTATGCCGGGATCGCGGTGGTGGTGCTGGCCGCGGCGGCGGCGCTGATACTGCTGCCGGCCGCGCTGATGCTGCTGGGCCACCGGGTCAACGCCCTGGACCTGCGGCGGCTGCTGCGGCGTCGCGGGCGTACGTCCGAGCGGGCGCAGGGAGCCGGATGGGCGTGGACGGCGGCGCTGGTGATGCGCCGGGCGCCGGTGTTCGCGGTCGCCACGGCGGCCGGGCTCGTGCTGCTCGGACTGCCCTTCCTGGGAGCCAAGTTCGGCACGGCCGACCACCGCCAGCTTCCGTCGGGCGCCGAGTCCCGAGTGGTCCAGGAGAAGATACGGGACGGCTTCCCGGGCAGCCCCAGCGGCGGCTTGGAGATTCTTACCGAGGGCGCCTCCACACCCGCCGAGTTCGCCGACTACCGCAGCCGGATTGCTGCCCTCCCGGAGGTGGCGAGGATCGACGGTCCCGTCATGGCCGGCGAGCACGGGTACTTCACGGTCCTGCCGAAGGGCGAGGCGGTGGGTGAGAAATCTCAGCAGCTTGTCCGGGAGATCCGTGCCGAACAGGCTCCGTTCGACACCTCGGTGACCGGCGCCGCAGCCGTGCTGGTCGACTCCAAGGACGCGATCGCGGACCGGCTGCCCTGGGCGGCGGGCATCATCGTCGTGGTGACGCTGTTGCTGGTCTTCCTGCTCACCGGCAGTGTGCTGATACCGATCCAGGCGGTCGTGCTCAACGCGCTGAGTCTGACGGCGATGTTCGGCGCGGTGGTCTGGGTCTTCCAGGACGGCCATCTGTCCGGACTGCTCGCCTTCACCTCCACCGGAGACATAGAGACGACTCTGCCGGTGCTGATGTTCTGTGTCGCCTTCGGACTCTCCATGGACTACGGAGTCTTTCTGCTCTCCCGGATCAAGGAGGAGTACGACAGCAGCGGGAACCATGAGCAGGCGGTGGCCTTCGGACTCCGGCGCACAGGAGGGCTGATCACCGCGGCGGCTGTGATTCTCGCGCTGGTCATGGTGGCCATCGGTACCTCACGGGTGACCAATACGAAGATGCTGGGGCTCGGGATCGCGCTCGCGGTGATCATGGACGCGATGGTGGTGCGCAGTCTGCTGGTTCCCGCGGTGATGAAGCTGACGGGGAAGGCGACCTGGTGGGCACCGGGACCGCTGCGCCGCTTCCATACCCGGTTCGGCCTGAGCGAGGGCGAGTCCATACCGGTGGCCGAGGCGGGCCCGAAGCTCTCTGCCAAGGGTGAGGACCGCGACGAGGACCGGGACCGGGACACGGCGGGCGTCTGAGCATTGGTCACGACGGGGGAACGGGGGAGTGAGCGGGGGGAAGCGCAGGGGGAGGTCCCGTACCGACAATCGGTACGGGACCTCCCGCCAGGCCCCTTCTCAACTCACGGTGTGCGCCGCTGCGGTCAGCCTCTGCTGCCTCTGTTGCCGGGGCGGTTGGCCACCCAGGCACGGACGGTGTCCGCGTACCAGTAGGGCTTGCCGTTCTCCACATGGTCGGGCGGCGGAAGCAGTCCATGCTTGCGATAGGAGCGGACGGTGTCCGGTTGTACCCGGATATGCGCCGCGATCTCCTTGTAGGACCAGAGCCTTCTGTCCGTCATCTGTGGCACCTCCCTGCGCCCGCCGCAGGAAGGTCTGTCGACCGTCGGGGGAGCTGCGGCTGAGACGCTGGCGATCACCCAGCCTGTGCCCAGTGAGCGACACAGAGTGATGGAGAAAGCGGAATTGTCGCTTCCCTGTGACGGAAGACCCGCGTAATGGAGATATGCGTGACGTTAATGGGATCTCTGTGACAGATATGGCACATGCGACACATGTGTGTCGGGCGCGGGCCCGGGACGGTGGTGGTCAGGCGCCGCAGCTTCGCAGGAAGCGGCGTGTGCGGGTGGCGATCGGGAGCGGCTTGTCGGGCGGACATGGATACATGTCCTGTTCGACGATGGCGAAGAGATCGACATCCAGCCGCTGTGCCGCCGTCAGGACCGGCTCCAGCGCGGGCACTCCGCCCGGTGGTTCGCACATCACGCCGCGTCCGACGGCCGGCCCGAACGGCACCTTGTTCGCCACGACTTCGGCGAGGATCTCCGGATCCACCTGCTTGAGATGGAGATAGCCGATCCGCTCACCGTAGGTCTCGATCAGCTTGACGCTGTCGCCGCCGCAGTAGGCGTAGTGCCCGGTGTCCAGACAGAGGGAGACCAGTTCGGGATCGGTGGCGTCGAGGAAACGGCTGACGTTCTCCTCGCTGTCGACATGGGTGTCGGCGTGCGGATGGACGACGATGCGCAGTCCGTACCGCTCACGGACCTCCCGGCCCAGGCGCTCGGTCTGGGTGGTCAGATCGCGCCACTGTGCGGCGGTGAGGGTGCGGTCCTCCAGCACCTCGCCGGTCTTGTCGTCGCGCCAGAAGGAGGGAATGACGACCAGATGGTCCGCGCCCATCGCCCGGGTGAGCGCGGCGATGTCCGCGACATGCGCCCAGGTCTGCTCCCAGACGGCGGGCCCGTGGTGCAGCCCGGTGAAGACGGTCCCGGCGGAGACCTTCAGTCCGCGCCGGGCGGTCTCCTCGGCCAGTTGGGCGGGATCGGTCGGGAGATAGCCGTAAGGGCCGAGCTCGATCCACTCGTAGCCCGCCTCGGCGACCTCGTCGAGGAAGCGCCGCCAGGGAACCTGCCATGGATCATCGGGAAACCACACGCCCCAGGAGTCGGGGGCCGACCCGACCCGGATGCGGTTCAGCGTGGGCACGGAAGAGGTCATACCGGTCAGCTTTCCGGCCGTGCCGAAAGAGTGTCAAGGCTTCGTCCGAATGTAAGGACAAAACGTTGACAGGTTCCGAGCGGAGCATTAGACCTGGGGTGGGCCGCAGACGCCCGCAGACCCGGTCATGGCCGCCGAACCGAAGGGACCGCGTATGACCGCGCCGTACGACGTGATCACCATGGGCCGGATCGGCGTCGACCTCTATCCGCTGCGGACCGGGGTCCCGCTGGCCCAGGTGGAGACCTTCGGGAAGTTTCTCGGCGGCTCCGCGACGAATGTCGCGGTCGCCTCGGCCCGTCTCGGCCGGCGCGCCGCCGTCATCACCCGCACCGGACGGGATGCCTTCGGGGACTATCTCCACCAGGCGCTGAGGGAGTTCGAGGTCGACGACCGCTGGGTGACGGCGGTCGACCGCTATCCGACCCCGGTCACCTTCTGCGAGGTCTTTCCGCCGGACGACTTCCCGCTCTACTTCTACCGGCTGCCCAAGGCGCCCGATCTGGAGATCCACCCGCATGAACTGGATCTGGACGCGATCGGCGCGGCCAGGATCTTCTGGATGACCGGCACCGGACTGTGCGCGGAGCCCAGCCGTACGGCGACGCTCACCGCGCTGGAGTCACGCGCCGGATCCGGTATCACCGTCTTCGACCTCGACTGGCGGCCGATGTTCTGGCCGACGGACGCCGAAGACCGGTCCGGCGGCACAGAACCGGCCGATCCAGCAGAGTCGCCACGTGAGCTGTACACCAGGGCCCTGCGGTCCGCCACGGTCGCCGTCGGCAATCTGGACGAGTGCGAGGTGGCCGTCGGGGAGCGCGATCCGGAGGCCGCCGCGCGGGCACTGCTCGCGGCCGGGCCCGAGCTGGCCGTCGTCAAACAGGGACCCAAGGGCGTGCTCGCCGTCCATCGCGACGGCACCCGGGCCGAGGTGCCGCCCGTCCCGGTGGAGGTCGTCAACGGCCTCGGTGCCGGGGACGCGTTCGGCGGCGCCCTCTGCCATGGACTGCTCGCGGGCTGGGAGTTGGAGCGTGTCATGAGGTACGCCAACGCGGCGGGTGCCATCGTCGCGGCCCGGCTCGCCTGTTCGTCCGCGATGCCGTACGAGCGTGAGGTCGCCCAGGTGCTCGCGGGCGGCCCGGTCCCGGCGCAGGACCCGGCCGTGGCTCCGCCGCCGGACACCGGGCCGTCCGCAGGCCCGTCCGCCGCGCCGTCCACCACAGCGACCCCGGGAGCTCCCTCATGACCGGCGTCGATGTGTCGGAGCTGGTCCGGCTGCGTACGCACCATCCCGAGGCCGTCGCCGAGGCCGCGGCCCGCCGCGTCCGCCGCCCTCTGCTGCGCACCGGCGGCCACTCCACCGGCCGGCTGATGATCATCGCCGCGGACCATCCGGCCCGTGGCGCACTCGCCGTCGGGGACCGCCGTCTCGCCATGGCCGGCCGGCTCGATCTGCTGGAACGGCTCTGTCTGGCCCTGTCGCGCCCGGGCGTCGATGGTGTGCTCGCCAGCGCCGACATCCTTGACGACCTGCTCCTGCTCGGTGCCCTGGAGGACCGGGTGGTCGTCGGCTCGATGAACCGCGGCGGCCTCGCCGGCGCCGCCTTCGAACTCGACGACCGCTTCACCGGACACCGTCCCGAGGACCTCGCCAGGCTCGGCTTCGACGCGGGCAAGCTGCTGCTCCGTATCGACTACGAGGACCCGGGCTCCCTGGACACCATGTACTCCGCCGCCCGCGCCATAGACGCCATGGCCGAGCGCAGGCTGCCGGTCTTCGTGGAGCCGTTCATCTGCCGGCGCGTCGAGGGACGGCTCCGTACGGATCTGGGCGCGGAGGCCGTGACACGCTCGATCGCCATCGCATCGGGGCTGGCAGGTACCTCCGCGTACACCTGGTTGAAGGTTCCCGTTACCCAAGACCCCGACGATATGGCCCGGGTGATGGAGACCTCGACACTCCCCGCTGTCCTGCTGGGCGGCGACATCGGAGGCGACCAGGAGGGCGCGTACGAGAAATGGCGCAGGGCGCTGCGGCTGCCCACGGTCCAGGGCCTTGTCGTGGGCCGCTCGCTGCTCTATCCGGTCGACGGTGATGTAGCGGGAGCCGTCGACACCGCCGTGGGGCTGCTCTAGGGGGTACGGAGACATCATGACGACCGACCACCAAGAGCCGGAGCGGTATGTCCCCGCGGGCAGCGCCGCGATGGGCCCGTACACCCTCGACATCGATCCCGAGCGGGCCGGCTGGTCCCACAGCAGTCTCCGCGTCCTGGAACTCCCGCCCGGTGGCACCCACTCCCTGGCCACCGGGGACAGCGAGTGGATCGTGCTTCCGCTCACCGGCGGTTGTACGGTGCACACGCAGGGCGAGTTCTTTGAACTGCTGGGCAGGGAAAGCGTGTTCAGCGGAGTCACGGACTTCGCGTACGTTCCGCGCGACGCCCACGCACAGATCGCCTCCGGTGCGGGAGGCCGCTTCGCCCTGGCAGGAGCGAGGTGCGAGCGACGACTCCCCGCTCGCTACGGTCCCGCGCCGGAGGTTCCGGTCGAGCTGCGCGGCGCGGGCAGCTGCTCGCGCCAGGTCAACAACTTCGCCGCCGCCGGTGTATTCGACTGCGACCGTCTGATCGCGGTCGAGGTGCTCACTCCCGGCGGCAACTGGTCGTCGTACCCACCGCACAAACACGACGAGCACCTCCCGGGCATCGAGTCCGAGCTGGAGGAGATCTACTATTTCGAGATCGACGGCGGCGGTCTCGGCTACCACCGGGTCTCGCCCTCGCGGCCCGGCGGTACGGATGTTCTCGCCGAGGTCCGTACGGGCGACACCGTCCTCATCCCGGACGGCTGGCACGGGCCGTCCATCGCCGCGCCGGGACGCGACATGTACTACCTCAATGTGATGGCGGGGCCGGGCGAGTCCAGGGAGTGGCTGATCCGGGACCACCCCGACCACGGCTGGATCAGAAACAGCTGGCCGGAGCAGACCGTCGACCCGCGGCTGCCGCTGTACGGAGCCGAACCGCCGCGCCAAGACGTCGAACCGCCGCTTCACGGAGCCGAGGAGGGCCCCCGATGAGCACACGCCGTCTCACCGTCGCCCAGGCGCTGATCACCTTCCTGTCCCGGCAGTACACCGAACGGGACGGCCGTAGAAAGCGGCTGGTGAACGCCGTCTGGGGCATCTTCGGGCATGGCAACGTGGCGGGTATCGGCCAGGCCCTTGTCGAGTCCACGAACGAGATGAGGTACTTGCAGGGACGGAACGAACAGGCCATGGTCCACGCCGCCGTCGGCTACGCCCGTCAGAGCAACCGCCTCTCCGCCCATGCCGTGACCACCTCCATCGGCCCCGGCGCCACCAACCTCGTCACCGGTGCGGCACTCGCCACCATCAACCGCCTCCCTGTGCTGCTGCTCCCCGGTGACACCTTCGCCACCCGTCCCGCCGATCCCGTTCTCCAGCAGCTCGAAGTCCCCTCAGCGGGCGATGTCTCGGTCAATGACGCCCTACGCCCGGTCTCGGCGTACTTCGACCGTGTCACCCGTCCCGAGGCGCTGATCCCGGCCGCGCTCGCCGCGATGCGCGTGCTCAGCGATCCCGCGCAGACCGGGGCCGTCACCCTCGCGCTGCCGCAGGATGTGCAGGCGGAGGCGTTCGACTGGCCGGAGGAGTTCTTCGCCGAGCGTGTCTGGCGGGTCCGCCGTCAGGCGCCCGACCCGGATGAACTCGCCGATGCGGTGCGGCTGGTACGGGCAGCCGCCCGTCCTCTGCTGGTCGCGGGCGGCGGAGTCCACTACAGCGCGGCGGAGGAGGCGCTCGCGGCGTTCGCCGACGCCACCGGCATCCCGGTCGCCTCCACCCAGGCGGGCAAGGGCTCGCTGCCTCATGACCATCCCTGCGATGTCGGCGGGATCGGTCACACCGGCACCGCCACCGCCGATGAACTGGCCAGGACGGCGGATCTGGTCATCGGTGTCGGCACCCGCTGGTCGGACTTCTCCACCGCGTCCGCCACGCTCTTCGCGAACCCGGCCGTCCGCTTCCTCAATGTGAATGTCACCGGCTTTGACGCCCATAAGCTCGCGGCCCATCCGCTGGTGGCGGACGCCCGTACCGCCCTGGAAGGACTGACCGCCGCACTCACCGAGGCCGGCGGCCACCGGGTCGCGCCCTCGTACGCGGCCGAGTACGGCGAGGACAAGGAGCGCTGGGAGTATCGCGTCGACGCCGCGTTCGCCGCCGACGAGGAGCTGGCCCGGCCCACCCAGGCCCAGGTCCTCGGCGTGCTCGACGCACTTGTCACCGGCGAGGACATTCTCATCAACGCGGCGGGCTCGCTGCCCGGCGATCTCCACAAGCTCTGGCGGGCCCGCTCGCACGACCAGTACCACGTCGAGTACGGCTACTCCTGTATGGGCTACGAGATCCCGGCCGCCCTCGGTGTGCTGCTCGCGGACCCGGGCAGGCCCGTCTGGGCCCTGGTCGGGGACGGTACGTATCTGATGAACCCCACCGAAATCGTCACCGGTGTCCAGGAACGGCTGCCTCTCAAGGTGGTCATCCTCCAGAACCACGGGTATGCCTCCATCGGAGGGCTCTCCGCGTCGGTCGGCGCCGAGGGATTCGGTACGGCCTACCGCTTCCGGGCGCCCGACGGCACGTACACCGGTGATCCGCTGCCCGTCGATCTCGCGGCCAACGCGGCCTCGCTCGGAATGCGGGTGATCCGCGCCAAGACCATCCGTGACCTGCGCGAAGCCCTGGCGGAGACACGCGCGGCCGACGTCCCCACATGTGTCTACGTGGAGACCGAAACGGCAGACACTATGTCCGGCGTGCCCCCGGCCCAGGCGTGGTGGGATGTTCCCGTGGCCGAGACAGCGACCCGTACGCCCGCGGTCAAGGCCCGCGAGGAGTACGACCGGCACGTTGCCGCCCGGCGCCGTCATCTGTGAAGGAGCACGCAATGAAGACCGTCAACCACTGGATCGGTGGCAAGACCGTCGAGGGCGCGTCGGGCAACTGGGGCCCGGTGACCGACCCGGCGACCGGCGCCGTCACCACTCAGGTCGCACTGGCCTCCGCCGAGGAGGTGGACGGCGCCGTCGCCGCCGCGAAGGCCGCGTACGCCACCTGGGGCACCTCATCCCTGGCCCAGCGCACGGGCATCCTCTTCCGCTACCGCGCGCTGCTCGACGCACACCGTGATGACATCGCCGCGCTGATCACCGCCGAGCACGGCAAGGTCCACTCGGACGCCCTCGGCGAGGTCGCGCGTGGTCTGGAGATCGTCGAGCTGGCCTGCGGGATCACCACCCAGCTCAAGGGAGAGCTGTCCACACAGGTCTCCAACCGGGTCGATGTGGCGGCGATCCGCCAGCCGGTGGGCGTGGTCGCGGGCATCACGCCCTTCAACTTTCCCGCGATGGTGCCGATGTGGATGTTCCCGCTGGCGATCGCGTGCGGGAACACCTTCGTACTGAAGCCCAGCGAGAAGGACCCGTCGGCCGCGAATCTGCTGGCCGAGCTGGCCGCGGAGGCAGGGCTGCCCGACGGCGTGCTGAATGTCGTGCACGGCGACAAGATCGCGGTGGACTCCCTGCTCGCACACCCGGATGTGGCGGCGGTCTCCTTCGTCGGTTCCACGCCGATCGCCCGCTATATCCATACGACGGCCTCCGCCAACGGCAAGCGCGTGCAGGCCCTCGGCGGCGCCAAGAACCATATGCTCGTCCTGCCCGACGCCGATCTGGACGCCGCCGCGGACGCGGCCGTCTCCGCGGCGTACGGCTCGGCCGGCGAGCGCTGTATGGCGATCTCGGCGGTTGTCGCGGTGGGCGCGATCGGTGATGAACTGGTCGCCAAGATCCGTGAGCGCGCCGAGAAGATCAAGATCGGTCCCGGCAACGACCCGATGTCCGAGATGGGCCCGCTGATCACCAAGGCGCACCGTGACAAGGTCGCCTCGTATGTCACGGGAGCGGCGGCCCAGGGCGCCGATGTCGTCCTGGACGGCACGGGCTACACGGTCGACGGCTTCGAGGACGGCCACTGGATCGGGCTGTCCCTGCTCGACCGGGTCTCCACCGACTCCGACGCCTACCGCGACGAGATCTTCGGCCCGGTGCTCTGTGTGCTGCGCACGGAGACATACGAGGAGGGCGTGAAGCTGATCAACGCCTCGCCGTTCGGCAACGGTACGGCGATCTTCACCCGTGACGGAGGCGCGGCCCGCCGCTTCCAGCTGGAGATCGAGGCCGGCATGGTCGGAGTGAATGTGCCGATCCCGGTGCCCGTCGGCTACCACTCCTTCGGCGGCTGGAAGGACTCGCTCTTCGGCGACCATCACATCTACGGCAACGACGGCGTGCACTTCTACACACGCGGCAAGGTGGTCACCACCCGCTGGCCCGACCCGGCGGAGGCCCCGGCGGGCGTGGACCTGGGATTCCCGCGCAACCACTGAGCCGAGAGCTGGGACCGGGCCCGCGTATGGACCCGAGCGCGTGAGCGGCGGCCCGTACGGACAGCGATGTCCGTACGGGCCGCCGCTCGTGAGGCGGTCGTGTCGTGTGGGACCGGGCCGGGTCCCGAGCGGGCGGGCCGCCGCTCGATAGGGCCATTCGGGGTAATTGGTGAAGTTTTTGCCTATGGGCCCAAGCCCGCCTCCATGCCGTCTCCTGGCCACCTCAAAGGCCTTGCCGCGCCCTGAAGACCGCGCGGCGACGCCGTTCCACCTCCCTGCGAAGGCCGGTCGAGATCGCCGTGTCCCGTGACCGGTGCCGTCACGGCCGCGTTGACCGAGCGCACTCGAATGACTGACGCTCGATAGTTAGATGCTGGATACAACTGATCCGGCGACCGGAAGCAGGAGGACACACATGTGTGGCATCACCGGTTGGGTCTCCTTCGACCGCGTACTGCTCGACGCATCCGAAACGCTGGATGCGATGACGGAGACTATGTCCTGCCGGGGCCCCGACGCCGGCGGCACCTGGATCAGCGGTCCCGCCGCCCTCGGACACCGGCGACTGGCGATCATCGACCTGCCGGGAGGGCGGCAGCCGATGACCCTTGTGACACCGCAGGGCACGCTCGCGCTCGTCTACTCGGGCGAGACCTACAACTTTACCGAGCTGCGCGCAGAGCTGACCGGACGCGGTCATCGGTTCACCACCGACTCCGACACCGAGGTCGTTCTGCACGGCTATCTGGAATGGGGCGAGGCGATGGCCGAACGCCTCAACGGGATGTACGCCTTCGCCGTCTGGGACGGCAGGTATCAGAAGCTTGTGATGATCCGCGACCGGATGGGCATCAAGCCCTTCTACTACTATCCGATCCCCGGAGGAGTGCTGTTCGGCTCCGAGCCGAAGGCGATCCTCGCCAATCCGCTCGCCCGCGCCCGGGTCGACCTCGACGGGCTGCGCGAGCTGTTCGGCTTTGTGAAAACGCCCGGCCATGCGATCTGGGACGGTATGCGCGAGGTCGAGCCAGGCACCGTTGTGACCGTCGACCACAACGGACCGCGCCGCCATGTCTACTGGTCGCTGGAGACCAGGCCGCACACCGACGACCGCGACGCCACCGTGGCGCGGGTACGCACGCTCCTCGACGACATCGTGCGCCGCCAGCTCGTCTCCGACGTACCGCGCTGCACCCTGCTGTCCGGCGGACTGGACTCGTCCGCGATGACGGCGCTGGCCGCCCGGCAGCTCGCCGAGACCGGTGAGAAGGTCCGCAGCTTCGCCGTCGACTTCGTCGGGAGGACCGAGCACTTCGTCGCCGATGAACTCCGTACCACGCCGGACACGCCCTTCGTCCATGATGTCGCGCACGCCTCGGGCACGGATCACCAGGACATCGTGCTCGACTCGAACGATCTGGCCGATCCCGAGGTACGGGCCAGGGTGATCAGGGCCCGTGACATTCCCATGGGGCTCGGTGACATGGACTCCTCGCTCTATCTGCTCTTCAGGGCGGTCCGGGAGCGCTCGACGGTCGCGCTCTCCGGCGAATCGGCGGACGAGGTCTTCGGCGGCTATCTCCAGTTCTTCGACGAGGAGGCCAGACGGGCCGAGACGTTCCCATGGCTGGTGCGCTCCGAGCAGTACATCGGGGACGACGCCGATGTACTGCGGCCCCAGGTGAACAAGGCCCTGGACATGCGGGGATACCTCCAGGACAACTACGCTGCCGCCATTGCCGAAGTCGAACGCCTGGACGGCGAGAGCGACTTCGAGTACCGGATGCGGAAGATCTGCGCGCTCCATCTGACGCGCTTCGTCCGGTTGCTGCTCGACCGCAAGGACCGTACGAGCATGGCGGTCGGGCTGGAGGTCAGGGTGCCGTACTGCGACCACCGGCTGGTCGAGTACGTGTACAACGCCCCGTGGTCGATGAAGTCCTTCGACGGCCGGGAGAAGAGCCTGCTGCGGGAGGCGACGGCAGATCTGCTGCCCAAGTCGGTCTACGACCGGGTCAAGAGCCCCTACCCCTCCACACAGGACCCCAAGTACGCGATCGCCCTGCAACAGCAGATCAAGGATCTGCTCGCCGACCCGTCCCACCCGGTCTTCGAGGTGCTCGACCCCGACCGCGTCCGCCACCTGGCGGAACGGCAGACCCCGCAGACCACCATGGCCTCCCGCCGAGGCCTGGAACGCACGCTGGACATGGCGCTCTGGCTGGACATGTACCACCCGGAGATCGTCCTCACCTGACCGAGCCCGGCTATTAGCCCGCGCCCGTGGGCCCGTACTGTAAATAGGTGGCCCGGTCCCGGAGCGGCGCAGCACGCTGGTCCCATGCCAGAACCGAAGTACCGGATCCGCGCGCTGCACACGGCGGCCACGATCACCGTCTACCAGGCGTATTCGCCGGCCATCGGCCTGCCGACGGCCCGTGACGGCCGGTTCCCCGCCGCCTGGAAGCGGGACCGTATGACATGGATCAAGCCTTCGTTCCTGTGGATGATGTACCGCTGCGGCTGGGGCACCAAGGAGGGCCAGGAGACCGTACTCGCCGTGGAGATCTCCCGGGACGGCTTCGAGTGGGCGCTGCGGAACGCCTGTCTGTCGCATTACGACCGTGCCGTGCATCCCGACCAGGCGGCCTGGAAGCGGGAGCTGAGGACGGCTCCCGCCCGGGTGCAGTGGGATCCGGAGCGGGATCTGCACCTTGGTCCGCTGCCGTACCGCTCGCTTCAGCTCGGTCTGTCCGGCGAGGCCGCGCGGCGGTACGCGGACGGGTGGATCGTCTCCGTCACGGATGTGACCTCGCTCGCGCACCGGATCCATGCCCTGGTGCGCGAGGGCGACCGGTCCACCGCCGAGAAGCTGCTTCCCGCCGAGACCGGCTATCCGGCCGGCGAAGAGCTCCTCGCCCACCTGAGCGCCGCCTGAGACCTGCCTGTGTACCGCGTCTGGTGTAGGTGGCCTTCACCTCGTACTACCCGAGGAGGCCACCGAGTTCCGACCGGTGGCAGCGGCATCGGTTGCAGGGCCCGTTTAGGGTTCAAGCATGGAGACCCGAACCCCCCGCCGGTCCCGGCCGCGCCCGCGCTGGCTCGTGGGCGTGGCCGCTTTCGCCGTGCTCGTCGGAGCCGGTACCTGGACCGCCGTCGCCTCGGACGGGCCGCCCGCCGTCCATCAGCAGGACCAGGTGCTGAACATGCCCGGCGCCCGGATCGACACCTCGTACTTCACCACCGACGGCGGACGCAGACCCGCCGTGCTGATCGGGCACGGCTTCGGCGGCAGCAAGGACGATGTACGGGCCCAGGCCCAGAAGCTCGCGCGTGACGGATACGCGGTGCTGACCTGGTCGGCGCGCGGCTTCGGGAAGTCCACCGGAGAGATCGGGCTCAACGACCCCGACCACGAGGTCAAGGATGTCTCCCGGCTGATCGACTGGCTGGCGAAGCGGCCCGAGGTCCGGCTCGACGGCAAGGGCGATCCCAGGGTGGGCGTGACCGGTGCCTCCTACGGAGGCGCCGTGTCCCTGCTCGCCGCCGGATACGACCGGCGCGTCGATGCGATCGCGCCGCTGGTCACCTACTGGAACCTCGCCGACGCGCTCTTCCCCGACGGTGTCTTCAAGAAACTCTGGGCCGGGATCTTCTTCTCCACCGGTGGCGGCTGCACCACCTTCGAGAAGCAGCTTTGCGCCATGTACGAACGCGTCGCAGTCTCCGGCACACCGGACACCGCCGCCCGTGAGCTGCTGGAGGAGCGCAGCCCGGCCGCCGTCGGTGACCGTATCGATGTGCCCGCGCTGATCGTGCAGGGCCAGACCGACTCCCTCTTCCCGCTTGGCCAGGCCGATGCCATGGCCAAGGCGATCAGCGCCAACGGCGCGCCCGTCGACGTCGACTGGATGGCGGGCGGACACGACGGCGGTGACCAGGAGAGCGACCGGCTCCAGGGCCGGATCTCGTCCTGGTTCGACCGCTATCTCAAGGACGAGAAGGGCACGGACACCGGACCCGCCTTCCGGGTCAGCCGTACCGGAGGCATCGACTCCACCGATGGCGAGACCCAGCTCCGTGGCGCGAGCAGCGATCGCTATCCGGGCCTGGAGAGCGGCTCCACCACCGTGCCGCTCGCGGGAGGCACCCAGACGTTCGCCAACCCGGCCGGCGCCAGCCCGCCCGGAGTCTCGGCCGTACCGGGACTGACCGGCGGAGTCTCCCAGCTCTCCTCGCTCGGCGTCGGGCTCTCCCGCGACTTCCCCGGGCAGTACGCGGGCTTCGACTCCCGGCCGCTGGCACACTCGCTGCGGATCACCGGCTCACCGACGGTCCGGGCCACGGTCGCCTCCAGCAGCGGTGACGCGGTGCTCTTCGCCAAGGTGTACGACGTCGGCCCCGACGGCCGGTCACAGGTGCTTCCCTCGCAGCTTGTCGCGCCCGTACGCGTGGAGGACGCACGCCAGGGCAGGACCGTCGAGCTGACGCTGCCCGCCATCGACCATCAGATCGTGCCCGGCCACCGGCTCCGGGTCGTCCTCGCCGCCACCGACCTCGGCTATGCCTCGCCGGTCACTCCGGCCACCTATCGGGTCGCCCTGGACGGTCCGCTGACCGTGCCCACCGTGCCCGCCCTCACCACCGGCTCCGCCGGGCTGCCCTGGTGGGTCTGGGGACTGCCGGCGGCGGGCGCGCTGATCGCAGGCGCCCTGCTGCTCACCGCGCGCCGCCGCACCAACGCCCCGGCGCCCGATCCCGCGCTCGCCGAGGTGCCCTTGCAGATCACCGATCTGAGCAAGCGGTACGCCAAGTCCGCCGACCGGTACGCGGTACGGGATCTCTCCCTCCGGGTCGAGAAGGGACAGGTGCTCGGTCTGCTCGGCCCGAACGGCGCGGGCAAGACCACCACTCTGCGCATGCTGATGGGACTGATCAGCCCGGACGCCGGTGAGATCCGGGTCTTCGGGCATGCCATCCGGCCGGGTGCTCCCGTGCTCTCCCGCGTCGGCTCGTTCGTCGAAGGCGCGGGCTTCCTGCCGCATCTTTCGGGACGCGACAATCTGGAGCTGTACTGGCAGGCCACCGGCCGCCCGGCCGGGGACTCCCATATCGAGGAGGCCCTGGAGATCGCCGGGCTCGGGGACGCTCTCGCTCGGGCTGTACGCACCTACTCCCAGGGCATGCGGCAGCGGCTCGCCATCGCACAGGCCATGCTCGGTATGCCGGATCTGCTGATCCTTGACGAACCGACCAACGGTCTCGACCCGCCGCAGATCCGCGAGATGCGGGATGTGATGATCCGATACGCGGCCGACGGCAGAACGGTCATCGTCTCCAGCCATCTCCTCTCCGAGGTCGAACAGTCCTGTACTCATCTCGTGGTCATGCACCGCGGGCAGCTCATCCAGGCAGGCCCGGTCGCCGAGATCACCGGCTCCGGCGACACCCTGCTCATCACCACCGCCGAGCAGGTGTCCGAGCCCGTCATCGGGAAGGTCGCCGCGCTGGCGGGCATCGGCTCCGCCGTACGCACGGACGACGGACTGCTCGTACAGCTCGACGGTGCGAGCGGCAGTTCCCTGATCACCGAGCTGGTACGGCTGGATGTACCGATCACGGGCGTCGGGCCGCACCGTCGCCTGGAGGATGCGTTCCTCACCCTGATCTCAGGAGGCTCCGCATGAGCGCGCTGATCGAATCGGCACCCGGCTACCGGACACGGCACACCCTGCCGCTCCGCGTCGAGGCGCTGCGCCAGCTCAAGCGCCGGCGGACGCTGGCGATGGGCGGCGTGCTGGTCGCCCTGCCCTTCATCCTGGTCGCGGCCTTCGCGATCGGCGGCACTCCGGGCGCCGGTGAGAACAACCGGGTGACCCTGATCGAGACCGCGACCGCCTCCGGCGCCAACTTCGCCGCCACCTGTCTCTTTGTCTCCGCGGGCTTTCTGCTGGTGGTGCCCGTCGCGCTGTTCTGCGGAGACACCGTGGCCTCCGAGGCGAGCTGGTCCTCGCTGCGCTATCTCCTCGCCGCGCCCGTGCCCAGGGCCCGGCTGCTCTGGAGCAAGCTGGTGGTGGCGCTCGGTATGAGCGCGGCGGCGATGGTGCTGCTGCCGCTGGTCGGGCTGGCGGTGGGCACGGCGGCATACGGCTGGCGGCCACTCGAACTGCCCACGGGCGGCACTCTGGCCTCCGCCGACGCCCTGCCGCGGCTGGCTCTGGTCGTCGCGTTCATCTTTGTCTCCCAACTGGTCACCGCAGGACTCGCTTTCTGGCTGTCGACCAAGACCGATGCCCCGCTGGGCGCGGTCGGCGGCGCGGTCGGTCTGACGATCGTCGGCAATGTGCTGGACGCCGTGACGGCGCTGGGATCATGGCGGGACTTCCTGCCCGCGCACTGGCAGTTCGCCTGGGCGGACGCGCTTCAGCCGCAGCTCGAATGGGGCGGCATGCTGAAGGGCTCGGCGATCTCGGTCACCTATGCGCTGATCCTCTTCGCCCTGGCCTTCCGTGGCTTCTCCCGTAAGGACATCGTTTCCTAGGCCCTGACCCGCTGGCCCCGGCTTTACCGGCCCCCTAGATCCACCCCCTTCGAGCCGCTTCCGCGCCCGCCCGGAAGCGGCTCGTCGTGCCGAGGGCGGTGAGCAGATCGCCGACGCGACGGCTGTATGTCCGGCTCGACATCCCGAGCCGGGTGGCCGCCGTCTCGTCCGTGAGCCCGGCCAGCAGGGCCTCCAGCACGGGCCGGAGCTGTCCCGGCAGCACTCCGGGTGTGGGGAGCGCGGCCGTCGGGAGCTCCTCGCCCGTCTCCCACCATGCCTGGTGCGTACGGACCAGGGCCTGGACGACCACCGGATCGCGGATCAGCAGCAGTCCGTGGTAGTGGAGTTGGAGATCGAGCGGGACCGCCGCCACCGCGCGGTCGACCAGGATCATCTTGAACGGGATGGAGTCCGTCTGTCTGGCCCGGCCGGGAAGCTGACGCGGCAGCGGATACGCGAGCCCGGCCAGCCCGTGCCGTGGCACGATCCGGCGGACGCCGACCGAGGGCGAACGGCCACGTCCCTTTCCGCCGACGCCGGGACCCGTGCCCGGGCCGCCGTCCTGCCAGTCCAGATCGCCCGCCGCCCGTACACAGGCGCTGGCGAACTCAAGGAACTGCTCGGGAATGCACTGGCCCAGACAGCTTCCCGGATCGTCGAAGATCAGCAGCTCACGGCGGGCGGAGCGGACCAGAGCCGTCAGTGTGGCCGTCACCTGACGCACCCCTCGGATCTGCCGGCCGGGAGGATGGAGCGTGTCCACCACGTCCTCCCGCATCACGCCCAACGACAGCGCCGACCTGTTGAGCACGGACCCTGAAACATCCGCCACGGCTGACCACCCCCGCCATCCCCTCGGAGCCGTACGCCACTCCATGTACGCACATCATCGCTCACCGTGACAAGTGCAGTTCAGGGAGTGGCGACTCCATGCCAGAGCCTCGGCAATCCGCCCTTTCTGTCACATGCTGGTGATCACTCGGTATGAAACGACACAAGCTGTCCGGGACAACCCGCGACAAGTGAGACACATGAGACGGAGGGAGGATGACGATGAACCGCCAAGGACGGGCCAGGGACCGGCCGAACCTTCACCGATGAGGATGACCCGCCCGGGCGACTCTTCACCGTGATCGAGGAGTGCTCAAGAACGGTGCCGTGCCTGCCTCTTGGTGCGAGATGATGGACCGCATGGCCACTTTGCTGCTCGCTCTCTCCGCGATCTCCACAGGTCTGTTCGCGGGGAACTTCCTCATATTCCAGACCGGTGTCATGCCCGCCCTCGCCCGGCTGACGGACGAGCAGTTCGTCCCGGCCATGCGCAGGATCAACGAGCTGGTGCCGCGCCCGCTCTTCCTGCTGACCTTCTTCGCCATAGTGGGCTTCCCGATAGCGGCCCTCGCCGTCCCGGTCGACGGCCGCTCCGAGAACCAGAAGTGGCTTCTGGTGGCGGGACTGGTCTGTGTGGTCATCAACCATTTCATCACCATCGGCGGCAATGTCCCGCTCAACAACCAGCTCGCCGCGTCGACTTCCTCTCCTGACAGTGTGGCGCGCAAGGCGTTCGAGTCGCGCTGGAACGCCTGCCACCGGGCCCGCACCCTGTTCTCCGTCGCCGGCTTCATCCTGGTGGTCAGCGCCACCCTCTCGTAACGAGTCGGCGAGGCGGGCGGGGCGGGGCGGGCGGCAGGGCCGTGGAATGTCAGACGACCTTGAAGTTGGCCATCATGCCCATCCCGCCGTGGTCGATCAGATGGCAGTGGTACGGGAACACTCCGCGATGACTGTCGAATGTCACCAGGAGTTTGACGGTCTGACCAGGCATCAGCACCACGGTGTCCTTGCGCCCCGCTTCCGAAGCGGGGACCGGGCCCCCGTCGCGTTCGAGGACGCGGAACTGCACCAGGTGCATATGGAAGTTGTGCGGTATGAGCGTGCTGGCGTTGGTGACGGTCCAGACCTCGGTGGCGCCCCAGTTCACGGTCGTGTCGATACGGTTCGGATCGTAGCCCTTGCCGTTGATGAAGCCCTGCTGAGTGGCGCCCGTCTCGTCCATGCTGAGCTGGAAGCTCCGCTCCACGGTGGCCTTCCGTGGCGCCGGCAGTGAGGTGAGGGTGGCGGGGACCCTGCTCGGGTCGTGCACCCGGGCGCCGACGTCGAACCGCATGACCTGGCCGATCTCCTCCACCGGCCCCGGACCCATCAGGTTCTTCAGAACGAGCTGGGTGCCCGGGCGGTACTGGGCGAAGTCGATGACCAGATCGGCGCGTTCACCGGGAGTGAGCAGAAGCTGTGTGGTCGGGACCGGCTTCTCCAGCAGTCCGCCGTCGGAGCCTATCTGAGTCATCGGGCTGCCGTCGGAGAGCTCAAGCGCGAAGAACCGCAGGTTGGAGGCGTTGACCAGCCGGAGGCGGTATTTGCGTCCCTTGACCTTCATCACGGGCCAGGGCCTGCCGTTCACCAGGATCGTCGTCCGGTTGAAGGCATCGTCCATCTCGTAGACAAGCTGTGCGTCCGCGTCGAACCGCGCGTCGCGCAGGACCAGCGGCACCTCGAACTCGCCGGACGGCAGCCCGAGCGCGTCCTCCCTGTCGTCGCCCAGCAGATAGACATTGGAGAGTCCGCGGTAGACATGCTCGGACTCCATGTGGTGCGCGTGGTCGTGCATCCACAGAGTCGCGCCCGGCTGGGAGTTGGCGTATGTGTATGTCCTGGTGGCGCCCGGCGCGATCGTGTCCATCGCGCCGCCGTCGTCGGCCGGTGGGTTGTTGCCGCCGTGCAGATGCACCGAGGTCGGCATGGACAGCGAGTTGACCTGCTTGACCACCACGGTCCGTCCGGAGCGCGCACGTATCGTCGGGCCCGGGAAGGAGCCGTTGTAGGTGAACAGCTCTGTCGTGGTGCCCGGCAGGATCTCGCGCCGGGCCTTGGCCATCACCACCGAGTAGTAGTCCGTGGTCGCCGATCTGCGGACCGGCGCGAGCACCGGTGGCCGGGTGAGAGGCACGCTGAACGGCGTGACAGGGCCGGCGGGTACGGCCGCCGCCGCTGCCGTACTCCGCGTGCCGCGGCTGCTGAGCGCCTGTGCCGTCCAGCCTGTGGCACCGCTGACGCCGAGGGCTCCCGCGGTGAGCCCGATCCGTATCGCATGACGACGAGAAAGCACAAGAAAATCCTTCCGGGATTCCGGGGAAAAGGAGTCGGTCCCCGTTCCGATCGCGGGGATGCTACCTAGCCGGAAGTGGTCGCCGGTCGGGATCGGTTCCGTGCGGGCGGCGCTCATGGTGTTTGTGCCGTCTATCGGCGGATAGGGACCCAGCGCCGGTCCACTACCGTTCCAGTGCAGGTCCAGCGCGGATCCAGCGCGGATCCAGCGCCGGTCCAGCGGGAATCGAGTGGGAATCGAGCAGGGATCCAGCGCTCCTCGATCCGGCTTTCTCCCGGGAATTCTCAAGGCGCCGTCATGCGTCATGCCTCAGTATGCTCAGTACTTTAATCCTCAGTATTTTAATGCGGAACATCCTCGGGCGCGCGAAAGACTGCTTTATCGGCTGAAGATGCCTTTCTCCAGCCGGTCCAGTGTGCGTAGTCCGCGCTCGGTGACATCGTGTTCGCCATGGGCCGGTCCGTAGGCCAGACAGCTCGCGGCGTCCAGCGCCGCCAGACACGGCAGGGCATGGCGTTCGGCATCGGTCAGCGGGCGGCCGTAGCCCTGGAAGAAGGCGCTGCGCAGATCGTCGCGGTCCTGCCAAGGTCCACAGGCCAGCCGTACGAAGTCCTGGACGGCCGGGGCGTACCGGGACCGCTCGAAGTCGATCATGGCCAGCCGCCCGGATCCGGACCTGGGCGCGGACCCGGTCCCGGCTCCGGGGCCGGGTCCGGACTGGGGCCCGGACCAGAGGGCGTTACGCTCCTGCGCGTCGCCGTGGATATGGCCCGGAGCGAGCAGGTCCGTCAGCCTCAGCAATTGGTCGGCCGCACGGCGTACGAGCGTGCGCCGGTCTTCAGAGAGTCGGTCGCCCACGCGTGCGAGGTGCTTCTCGGCAGCGGCGGCCGTGTGCTCGACCGCCGCCTCCGCTGCCCGGCGGCCCTGCGCGGGCATCTTCTCCGTACCGTGCAGCCGCCGCAGCAGTGTGCCGAACTGCCGGTGCGCGGCACGGTGTTCCGGGACGGTGAGGGTGAGCCGGGAGACCGGCGCGCCGGGTACGGCGGTCAGCAGCAGCGCCAGCCGATGGGCATCGGTGTCCACCAGGCGCGGGGCGCGGCCGAAGCCCAGCGCGGGTACGGCGGACTGATAACCGAAGGTCTCGCGCTCGTAGAACGTTGGAGTCGGTGACTGCTTGACGAAGAAGTGCCGGCCGCGTGTGTCGGTGAGGTCCCACACCCGGGAGTTCTCGCGGGGATGCGAGGCGTCCCGTACGGCGGAGAGGGGGCCGACGGCATGCTCCGCCCAGGTCCGCAGCGACGGCGGCAAAGGCTTGACAGGGCGCATAATTCCTCCGGACGCACGGACGGGCAAGGGCTGGCGCCCGGAGAACGGACCTGATCAAGGGCCTGTCACGGGTCACACCGAGGGAATCATAGAACACGCGTTCGATGACGCTCGGCGATACGGTCATCCGGCCGCGCACGTAAACGCCCGGCGCCCGGTCTCCTTCCGCTGGAGACCGGGCGCCGACTGTGGCGGGGCAGGCGTCGGGCAGTGCCTGGTCGGGCGGTGCCTAGCTCGGAGGCATCAGCACTGTGTCGATCACGTACACGGTGGCGTTCTTGGTCCGGACGTCGCCGCAGACGATGTTCGTCGTCCCGTTGACCTTGAACGACTGATCCGAGCCCGACGTGGTGAGCGTGCCGCCCTCCAGTGTTTTGAAGACACCGTTCGGGAGCTGGTCGGGCGCGATCTTCTTCTCCGTCACGTGGTAGTTCAGGACCTTTCTGAGCTGGGCCTCGTTGTTGCGGATCCCGTCGAGCTGTGTCTTGGAGAGCTTGGCGAAGGCGTCGTTGGTCGGGGCGAAGATGCTGATGTCCTTCGTGGTGTTGAGCTTGTCGGCCAGTCCGGCCTTCTTCACCAGGGCGACGAAGGTGGAGAGATGCGTGTTCTCGGCCAGCGCGGTGGCGGCCGGCTGGGTCGCCATCCTCGCGAAGCTGCCGCCGATGCCCTTTCGCAACAGCGACGAGCACCCGGGGCCGAACGGGACGGCCGCACCGGCGGACGTGGACGGGCTGGGCGAGGCCGAGGTGCTCGGTGAGGTGGACGGGCTCGGCGATGCGGACGTACTACTGGGCGACGCCGGCGTACTGGCCGATGTGGGTGTGCTCTGCGTCGGGGCGGCGAAGGCCTGAGGAGCCATGGCTCCCAGCGAGAGCGGGAGGGCGACCGCGGCGGCGGTGGACATGGCTGTGGTGCGGAGACGGGTGCGTTTCATGGTTCGATTCCTCTTCCTGTGGGAGGAGGGCCCCGGCTCGGGCCCGGAGGCGTCGATGCGGCGGCTGGATCGGCGGGCTCCGCGACGGCCGTGGGAGGCCATTCGATCTTGTGATCGATCAAGCCGCCCGTAAAGCGTAGTCATGCCTCAGGGCGCTCAGCATCTCGGGCGGGACGCGCTGTTTACTGCTATGGAACGCTCGGTCACCGGCGCTCAGCCGCAGGTCCGCCGCGTTCCGACCGCTGTCGACGGCCGTCGGGCCCGCCACTCGATCGGCTCCGGCGTGTCAGGAGCCCGCCAGTCGAGTGGCCGATAGCGTCAAACGTCCGTCGGCGCAGCCGCCTGTCGCCTACGTCCCGCCCGTCCCGCCCGTCCCGTCCATCCCTTCGCTCTCGTCCGCGTCCGCCCGTCCCTCTTCACGGGGTGCAGATGTCCGACCTCATCTATGTCGTGGTCACCCTCGCGGTCTTCGCGCTGATCGGTCTGGTCGGGAAGGGAGTGGGCCGGCTGTGAGCGTCGAGAACATCGTCGGACTGATCGTCGCCGTACTCCTGATCGTCTATCTCGTGTTCTGTCTGCTCTTTCCCGAGCGTTTCTAGCCTCTCCCACCTCCCACCAGAGGAAGGCCCAGGAAAGGTCCTCCATGAACGACACGCTCGCGGGATGGCTTCAGATTCTCGCCCTGGTGGTGGCGCTCGCCCTCTCCTTCCGGCCGCTCGGCGACTACCTGGCGTACGTCCTGACCTCGCCCCGGCACTGGCGGCTGGAGCGGCTGCTCTACCGCCTCGGCGGAGTCTCCGGTGACGCCGATCAGACCTGGACCGCTTTTCTTCGCAGTGTGCTCGCCTTCTCGCTTGTCTCCGTACTGTTCCTGTACGGATTTCTCCGCCTCCAGAATCACTTTCTGCTCGGTCTCGGTACTCCGGCCATGGACGCCGACCAGTCGTTCAACACGGCCGTCTCCTTTGTCACAAACACGAACTGGCAGTCGTACTCGGGTGAATCGGCGCTCGGTCATCTCGTCCAGATGGCGGGGCTCGCGGTGCAGAATTTCGTCTCCGCCGCCGTCGGTATCGCCGTGGTGGCCGCCCTCATCCGTGGATTCACCCGTCAGAAGACCGACCGTGTCGGCAATTTCTGGGTGGACCTCACCAGGATCGTGCTGCGCGTACTGCTGCCCATCTGTGTCGTTTTCGCGATCGTGCTGGTGGCGTCGGGAGTGGTGCAGAATTTCCATGGTTTCCATACGATCCCCACGCTCTCGGGCGCCACCCAGAGCCTTCCCGGTGGCCCGGTCGCCTCGCAGGAGGCCATCAAGGAACTCGGCACCAACGGCGGCGGCTTCTACAACGCCAACTCCTCGCATCCCTTCGAGAACCCGAACGGTTTCACCAACTGGCTGGAGATCTATCTGCTGCTGGTGATCGCCGTCTCGCTGCCGCGCACTTTTGGCACGATGGTCGGCGACCGCCGCCAGGGATACGCGATCGTCGGCGTCATGGCTCTGATCTGGGCCGCCTCCGTCGCCGTCGTCACGGCCAACGAGCTGCACAGCGTGAGCAGTACGGCGGGCCACACGGCCGGCGGAATGATGGAGGGCAAGGAACAGCGCTTCGGTATCTGGTCCTCGGCGCTCTTCGCGGTGTCCACGACATTGACGTCCTGCGGCGCCGTCAACTCCTTCCACGACTCGTACACACCGGGCGGTGGCGGGATGACGATCTTCAATATGATGCTCGGCGAAATCGCGCCGGGCGGTACAGGATCCGGGCTCTACGGAATCCTCGTGCTGGCGGTCGTGGCCGTCTTCGTGGCGGGACTGATGGTCGGCCGTACGCCCGAGTATCTGGGCAAGAAGCTGCGCGGCCGGCAGATGAAGTTCGCCTCGCTCTATATCCTCACCACTCCCGCCGTGGTGCTGGCGGGCGCGGGCATCGCCATGGCGCTGCCCGGTGAGCGGGCGGCGATGCTCAATCCGGGGCCGCACGGTTTCTCCGAAGTGCTCTACGCGTTCACCTCGGCCGCCAACAACAACGGCTCGGCCTTCGCGGGGCTCTCCGTGAACACCGTCTGGTACAACACCGCCCTCGGTCTGGCGATGCTCATCGGCCGCTTCCTGCCCATCGTGTTCATCCTGGCCCTCGCCGGATCCCTGGCGGCGGAGCAGCCGGTTCCCGTCAACGCGGGGACGCTTCCCACGCATCGACTGCTCTTCGTCGGTCTGCTCACCGGCGTGATCCTCATTGTCGTCGGCCTCACCTACTTCCCGGCACTCGCGCTGGGGCCGCTCGCGGAAGGGCTGCGCTGATGCCCAGGAATTCCAGACGCCCCAGAAGTCTTGGAAGCTCCAGAAGTCCTGGAAGCCCCAGGAGTCTCAGCAGTCTCAGGGATCCGGATCCGCTCGCGCCGAACAGCCGCCGTATCTCCGGTGGATTGCTCGAACCACGGCAGTTGGTCACCTCGTTCCCCGGCGCGCTGCGCAAGCTCGATCCCCGGACCATGTTCCACAACCCGGTGATGTTCGTCGTGGAGGTGGGCGCGGTACTGACCACCCTCTCGGCGATCAAGAATCCCAGCGTCTTCGCCTGGGTGATCACCGTCTGGCTCTGGTTGACGACGGTCTTCGCCAATCTCTCCGAGGCCGTCGCCGAAGGCCGTGGCAAGGCACAGGCCGAGACACTGCGCCGGACGAAGACGGACACCATGGCGCGTCGGCTGCCGAGCAGTTGGCGGCCGGGCACACAAGAACCGGCCGAGGAGCAGGTGTCGGCCACACAGCTACGGCTCGGTGACCATGTGGTGGTGGAGGCCGGGCAGATCATCCCGGGCGACGGCGATGTGGTCGAGGGCGTCGCGAGTGTGGACGAGTCGGCGATCACGGGTGAATCGGCGCCGGTCATCCGGGAGTCGGGCGGCGACCGCTCGGCCGTGACCGGCGGAACGAAGGTGCTGTCCGACCGTATCGTCGTACGGATCACCTCCAAGCCCGGCGAGACCTTTATCGACCGGATGATCGCACTGGTCGAAGGCGCGGCCCGGCAGAAGACGCCCAACGAGATCGCACTGAACATCCTGCTCGCCTCGCTGACGATCGTCTTCCTGATCGCCGTGGTGACACTTCAACCGTTCGCGCTGTTCGCGCACGCCGAACAGTCGATCGTCATCCTGGTCGCACTCGTGGTCGCGCTGATCCCGACCACCATCGGGGCGCTGCTCTCGGCGATCGGGATCGCGGGCATGGACCGGCTGGTGCAGCGCAATGTGCTGGCCATGTCGGGCCGTGCGGTCGAGGCGGCCGGTGACGTCAACACTCTGCTGCTCGACAAGACCGGCACGATCACCTTGGGCAACCGCCAGGCCGCCGAGTTTCTGCCGGTGGAGGGCGTCGGCGTCGAGGAGTTGGCGGACGCCGCCCAGCTCTCGTCAATGGTGGACGAAACACCTGAGGGCCGGTCCATCGTCGTGCTCGCCAAGGAACGGTACGCACTGCGCGGCCGGGAGGAAGGAGAGCTGGCGGGCGCCGAGTTCGTACCGTTCACCGCGCAGAGCCGGATGAGCGGCGTCGATCTGCTCCTCCCGGACGGCAGCGGCAGCCGCTCGCTGAGGAAGGGCGCCGCGGCGGCGGTGATGCGCTGGGTACGGGAGAACGGAGGCCTCGCCGTTTCCAGTGGAGCCATTGGTACGGCCGGCTCCGGCAGGGCAGCTGGTACGGCCACTTCGGGCGGCGCGGCTTCGGGCGGTGCGGCCGGTGCGGCCATGAGCGCGGCCGGCGGGATCGTGGACGCCATCTCGGCGAGCGGTGGTACTCCGCTGGTCGTCGCCGAGTCGACGGTGAGTGATGGCAGCGGTGGCAGCGGTGGCGTCCGCAGCGCGCGGGTGCTGGGCGTCATCCATCTCAAGGACGTGGTCAAGGAAGGGATGCGGGAGCGCTTCGACGAGCTGCGCCGGATGGGCATCCGTACGGTCATGATCACCGGCGACAATCCGCTGACCGCGCGGGCGATCGCGGAGGAGGCGGGCGTGGACGACTTCCTGGCCGAGGCCACTCCCGAGGACAAGATGGCGCTCATCAGGAGCGAGCAGAGCGGCGGCAAGCTGGTCGCGATGACGGGAGACGGTACGAACGACGCGCCCGCGCTGGCCCAGGCGGATGTGGGCGTGGCCATGAACACCGGCACCTCGGCCGCCAAGGAGGCCGGGAACATGGTGGACCTGGACTCCAACCCGACCAAGCTGATCGAGATTGTCGCGATCGGCAAGCAAATGCTCATCACGCGCGGTGCGCTGACGACCTTCTCGATCGCCAACGATGTCGCGAAGTACTTCGCGATCATCCCCGCGATGTTCGCGGTCGTGTATCCGGGCCTCGACAACCTCAATCTGATGCGGCTGCACAGCCCGGAGTCCGCGATCTCCTCCGCGATCATCTTCAACGCGCTGATCATCGTGGCGCTGATCCCGCTGGCCCTGCGCGGCGTCCGTTACCGCCCGTCGTCGGCGTCCGCGCTTCTGAGACGCAATATCTGGCTGTACGGGCTGGGCGGGCTGATTCTGCCGTTCGTCGGGATCAAGGTGATCGATCTGATCATCCAGTTCATTCCCGGCCTTGGCTGATTGAGCCCTGGGCGATCGATGAGAAGCAACCGGTGAACACAACCGGTGAAGACAACGAGTGAACGCAACCAGCGAGCGCAACCAGTGCAGAACCGAGCGGAAGGCGACCGACCGCCATGCCCTTGTCTCTCCGTACGCTTCTGCGGCACCATCTGTCGGCGCTGCGGATGCTGCTCGTCCTGACCGTGATCACCGGGATCTGCTATCCGCTGCTGATCACGGGCATCGCTCAGGCGGCTTTTCCTTCCCAGGCCAACGGCTCGCTGCTCGGCGGGAACGGCGGAGCGACGGGATCGCGTCTGATCGGTCAGAGCTTCGATCTGCCGAAGCGTGCCGGGCGGCCGGGCGGGCCGGATCCCAAGTGGTTCCAGCCCCGCCCGTCGGCGGCGGGCGCCTCGGGATACGACCCGACCAGCTCGGGCGCGTCCAATCTGGGGCCCAACAATCCGGTTCTGATCCGGATGATCAAGCAGCGCAGGGCCGCGGTGGCCGCGTTCGACGGCGTACGGCCGAGCACCGTGCCCGTCGACGCGCTCACCGCCTCGGGCTCGGGACTCGATCCCCATATCTCACGGGCGTATGCGAACCAGCAGGTCAGCCGGGTGGCCAGAGTCCGCGGACTGAGTCCGGCGACGGTACGGAAGCTGGTCGCCGATCATGTCGAGGGCCGCGGTGGCGGCTTTCTCGGGCACGGGGATGTTGTGAATGTGGTGGAGCTGAATCAGGATCTCGCGGGAGTGGTGTGACCGGACGGACTCCGGTCGTCACCTCTCGGTCGTCACCTCTCGTCCGTCGCCTGCCGGTCGCCGCCTGTCGGACAGTCTTTGAATCTCCTCCGCATTCAGCTGGGTGAAGCGGATGTGGTTGCCGAAGGGATCGCGGAGGCCGCAGTCGATTCCGTACGGGCGATCGGTGGGTTCCTCGGTGAACTCGACGCCCCGGCCCAGCAGCGTCTCGTATGTCTTACGGCAGTCGTCCGTGCTGAAGATGAGATGGCCGCCCGTCACACCCTTGGTCACCAGCTCGCGGACCTGCTGCGCCGTCTCCTCGGACATCGCCGGAGCGCCGGGCCTCTCCAGCAGGATCTGGCGCTCCGGGTGGCCGGGGACACTGACGGTCAGCCAGCGCATGAAGCCCAGGTCGACATCGGCGTTGACCTCCAGGCCGAGCTTGCCGACGTAGAAGTCGAGGGCCTCGTTCTGGTCGAGGACGTATATCTGTGAGTGCGTGATTGCGTTGAACATGTGCGTCACGCTACCGGGCAAGTCGGACGAAAACTTATCCAAAACTGCTCAGTCGACGGACGGTACGGGCCGTGCGAACGGCGGCGTATCAGGCTCAGGCGCTCGGTCGCGTCCACGCCATCGTGAAGCACGTCGGTACGCCCGCTGGCGCCGCTTCCTTACGGTATGTCCTCGGTGACCGGCCGACGATGTCGCGGAACGTGCGGCTGAAGGTTCCCGGGCTGCCGAAGCCGACCTGGAAGCAGATGTCCGTCACACTGTGATCGGTCTCCCGCAGCAGGAACATCGCACGCTCGACACGACGCCGCTGAAGGTAGCGGTGCGGCGTCTCGCCGAACGTGGCCCGGAAGGTGCGCGTGAAGTGCGCCGGGGACACATGGGCGATCCGGGCCAGGGCCGGGACGTCCAGCGGCTGCGCGTAGGCACGGTCCATCGCGTCCCGTGCCCGAAGCATGCGGCGGTTGGACTCTTCCGTAGCGCGGCTCACGTTGCCATCACACCACGGTTTCCCCTGACAGGGCCTGGTGCACGGGGTTCCCCTGGCGCACGGAGCCCTTTAATGCACGGAGCGGATCGTGCCGCCGTCGACGCGGATCGTGGCGCCGCTGATGTAGTCCGCCAGCGGGCCGGTCAGATAGGCCACGGCGCCCGCGATCTCCTCGGGCCTTCCCAGCCGGCCGATGTCGTTCGGTACCAGTTCCCGCGCCGCTGCCCGCTCGATCTCCTCCCAGGTCTCGCCCCAGCCGTGGTCGGGCGCGATGTCGGTGAGCAGCTTCCGTACCGAGTCCACCAGGATGGCGCCGGGCGCGACGACATTCGAGGTCACTCCGGTGTCCTTGAGTTCACGCGCGAGCGAGACGGCGAGATTGTGCCGGGCCGCCAGTGTCGCGTTGTAGTGCGGCTGCATCGGCAAGGGCTGGATGGCGAGACCGCCGCCGATCTGGATCACCCGTCCCCAGCGCCGCTCCCGCATGGCCGGTACGAGGCGATGGATCATTCGTACGCCCGCGATCACATTGACGTCGTACGACCTGGCCCACTCGGCCGGCGTGGATTGCGGCCAGGAGAGATGGTCGTACGCTCCCGCGTTGTTGACCAGGATGTCGACGGGACCGTCGGCCAGCGCCGCGTCGGCCACGGCGTCGGCGCCCTCGTCCGTGGCGAGGTCGCCGATCGCGATATCGGCCCGGCCTCCCTCCGCGCGAACGGCCTCGGCCACCGCCTTCGCCCGGCCGGGATCGCGGCCGTGGATCACGACCGCCGCTCCTTCCGCGGCGAGCATCCGGGCGATGGCTTCACCGAGGCCGGAGGTCGATCCGGTCACCAGGGCTCGCTTGTCCGTCAGTTGAAGGTCCATGGCCTGCTCCGTTCTCTGTGCTATGTCTACGACCGTAGACTTATCGTGGAGTCATGTCTACAGTGGTAGACATGGCAGCCGTGGAACACAACACCGACGACAGCGGTACGGGCAGTGGGCCGACGGCGGCCGGGCGGCGGCGTGACGCGGCTGCGACACGCGACGCGATCCTGCATTCGGCCGTGGTGGCCTTCACGAGGGCCGGTTACGACGGTGTGGGTGTACGGGAGATCGCGCAGGGCGCGGGAGTGACCGCCATGCTGGTCAACCGCTACTTCGGCTCGAAGGAACAGCTCTTCGCCGAGGCGGTGGATGTCTCCTTCGCGCCGAGGACCGTGGTCACCGCAGGCACCCCAGGCACCGTGGATCCCGGAGACACCGCAGGCCCCGGAACGCTCAGCCGCGACATTGCCCGCTCTCTGACCGCCAGGACGGCGCCGGAGTCGGATCATCTCGATCCGTTCCTGCTGATGCTGCGCTCGGCGTCCAATCCGCGCGCCGCGGAGATCATGCGGGCCGCCACGGAACGGCATGTCGGCCAGGACCTGCGTGATCTGCTGCCCGGCGCGGACGCGGCGGAGCGCGCGGAGCGGGCCGAGCTGGTCCTCTCGCTGATCACGGGTGTCTGGATGATGCGCAGAGTCATCGGTACCACGGCGCTCGCCGACGCGGATCCTGGTCCGCTGGCTCGGCGGATCGAAGCGATGCTGCGGGTGGTTGTCGAGGACGTTGACGATGTCAAGGACGTGGGCGGGGCTGACGTCTGACGGATGGACGGACGAACCTACTGGTCGTGCGGCTCCTGCTCCTGCTTCGAGTCCTGCTTCGACCGCTGCTTCGGCTCCCGCGCTGCTCCGTTGCGCTTCAAGGCCAGTACGAGCCCGCTCGCCCAGCCGATCGGCTGAAGGGCCCAGAAACTCACCACCCGGTACAGCAGCGTCACCGCGATCGCCTGATCCGCGCGCATCCCGTAAAGGACGAGCAGTGCCGTAAGGCTCGTCTCGACCACGCCCAGACCGCCCGGTGTGAGGCGCAGGCTGCCCGCGAACTGCGTCAGTCCGTACGCCACAAGGATTCCGGGCCATGGCACATGGATACCGAGACTCCACGTGGCGGCGATCAGGCAGGCCAGATCGAAGCCCCAGTTGAGCAGCGCCAGAGAGAACGGCCATACCCATGGGCGTACGCCCGGCCGCGTACTTCGGATCTGTCTGCCCAGCCGCGTCAGTGACTCCTCGATCTCGAAGAGCCGCCGGGACCGCAGACCGATGCGTCGCCAGATACGCCACGCGCGCCGCCGTACCCGGGGAAACCGCGACAGGCCGGCCGCCGCGCCCACCACCACGATCACAAAGACCAGCAGCCCGATGACCAGCGGCAGCGCTCCGGCCACAGGCCCGGCCGAACCACTCGCCAGCACACCGGCCAGCAGCAGTACGAGCAGACTCAGCGCGGACAGCAGCCCCGAGACCGCCAGTACGGTCCCCGCGAGCACCTGCCCCACTCCCCAGCGGCGCAGCCGCCGGAACACCCACGCCACAGCGAACGCTGCTCCGCCGGGCAGCGCGCCGGCGATGGCATTGGCCGTCAGCACGATGGCGGAGACACCCCACAGCCGCAGCCGCGCACCGCCCGCCCGCAACAACCACTGCTGAAGCATCGCCACACAGAGCAGGGACGCCGCTTCGAACGCGGCGGCCAGGACGAGCCGTGACGGGTGCACATGGGCGATGAGATCTACAGCGGTGACGAGCTCGTGGCGGCGCGTGATGGCGACGACGACGGCAGCCGCGACGAGGACGGCGGCCACCACCCACCAGATGGGCCGCACCCCCGGCGGAGCCGCGCCCTCCGGCCCCCCGTTCTCCCCCTGCTGCTCCTGCTGCTCCTGCCCCCGCCGGCGGGCTTCCACAGAGCCACGATACGACGCGCGGCCTGCGTTGATCCGCCGCGCCACCAGGGGCTCCTCCGGCGCGGCTGCCACATCTCCGGGTCCGCTTGGTGTCAGTCGTGGTCGCCGAGGCCCGCGTCGCGGGCCAGTAGAGCGGCCTGGACGCGGTTGCCGGTGCCCAGGGCGGTGAGGATGCGGCTGACGTGGGCCTTTACGGTGCTTTCGCGCATTCCGAGTGCTGTCGCGATTTCGGCGTTGGAGTCGCCGAGGGCCAGCCGGGCCAGTACGTCGGCTTCGCGAGGTGTGAGCCGGGAGACTTTTTTGCGTGCCTCCAGTGCGGCCGGGCGCGCGGCGTGGTGGTAGCGGTCGATCAGCCGGCGGGCGGCGGCCGGGTGCAGCATGCCCTGGCCGGCCGCCACCACATGGACGGCCCGGATGATCTCGCGCGGATCCGTGTCCTTGAGCAGGAAGCCGTCCGCGCCGGCGGTGAGCGCGTCGTACACGTACTCGTCCAGGTCGAAGGTGGTGAGAGTGATCACCCGAGGCGGAACCGGAAGCGCGCGGAGATGACGGGTCGCGGTGATGCCGTCCATGCGTGGCATCCGTACGTCGACGAGGGCGACGTCGACCTTGTGCAGGCCCGCCTGTTCGATGGCGGCCAGTCCGTCCGCCGCCTCGGCGACGACGGTGAGTTCCGGATCGGTGGCCAGCAGATCGACCAGGCCGAGCCGCACCAGGGCGTCGTCGTCGGCCACGAGGACATTGATCATGACTTGGCCACCAGGGCATTGGTCATGTGAGGGAGGCCCGGGAGAGATCGGCCGAGGACACCGGCAGCCGCGCGGAGAGCCGCCAGCCGCCGCCGGTGGCACCGGAGTACAGATGACCGCCCAGGGCCGAGACCCGTTCGGCCAGACCGATCAGGCCGTAACCACCGGCCGAACCGGAGGTGGTGTTGACGGTGTTCGCGGTGTTCATGGCGTCCTCCGCCTTCACGGCCGGTCCGTTGACCACTTCGACCGTTGTCGCCGGCCAGCCGTAGTGCACACGTACTCCGACCGGTGTCGCGTGCGCGTGCTTACGGGCGTTGGTCAGGGCTTCCCGTACGAGCCGGTGCACCGCCAGCCGATGACTGGTGGACGCGCTCGCGGCGTCGCCGGAGATCTCCGACTCGATTCGCTGACCTGCGGCGCGTGCCTCGGCGAGCAGTTCGGCGAGATCCTGGAGGGCGGGAGCGGGGACGGCCGCCGTACGTCCTATGGGCTTAGGTGTTCCCCTGGTTGTGCCTTGAAGCGCGTCCCCGGCTGCTCCCTCGGCCGCGATCTCGCCCGTGGCCGCATCCGTGACCTCGGGCGTCCGCTCAGTGGTCTTCCCGGGCACTCCAGGCTCCCCGGGCTCGTCCGAGCGCAGCGCGCCCAGTACCTCGCGCAGATCGTCCAGCGCCTGCCCGGCCGTTCCCCGTAGCAGAGCTATCCGTGCCACGGTGGCCGGCGGAAGCGTCTCCGCCTGTACCTGGAGTACTCCGGTGTGCAGCATCAACAGGCTCAGCCGGTGCGCGAGTACGTCGTGCATCTCACGCGCGATCCGTGCCCGCTCGGCCGATCGCGCCTGTTCCGCGCGGAGTTCGCGCTCCACCCGCAACTGTTCGACCTGGTCCTTCAGCGCCTCCATCAGTCGGCGCCGGCTGCCCGCCCACATGCCGAGGGCCAGTGCCAGGCCCGCCAGTACGGGATTGCCGAAGCCGGTCCAGGTGCCGATGCGCCCTTCGAGGAGCGACTGCTCCCGTACCAGCGCGATGGCGAGCCACGGCAGCCCGGCGGCGACGGCGATTCCCAGGCACACCCACACCTCGCGCAACCGGTTGCGCGAGGCGGAGTGGTACAGCGTCACCAGGAGCGGCAGCATGCAGCCCAGGGCGACCGCGAGCAGCGCGAGGGCCGCCACGGTACGTGGAAACCGGTAGCGGCCGAGGGCATAGAACGAGGCGACCACGCCCACCCAGGGCGCGGGATCGGCCAGCGTGCCACCGGCCGACCGGAAGCCTTCCAGCAGGGACATCAGGGCGAGCGCCACCGCGGAAGGTGCCTCCACCCACATCGGAATACCGCGTCCGGGCTCGGATCTCACCTTGTCATCCTAAGGACGCGCGAAAGTGCCGTACCCCGACGGATGGGTACCGTCACCCCCGACTTTCGTCGTACACCGCCGTCGCACAACAGCCGATTTCCCGCCGCCCGGCGCTCCCTAGCGTCATCGGTATGGCTCTTCCTCCGCCCCGCACACCCCGCACGCCCCGCGCCGCCAGGCACCACCACACCCCGGAGTCCCGGACCCAGGAGTCCCCCATCCCAGGGCCCCGTACTGCGGTGGCTCCGGCGCGCCGGGCGCGTACGCCCGCTTTTGTACGGAGCCCGGCCCGGCGGTTCGCCGACCGGCGGCTGTTCTTCGCCGAGACGTTCCGGACCTTCCGTACGACCGGGGCCGTGACGCCGAGCGGCCGGCGCCTCGCCGAGGCACTCGCCGCGCCGCTGGCGCGCCCTGCCGGGCGGCCACGCGCCGTACTCGAAGTCGGGGCCGGGACCGGTGCGGTCTCGCGGGTGCTGGCCGATCTGCTGGGCCCCGACGACACGCTCGATCTGGTCGAGTCCAACCCTCGCTTCGCGCGGGTGCTGGAGGCGGATCTGCGGACGGATCCACGGCTGGCGGTCCACCGGGAGCGCATCGGTCTGATCGCCAGGCCGGTGGCGGAGATCGATCCCGAGGTGCGGTACGACGTGATCGTCTCCGGGCTGCCGTTCGCCAATTTCCACCCGGAGGAGGTCTCCGACCTGTTGACGCAGTACCTCTCGGCGCTCAGGCCCGGCGGGCATCTGACGTACTTCGGCTATCGCGGTACCGCTCGGCTGCGCGCGCTGGCGGGATCCTCGCGCAGCCTGGCGCGGCATGGCGGAGTGGCGCATGTACTCGACTCGTTCCAGCGGGCCCACGCCACCGGTTACCGGACTGTATGGGCCAATGTGCCGCCCGCGCGCGTCTGGAACCTGTCCGTTCCGTCAGGTCCGTTGGATCCGTCCGGTCCGTTGGATTCGGCGAGAGGGTGATATTGCCTACCGGAGACCTCTCCGGTAGCGTTCCGCGGTGTTCGGAGAGGTCTCCGTTTCAGGAGACCACAGACGACGGAACGCGGAACACCGCACCAGGAGAGCACACATGCACTACATCAAACTCGGCTCCACCGGACTCGACGTCTCGCCCATCGCCCTCGGGTGCATGACCTATGGCGAGCCCGACCGCGGCCATCCCGTCTGGTCGCTGACCGAGGAGCGGAGCCGTCCGCTCATCAAGCAGGCGATCGAGGCGGGCATCAACTTCTTCGACACCGCGAACATGTACTCGCAGGGTTCCAGCGAGGAGATCGTCGGCCGCGCGCTGAAGGACTTCGCCGACCGCGACGAGATCGTCATCGCCACCAAGGTCCGGCACCCGATGCGGCCGGGCCCCAACGGCGCCGGTCTGTCGCGCAAGGCGATCTTCGCGGAGATCGACCACAGTCTGCGCCGGCTCGGCACCGACTATGTCGACCTGTACCAGATACACCGTCTGGACAACGCGACTCCGATCGAGGAGACGCTGGAAGCCCTGCACGATGTGGTGAAGGCCGGCAAGGCCCGTTATATCGGGGCCTCCTCGATGCACGCGTGGGAGTTCAGCAAGCTGCTGCACCTCCAGCGGCAGCACGGCTGGGCGCGGTTCGTCTCGATGCAGGACCACTACAACCTCCTCGCCCGTGAGGAGGAGCGGGAGATGCTGCCGCTCTGCGCCGACGAGGGCGTCGGCACGATCGTATGGAGCCCGCTGGCCCGTGGGCGCCTCGCCCGTGCGAACGACGCCGCGACGGGCCGGTCGGCGAGCGATCCCTTCGCCGACATGCTGTACACCGAGGAGTCGAGCGACCGCGCCATCATCGACGCGGTCGCGGCGGTCGCCAAGAACCGCGGTGTCAGCCGGGCGCAGATCGCGCTGGCGTGGTTGCGCCACAACCCTGTCGTCGTCGCGCCGCTCGTGGGCGCGAGCAAGCCGTCCCATCTGGACGACGCCGTGGCCTCGCTGGAGATCGAGCTGACCGAGGACGAGGTGGCCGAACTGGAGGCCCCGTACACGCCGCGCGCCGATTTCCAGGGCGTCTCCGACGATGCGGAGCTGGCGCGTATATCGGCCAGGATCGGCATCAGGCCGGCGGCGGCCTGACCGGCTCCGGTACGAGGGCGCCGTTACGAGAGTGCCTCGGCTACGAGAGCCTCCGATGCGGGCGTCTGCGATCTGGGTGTCTCCGATGCGGGCGCCTGGGAACGGCGTGACCATCGAAGGTATGGAGCCGCTCGAACCGCTTCCCGTCATCCGGCCGATGCTGGCCACACCCGGCCCGCTGCCCGGTGTCGGAGAGGAAGCGGAGTGGGCGTTCGAGACCAAGTGGGACGGTGCGCGGTGTGTCGTCGCGGTGGCGCATGACGGGTCACTGCGGCTGCGTACGCGCGCGGGCGACGACGTGACCGCGCGGTATCCCGAACTCGCGGAGCTCGGCCGGCTGCTCGGCGGCCGGACGGCCGTGCTCGACGGCGAGGTCGTTGCCCTGGCCGACGGCCGTCCCGATTTCGGTCTGCTGCAACGCCGGCTGGGCGTGGTGAACCCGCGCAGGGCGGCTCAACTGGCCGTGAGATATCCCGTCCATCTGGTGCTGTTCGATGTCATGCATCTCGACGGCAGACCGCTGCTGGCGCTTCCGTACCGGGACCGCAGATCGGTCCTGTCCGGACTGGGACTCGTGGGCCCTCACTTGTCGGTGCCCGGTTATGCGGTCGGCCATGGACAGCGGGCGTGGGACATCACGCTGCGGGCCGGATTCGAGGGCCTGGTCGCGAAGCGGCTGTTGTCGCCGTACACGCCCGGCATCCGCTCCGACCAGTGGCGCAAGATCAAGCACACACCCGCGCAGGACGTCCTCATCGGCGGCTGGACGGAGGGCCGCGGCGGGATCGCCGGACTCCCGGGCGCGGTCCTGGCCGGTGTGGAGGTGCCGGAAGGGCTCCGTTACGTCGGGTCCGTCGGGTCGGGTTTCTCGGCGCTCGAACGGCATGACCTCGCCCGGCTCCTGGCGGTCATCCCGCGCGACACCTCGCCCTTCGTCAACCCGGTGGACCTGCCCGCGCACTGGGTCGAGCCCCGGCTCGTCGCCGAGATCACGATGGCCGGCTGGACGGCGGCGGGCCGTCTCCGTAGCCCGGTGTGGCACCGGCTGAGGAGCGATCTGACGCGTGACGAACTCGGCGGCTGACCGTGCCCGCGAGGGTGCCCTGTCGCGGCCTCGTCGCTGTCTTCTTGCGTCAGCTCGGCTGCCCGGTCGGCATGATCGTCACCTGCTGGAGGTTCACCCGAGGCGGCTGTGTGGCGATGAAGCCGACGGTCTCCGCGATGTCCTCCGGAGTGAGCCATTCCACCGTCTCCTTGGAACCGGCCAGCCAGTCCTGCGCACCCTGGTCGGTGACATGGCTCTGCAACTCCGTACCGACGATGCCCGGCTCGATCGCGGCCACCCGGACGTTCTTCGGGCCCAGCTCGACCCGTAGATGCCGGGAGAGGTGCGTGACGTAGGCCTTGGTACCGGAGTAGACGGCGAAGTTCGGGAAGATGTTCTGCGCCGCGATCGACGCGGTGTTGATCAGATCCGCCACACCGCGCTCGCCCGCGGCCCTGACGAGCTGTGGCGTGAACGCGCCGATGGTGTTCATCAGCCCGGTGATATTGACGTCGATCTGCTGCCGCCACTGGTCGGTGCGCAGCTCCTCGATCGGGGCCGGCAGCATGACACCGGCGTTGTTGAACAGCAGGTCCGCGCTGCCCAGCTCGGCTTTCACCTGGTCGGCGGCGCTCAGCATCTCCTCGGCCTCGGTCACGTCGGCGGTGAGCGCCAGCGCGGTGCCGCCGTTCTTGTCGATCCGAGTGACCAGATCGTCCAGCCGCTCCGCGCGCCGCGCCAGCACCGCGACCTTCGCGCCCAGCGCCGCCAGATGCTCGGCCGAGGCCTCGCCGATACCGCTGGAAGCGCCGGTGATGACCGCGACGCGGCCGTGCAAGGGCTTGGCAGGGTTCTGAGTGGACATGATGAGCACACCTTCCGAGACGGTGTCGATCTGTTTCCAACCACTTCCAGCACACCACCGCCCGGCCCGCCCCGCAGCGCCAGAGGCGGAAGGGCGCGGACCATCGACGTAGGCAGGACCACGGCCCGCCGCGGTAACTCGGTTGCCGGTGCAGCTCCTCAGCCGTCAGTCGGCGATGTCGACGCCGTAGGTGCGTGCCAGCGCGGCCAGGCCGTGGCCGTAGCCCTGGCCTACGGCTCGGAAGCGCCAGAGCGGGCCGCGGCGGTAGATCTCCGCGAGGAGCAAGGTGCGTTCGGTGGTGGCGGCGTCCAGGACGGCCTGGGCCAGAGGCGTCGCGCCGCTGTCCGGGGCCGCGGTGATCTGTACCGCGCCGACATCGCCGAAGGTGGGCGCGCCGTCCATGGCCGCGCAGATGACCACTTTGCGGGCGGCCGGTGGCATGGCGGTGAGGTCGATGGTGATCGTCTGCTCGGTCGGCCCGTCGCTGAGCAGCCGTACGGAACTGTTGGGGCTCTCCGGAGCGCCGTAGAAGACGAAGTCCTCGTCCCGGGAGACCTGTTCGTCCTCGTCCACGATGAAGGCGACGACGTCGATCTCGCAGCTTGTCCGCTGGGCCCAGGAGGCGCGCACGTCCCAGCGCGTCACCGTCCTCGTATCGGGAAGGTCGATCACGCCGCCTCGCGGCAGGACGTACGGCGACCGTGTGCGCGCGCTTCCGTACGCAGCGGCCACCGCCGTGGGTGCGGGTGCGGTGAGCCAGTCGGCGTCGTGGGCCGGAAGCCGGAGGGCGGTGATCCGAGGCATGCGACGGTCGTGTTCGCCGCCGGCGAGGAGCACGACGTCCGTGACGCTGGCGGAGAGATTGACGGCGGCGGCTCCGCCGAGTTCGACGATACGGGTACGGGCCTCGGCCGCGTCCTGGTGGACACCGCCCACGACGAGGACGCGCCGCCCCGCCAGCGGCTTGCGCTTGGCGACGGCCTCCGGCTCGCGCGCGGCCGGTACGGGCACCACGGGCGGTACGGGCACCGCCGCCGCGGCCTGGGCAGGCACCACCGCCGCAGCCGGAACAGGCACCGGCACCACCGCCGAGGCAGCCACCGCGACCGGCTCCGCCGACGTCGGCTTCTCGTGCGGCGTGCCCGGACGTACGTCGTCCAGCAGCCCGAGGAAGGCGCGTTCGTCAATGACCGGAACGCCCTCCGCGAGGGCCCGACGGGCCTTCGCCGACCTCGCAGCGGAGTCGTTGGTGACGAGGGCGCTGGTGTACCGGCTGACCGAGCTCACCATGTTCAGCCCGGCGGCGACGGACCGCGCGACCAGCTCCGCCCGCGCCGTCGCGGTGTCACCGGTGATGGCGATCTTCATGCCCTGGACGAGCCGGCCGTCCGAGGCGAACTTCCCCGGGTTGCGGTACGCGCACGGCGTCTTGGGCGGCTTCGGCGTGAACTGCGGGTCCTGCCGCGGCGGGCAGGCCACCAGCGGCAGCGGCAGGTCGAGGCGGGCGGCCTCCTTGAGCGAGGCACGGAGGATCCCGGCCAGGACACGGGTGTCGTCCAGCGCGTCGTGCGCCTTCGTCTGCGGTACGCCGTAGTGCGCGGCCAGAGTGCCCAGACGCATATCGGCGGTCGGCGGGTCCACCCGGCGGTTCAGTGCCAGGGTGCACAGCCGCTGCGACACCGGCAGATACAGTCGCGCCCGCGCGAACTCGTGCGCCAGGAAGTCGTAGTCGAACTGGGCGTTGTGGGCCACCAGGACCCGGTCCTGGAGCAGGGCCCCGATCCGTCCCGCGATCTCCTCGAAGGCCGGCGCACCGCGCAGCCGTTCCGCGGTCAGGCCGTGTATGTGCACAGGACCGGGATCGCAGCCGGGATTCAGCAGCGTCGAGAACTCGCCGGTCTGCTTCCCGTCCGGGCCGACGGTCACCACGGCGATCGATAACACCCGGTCCCTCCGTGCGATCAGCCCGGAGGTTTCCACATCCACCAGGGCCCAGTCGAAGGCGTAGTCGCGAAGGTCCGGCATGTCCGGAGCGGAGGTGACGAAAGTCATGACGGCAAGGATGATCCGGGAATCGGGCCTCATCAACCGGAATGCCGATATGTCCCGTACTGGATCCCATACCGGGTCCCGTACTGGACCGGAAGTGATCGCGCCGACAGTTCGGCCTCGGGCCGATACTTCGACACTTCGGCCTCGGGAAGTTCTCGGGAAAAGCACTTGGCCATACGGACCGCCGACCTGCCGCAGGTGCCCACCGGCGTCGCTCCGGCATTGACGCCACCCCTACGCCGCGCCCGCTAAGCTCCTCTGACCTGCGCAAAGACTCTCCCGCGCAGGCCCTCCCAGGAGGAGGGCCGTGCACCGCGCGTAGAAGCGCCCCCGGCAGGACTCGAACCTGCGGCCAAGTGCTTAGAAGGCACCTGCTCTATCCACTGAGCTACGGGGGCCGGGTGGTGGCCTCGGTGACCTGGAGCCCGGGGTTGGGTGGTTCCGTGACCTTGCCGGGACAAGGATAGGGCTCCGATCACCTTGACCCGGTTGCTTCACGTGCGTGGCACGTTGTGGAGGTTCAGTGAAGCGAACCGATAATCGCAGGCAGGTGCGATTCCCGCATCGCTTTTGGCCTCCCGCGCCCCGGGTGTTGTGCACTCGTTATGCCTGCGCCCCACTCGTCCCGTCTGTCCACAATGCTTGATCGGCGCGCAGAGATGTCTATACGCTTCAAAAAGGCTCCAAAGTTGGGCATTCTTCGCATGTGGTGACCTTGGATGTACGGCCCGAGCTGATCGACGCACTTTCCGCACTGCGCGACTGTGTCGCTGCCGTGCGTCTTCCACTCCCTCTCCCCGGTGCGCCGCGGGCCCGGCAGACCCGGGCCGAGCTGCTCGCCCAGCTCGACGACTATCTGCTGCCGAGGCTCCGGGACCCCGAAGCACCTCTGCTCGCGGTCGTCGGCGGATCCACCGGTGCCGGAAAGTCCACACTCGTCAACTCCCTTGTGGGACGGCGGGTCAGCGAGGCGGGTGTGTTGCGGCCCACCACACGTACCCCCGTACTCGTGTGCCATCCCGATGACCACCACTGGTTCGCCGGAATGCGGGTGCTGCCGCATCTCACCCGGGTCTGGCTGCCGCAGCAGGAGGAGGACGGAGGAGCGGGCGCGGAGGCCCTGGCGAAGAACACGCTGCGTATCGAGACCGCCTCCTCCCTGCCCCGGGGGCTCGCGCTGCTCGACGCTCCCGACATCGACTCGCTCGTGGTGGACAACCGGTTGCTGGCCGCCGAGTTGATCTGTGCCGCCGACGTCTGGGTCATGGTCACCACCGCCTCCCGGTACGCGGACGCCGTGCCCTGGCATCTCCTGCGTACCGCCAAGGAGTACGACGCGTCGCTGGTCACCGTCCTCGATCGGGTGCCGCACCAGATGATCAACGAAGTGGCGCGGCAGTACGGGGCGCTGATGAAGCGCGCGGGACTCGGTGACGTACCTCGGTTCACCATCCCCGAGCTGCCCGAGTCGGCCGGCGGCGGGCGCGGGCTGCTGCCCACCACCGCCGTCGCGCCGCTGCTCGGCTGGCTCGCGCACCGGGTGCAGGATCCGGCGGCCCGCCAGCAGGCGCTGGAGCGTACGGCGGCCGGAGTGATCAACTCGCTGAACGTACGGATGCCGGAGCTGGCCGGCGCGGTGGCCGCCCAGTACGCCGCCTCCGTACGGCTCACGGGCGCCGTGGAGGAGGCGTACGCGGCCGAGGGCGAGCGGGTACGCAGACAGCTCCAGCGCGGCGCCGTGCTCGCCGGAGACGCGCGTACGCGCTGGCGCGGCTATCCCAGGGACAGCTCGGCGCGCGAGCTGCTCGACTCGCTGGCGGAGAGTCTGGGCGCGCTGTTGCAGTGCGCCGTCGCCGCCGCCGAGGAGCGCGTCACGGAGGCATGGCAGCGCGAACCGGCCGCCGGGGCCCTGCCCGTACCGAGCGCGGACCGTGAGGGAGCGGAACGCGTCGGAATCGCCGTACGCCGCTGGCGCCGTGTGCTGGAGGAACTGGCCGAGGAGGAGGTACGGCGCCTCGACCGCACCGCCGCTCCCGACCCCGAGACCGTGGCGGCCCTGCTCGCGGCGGCCCTGCTGGGCGGCCGTCGGTCGCGCGCGGCGGGAGAGCGGCTCGCGGAGCGGATCGGGGCGCGCAGCGCGCTGCGGCTGCGCGACCGTGGCGGCGCGCTGGTGACGACGTATATCGACCGCGTACTGCACGGAGAGCGCGACCGGCGGCTGGCACCTCTCGACGCCCTTGAGGTGACGCCGGAGCCGCAGGCCGAGCTGATCGCCGCGCTGTCCGTACTCCAGAAGGAGAGATGACCGAAGTGGCCGATGTGACCGCTGTTACGGATAAGACGAATAACGCGGATAACGTGAATAGCACAAATAATGCAAAGAATGTGAATGGTGCGGGCCATGTGAAGAGGGCGGACAAGGTCGCCGACGCCGGCGAATCTCACGGCGGCGAATCCAGGGATGGCGAATCCCCGGGCGGCGAATCCCTGGGCGGTCCCGAGGATGAAAACGCCGGTAGTGGCTCCGTGGGCTCCGAGGGCGCCGGGAGTGCGAGGTCGACGGACGAATCCGGCGCCGCCGCCGAGGCGGGCGCCGCCAAGGGATCCTCCGGCGGCTGGGACGACGGCTTCATCGCCCGCCGCGCCGCCGAGAAGGGCGACCTCGACGCCGACCTGGAGGGACTGGAGGAGGTGGGCGACCTCAGCGGCGTCCACTCCGCGCACGGCGTACAGAGCGCGCGCGACGCCGTGCACGCCGTACACGGCGTACACGGCCTGACCGGCGCCCAGGACGGCAGCGGGAGCGCCTCCGGCGAGAGCGAGGAGCACACGCCCATCGGCGGCGCGTACGGCGGCTCCCTGCGCAGACGTCTGGACGCCCTCGGCGAGCTGGTGGGGCTCTCCAGGGCCCGGCTGGACTCCGCCCTCCTCGCCGAGGCCGGACATGTCCTGGAGGAGGCCTCCGCCCGCCAGCGGCTCTCCTCGTACCACACGGTCGTCGCCATCGCGGGAGCGACGGGCAGCGGCAAATCGACGCTGTTCAACGCCCTGGCCGGAGTGCCGATCTCGGAGACCGGCCTGCGCAGGCCCACCACCTCGGCACCCATCGCCTGTATGTGGTCGGACGGCGCGGCCGGGCTGCTCGACCGGCTGGAGATTCCCGGACGGCTGCGGCGCAGGCCGCTCGCGGGCGGCGACGGCGACGACGAGCTGCACGGGCTCGTCCTGGTCGATCTTCCCGACCACGACTCGGCCCTGGTGTTCCACCGTGAGCAGGTGGACCGCGTGCTCGCGCTCGTGGACGCGGTCATCTGGGTAGTCGATCCGGAGAAGTACGCGGACGCCGCCCTGCACGAGCGCTATCTGCGTCCGCTGGCCGGACACGCCGAGATCACCTTCGTCGTGCTCAACCAGATCGACCGGCTTCCCGGCGAGGCCGCCGACCTGGTGCTGGACGATCTGCGCCGGCTGCTGGACGAGGACGGTATGGCCCTCGGCGAACACGGTGAGCCCGGCGCCACCGTGCTCGCGCTCTCCGCCCTCGGCGGGCAGGGCGTCGGGGAGCTGCGGGAGCTGCTCGGACGGTTCGTACAGGAGCGGAGCGCGCCGGCGCGGCGGCTCTCGGCCGATGTGGACGCGGCGGCCCGGCGGCTGCGTCCCGCGTATGTCGCGGACGGGCGGCCCGGGCTCGGTGAGCGCTCGCGCGAGCAGTTCGCGGACCGGCTGGCCTGGGCGGTCGGCGCGGTGGCGGCGGGCGAGGCGGCGGAGCGCGAGTGGCTCAGAAACGCCGGGCGCGCGTGCGGGACGCCCTGGCTGAGGCTGTGGCGCTGGTACGAGAGCCGGCGGATGCCCGGTTACGGGCGGCCCCGGCCGCCGGCCGTCGTGGAGGAGGAGCTGACGGCGCGTCAGCGCGTCGAACAGGCCGTACGTACGGTCGCGGAGGAGGCGTCCGCAGGGCTGCCCGCGCCATGGGCGAACTCCGTGCGCGAGGCGGCGGCCCGAGGCTCCCGAGGGCTCTCGGAGGCGCTGGACGAGATGGCGGTGAAGGCGGGAACACCCAGCGGCAGGCCGCCGCGGCCTGCCTGGTGGCCCGCCGCCGTACTGGTGCAGGCGACCATGACGCTGCTTCAGATCTTCGGCGCGCTCTGGCTGGTGGGACAGATCATCGGCGTACTGGAGCCCGGGCTGATCCCGCCCGTGCTGGTGATGCTGGCCGGGATCATCGGCGGCCCGCTGGTGGAGTGGGCCTGTGCCGCGGCGGCACGCGGACCGGCGAGGCGGTACGGGCAGGACGCCGAGCGCAAGCTGCGCGAGGCGGCGGCGGGATGCGGCCGGGCGCGGGTGCTCGATCCGATCGCGGCGGAGCTGATGCGGTACCGGGAGGTGCGGGACCAGTACGTGGCGGTGTCCCGGGCAGGCCGCTGAGGCGAGGCGGGTGCGGCGAGGCGGGTGAGGCGAGGGGCTGGCGGCGGATGACGGATGACGGATGACGGGTGAGACGGGCGGCGGCGGGTGACGAGGTTTTCCACAACTGATCGGTAATCCACAGGCGTCGGCAGATTCTTTCCGTCCGGTCCAGCATGGAATCAGTCAATGCAGCCGGACGGGAGGGCCGTTATGAACGACACAGTGGTGACGGTGGTGGGGAATGTCGCTACAGGCGTGGAATTCCGGGAGTCGCCCACGGGCGGAGTGGCGCGCTTCAGATTCGCGGTGAGCGCGCGCCGCTGGGACCGGCAGAAGAACGGCTGGGCGGACGGGCCGACGAGCTTCTACACGGTGTGGGCGTGGCGGGCCCTGGGAGCGAATCTGGCGGCCTCGGTGTCCGTCGGTGAGCCGCTGGTGGTGCACGGCCGGCTGCGGGTGCGCGAGGACGAGCGGGACGGACAGCGCAGAGTCTCCGTGGATATCGAGGCGGTGGCGGTCGGCCACGATCTGACGCGCGGGACCTCCGCGTTCAGACGTGCGGGCAGGGCGGTTCCGCCTCTGACGGAGCGTCATGGCGGAATGGCACAGAGCCAGGACGAGGACCGAGGCCGGAGCCGCGACCAGGAGCCGGGCGCGCCGCCCGGTCCACCCGGGCCGTCCAGTCCACCCGGCCTGCCCGGTCCACCCGGTTCTGAGCCTCTGGTGGCGGCGGTTTCGGAGCGTGATGGCATTGCCGTGGCGATCCCTGTTGCCTGAGAGGTAGTTGTGGAGATTTGTCGATATACCCAGCCGTATTCCATGGTTGCTTCGGAGTGTCGATAACGATTCCGATTCGGAACGGTTGTCTGGGTGCGCGGGCGGGCATTCGCGGTTCTTCCCGTCCATAGGATTCGCGAGTACTCACGGGCACTTGAGTCTGCCGGCGAGGCATCCCCCCACGCGTTCACACGCGACAGGACCTCGCCCGAAGGGGAATTCTGTGTTTTCTGCGATATCTGCGTCATCCGTACGGAGGCGAGGCGCCGCTCGTCTCGCCGCCGCGGTTCTCGTATCGGGTCTGGTCGCGATGGGCTCGCTGGCCGGTGCCGGCGCGGCCGTCGCCGATGACACCTCCCAGCACCCGGGCGGCGCCGCCGCCACGCTCGACGGTCTGAAGACCTACGACGGTGCCGTCCTCCATGCGAACGGCAAGGACCAGCAGCTTCCCGCCGGACTGTTCGAAATGACCGTCGACGGCGGCGGCAAGCTCAAGACGTACTGCATCGACATCCACAACCCGACGCAGGAGCAGGCGAAGTATCTGGAGACGCCCTGGGACCAGACCTCGCTCGGCGCCAACAAGAACGCCGGCAAGATCCGCTGGATACTGGACCACTCCTATCCGCAGATCGACGACCTCTCGGCGCTGGCCGAGGCCGCGGGCACCGGACCGCTCACCGAGAAGACCGCCGCGGCCGGCACTCAGGTCGCGATCTGGCGCTACTCGGACGGCGCCGATGTCGACGCCAGTGACGCCGAGGCCGAGAAGCTCGCCGACTGGCTGGAGAAGAGCGCCCAGGACAGCGCGGAGCCCAAGGCCTCGCTGACTCTGGAGCCCGGCGCGGTCTCCGGCAAGGCCGGCGAGAAGATCGGTCCTGTCACCATCCGGACCGACGCCGACAGTGTCGCGGTGGCGCCGCCCGCCGATGCCGCCGCCACCGGCGTCGAGATCACCGACAAGGAGGGCACACCGGTCACCACCGCCGTCAATGGCACGGAGCTGTACTTCGACGTGCCCTCCGACGCCGTTGACGGCACGGCCTCGCTCGGTGTGCAGGCCACCACCTCGGTGCCGGTCGGCCGCGCCTTCGCCGGTGTGACCAAGAGCCAGACGCAGATCCTGGCCGGATCCAGTGAGTCCACCGTCTCCGCGACGGCGACGGCGACCTGGGCCGAGCGCGGCGCGATCCCGGCGGTCACGGCGGAGAAGAACTGCGCGGAGGGCGGTGTCGATGTCACCGCAGCCAACACGGGCGACGCGCCGTTCACCTTCGAGCTGAACGGCTCCGAGCACACCGTGGCGCCGGGTGCCACCGAGACCGTCACCGTGCCGGTCGGCGAGGACGAGGCGTACGACTTCACCATCACCGGGCCCGCCGGATTCACCCAGAACTTCAAGGGCGTCCTGGACTGCGAGACCACCGGCACTCCCGCTCCGGTGACCGAGCAGCCCTCCTCGCAGCCGAGCGCGGCCTCGGCCGGCGGCGCCGCGGCGGGCGGCCTGGGCGCCATGAGCGGCACGGGCGATCTGGCGGAGACCGGCTCCTCCAGTGCGACGCCGATCATCGCGGGCATCGCGATCGCGCTGGTCGTCCTGGGCGGCGCGGCCGTGTTCCTCCTCCGTAAGAAGAAGGCCTCGGCCTCCGAAGAGTGATCCACTCCTGCCTGGAGTGACCCGAGCGTGAGTACACCTTGGCGCTGAGTGATACGGCGCGCACAGTGGCCTCCGGTACGCGACAGCGCGCCGGAGGCCACGCCCGTACCGGCGGTGCCACGGCGCGCGCGGGTCCGGGGAGCGGTACTGGTTTCCATCAGGGGATGGACGTCAGGCAAGATGGGGTGTATCTGCCTCATGCGGCGGAGCCGCACATTGGCCCTTCTCGATTGCCGGACGGTTTCTCTTGGCTGAGTACATCTACACGATGCGCAAGACGCGTAAGGCGCACGGCGACAAGGTCATCCTCGATGACGTGACGCTGAGCTTCCTGCCGGGCGCGAAGATCGGTGTGGTGGGTCCGAACGGCGCCGGTAAGTCCACCGTGCTGAAGATCATGGCCGGCCTTGAGCAGCCGTCCAACGGCGACGCCTTCCTCTCCCCGGGCTACACCGTCGGCATGCTCCTCCAGGAGCCGCCGCTGGACGAGTCCAAGACCGTCCTCCAGAACGTCCAGGACGGCGCCGCCGAGATCATGGGCAAGCTCAACCGCTTCAACGAAGTGGCCGAGGCGATGGCGACGGACTACTCCGACGCGCTCATGGAGGAGATGGGCAAGCTCCAGGAGGACCTCGACCACGCCAACGCGTGGGACCTGGACACCCAGCTCGAACAGGCCATGGACGCGCTGGGCTGCCCGCCCGGCGACTGGCCCGTCACCAATCTCTCCGGTGGTGAGCGCCGCCGTGTCGCGCTCTGCAAGCTGCTGCTCGAAGCCCCCGATCTGCTGCTGCTCGACGAGCCCACCAACCATCTGGACGCCGAGTCGGTCCAGTGGCTGGAGCAGCACCTCGCCAAGTACCCCGGCACCGTCGTCGCCGTCACCCACGACCGGTACTTCCTCGACAATGTCGCCGGCTGGATCCTGGAGCTGGACCGCGGCCGGGCCATCGGCTACGAGGGCAACTACTCCACCTATCTGGAGACCAAGCAGACGCGTCTGAAGGTCGAGGGCCAGAAGGACGCCAAGCGCGCCAAGCGGCTCAAGGAAGAGCTGGAGTGGGTCCGCTCCAACGCGAAGGGACGCCAGGCCAAGTCCAAGGCCAGGCTGGCCCGTTACGAGGAGATGGCCGCCGAGGCCGACAAGATGCGGAAGCTGGACTTCGAGGAGATCCAGATCCCGCCGGGCCCGCGGCTCGGCAGTGTCGTGGTCGAGGTGGAGCATCTCTCCAAGGCGTTCGGCGAGAAGGTCCTGATCGACGATCTGTCGTTCTCGCTCCCGCGCAACGGCATCGTCGGTGTGATCGGGCCGAACGGCGCGGGCAAGACCACGCTGTTCAAGATGATCCAGGGCATCGAGGAGCCGGACTCCGGTGTCATCAAGGTCGGCGACACCGTGAAGATCAGCTATGTCGACCAGGGCCGCTCGAACATCGACCCGAAGAAGTCGCTGTGGGCGGTCGTCTCCGACGAGCTGGACTACATCAACGTCGGCCAGGTCGAAATGCCCTCGCGAGCCTATGTCTCCGCCTTCGGCTTCAAGGGCCCGGACCAGCAGAAGCCGGCCGGAGTGCTCTCCGGCGGTGAGCGCAACCGGCTCAATCTGGCGCTGACGCTCAAGCAGGGCGGCAATCTGCTGCTCCTCGACGAGCCGACCAACGACCTGGACGTCGAGACCCTGTCCTCGCTGGAGAACGCGCTGCTGGAGTTCCCGGGCGCGGCCGTGGTCGTCTCCCACGACCGGTGGTTCCTCGACCGCGTCGCCACGCACATCCTGGCGTACGAGGGCGACTCCAGGTGGTTCTGGTTCGAGGGCAACTTCGACTCGTACGAGAAGAACAAGGTCGAGCGGCTCGGCGCGGACGCCGCCCGCCCGCACCGTGCCACCTACAAGAAGCTCACCCGGGGCTGAGATGGCCCGGCACTTCTACATCTGTCCTCTGCGCTGGTCGGACATGGACGCCTTCGGGCATGTCAACAATGTGGTCTTCCTCCGTTATCTGGAGGAGGCCCGGATCGACTTCATGTTCCGGCTGGCGCCGGGGGACGGCTCGCCGTCCTTCGCCGGCGGTTCCGTCGTGGCCCGGCACGAGATCGACTACAAACGGCCGCTGGTCCACCGGCACGCGCCGGTGACCGTCGAATCGTGGGTGACGAAGATAAGCGCGGCGTCGCTGACGATCGCGTACGAGATCAAGGACGACGAGGACGCGGAGGAGGTCTACGTACGGGCCTCGACGGTCGTCGTGCCGTACGACCTGGCCGCCGGGCGCCCACGGCGGATCACCGAGGAGGAGAAGTCCTTCCTCCTGAAATATCTGGATGACGACAAGGATGCCATCGCGGCATGACCGCGTCCGTGCCTATGCCTGAGCCCGAGTCCGTACAGCCCGTCTCCGTGCGGGGACTGGAGTTCGCCGACGCGCGGGAGGCGGCCGATCTCGGCGCCTTCCTCGGCCGGCTGATCCACTACGACCGCGCCGCCGCCGTCCGGCTCCAGGCCGGAGGCGGCGCGCTCGCGGTGTTCGGCCGGCCGGCGTCCTTCGAGGTGCTGGCGATCCGTACGGCCAGGCTGGCCGCGCCGTACGAGCTGGATGTCACCGTCTCCGCCGGTGAACTGCTCGAAGCGATCGACGAACACGCCGGTCATGCGCTCGTGCCCGCGGCCGTCACCGGGCCGCCGTGGGCCGGAGTGCTGCCGCCGCGCGGTGGCTGGCGGCAGGTGGCCGGACTGCCGGGCGAGGGCGCGATGCGTGGTGCGCTGTCGGCCGCCGTCGCCGAATTCCGTTCCCGCGACGAGCAGTTGCCGTCCGGCAGCAGGACCAGGGCCGAACGCGACAGGATCGGCCGGGAGATCTGGTCCCGCACTCTCGGCGACACCCAGCTTCCGCTGCGGGCCGTGCACGCGGCACAGTCGCTGGGCTTTCTGCGGCCGGTCCGCGCGATGGTGCCCGTACCCGCGGCGCGTGCGGTGTCCGCCGCGCACGCCATGTCCGGGAAGGCGTCGGTGCCACCGGAGCCGGAGCCGGTGGCGCTGCTGGAGTCGGGAAGCTGGCTCCGGCTCCGTACGCCGTACGGCTCGATAGCGGTACGGCGCGCGGGACTCGGCGCGCTGTCCGTCACTCCGGCCTGAGGATCGGCCGGCGGCCCGGCCGACGAGCGGCCCGGTCCGACGGTCGGCCCGGCGTGAGGGCCGGTCCGGTCAGCCCGCGGAGTTGACCATCGAGGCGGCGGCGTAGGTGAGGTACTTCCAGAGCTGCCGTTCGTGCTCCTCGGACAGGCCCAGCTCGTCGACCGCAACCCGCATGTGCTTCAGCCAGGCATCGTGCGCGGCGCTGTCGACCGTGAACGGCGCATGGCGCATCCGCAGCCGAGGATGGCCGCGGTTGTCGCTGTAGGTGCGAGGGCCGCCCCAGTACTGCATGAGGAAGAGCGTGAGGCGCTCCTCGGCCGGGCCGAGGTCCTCCTCCGGGTACATCGGCCGCAGCAGCGGATCTTCCGCCACACCCTGGTAGAAGCGGCGGACCAGCCGTCGGAAGGTCTCCTCGCCGCCGACCTGCTCGTAGAAGGTCTGCTCCTGAAGCGTGCCGTGCGGAATCTCGTTCACCCGTCCATCGTCTCAGACGCACCGGCCGAGGACCTCGGGCCTAGGACCTGTCGGCCAAGGTCCTGTCGGCCGAGGACTTGTAGGCCGAGGTCCTCTCAAGCTGCTGTCGTCCGGGCGGTACTCGCGTCTGCCTGGCGGGCCCACTCGCTTCCTGGGCGCTCACCCAGGACAGTGGAGGGATGGGCGCACACCGTGACGACGCGTACGGTCCCGACGATCCCGAGGCGGTCGAGGCGCGCGCCGGTCTGGTCGCGGAGATCGCGCTGACCGGCGCGCTGGAGGACCCGGCCTGGCGGGCCGCGTTCGAGGAGGTGCCGCGTCATGTCTTCGTGCCGTACTACTTCGTGGGACGGCCCGGCGGCTACGACCGGCTGTGGAGCGGCGACCGCGATCCGGCGCGGCGGCGGCGCTGGCTGCACGGCGCGTATGCGGACGGGCCGCTGGCGACACGGGTGCGCGACGGTGAGCAGATCTCGTCCAGCAGCCAGCCCTCCCTGATGGCCCGGATGCTGGCGGAGCTGGACGTACGGGACGGCGACCGCGTCCTGGAGATCGGCGCGGGCACCGGCTACAACGCGGCGCTGCTCTGCCACCGGCTCGGCGACAAGTTCGTCACCACCATGGATCTGGATCCGGAGATCACCGAGTCCGCCCGTGCCCATCTCGCGACGGCCGGCTACCGGCCCGCCGTCGTCACCGGCGACGGAGCGCGCGGCTGCCCCGAGCGCGCTCCGTTCGACCGGATCATCGCGACCTGCACGCTGCCGTCGGTGCCGACGGCCTGGCTGGAGCAGTGCCGCCCGGGCGCGCGCATCCTGGCTCCGCTCGCCACGGGAGTGATCGCGCTACAGGTCGGCGGCGGCGAGTACGAGGGCGGGTACGGCGAGGGCACGTACGGCGAGGCCACCAGCGGCGGCGGCGACGGCGCGCGCGGGACGTTTGCCGAAGGGCACTTCCTGCACACCGCCGCGTTCTTCGTCCCGCTGCGAGGCATGCCGGGCACCGCCCTTATGCACCGGCCGCTCGGCGGACTGCCTCGGCGCGCGATCGAGAACGATCTCTTCCGCTTTCTGCTCGCGCTCACCGCGGGCAGCCTCGATCCGCACGAGGCGCTCTCCCTCTGGGAGCGCGAGCACCGTCCCGGACGTGAGCGGTTCGGCGTCACCATCGCCGAAGGCCGCCAGTGGGCATGGCTGGACGATCCGGCCGGACCGTACGTGTGGCCGCTCAGCGTCGGCGGGATCAGCCGCGGCGGATAGTGATCGTCGTCCACGCACCGACATGGACCCGGTCGCCGTCCTTGAGCGGGACGGGAACATAGGGCTGTATCGGGTCCTCGGCGCCGTTGAGCGTGGTGCCGTTGGTGGAGTTCTGATCGACCACGGACCAGCTTCCGTCCGGCTGGTGGACCAGGACGGCGTGCTGGTGCGAGACGCCCGGATCCTCCGGCGGTACGGACAGATCGATGTCCGGGGACTCACCGGTGGAGTGCCGGCGGCGGCCGATGGTGATCTGGTTCCCGTCGAGCTGGAGCCGCTGCTCCGGGGAGTACGCGGGCAGATTCAGCCCGGTGGCCTCGGGGCCGCTGCGCTGCATCATCGCCATGAAGTACTCACGGTCCGGGCCGATGACCGCCGTCCAGCCGGCCGGAGGCTGGTACTGCCCGGCCGGGCTCTGGCCGTGCGGCCCCTGGCCCGGAGCGCCCTGGCCCGGAGCGCCCTGCGCGTGCGAGGGCGGCGGCAGCATCCAGTCGTCGTCGCCGGTCTGCTGAGGCCGCGCCGGCGCGGGCGGCGCGGCGGACTGCTGCTGGAAGACCGGCGGAGGCGGCGGCCCTTGCTGGTACGGCGGAGGCGGCGGCGGGCCCTGCGGCGACGGCTGGGAGGACGGCGAGGGCGCCGACGGCAGCGACGGCGGTGAGAGATGCGCGGGCGGCTCGGGCGCCAGCGGCTCCGCGGGCCGGTTGAGCTGCGAGGGACGCGAACTCTGGTACTCGTACGGGTCGGTCGGCCTGGGCGGTCCCTGCTGGGCCTGGAAGCCGGGCGGCAGATTCAGACCGGGCACCGGGCCGCCGGGACCGCCCGGTCCGCCAGGGCCACCGGGACCGCCGAATCCGCCCGCGCCTCCCGGACCACCGGGAGCCGAGTGCTGCGGCGCCAGCGGTGTGTACGACGTCGCCGTGTTCGTCAGGAAGTTCCAGCGGCACTCCTCGCAGTACGGAGCCATCGGCTCGCGCGGAGTGCGGCACTGCGGGCACAGCTCGGCCTGGGCGGTGGCCCCTGGCCCTGGCGGCGGAAAGCCGTAACTGGGCGCGGGCGGCGGCGGGGGAGGAGGCGGTACGGCGCCGGCCGCAGCGCCCGGCCCGGCCATACGATGGCCGCAGACCTCGCACCAGTCCTCGGAACCCGACTGGTGTCCGTTCGGGCAGGTCGGCATGTCGGCGCTTCCCCCTCTCCTCTTCCGGCCCGGAGGCCGCGTGCTCACCGTGACGGCTCTTGTGCCGCTCCGCCGTCGGCTCCGCTGACGGCTCCTGTGCCGTGTGCTGTTTCTTGACGCTGCTTCTTGATGTTCTTGACGTTCTTGACGCTATTTCTTGACGCGAACGGTCTTGGTGGAGCGCGTTTCGAGTGTCATCTCGTCGGCGTCCGCGACCCTCGCCTTCAGTCGCACAGTACCCGTCGCCGCGTCGACCACGTCCACCACCTTCGAAAGGAGTTTCGCCGTATCGGCGTTTCCGGACGACGCCGCGAGCTGTACCGCGCGTCCCAGTTTCGCGGTCGCGCCGTCGAAATCACCCGACTTGCGGGCGTCGAGGCCCTGTTGGATGACCTGTGCCAGCTCCGCCTGACCGGTGTAGTGCGCGACTTGCGGATTGATGGCGGTGGAGGCGGCCATGTCATCCGTCCACACCGCCCGTACCAGCCCTTGCGACAGCACCTCGGGCGCGCCGCCGCCGGTGCCGGGAAGGATCAGTGAGACGCGCGCGGCCAGCATCTCCTGGCCGATTCCGGCCTCGGGAACCCGTACACACACGTGGTAATCGCGCGACTCGTCACCCCAGGAACCGGTCGGATAATCACCCGCTCTCGGTCCCGCCTCCACGCGTCTTCCGGTCAGGTCCTCGACGGTGGGCGCCACCTGCTTGATGAAGCCGATCTCCACGCCGACGGGCGTCCAGAGCCGCAGTGCCACATCCGCGACCTCCTTGCCCATCGCGTTCTCCATCATCCGGGTGAAGTCCGCGGCCAGGCCGGCCGGATCGGCGACGATATCGGCGGTCCCGAGCAGCGCGGAGGCGATACCGGTGACCTCCTTCACCTCCCAGTCCGTACCGACACCCCGGGCGTCACAGGTGAAGCGGCCCGCGCAGGCGTCCAGCGTGGCCCTCAGATCGGCCGCGGACTCGTGTTCGTTCCGGCCGTCGGTGAGCAGGATGCCGTGCCGGATCGGCACATCGGCCGTGGCCAGCAGCCGGTCGGCCAGCCGCAGCCAGGTGCCGATCGCCGTGCCGCCGCCCGCGCTGATCCGGCGCAGCGCCTCCTTGGCCTGCGCTCTGGTCCGCGCGTCGGCCGTCGCGAGTCCGCCGTTGCCGGGATAGATCTCCTTCGCCAGATGCGTACCGCCGACGATCGCGAACGCGACTCCGTCGCGCAGCGTGTCGACCGCGGCGGCCGTGGCATCGCGCGCGTTGCGCATCTTCGTCGCCGGATAGTCCATCGATCCCGAACAGTCGACCATGATCACCACGGCCGCGTTCGGGCCCTGTCCCGGACGGGCCGCCGGTATGAGCGAGGTCCCGGCCAGCGGCACTCCGCCGGTGGTGCCGCCTCCTGTGGACGTGACCGTGACGATCGCGTTGACCTCGCGCCCGCCCTCGGGCAGGTATTCGTTCTGGTACACGTCGACGGAGAACTGCGGCACGGTCGACTTGGAGAAGTTCGCCATCTGTATCGGCTCCTTGACGCTCCACACAGCAGGGACAAGTGGAGAAGAGACAAGTGAAAACGGTGCGCATATGGGCAGAGCGGCAGTCACGCCGCGTTGTAGGCGGATCCTGCCCCTTGCGGTGGGACGGCGAACGGCAGTACCGCCACTGTTACGTTGTCGTGGCCCCCACCGTCGAGCGCGTGTCCGACCAGTACTTGAGCGGCGTGCAGCGGCCGTCGCGCCGCGTCGGCCGGCAGGGCTCTGGCCATCTCGTCGGCGCCCTCCGCGTAGTTCCACAGTCCGTCCGTGCAGACCACCACCACACCCGGTCGGTCCGGTTTGAAGGACGCGGTGTGCGGCTCCAGTTCGTACGCGTCGGCGCCGAGCCAGCCGGTGATGGCGTGCGCGCGCTCGTCCGCGTACGCCTCCGCCTCGTTCATCAGTCCCGCCGCGACCATCTGGGCGGCCCAGGAGTCGTCCTCGGTGAGCCGGGCGGGCGGGCCCTGGCGGTCGTCGGGCACCCAGTACGCCCTGCTGTCGCCGATCCAGCCGATCACCAGCAGTCCGCTCGCGACCACGGCGCCGACGATCGTGCACGCCGGCGCGTTGCGATGGCGGTGCGGATCGCCGTCCAGGGCGCTGGCGGCCATCGGCGCGAGGGAGTTGACGGCCTCGGCGGCGACGACGATCGCCTCGTGCATCGCCTGCTGCGGATGCGTACCGCGCGCCAGCGACTCCAGCAGGGATTCGTTGGCCGAGGCGGCTGCGGCTGCCGAGGCCTCGTCGGGACGCGTCGCGGAAGAGACGCCGTCACAGACGACCGCGACCACGGCGGGCGTACCGTCGGGCAGGGCGGCGCAGGAGACGGCGAACGCGTCCTCGTTACGGTGATGGCGCAGACCGCGGTCGCTGACGGCGGCCACCGCGCCCAGCTCCTGCTCCACATGGTCCCGTTCGCGCGGCTGGGCGTGCCCGCAGTTCTCGCAGTAGCCGTCGGTGTCGACACGCCCGGCGCGGCAGGCGACACAGAGCTTGGCACCGGCGGAGGCCGAGACGGCCGGCACGGTCGGGGCGGCCGGGACGGGACCGGCGGTGCGCGGATCGGACGGGACCTCGGACGGGACCGGAGCGGCGGCCGGAGCGCTGCCCGGAGCGTTGGCCCGAGGGGCGGGCAGCTCGAAGTCGCCCGGATGCGCGGACAGCCGGCCACCGGCCGAGTCCAGGCCCGGCAGCTCGTCCGGCAGCAGCGCGGGCGCGGGAGCCGCCGAGCTGTCCGTCCCGGCGGCGGCAGGCCACCGCACATCCGCCGCGTCCGGCGCGTTCGCCACGCCCGGCGCGGTTGCGCCGGGCCGCGCGGGCCCCGGAGCGTTCATCACCAGGGTGGGCTGGTCGGCCGGGCGCGGTGGCACGGCCGACAGGTCGTACCCGCAGGCGCCGCAGAACCGGTCGCCGGACTCCAGCGGCTCCTCGCAGCCTGGGCAGGTCGGCAGATCGGCCGACTCGGGCATCTTGGACATCACTCACACCCACGTCCGGGGGCGGAAACGGTTGGCCCGCTCCACCAGTTCGATCCTCTCCTCGCCGCGCTGAGCGAGCCGGGCGAGCACCCGGTACGAGCGTTCCAGTCCGAAACGCAGGCCGCGCTCGTCCAGTTCGCTGCCGAGCAGCTCGGCGCGCACGGGACGGGACCCGGGACTACCGGAGAGTACCCAGTCCAGCGCGGTGCCCAGTACCTCCGTCGAAAGCTGCTCCCGCCGTACCGCGTCCAGACCGAACTGCTGGAGCGCGGACACCTGGTGGGCCGCCGCCGTCAGATCGTCGATCAGCGGCGGCTCCGCGCCGAAGCCTTGGGCGGGCGCCGCCAGGGCGCGCTGCCGCAGTCTGGCCCGTACGGCGGCGACCCGCGCCGCCGTGTAGTGGATCGACGCCTCGGGAACGGACTCCAGTGTCCGTACGGCGCCGGGCCGGTCACCGGCGGCCAGCTGGACCCGGGCCAGACCGAACGCGGCGCTGACATGACTCGGGTCGGTCGCCCAGACGAGACGGTAGTACTCGGCGGCGTTGTCGAGTTGACCGAGCACCTCGGCGCAGACGCCCAGCGCCAGCTTCGGAGCGGGCTCGCCCGGGAACGCGTCGTAGATCGCGTCGAAGGAGAGCGCCGCGATCTCGTGGTCGCCGCTCGCGAGCGAGGCGATGCCGCGGTACCAGACGACCCGCCAGTCGTCGTGCTGCTGCGCCTCCAGCGCGCTCAGCGCCTCGGCGGCGGTGGCCAGATCGCCCATCTCCAGCCGGGCGCGCAGCTCGCGCAGTCCGCGCTCGACGGACTCGGCGGGCGCGGCGGCCAGCGCGGAGATCACCTCGGCGGGCGCCGAGGCCAGCAGACCGGCCAGGAATCCGGCGTTCGGATCGTTCGGATCGACTCTCGGTACGGGCAGGGCCAGCGCCGTCGCCGCCGTGTCGAGCGGCGCGAGCCGAGGCCCGGCGGCGCCGCTCCCGACGGTGGTCGCGGCGGTGGTCGTGGTCATGGCGGCAGTCGTCGCGCCGAACACGCCCTCGACACGCGGTGCGGGCACGGACCCGTACGCGTACATCCCGCCCGGCGCGGGCGGAAGCGCGGCTTGGGCCGGGCCCGACGGCAGGGCGGGCGTCGTCACGCCGTTCGTCCCGATCGCCTTGGCCTGTCGGCCGGATCGGCCACGGCCCGTCGAGGCCGTCCGTACACCCAGCCGTGAGACATCCTCCGTCAGCTCCGCGAACAGCTCCGTGTCCGTGACCCGCAGCTCAGGCCCGAACAGCGTGGAGAGCGCCGGACGCGGCCGGCCCGTCTGGAGCGCGACCACCTCCCGGAGCACGCCCGTGAGCTGCTCGGCCATCTCCTGCGCCGAGGAGAACCGCCGTCCCGGATCCGGGTCCGTCGCCCGTACCAGCAGCCGGTAGAAGGACTCGTACGTCCGGAACACCTCGATGTTGTCCGGGTCGGGCAGTGAGTCCACGAACACATTCGTGTAGCCCTGGAAGTCGAAGGTCAGCACCGCCAGAGTGCGGGCGACCGTATACAAATCCGACGCTACGGACGGGCCGGTCTCGGCGACCTCCGGCGCCTGATAGCCGACGGTGCCGTAGATCGCCGACTCCTCGTCGTCCATCCGGCGGACCGCGCCCATGTCGATGAGCTTGAGCTGATCCTCGGTCTGTATCGCGTTGTCGACCTTGAAGTCGCAGTACAGCAGGTTTCTGCTGTGGAGATGGCCGAGCGCCTCCAGCGCCTCGATGCCGTACGCGCACGCCTGCTCCACCGGCAGCGGATCGCGTCTGCCGCCCTCGGTCCGCCGCTCGTTGGCGATCTCCTTGAGCGACTTGCCGCCGACGTACTCCATGACGATATAGCCGTCCATGGAGCCGGTCCGCTGGTCGAGATGCTCCACGAAGTTGTAGATACGGACGATGTTGGAGTGCTCGATCTCGGCGAGGAAGCGGCGCTCGGAGATCGCGGCCTCCATCGCGTCCTGGTCGCCCGTGTCGAGCAGGCCCTTGAGCACCACCCAGCGGTCCGAGACGGCCCGGTCGATCGCGAGATAGACCCATCCCAGGCCGCCATGGGCCAGACAGCCCACGACCTCGTACTGCCCGTGCACCACATTGCCGGGATGCAGCTTCGGAACGAACGAGTACGGATGGCCGCACTTGGTGCAGAAGCCTTCCGTCCTTCCCGGGCGGTCACCGCGCGCGCGGCCCACCGGCGCGCCGCAGTCGGAGCGCGAGCAGTACCGCTTGCGCTCGGGCACCTCCGGACGCTCCATCACCGCGGACCGCGGATCCGGACGCGGTACGTCCGGTACGGAGACCAGCCCGGCGCCCAGCCGGTTGCGCCCGGACGCGGCCGTGGACGAGCCCGAACTGCGCACCGACACCGAACGGGACGACATCCGGCCCGAGAGCGCGCGCGAGAGCCGGCCCGAGACCGAGCGCCGGGAGGTGGAGGAGCGAGAGGTCGACGAGCGCGAGGAGCGGGCGGAGGAACGGGACGAGTCCCGGGAGGAGGAGCGCGCGGAGCCTCCGCTTTCCGAGCTGCTTCCCGAGCCGCCGCTCCCTGAACGGCCGCTCTCCCTGCCGCCGTTCCCGCCGCCCGTGATGCCCGTGGGCGGCGAGGAGAGCGATCCGTCGGTCGAGACGACGGGAGCCAGACCGCAGGTGTCGCAGTACAGCTCGCCGCCGCCCATGTCCTCGTACGAGCCCTCGCAGCCTGGGCGCTGGCACGCGTTCGTCCCGCTCATCGGTCCCCCCGTTCCTCTTCTGTTCCCGTGTTCACGCGGTGCTCCCGCCGCCGGCGCTGTCGGTGGTTCCCGGGCCGCGCGGGACCAGGACGTCCGCCGCGGCCCGCTGATAGCGCAGCACCGCCTGCTCGGCGACGCGCAGATCGCAGGGCGCGCTCCACAGCATCCGGCGCGCCGCGTCGTACCGCTCCATCAGCACCGGATCCTCGGCCATTCCGTGCCGGGCGACCTTCGCCTTGTACGCGTCGAGACGGCCGCGCAGCTCCGCGCGGACCGCCAGCGGCGCCGTGACCGCCGTCAAGGACTCGCGGGCCCGCAGCAGTTCGTCCTCGGCCTCGCGCTCCAGCGACTCCAGCAGCGGCGAGAGCCGGTGCCACTGCGCGTGTCTGCGGTACTCGGCGGCGGTCGACAGCCGCTCCTGGAGGGCGGTCGGCGGCCCGCTGACGGCCGGCACCTCGGACGCCGCGATCTTCGCCAGTACCTCGCCGCGGGCCGATCTGGCCTCCGTGAGCGTACGGTCCGCGCGCGAGAGCACATCACGCAGCCGCTTCAGCCGCTCCTCCGAGTCCTGGCGCACCGCGAGGACCGCCTCGATCTCGCGCCGTACGTCCTCCAGCGCGCGGGCGGCCCTGTCGTACCGCTCGGTGTCGGGACGGCCGCCGCCCGGCGCCGAACTGCCGGGCGCGGGCCGCCAGAAGGCCAGCGGATCGGAGACCACCTGGGCGCGCAGCGTGCCCAGCTCATGGGTGATCGCCTCCAGATCGTCCCCGGCCGGATGCTCGCCGGGCCGTACGCCGACGGAGTGCGCCAGCGAGCGGGTGCGCTGGAGCTCCGCCGAGAGCAGATCGATCCGGGCGGGCAGCGCCGACCACACCGCGTCGGCGGCCACGACCATGTCGAGCGAGCTCGCGTACAGCTCATTCATCCGGGTGACCAGCTCCGCGAGCGTGAAGTGCTCGGAGAGCTTGGCGGGCCCGGTGAGGGCGGCGAACTGGTGCCCGGGCGTGCCCGCCACGGTGACACCGCGCCCGCGCAGCGTCTCGGTCAGCTCCACCAGATCGTCACGGCTGAGCCAGCGCCTTCTGGCACGTGTCTCACGGGCGCCGGCCAGCGCCGCGGCGTAGCTGTCGAAGTAGCTCCACAGCAGAGTGATCGACTGTTCCGCGGTGGCCCAGCGGTCCTTGGTGATCCCGGTCAGCTCGGCGCCTTCGAGCAGTCTGCGGCCCGCGTGGTCCTGGAGGGCGAGCAGCGAGGTCTCGATCGCCTCGTGCTCCGCTTCGAGGCGCGCCAGCGCACGGTCCACCTCGTCCCGGTCCATCACCGGTCCCGGTGGCCTCCCCGTCGAGTCGGGAAAGGAGCCCGTGCCGCCCATCGATCACCTCTCCGCTCTCGCGTCGGCCGGCGGGCCGACGAGGCCGTTCCCGTACGCGCGCTAGCCGTTCTTGTACCTGGCGGTCGGCGGCGCGGTGATTCCGGGCAGACCAGCCTCCAGCCACTTCTTGTACGACGTCATCCAAGGGCTGTTCGCCCCACCGGCGCGATACCCCACCAGCACCTTGTTCACCCGGCGTATCAGATCGTCATTGCCCAGTTTCGCCGCGACGCCGTAGTACTCGGTGGTGAACGGCTTGCCGCGCAGCTCCACCGCCGGGTCCTGGGCCGCCTGGCCGGCCGCGAGCGCGTTGTCCGTCACCACCGCGTCGACCTCGCCCAACTGGAGCCTGACCAGACAGTCGAGCTGGTTGGGCACCGTCAAGCGGTCCTCGTCGGAGGCCTGTTCGTCGTGCTCGTCCTTGAACACCGCGCCGTACGACTTCTTCTTCAGCTCCTCGTACGCCGTCGAGCCCTCCGCCGTGCAGACCCGCTTCCCGGCGAGCGAGGCGTTGTATCCCGTCACCGGCGAGTTCCTGGGCGCGAGCACCTGCTGCCCGGCCTGGAAGTAGGCGGTGGAGAACGCGACCTGCTGTATCCGGTCGCAGTTGATCGTCATCGTCCTGACGACCAGATCCACCGTGCCGTTCTCCAGTGCCCCGATCCGCTGATTGGTCGGTATCGCACGGAAGATGATGTCGTCCGGATCGCCGAGTATGTCCTTGGCGATGGCGCGGGCGAGATCGATGTCGAAGCCTTCGAGCTTGCCGGTCGCGGGATCGCGGTAACCCCAGCGGTAGCTGTTCTGGTCGACGCCGACGATCAGCTTTCTGTTCTCGCGGGCCTTGATCTTCTGGATGGTGGGACCGTCGGCGCCGGAGGGCTCCAGGCTGGCTTCCGGCGTCTCGCACTCCTCTGCCTGGGCGGGCACGGCCGTGGCGATCCGCTGGGCGGACTTCCGCGAGCCCTCGTCGACCGTGTGGGACAGCGGGAGCAGAGTGAGCGAGGCCGTCAGCACACAGGCACCGGCCATGGCCGAGACACCGCCCCAGCCGCGGAGCCGGCCGGGCGGCCGGAGCCTGCCGGACCGCCGGGGCCTACGGGGCGGGCGGAGCCCGTCCATGGAATCCGTCGGATCCATCTCTCCCCCTCTCACCGGTACTCCGAAAGCCTGCGGCCGATGCCCAGGACCGCGCCCACCGCGGCCACCAGGGCCAGCGCGCCCGCGCCGATCGCCAGTCCGGTCAGCGCGTCCCGTCCGTCCGACGCGGACCGGGTGAACTCCACCTGCTCCTGGGTGAGTGCCCGCTTCAGCGCCGAGTCCACCTGATCGAACGACTGACCGGTGGATGGTCCGTCGCCGATGACCTTGGCGAGCGCGCCCTCGTAGTCACCGGCCTTGTCGGTGGCGCTGGCCGACGCGTGGCGCTCGCGCCACTGGGTGACCGAGGAGATCGCCTCGTCCACCGGTCTGCCGCCCGCGCTGTCGTCGGCGAGCTTCCTGGCCTCGCCGAGCGCGGTGCTGAGCCTGTCCATGCCCGTGTTGTAGTCCGTCTCGTACTTGTCGTTCTTGCCGTCCGGAGTCAGGACGGCGCCCCGGGCGACCAGGGTGAGATTCTCGTTCGCACGGGCCTTGAGGGAGTTGATCCGGGCCTCGTTGAGGACCTTCAGCGACGCCTGGCCGTGCTTCTGCGCGTTGTTCAGCTCGGCCCGTGCGACGGTCTGGCCGACGGCGAGCCAGAGCAGCAGCACGGTGGACGCGGCGGTCGCGGCGAGCAGGCCCTGGTTGAACACCCGGTTCGTCCGCAGATAGTTGCGCCGCTGGGCCCAGAACAGACCGCCGAACGCCAGCACTCCCATCGCCAGCGAGACGAAGGGCCACAGCCGCGCGTCGTCGTTGTCCCGGGCGAGCCGGTCCGTCTCCGCCGCGTACAGCTTCTCGGCCGCGGGCAGCAGCTCGTTGGTCATCTGCTGGTTCGCATACCGCAGATAGGCGCCGCCGAGCGGAAGTCCCATACGGTTGTTGGCGCGGGCCCGCTCGATCAGACCGGTGTAGCGCGGCAGGCCCTCGTTGAGCGTGGCTATCTGGCGGCCCGACTCGCTGGTGCTGTCCGTATGGGTGGCCGCCTTGATCAGCAGTCTGGACGCCGTCCCGATGTCGTCCCGATACCGCTGCTGCACCTTGCGCGGCTCCTCGGCGCCCGCCAGGAAGCCGCCGGCCGCGGCCGTGTCGGCGTCGGCCAGCGAGCGGTAGATGTCCGCCGCGTCCGCGCTGAGCGGCTGACTGCGGCTCACCACGTCGTCGGCGGCGGAGAACCGGTCGGCCGCCTCCCACGCGGTGACCGCTCCGAACGCCACGACCAGCAGCGCCAGGGCGGCGCCGATGATTCTCAGCCGGCCCGGCTCCGTCGTCGCCGCGGTGCGCAGCCGCTCCGTGGTCTCGGCCCACGCGCCGTGCCGTACGGGCGGTGCCGACGACGGCGGTCCGGCCGGCGGCGCCATGGGCGCATACGTCGGAGCCGATGGTGGCGCGGTGCGCACATTCGGTGGATATGTCACGTGACCTCCCCCTCGGTCATCTGACGACGACGGCCCGTCCCCGGCGGGTCGGGGGACAACTCCCGGCCGCCAGTATGGACGCAGGGACCGACAACCACACCAGGCTTGACTGGATCTTGTACGTATCGCCCGTTCCGCTCACGCACCTGCCGAATCCACCGATCCCGCCGCGGCCTTCCGGCCCCGGCACCATGCCCCTGTCCCAGCCCTGTCCTGGCCCTGTCCGCTCTCCCCACCTTGAATACGCCGCAGACCCGTGATCGGTTCCCGTTCAGCGGGTGTTCCCACCCGAACGGGCACAAGCTGGCCGGGCACGGGCCGCCCGGGACAGAGGACTTACTCGTCCGAACCTAGGCCCAGGACTTACGGCTCAGGGTCTACCGCGGCCGAGGATTCTCCTGGCGCACGTAGTGCGCGCCCAGCCGGGCATGGGCCTCCGCGTCGGCCCGTACATGGTCCAGACCGAGCAGCGCCGCGCCCAGCACCGGCGGCGCCGTCACCACCTCGATGACGGCCTTCGGCGCCTTGGCCGCCAGCAGCTCCGCCATCCGCCGGTCGAGCTGCGGATGACGGGCCGCCAGCACACTGCCGCCCAGCAGCACCGGCACCTCCTCGTCCAGCAGATCGAGCTTGCCGAGCGCGACCGTCGCCATCGCGACGACCTCCTCGGCCAGCCGGTCCACGATCGACCTGGCCACCGGATCGCCCGCCGCGCCCGTGGCGAAGAGCACCGGTGTCAGCTCATGGCGCCGCTCGAACGGCAACCGTCCCCGATGCAGCGCCTCGATCAGCTCGTACATCGAGCGCAGACCGAAGTGGCCCGGCAGCGTCCGTACCAGCTCCGTGGGCTCGCCACGGCCGTCCTCCGCGCGCGCCGCGAACCAGAGCGCCTCCTCGGCGAGTCCCGAACCGCCGCCCCAGTCACCGGAGATCCGCCCGATCGCGGGAAATCTCGCCGTCCGGCCGTCCGGCAGCATCCCCACACAGTTGATGCCCGCGCCGCAGACGACGGCCACGCCCCGCGGCGCCTCGCCGCTCGGCAGACCGGCCCGCAGGATCGCGAAGGTGTCGTTGCGCACATCGGTCGTACGGCCCCAGCCGCGCGCTTGTACGGCCTCGGCCAACTCCCGCTCCTCGACCGGCAGATCCGCGTTGGCCAGACAGGCGGACACATGCTCGGCGAAGCCCTGCTCCGGCAGTCCGGCGGCCGAGGCGGCCTCGGCGACCGCCACCGCCAGGGTGTCGATCGCCTCCTCGATCCCGACGACCGGCGGCTGGAAGCCGCCACCGCGGGCCGTGCCCAGCACCGAACCGTCGGCGCCGATCACGGCCACATCGGTCTTGCTGTTGCCGGCGTCGACGGCCAGGACACTCGCGCGCCCCGCCGCCGCACCGGCCGCTCTGCCGGCCGCGCTCTCCGCCGCCGTACCGGTTGCGCGTCCCGTCGCCGTACCGGCCGTTCTCCCTGCCCCGCTCACACCCACGCGAGATGCTCCCGGTTGTGCGCGATCAGCTTGTCGGTGAGCGCCTCGGCGTACTCGAACTGGCCGATCAGCGGATGGGACAGCAGCGCCTTGAAGACCCGGTCCCGGCCGCCGTGCAGCGCGGCCTCCAGCGCCAGGTCCTCGTACGCCGTGACATTGGCGATCAGCCCGGCGTACAGCGGATCCAGCGCGGGCACCGCGAGCGGCACCGCGCCCGACGTGTCCACCCGCGCCTGGACCTCGATCACCGCGTCGTCCGCCAGGAACGGCAGTGTGCCGTTGTTGTACGTGTTCACCACCTGGACCGGGCTGCCGCCGCCGCGCAGCAGCGAGGCCGCCAGATCCACCGCGGCCTCCGAGTAGAAGGCACCGCCGCGCTTGGACAGCAGCTCCGGCTTCTCGGCCAGGGCCGGATCGCCGTACATCGCCAGCAGTTGCTTCTCCATCTCGGCCACCTCGGCGGCCCGTGACGGCTTCGTCCGCAGCTCCCGTACGACCTCGTCGTGCGCGTAGAAGTAGCGCAGATAGTACGAGGGCACCACACCGAGACGGTCCAGCACCGCGCGCGGCAGCCGCAGATCGGCCGCGAGCGCGTCGCCGTGCTCAGCCAGCAGCTTCGGCAGCATGTCGGCGCCGTCGGGCCCGCCGAGGCGCACTCCGCGCTCCCAGGTCAGATGGTTGAGCCCGACATGCTCCAAGTACACCTCGGAGGGCGCGACATCCAGCAGTTTCGCGAATCTGCGCTGGAAGCCGATCGCCACATTGCACAGCCCCACGGCCCGGTGGCCGGCCTGGAGCAGCGCGCGCGTCACGATTCCCACCGGATTGGTGAAGTCGATGATCCACGCCTCGGGATTGGCGCGGCGGACGCGCTCCGCGATGTCCAGGACCACAGGGACCGTACGCAGCGCCTTGGCGAGACCGCCTGCGCCCGTCGTCTCCTGGCCCACACAGCCGCACTCCAGCGGCCAGGTCTCGTCCTGGTTCCGCGCGGCCTGTCCGCCGACACGTAGCTGGAGCAGCACCGCGTCGGCGTCGGCGACGCCCGCGTCCACGTCCGAGGTGGTGGTGATACGGCCCGGGTGGCCCTGCTTGGCGAAGATCCGCCGCGCGAGTCCGCCGACCAGGTCGAGCCGGTCGGCCGCCGGATCGACCAGCACCAGTTCCGCGATCGGCAGGGTGTCCCTCAACCGGGCGAATCCGTCGATGAGTTCGGGTGTGTAGGTGGATCCTCCGCCTACCACTGCGAGCTTCACTTTTCTCAGCCCTTCACTCCGGTCAGTGTGACTCCCTCGACGAACGCCTTCTGGGCGAAGAAGAACACGAGGATCACAGGGGCCATGACCAGTACGGTCGCGGCCATGGTCAGATTCCAGTCGGTGTGGTGCGCGCCCTTGAAGGATTCGAGGCCGTAACTGAGCGTCCAGGCGGCCGGGTTCTCCGAGGCGTAGATCTGCGGTCCGAAGTAGTCGTTCCAGGCGTAGAAGAACTGGAAGAGCGCGACGGCCGCGATCCCCGGCCTGGCCATCGGGAGTACCACCCTGATCAGGGTACGGAATTCACCGCAGCCGTCGACCTTCGCGGCGTCCAGATACTCGTTGGGGATCGTCAGCAGGAACTGGCGCAGCAGGAAGATGGAGAACGCGTCGCCGAACGCCATCGGGATGATCAGCGGCCAGAGTGTGCCCGACAGATCGAGTTGTTTCGCCCAGAACAGATACATCGGAATGATGATCACCTGCGGCGGCAGCATCATCATCGAGATGACGAGCATGAGCGAGAGCTGTCTGCCGCGGAACCGGAACTTGGCGAGCGCGTACGCCACCGGGATCGAGGAGAGCACGGAGAGCACCGTGCCGAGTCCCGCGTACAGCAGGGTGTTCTTCCACCAGGTCAGAAAGCCCGGAGTGTCGAACACCTTGGTGTAGTTGCCCCACTCCCAGGTGTTGGGCGTGAGATCGCGGGTGAGCGCCTGCTGGTCGCTCATCACCGACGTCAGAAAGAGGAAGACGAACGGCAGCACGAAGAACAGCGCCGCCGCGACACCCAGGGAGTGGACGCCGATCCAGTGGAGCAGCGCCCTGCGGCGCGCGGTACGGGCGGCGGGCGTCCTGTCCTGGGCGGACCGTGGCGCGGCGCCGGGACGGTCGTCTGGTACGGCTACGGAGGTCATCTCAGTCACCCGCTCCGATCAGACCGCCGCGCCGCCGCATCAGCAGCGCGGTGAAGGCCATGGCCAGGACGAACAGGACCAGCGCGACCACACAGGCGGCGCCGTAGTCGAAGCGCTGGAAGCCCAGGTTGTAGACGAGCTGCGGCAGCGTCAGCGTGGACTTGTCCGGGTAGCCGGGCTCGAACTGCTGGCCCGAGCCGCCGATGATGCCGGAGGCGACCTTGCCCGCGACCAGCGGCTGTGCGTAGTACTGCATCGCCGAGATCACTCCGGTGACCACCGCGAACATCACGATCGGCGAGATGTTCGGCAGCGTCACGAACCGGAACCGCTGCCAGGCCGACGCACCGTCCAGCTCCGCCGCCTCGTACTGCTCCTTCGGTACGTCGAGCAGCGCGGCCATGAAGATCACCATCAGATCGCCGATGCCCCAGACGGCCAGCAGTGTCAGGGCCGGCTTGGACCAGGCCGGATCGTTGAACCAGCCCGGCGTCGGCAGGCCCAGATCGCCGAGGATCGTGTTGACCGGCCCTGTCCCGGGATTGAGCAGAAAGACGAAGGCGAGCGTCGCGGCGACCGGCGGCGCCAGATACGGCAGATAGAAGAGGGTGCGGAAGACTCCCGTACCCGTCTTGATCTTGGTGATCAGCATGCCGATGCCCAGTCCGAAGACCACCCGGCAGGCCACCATGATCACCACGAGCCAGAGCGTGTTACGCAGGGACGGCCAGAACATCGGGTAGTCGCCGAAGACATACGACCAGTTCCCGAGACCGTTCCAGACGGGCGTGTTGAAACCGTCGTACTTCATGAACGAGAAGTACACGGTCGAGATCAGCGGATACGCGAAGAAGACGGTGAAGCCGATCAACCAGGGCGACATGAACGCCGCCGTACGCAGCGCCGACCTGCGGCGCTTCGAACGGAGCGTGTGCGTGGACATGGCTGGCGTCCCGGCCCGCTAGTTGGCCTGCTCGATGTCACGGTCGATCTGCGCGGCGGTCTGCTCCAGACCGGCCTGGAGATCCTTCACCTTGCCCTGCTCGTACTGGTACCCGAAGTCCTGGAGCGTCTGCTGGTACGTCGCGCCGTTGACGGCGGCCGGCGGTGTGCTGGACTGCGGATGCTGCGCGATGTCGAGGAAGGTCTTGAAGCGCGGATCGAACTTCAGATCCGGCGACTTGAGCGCATCCAGCGTCGACGGCACATTGCGGATGCCGTTGGCGAACTCCACGACCGCCTTGGTGTCGGTGGTCATGTACTTCACCAGCTCCCACGCCGCGTTCTGCTTCTTGCTCTGCGGAGCGATGCCCATGATCGTGCCGGAGAGGAAGCCCTTGCCGTAGCTGTCCGCCTCGTCGTCCGCCACCGGCATCGGCGCGACACCGATCTCGAACGGGACCTTGGCGTCCTCGGCCATACCGAGCCGCCACTCGCCGTCGAGCTGCATCGCGACCTGGCCCGTGTGGAAGGGATGCTTGGCGCCCCACTCGTCGCCGAAGGTGCTGCGGAACTTCTCCAGCTTCTCGTAGCCGCCGAGATCGTCCACCAGCTTCTTCTGGAAGGTGAACATCTTGGCGAAGGCCGGGTCCTTGGCGATGTTCGACTTGCCATTCCGGTCGAAGTACGTGTGGTTCCAGCTCGACATGTAGTGGTCGACGACCGTCTCGTAGCCGTGGTAGGTCGGCATCAGACCGACCCGCTCATAGCTGTCGCCCTTGGGCTTGGTCAGCTTCTTGGCGTCCTCGGCCAGCTCCGACATGGTCCTCGGCGGCGCGGCGATGCCGGCCTCCTTGAAGGCGTCCTTGTTGTAGTACAGCCCGTACGCGTCGCTGAGCAGCGGCAGCGCACAGCGCCTGCCCTCGAACTGGGTGTACTCCAGCAGCACGTTCGGGAAGGTCTTCGCCAGATCGAGCTTCGACTTCTCGATGAACGGCGTCAGATCGGCGAAGGCGCCCGACGAGCAGAACTTGCCGACGTTCGAGGTGGTGAAGGAGGACACCACGTCGGGGCCCTTGGAACCGCCCGCGCGCAGCGCCTGGTTGAGCTTGTCGTCGTTGATGTTGCCGACGACATTCACCTTGATGTTCGGATGGGCGGTCTCGAACCGGTCGATGTTGTCCTGGATCGCCTTGACCTCGGCCGGCGCGCTCCAGCCGTGCCAGAACGTGATGGTCGTTTTGGCGTTCGGATCGTCGGAGGCGGCGGAGCCCGACTGGCCGGTACAGGCGGTGGCGACGACGGATATCGCGGCCACTGCCACGGCGGAGGCGGTGAGACGGCGGTTTCTGAGCATGGCGGTACTCCCGGGGGATGGTCGGGCTTCTGAGAGGACTCGGTACGGGACTGCCGGTGCGGGACTGCCGGTATAGGACTGCCGGGACGGGATCTCTGGAGCGGGCGGAGCGGACGGAGCGGGCCTAGCGGGAGGTGTCGAAGACCTCGTCGCGCGTGGCCGACAGGGCGCTCTCCAGCGCGCCCCGCAGTACGGGATGGCGGTGCACCTCGCCGATGAGGAGCCGTGGGCGGGAGGCGGCGAGCTCGGCCAGCTCCGCCTGGACCAGTGCGCGCAGCGGCTCACCGCCGGCCGTGGTCAGCCCGCCCGCGAGGACGATCAGTTCGGGATCGAGTACGGCGGTCACCGACGCGAGACCGGTGGCGAGCCGCTGGGCGAACAGCCGCAGCAGCCCGGCCAGCCGCTCGTCCCGCTCGTGCCCGGCCGCGGCGCGGGCCAGCAGACCGGCCGCGACCTCGGCGTACGGCTGCTCCGGTGTGTCGATGCCCAGGGACTTGGCGAGCCGCGGTACGGACTGGGCGCCCGCCAGCTCCTGGAAGCCGCCGCTGTTCGCCCGGACCACCTGGCGCACCAGCGGAGTGCCCGGGACCGGCAGGAAGCCGACCTCGCCGGCGCCGCCGGTGAAGCCGCGGTGCAGCCGTCCGCCGATGACGAGAGCGGCGCCGAGGCCGTCCTCGTTCCACAGCAGGACGAAGTCCTCATGGCCGCGTGCCGCGCCGAGACGCTGCTCGGCGACCGCGGCGAGGTTCACGTCGTTCTCGTACTCGACGGGCATGGGCAGCACGGCGGCCAGCTCGTCCAGGAGCGTGGTGGAGTGCCAGCCGGGCAGATGGGACGCGTACCGCAGCCGGCCGGTCGACGGATCGAAGGCGCCCGGTGTGCCGATCACCGTCCGGTGGATGTCGCCGCGTGTGAGCCCGGCGGCCTTGACGGCTCCCTCCAGGGCGTCCGTCACCTGCCGTACGACACTGACGGCGCGGCGGCCGGGCGTCGGCAGTTCGAACTCGCCGACGGTGGTCCCGGTGATGTCGGCGACGGCCGCGCGTATCCGCTGCGGATTCACATCGAGTCCCGCGGCGAACGCGGCGCGCGCGTTGACTGCGTAGAGCTGTGCGTTGGGTCCCGGCCGTCCCTCGGTGGTCCCGGTGGCGACGACCAGTCCGGCGGCTTCGAGCCGGGCCAGCAGCTGTGACGCGGTCGGCTTCGACAGGCCGGTCAGCTTGCCTATCCTCGTACGGGAGAGCGGCCCGTGGGCCAGCAGCAGATCGAGCGCGGCCCGGTCGTTCATGGCCCGCAGCACACGCGGCGTCCCCGGTGACGGAGTGGGCGGTCCGGCCACATCGCTCATGGACGCGACACCTGCCTTTCGCTGCTCGCTGTCCCGCACTGTTAGGAAAGTTTCCTATTGGGGTGCGAGGAAAGTAAGCCGGACGTCAGGAAGGCGTCAATACTCTCCGGCGCGACACACCCCCGAGGCAACCAAAGCGTTACCTGCGGAGGTGCGGGTGCCGGATCGCGTTACTTGGCCAGATTCGGCGGCGGATTGAGCGGAGCCGCCTGGAGCGACTGCGGCGATGTGGGACTGGCCAGGGCCGAGGGCGCGGCCACACCGGCCGTCGGATCCGGCGCGGGCGCCTCCTCGACGGCCAGCGGCAGACCGCCGACGATCCGGATACCCGCCTCGTCGAAGGCCCGCTTGATCCGCCAGCGCAGCTCGCGCTCCACGCTCAGCGACTTGCCGGGCATCGTCTTCGCCGAGAGCCGTACGGTCATCGAGTCCAGCAGCACCGAGTCCAGCCCGAGGATCTCCACCGGGCCCCACAGCCGCTCGTTCCACGGATCGTCCTTGGCCATCCGCGCGGTGACCTCGGCGATGACCGTACGGACCCGGTCCAGGTCCTCCGACGGCCGCACCATCACATCGACGCCGGCGGTGGCCCAGCCCTGGCTCAGATTGCCGATCCGCTTGACCTCGCCGTTGCGTACGTACCAGATCTCGCCGTTGTCGCCGCGCAGCTTCGTCACACGCAGACCGACCTCGATCACCTCGCCGGAGGCCACACCCGCGTCGATGGTGTCCCCGACGCCGTACTGGTCCTCCAGGATCATGAAGACGCCGGAGAGGAAGTCGGTCACGAGATTGCGCGCGCCGAAGCCCAGCGCGACGCCCGCGACACCGGCGGAGGCCAGCAGCGGAGCGAGATTGATGTTCAGCGCGCCGAGCATCATCAGCGCCGCCGTGCCCAGGATCAGGAACGAGGTGACCGAGCGCAGCACCGAACCGATCGCCTCCGAGCGCTGCCGACGCCGCTCGGCGTTGACCAGCAGCCCGCCCAGCGCGGTGCCCTCGACCGACTGGACGCTGCGGTTCATCCGCTCTATCAGCTTGGTCAGGGCCCGCCGGATCACATGCCGCAGCACCAGCGCGATGATCAGGATCAGTACGATCCGCAGCCCGATGCTCAGCCATGTCGCCCAGTTCTGCTCCACCCAGCCCGCCGCGTCCGTCGCCCGGGCGGCTGCTTCGTCAAGAGTCACGGGATCGGACGACGAGGGGCCGGCGGCCGGCAGGGCGGACCAGGACACGACAGAAACCTCCAGGTGTGGGCGGTCCCACCACACTAACGGGGCAGTGCGGCCCGTCCGGTGCCGCGACCGGGGGAGAGACATGGCTCACGCGCGTCCCGGGCGGTCGTCATGGGCCCGTGAATACGGGGGAAGAGGCCGGTGTGGTCGAAAACACTCCCAGCCCGTTACCGGGACGTGGTGGCGTTTCGACCAGGCATGAGGAGAGACTGAGAGCAGATCGTCCCGGCGCGAGCCACGCGCCGCCGGCGTAATAGGAGGCATCCGTGCCGCATGTCCTGGTCCTCAACGCGTCGTACGAGCCGCTCGGCGTCGTACCGCTCCGCCGCGCGCTCGTCCTCGTCCTGGAGAACAAGGCCCTCTGCCTCGAGGAATCCGGCGCCTTCATGCACAGTGAAACCCGAGTCATCCCAGCACCCAGCGTCGTACGGCTGAAGCGTTTCGTACGGGTCCCTTACCGGGGGCCCGTTCCACTGACGCGCCGTGCGCTCTTCGCCCGCGACGGCGGTCGCTGTATGTACTGCGGTGGTGTCGCAACCAGCGTCGACCACGTCATTCCGCGCAGCCGTGGCGGACAGCACGTGTGGGACAACGTGGTGGCGGCGTGCCGCCGGTGCAACCACGTCAAGGCCGACCGTCATCTGCGGGAGCTGGGCTGGAGACTCCACCAACAACCCGCCCCGCCGTCGGGCCTGGCCTGGCGGATCATCGGAACGGGGCACAGGGATCCGCGCTGGTTGCCGTACTTGCAACCGTATGGCGCGGAGGACGCCATGGCTCGGATCGACGGCATTTCAGCCTGACGATCCGGGTCACCTCTGTTTTTTGGGCTCGGTTCGCCTCCGGGGCGCTTTATGTCGACGGGCGTGCGGGGCCGGAACGTCTCCGCAGCCGTTCGTCCTCAATCGCCGGACGGGCTGGTTTTTCCGGCCTGCGGCCGTACGGCGAAGGGGCTGGCCCCTCCGAGCGGGAACCCGGGGCCAGGGCGGGCCGTTCCGTCCTCAAACGCCGGACGGGCTTGATTTTGCCCCACCGTCCGGGAGCCCGGCACCGGGGTTGGCGGTTCCGTCCTCAAACGCCGGACGGGCTTGGTGGGTGCCCGGCACCGGGCGGAAACCCGGCGTGCGGCGGGAGGGGGTCGGGGTCGGAGGAGGTGCGTGTCCGGACACTAAAGCGTGATTTGTGCCGCACACGAAACCCGCACCAGACAACCGGCCCGCACGCGGCGTAAATCATGCCGTCCGGACATGTACCTCCGGAGTGCCCCGGCCCCCGCACCCACCGCGCACGCGGCCCCGCGCCGTCAGGCGCGTAAAGCCCCCGCCGCAGGCGCGTACCGCAGGTGCGTTCTGAAGGGCAGCGATCGGCAACCCGCACACGACAACCGGCCCGCGCCGAAACGGACCTGGAACCACGGCCCCCTAGCCGGGAGGCCCTAGCCGGGAGGCGCCACGGCGAACGCCTCCACCGCGAACAGCGAGTAGCCGAACTTCGTTCCGCGCGCCTCGCCCTGGACGCGGATGAAGCGTGTTTCCTTCGCGTCCATGCCGATCGCCTCGCGGCCTCCCTTGCCGTCCCGGACCGTTGCCGCCGTGCGCCAGGTGTGGCCGTCCGGGGAGACCTGGATGCGGTAGCGGCTCGCGTAGGCGTCCTGCCAGTGCAGTACCACCTGGCCCAGCCGCGCGCGCCGCGGCAGTTCGAGCTGCCACCAGGCGCCGTCCTCCACGGGTGAGGACCAGCGCGTGGCCGGGTCGCCGTCGAGTGCGGCGGAGGCCGGGAAGTCCGGCGTCTCGTCGCCGGAGGACGAGGCCGTCCCCGTACGGGCCAGGTCGGGACCGCCCGTACGCGGCGAGGCGCGGACCGTCAGCGTGCGCTCCTCGCCGGCGAAGGCGAGCGGCACCTCGTACGTACCCGCGGGCGTGCCCGCCGGGACGCTGACCTCGACGGGAACGTTCGTGAGCGAGCCCCGCGGCACCGTCGTCTCCTTCGGCACCCTCACCCGGATGCCGGACGGCGCCTTCGCCGTCAGCGCGCCCCGCACCTCGCCGGGCCGCTGCGCCTCAAGCCGCGCCTGGACCTGCTGCGGCTTGCCGCCGATCTGCGCGTCCGCCTCGCCGCGTACGAGGTCGAGCCGGGCCCGCGGCTCGTCGGCGTACCAGGGCACCACATGGCGTACGGACGGTGTCGGCGCGCCGGGACCGGCGACGCCCGAGCCGGAGCCCGCGCCGGGCGGGACGATCCGTACCGCGTCGATCCGCAGGCCCTTCGCGTCCGATTGCGTCCAGCCGCTCGTCGACAGCGGGCCCAGCGCGCGCCAGCCCTGGCCCGGGACGTGCGCCTCGACCGTCGCGCCGGCGCCCGTGCCGGGCTCGGACATGGTGTTCACCGCCTCGACGGGCCTGGCCGCGCCGAGGTCCACGGTGTATGAGCGTCCGTCCTTGGCGACCTTCTCGGCGTCCGGCGCCCGGTCCGCGCCCGTCCACACTGACGACTCGTCCACGGCCCGGTCCAGGAAGGGCCCGAGCACACCCTTGCCGACCGTCGCCCGGTCCGTACGGGCCTCCTCGCGCAGCGGCTCCAGATCCAGCAGTGCCTGCCAGGCCGCCGCGCCGTCGCCGCGGTCCTGCGCCTGGAGCATGTCGACGGCCAGCTCACCGGCCCGCCCGTAGCGCGCGAGCTGGTCGAGCCAGGGCCGTACCTCGTCGTCCAGCCGGCCGTCCGCGATGCCCGCCAGCCGCTCCGGAGCCTCCCGCATCACCGTGAAGGCGGCTCTGAGCCTGTTCGCCGCGGCCGTTCTGGTCTTGCCGTCCGTGGTCGTACGGGACCGCCAGAAGTCCGTCAGCAGCGGCTTCAGATACGCGGACTCCGACGAGCTGAGGATGGACGAGGCGTCATTGCCCGCGAGCGCGGTGAGCGCCTCGCGCGCCTCGGCGTCGCCGCCCGCGAGATCGTTTATGGCGGCCCGCCAGGACTCCTGCGGCTGGTATCCACGCGGATTCCAGGCGTAGTCCGCCGCCGTGAAGAGCGGGATACGGGACGCCGACGCCTGCTCCATGGCATTGGCGAGCAGGGCGGCGGAGCCGGTGGCCACGGCCGGCTCGCGGCCGGTGTACGGACCGAGGAAGATACGGCCCTGGTCGTAGTCGTTGACCGGATAGTTGTCCATGGTGACCAGCGGACGGCCGAACGCGGCGCGCGCGCCGGCCAGCTCCAGGCCCGTGATCGTGCGCGGTACGACACCGACTCCCGTCCACGCCACCTGCACGCGCGCGTCGAGCGCCCCGGCGAGCGCCTCGCGGTACTCCGTCGTGCCGTCCTGGTAGTACTCCGTCGGCATCACCGTGAGCGGCTCCGCGCCGGGACGGCGGTCCGCGAGATGCTCCGCCACCGCGTTCGCCACCCGCGCCTGGGCCGCCGCGGCGGCGGCCGGCCCGGAACCGAAGGTGTCCGCGTCCTGGCCGCAGTGCCACTCGCTGTAGCTGACGTCCTGGAACTGGAGCTGCACCGCGCGCACGCCCAGCGCCCACATCGCGTCGATCTTGCGGGTGAGGTCCCGCAGATCCCGCCGCGAGGTCATGCACATGGCCTGGGCGGGAGCGACGGCCCAGGCCGGCGTCACATGGTTGCGCCGGGCACGCTCGGCCAGCTCACGGAACTCCGTCCGCTGCGCGGCGGGATACGGCTCGCGCCAGCGCGCCTGGCGGTACGGATCGTCGCCGGGCGCGTACAGATAGCGGTTCTGCTTGGTGCGGCCCATGAAGTCGAGCTGGGCCAGCCGCTGCCGGTGGTCCCAGGGCTGCCCGTAGAAACCTTCCGTCGTCCCTCGTACGGCCGTACCCGGCCAGTCGAGCACGGCCACACCGGGGACGGAAGGACGGCCGGCCCGTTCCACGACGAGCTGGCGCAAGGTCTGTACGGCGTGGAAGAGACCGTCCTCGCCGACGCCGTCCAGCGCGACGGTGTCATGCCCGGCCACGCTGCCCACGGCGATCCGGTAGCCGCCTGAGGGCAGATCGGCGCTGTCCGGCGCGCGCAGGGCGCGCAGCGCCTCACGCGCGCCGCTGCCGCCCATGAGGACGAGCGGTCCGCCGCCGGTGGCCGAGGTGGTGGTGCGTACGGAGGCGGTGCGTACGGTACGGACACCGGCCGCGCGCAGCACCTCCGTCAGCGCGTCCAGGGCGTACGCGTCGGCGTCCGGATCCGCGACGACGGTCACCTCGTCACCGAGGGCCACCGCCTGTCCGGCCGCTTTGATCGTCTGCGGCCTGGGCCACACGGCGGGCACGGCGCCGCCGCCCTCGCGGTCGGGCGTGGTGGCCGAGGGCGAGCCAGGCTCATGAGGCGCGGCCAGCGCGCCCGGCGCGGTGCCGAGGAGACCGCCGATCACGGCGACCGCGACGGCGGTCGCGGTGCCCTTTCTCCGCCCGAGCCGCATCTCCTGCTCCTCTCGTGCTTCCAGGTCCCGTCCGGCCGGACAGGTCCTGGTCCCGATCGACGCGGCACCGAGCCCACCACCCTCGCGGTGAAGGTGTCAATGCGCGTGGCCGTTGTGTCGTAAATGCCGGTCTGTGATAGGCAGGACGTTCAACTGCCGCACAGGGAACGGATCGTGACTCGACACACGTTTACCGGCAGTACGCGTCTGCGGCTCCGCCCGCTGGGTAGGGCTGCTGTGTCCTGTCCTGATTCCCTGTCCACGGGAGGCGCCGCCATGGACGCATCCGTACAGATCGTGCCGTCCGCCCGCTCCAAACAGACAGACCCGACCCCGTTGACCAGCGAGCCTCCGCTCGCCGACGCAGCCCCTCTGACCAGTGAGCCACCGCTCGCCGATGCCGCTCCGCTGACCAGCGAGCCGACCGCGCCCGGTACGGCCGGCGGCACGGAGTCCCCCGGAGTCTGATCCACAGGAGTGCGTATGGGCCTGGCCAGGCTCGCCGAGCTGCACGGTGTCGCCACCTCGTACGCACCGTCGCCGGGCGTCAGTGTCGCCGTTCCCGACACCACCGTTGTCTCGGTGCTGGCCGCGCTCGGTGTCGACGCGTCCACTCCCGAGGCGGTGGACGACGCGCTGAGCCGCGCCGAGTCCGCCGCCGCACGCCGTCTGCTGCCGCCGACCTTGGTGCTGTGGTCCGCACAGGGCGCGCCGGAGGGCGCGGCCGATACGGAGCTCGTGCTGCCGCCCGCCCTGGCGGCGCTTCCGGCCGGCTCGGTGCTCCGGGCGGAGACCGAGTGCGGCAAGTCGGTGGAGCTGCCGCCGGCAGGGCCCGACGCGTCCGCCGCCTGGGCGGAGCTACCGCTCGGAGTGCACCGGCTGACCGTCCGCGCGCCCGCCTCCGACGACAGCCCGCCGCGGGCCGAGCAGGCCGTCCTCGTCGTCGCGCCCGACCGGGTGCCCGCGCCCGAAGGCCGTGCCCATGGCTTTCTGGTGCAGCTCTACTCGCTGCTCTCCAGCCGCTCCTGGGGCATGGGCGACCTCGGCGATCTCGCCGAACTGGCCGCGTGGTCCGGGCGGTCGCTCGGCGCCGGCTTCGTCCAGATCAATCCGCTGCACGCCGCCGTACCGGGCACGCCCACCGATCCCTCGCCGTACCGCCCTTCCTCGCGCCGCTTTCCCGATCCGGTCCATCTGCGGATCGAGGCCGTCCCGGAGTACGCGTACGTCCATGGCGCCGACCGTGAGCGGCTCGACGGGCTGGCCGAGCGGGCCGCGGCCCTGCGGGAGTCCGTGCTCGACAAGACGCCGGGCACGTCGAACAATCCTGGTGATTCGGGCAAGGCCGCGCTGATCGACCGCGACGCCGTATGGGCACTCAAACGGGCCGCCCTGGAGATCCTGTACACCGTCGAGCTCGGCCCGGGCCGCCGCGCCGAGTACTGCGACTTCCTCGCCGCACAGGGCCGGGCCCTGGAGGACCACGCCACCTGGAACGCCCTCGCCGAGGTGCACGGCCCGCGGTGGCGTGAGTGGCCGTCCGGGCTGCGCGATCCGCGCTCCGCCGAGACGGCCGCGGCCCGGCGGCAGCTTCTCGACCGCGTCGACTTCCACAGCCGGCTCACCTGGCTGACGGACGAACAGCTCGCCGCCGCCGACCGCGCGGCCGAGGACGCCGGTATGGCCGTCGGGATCGTCCATGATCTCGCCGTCGGCGTTCACCCGGACGGCGCCGACGCCTGGGCCCAGCAGGACGCCTTCGCCGCCGGAATGTCGGTCGGCGCTCCGCCCGACGCCTTCAACGCGCTCGGCCAGGACTGGGGCCTGCCGCCATGGCGCCCCGATGTGCTGGCCGCGTCCGGCTACGCGCCGTACCGAGGGCTGCTCAAGGGACTGCTGCGGCACGCCGGCGCGCTGCGGATCGACCATGTGATGGGCCTGTTCCGGCTCTGGTGGGTGCCGGAGGGCCAGGATCCCACCCGGGGAACGTATGTCCGGTACGACGCCGAGGCGATGCTCGCCGTTCTCGCCCTGGAGGCCCACCGCGCGGGCGCGGCCGTCATAGGAGAGGACCTGGGCACCGTCGAGCCCGGCGTACGGGAGGCGCTGGAGCGGCGCGGAGTGCTCGGCACATCCGTGCTCTGGTTCGAGCGCGACTGGGACGGTACGGGCGAGCCGCTGCCTCCCGAGAGCTGGCGCGAGGGCTGTGTGGCCACCGCCACCACGCACGATCTGCCGTCCACGGCGGCCCGGCTCACCGGAGAGTATGTGGAGCTGCGCCACCGGCTCGGGCTGCTCACCCGCCCGCTGGAGCAGGAGCAGTCGGAGGCGCAGGCCGAGATCGCGGAGTGGCTGGGCTGTCTGACCAGGCTGGGACTGCTGCCCGGCGGCGACGAGGAGGAGCGGATCCGCGCGGTGTACCGGTTCCTGCTGCGCACTCCGGCGCGGCTGGTCGGCGTCTGGCTGCCGGACGCCGTGGGCGACCGCAGGCCGCAGAATCTGCCGGGCACCTGGGACCAGTACCCCAACTGGCGCCTGCCCGTCGCGGACGCCGAGGGCCGCCCGGTGACCTTGGAGGAGCTGGCCGCCTCGCCCAGGCTGCACGCGCTGATGGAGGTGTTCCGTACGGGTACGGCACCTCGTACGGGACGCGGTACGGCACCCCCGCCCGCGCGGCCGGTGTAGGCGTTCGCTACGTTTGCACCGTGGACAAGAAGAACGCTCTGCGCGCCGGCGCCCTGGCGGCCGGTACGACGCTGATGATGCTGCTCATGTCGTCCCCGGCGCTCGCGCTCACCCGGGACGACGGTGACTATCCCGGCCCCGGTCTGAGCATCGCCGAGACGCTCGGTCTGTATGTGGTGGCCCCGCTGGTGATCTTCGGAGTCATCGCGGGCCTGGTCATGGTTCTCGACAAGTCCCACAAGCACGTCTGACCGTCCGGCCGCACAGGCCGGCGAAGGCGCCGCCCCGCACGCCGAGTGCGCCGGGCGGCGCCTTCGCGCGTTCCGGGCCGTACGGTCGGCCCGGTCGGTCATAGCCCGCGCTTCTCCCGCTCCCACTCCCACTCCCGGTCCCTCTCCCACTCCCGGTCCCTGTTCCGCAGCCGTAGCTTCGTCCACTCGCCGGGCGCGAGCTGGTCCACCACCTCGGCCAGCGTCTCGCACGCCTCCTCGATCTTCATATGGATGTTCTTCTGCTCGGTGACGGTCGCCGTCAGCAGCAGCGAAGTCAGTGCCAGGGACCCGTTGAACGCCTGAATGCTGATCATCCGTTCGAGCAGGGTGTGATGGGCGAACGCTCCCGTCGGGGAGGTCGTCTCCCAGACCGCCCTGAGGGAGACGAGCAGTGCGAACGGCGCGCTCCCGGCGAGATGGAAGCGCAGCGCCGCCCAGATCAGCACGGGAAAGACGAGAAAGAGCAGAGTGAACGGAGTCACGGTGGCCAGCCGTGTCACCACGGCGGCGGTGACCACCAGCGCCGATGCCTCGGCCCAGCGGTGGAAGCGCAGCGGCAGCCGCAGCCGGCTCAGCAGAAGCAGAAAAGGAGTGACGAGCAGCACGCCCATCGCGTCGCCCGTCCACCAGGCCAGCCAGGCCGTCCAGAATCCCACCGGCAGCTCGCCGCTGGTCAGCAGGATCAGCGATCCCGTGGTCGCGCTGACCAGCATCCCGGCCAGCCCGCCCAGGAAGACCAGCGCCACTGCGTCCCGCAGCCGGTCCAGCTCGGTACGGAAGCCCACGCGCCGCAGGAGCAGCAGCGAACAGACCGGTCCGAGGGTGTTCGCGGCCAGGACCACGAGCTGGACGCCGTCCATGGTGCCGAGCGTCGTGATGTTGGCGAAGGCGCCCAGGGTGATCCCGGGCCAGACGCCGGCGCCCAGGAGGAGCAGAGCGGCCACGGCGATGCCGGTGGACGGCCACAGAGGTGAGATGCCGGTGGCGTCGGCCCTGATGACTTCCTTCTGGAGGCCGAACCACGCGCCTGCGTAGTAGGCGCCGGCGACGCCCAGGATCCGGAGGGCGGCCAGGGACAGACGTCGGAGTTCCTCGGTGCGCACCACGCGGCCATCAGACATCGCGTCCCGCCCGGTCCGGCCGTGACACGCACTGCGGTGGTGCCCATGTCACCCGGTGCCGCGTGCGTGCGGTGCCTGCGGTGCGCGCGCGTGCGGTGGGGGACGGCCCGAGCCGCCTTCCGGGCCCGAGCTGTCTCCCAGACCCGGACCGTCCCCCACGCGCCGTTACGCCGTGGCCGCCGCCTCGTCCGCAGCCTGGGCCCTCAGCGCGCGCTCCACGCCCGACCTCGACTCCGAGATCAGCCGGCGCAGTGCCGCGTTCGGCCCTGCCGAGGCGAGCCAGGCGTCCGTCGCGTCCAGCGTCGCCCGGGAGACCTGGAGGGACGGATACAGGCCCACCGCGATCTGCTGGGCCATCTCGTGGGAGCGGGACTCCCAGACGTCCGCGACCGCCGCGAAGAACTTCTCCGTGTACGGCGCCAGCAGCTCACGCTGGTCGGTCTGGACGAAGCCGCTGATCACCGCCTCCTGGAGCGCGTTCGGGAGCTTGTCGCTCTCCACCACCGAGGCCCATGCCTCCGCCTTGGCCTCCGGCAGCGGACGCGCCGAGCGTGCCGCCGCCGCGTGGCGCTCGCCCGCGGCCGTCTTGTCGCGCTCGTACTCGGCCGCGATCTCCTCCTCGTCGTGCAGACCCACCGCCGACAGCCGCTGGACGAACGCCCAGCGCAGCTCGGTGTCGACGGCCAGGCCCTCGATCGTCTCCGTACCGTCGAGCAGGCTCTGCAGCAGATCGAGCTGCTGCGGTGTGCGCGCCGTCGCCGCGAACGCCCGTGCCCACGCGAGCTGGTGGTCGCTGCCGGGCTCGGCCGCGCGCAGATGCGCCAGCGTCGCGTCCGTCCACCGCGTCAGTCCGGCCTCGCGCCACGCGGGCGCCGCGTACAGGTCGAGCGCCAGCTTCACCTGGCGGTGCAGCGACTGCACCACACCGATGTCCGACTCCTTCGTGATGCCGGAGAGCACCAGCTCCAGATAGTCGCGTGTGGCCAGCTCGCCGTCCCGTGTCATGTCCCACGCCGACGCCCAGCACAGCGCGCGCGGCAGCGACTCCGTGAAGTCGCCGAGATGCTCGGTGACGACGCGCAGCGACTCCTCGTCCAGCCGGACCTTCGCATAGCTCAGATCGTCGTCGTTGAGCAGGACCACCGCAGGACGCGGCGTGTTCACCGGGAACGGTACGTCCGTGCTCGCGCCGTCCACGTCCAGCTCGATCCGGCTCGTACGGACCAGCTTGCCGCTCCCGTCCAGGTCGTAGCAGCCGATCGCGATCCGGTGCGGGCGCAGCACTGGCTCACCCTTGGCGCCCGCGGGCAGCGCCGGCGCCTCCTGCCGTACGGAGAACGACGTCACATGGCCCGACGCGTCCAGCTCGATCTCCGGACGCAGGATGTTGATGCCCGCCGTCTCCAGCCATGCCTTCGACCAGGTCTTCAGATCACGCCCGGAGGTCTCCTCCAGCGCGCCCAGCAGATCCGCGAGCCGGGTGTTCCCGTACGCGTGCGCCTTGAAGTACGCCTGGACGCCACGGAAGAACTCGTCCTGCCCGACATACGCGACGAGCTGCTTCAGTACGGAGGCGCCCTTGGCGTAGGTGATGCCGTCGAAGTTGACCAGCACGTCGTCCAGATCGCGGATGTCCGCCATGATCGGATGCGTGGAGGGCAGCTGGTCCTGACGGTACGCCCAGGTCTTCATCGAGTTGGCGAACGTCGTCCAGGACTGCGGCCACCGCGAGCCCGGCGCGGCGGCCAGACAGGCGATCGAGGTGTAGGTGGCGAACGACTCGTTCAGCCAGAGGTCGTTCCACCACTCCATGGTGACCAGATCGCCGAACCACATGTGCGCCAGCTCGTGCAGGATCGTCTCGGCCCGCGTCTCGTACGCCGCGTCCGTCACCTTCGAGCGGAAGACGTACTGGTCGCGGATGGTCACCGCGCCCGCGTTCTCCATCGCGCCCGCGTTGAACTCCGGTACGAAGAGCTGGTCGTACTTGGCGAAGGGATAGTCGTAGTCGAACTTCTCCTGGAACCAGTCGAAGCCCTGCCGGGTGACCTCGAAGATCGCGTCCGAGTCCAGATACCCGGCGAGCGAGGGACGGCAGTAGATGCCCAGCGGCACGGACTGCCCGTCCTTCTCGTACGAGCTGTGCACCGAGTGGTACGGACCGACGATCAGCGCCGTGATGTACGACGAGATGCGCGGCGTCGGCTCGAAGCTCCAGACGTTCTCCTTGGGCTCCGGCGTCGGCGAGTTGGAGACGACGGTCCAGCCCTCGGGAGCCTTCACCGTGAACCGGAAGGTCGCCTTGAGGTCCGGCTGCTCGAACGAGGCGAAGACGCGCCGCGCGTCCGGCACCTCGAACTGCGTGTAGAGATAGGCCTGCTGGTCGACCGGATCGACAAAGCGGTGCAGGCCCTCGCCCGTGTTGGTGTACGCGCAGTCCGCGACGACCGTCAGCTCGTTCGGGCCCTCGTGCAGATGCGGCAGCGCGATCCGGGAGTCCCGGAAGACCGCGGCGACATCCAGCGCGGTGCCGTTCAGCACGACCTCGTGCACGGCGGGCGCCACCAGATCGATGAAGGTCTCCGCCCCGGCCTCCGCGCTCTCGAAGCGCACCGTGGTCACGGACCGGTAGGTGCCGCCCTCCTGCGCGCCGCTGAGATCGAGGTCGATCCCGTACGAGTCAACGGTGAGCAGGCGCGCACGCCGCTGCGCCTCTTCGCGGGTCAGATTTGTGCCTGGCACCCGGGTCATCTCCTCGGTATGTGACGTTTCCCGCCATCCTTCCACGCGGACCGGCCCGTACGCCCGGCAGTAATGGGGTGGCACGACCGCCGCGGCAGCGGCTCGGCGCCGTATCGAAGGCTCGGACGCGCGGGCGCGCGAGCCGTGAGCCTCCTCGGCGCGCGGGCGCCTTCTCGGACAAGGCGCGCTCTGCGGCGTTGTTCCGCTCCGGCGCGCGGCGAAGTCTGGTCCTCATGGAAGAGACCATCCGGCGGTCCGGCGGCCGGCGCGCGTTACCGCCGTCCGTCCTCGCCCTCGCGACCGCCACCTTCTGTGTCGTCACGACGGAGATGCTGCCGGTGGGACTGCTCACCTCCCTCGGCCACGGTCTGCACACCTCCGCCGGTACGACAGGCCTCACCGTCACGCTCCCGGGCCTGGTCGCGGCGCTCGCCGCGCCTCTGCTGCCCGTCGCCGTGCGCCGCGCGGACCGGCGTACGGTCCTGTGCGTGCTGCTGGCCGTCCTGGCCGCCGCGAACGCCCTCTCCGCGCTCGCGCCCGCCTTCGGTGTGCTCCTCCTGGGCCGGGCCCTGGTCGGCGTCTGTATCGGCGGAGTGTGGGCGGTCGCGGCGGGACTGGCCGTACGGCTGGTGCCGGAGGAGTCCGAGGGCCGCGCCACCGCCGTGATCTTCAGCGGGATAGCGGTGGCGTCCGTGCTCGGTGTGCCGGCCGGGACGCTGATGGGCGGTCTCGCCGGCTGGCGCTGGGCGTTCGCCGTGATGGCGCTGCTCGCGCTGGCGGTCGCGGCGCTGCTCGCCGCCCTGCTGCCGCCGCTGCCCGCCGAAGGAGCCGTACGTCTGGGCGAGGTCGCGGGAGTGGTCCGTATCCCGGCGGTACGGGCCGTGCTGCTCGTGGTGGCCTTTCTGATCACCGGCCACTTCGCCGCGTACACCTACATACGCCCGGCCCTGGAGCGGGTGCCCGGGCTCGGCGCGGGCGCGGTCGGTGCGCTCCTGCTGGTGTACGGCGTCGCGGGCATCGCGGGCAATTTCCTGGGCGGTGCCGCAGCCGCCCGCGATCCGCGCCGGGCGCTGCTGGTCATCTCGGCGGTGCTGGCGGGATCGGTGCTGCTGAGCGTGCCGGCGGGCGGTTCGCTGCCGGCCGCGGCGGCGCTGCTCGTCGTCTGGGGACTGGCGTACGGCGGAGTCTCGGTCAGCGCGCAGAACTGGCTGATGGCCGCCGCGCCTGGCCGGCGGGAGGCGGGCTCGGCGCTCTTCGCCGGGCTGTTCAACGCGGCGATCGCGCTGGGCGCGCTGCTCGGCGGCCGGGCGGCGGACCGCTTCCAGGTCGAGGGCGCGCTCTGGCTGGGCGGCGCGCTTGCCTTGGCGGCCGCGGCGGTGGCGCTGAGGTTGCGCGGTCTACGACCGCGCCGTGTCCTCAAACGCCGGACGGGCTGGCTGTGCTGTGTCCTCAAACGCCGGACGGGCTGAGATTCAGCTCGGCCGCCACCAGCTCCGCGATCTGGACGGCGTTGAGCGCCGCGCCCTTGCGGAGGTTGTCGTTGGAGACGAAGAGCGACAGACCGTTCTCCACGGTCTCGTCGTTACGGATCCGGCCGACGTACGAGGCGTCCCGGCCGGCCGCCTGGAGCGGCGTGGGAATCTCGGACAGCTCCACGCCCGGCGCGTCCTTGAGCAGCTCGTACGCGCGCTCCACACCGAGCGGACGCGCGAAGCGGGCGTTGATCTGGAGCGAGTGGCCCGTGAAGACCGGCACCCGGACACAGGTCCCGGACACCTTCAGCTCCGGGATCTCCAGGATCTTGCGCGACTCGTTGCGGAGCTTCTGCTCCTCGTCGGTCTCGAAGGAGCCGTCGTCCACCAGATTGCCGGCGAGCGGCACCACATTGAAGGCGATCGGCCGCCGGTAGACGACAGGCTCCGGGAAGTCGACGGCCTCGCCGTCATGGGTGAGCCGGTCCGCCTCGTCGACGACCTTCCGCGCCTGGCCGTGCAGCTCGGCGACACCGGCGAGACCGGAGCCGGAGACGGCCTGGTAGGTGGCGACGACCAGCGCGGTCAGCCCGGCCTCCGCGTGCAGCGGGCGCAGCACGGGCATGGCGGCCATCGTGGTGCAGTTCGGGTTGGCGATGATGCCCTTGGGACGGTTCCTGATCGCGTGCGCGTTGACCTCGGAGACGACCAGCGGGACCTCGGGGTCACGGCGCCAGGCGGAGGAGTTGTCGATCACGACGGCGCCCTGGGCGGCGACCTTCTCGGCGAGCGCCTTCGAGGTGGCGCCACCGGCCGAGAAGAGCACGATGTCGAGCCCGGAGTAGTCGGCCGTGGAGGCGTCCTCGACCGTGATCGCCCGGCCCTGCCACTCGATGACGGAGCCCGCGGACCGGGCGGAGGCGAAGAGCCGCAGTTCGGCGACGGGAAAGTCCCGCTCGGCCAGGATGCTGCGCATGACCGTGCCGACCTGACCGGTGGCTCCGACGATTCCGACCTTCACTGGGGCTCCTCACTCGCGACTGTCCCGGGAACGCGTTCCCACATCATGCGTCGGTACCGGGCCGGGTTGTCCAATCCATTGTCCAAAGGACGGAACTGTCCAACGGAACTGTCCGAAGGACGGAACGCCGAAGGGGCGGGCGTCCGTGTGGACACCCGCCCCTCCATTACCGCACGAGTTACGGAGTGACGCTCTCGATGATCACACTGCCGGTGCCCGCGGCCGTACCGCGCGCGTTCAGCAGCTGCACCTCACCGAAGAACTGCCGGCCCTCGGGAGCCGCGCTCTTCACCAGCACCTCGGCCGCGGCCTGCGCCGACGCACCGCTGTCGAGCTTGACCGCGCCGCTCGCGCTGATCGTGCCGAGCGAGCCCGAGTAGTACACATCGCGGTAGTCGTACGCCGTGGTCCCGGCCGGGACCGAGTAGGCGTCCACGACGGCGGTGTACGTACCGGCGGCCGGGTTGGTCAGGCTGACCGTCTCGTCCGCGCTGGCGCTCGTGGAGGAGCCGATCAGCACACCGTTCCGGTAGACCAGGAGGTCCAGGTCGGCGCCGTTGTCCGAGGCACCGCCGATGGTGAAGTCGAGCTTCTCGACTCCCGCACCGATGGTGACCGTGGACTCGATCTGGTCGCCGTCCGCGATCGTCGGGCGCGTGACCTTCGCCGAGCCCAGCGAACCGCCGCCGAGCTTGCCGTCGATGGCGGCGGCGCTGTTGGTGACCTTCCACTCGACCGGAGCGGGCGTACCGATCGTGGCCGACGGGATCGTGGTGACCGCCGGGTCGAAGACGGCGCCGAGGATCGACACGTCCAGCTTGTACGGGTTGTCGAGCAGCGGCGACGTACGGCGCGACTCGACCTCGATCTCCCAGACGCCGGGCTGCGGGTTCTGGTACGACCGCAGATCCGGGCGGCAGGTGTTGCTCGGGTTGTTGTAGTTCGGGTAGCAGTAGATCGTGGAGCTGTCCTCCAGCGCCACGCCGTACGGGTGGATGGAGATGAACCGGGTCTGGCTGCCCGTGGCCAGCCCGCCCAGCGCCACCTCCAGCGTCTTGGCGCCCGCGGGCACCGTCAGGAAGTACGACTTCGAGCTGTTGCGCTGGACCGTGTCGGACGCCGAGAAGGCGTACGAGGGCTTGTCCACCGGCTTCGAGACGACCACGGTGGCGAGGATCTGCTTGTCCACGCCCTCCGAGTCACGGTCGTCCAGCTCCAGGATGGCGCTGTGCACACCGGCGGAACCGGGCTTCGCCTCGACGGCGACCGTGACCGGCTTGTTCAGCGGCAGCTCGACGTTGTGGCTGCCGACCAGCCGGAAGGTGTCGTCATCGTTGTACTTCCACTTCAGCCGGTGCTTCACCGGGCCCGTCGGGCCGGTGGTCCGGGTGATGGTGATGTCGTACTTCCTGCTTTGGCCGGCCTGGAGGCCGCCCTCGCGGTCGTACAGACCCGTGCCGAAGCCGGGCGTCTTCAGGAACTCGTCGATCGCGGTGTCGACCGGCGCCTTCACCGCGTACTCGTACGAACTGGTGTCGCGCTGGATGGCCTTCCACGCCGCCACGACATCGATCAGACCCGCGCCCTGCTCATGCGCCTGGAGACCGTCGATCTCCTCGGCGGTGCTGGTGAGCGCCGTCCGCAGCTTGGCCGGAGTGAGGTCGATGTGCTTCTGCTTGGCGGCCGAGATCAGCAGCGCGCTCGCGCCCGCCGCCTGCGGCGAGGCCATCGAGGTGCCCTGGAGCATCGAGTAGCCGGGCGGCAGCGTGTAGCCCGCCTCGGCGACCGGGCTGCCGGGCAGCCAGGTCTGGGTGCTGTTGATGGCCGCGCCCGGAGCGGTGATGGTCGGCGTGAAGCCGCCGTCCTCGCGCGGGCCTCGGGAGGAGAACGGAAGCAGCGCGTACTTCTTCGTCACACCGGAGCCGTAGTTGGCGGCCCAGGTCTCCTTGGAGATCGACGCGGCGACGGAGATGACCTTGTCGGCCAGGGCCGGGTCGCTGATGGTGTTCGTACCGGGACCGTCGTTGCCGGCCGAGATCACCAACTGCACGCCGTAGGTGTCGATGAGCCGCGTGTACAGCTCGGCACGGGCGTTGTTGCCGTCGTTCAGCGGAGGCAGACCGCCGATCGACATGTTGACGATGTCGACACCGCGGTTGACGACGAGGTCGATCATGCCCTCGGTCAGCGCGATGCTGGTGCAGCCGCCGCTCCAGGAGCAGGCGCGCGAGGAGACCAGCTTGGCGCCGGGAGCGGCGCCGCTCATCTTGCCGCCGAAGAGCCCGTTGGCGGCGGTGATACCGGCGACGTGCGAACCGTGCGCGCCCTCGATGACACCGATGCTGACGAAGTCGGAGGTCGCGCCGGCCGCGTTGTAGACGACGTCCTTGCGGATCTCGACCACGAACGGGATGCGCTCGACCACCGGCGTGGCCGGGTTGTCCGTACCGAAGTAGCCGATCTGGAAGCCGTCCTTGTACGGCTTCATCGCCACGTCGTTGGTGAAGTCGCCGTCGTTGTTCAGATCGACGCGGACGGTTCCGGCGGCCTGGTCGTAGAGCACGCCCCAGACGTCGGTGGTGTCACCGTCGCGGTTGAGGTCGCCCGCCATCTCGCCGCCGAGCGTGGCGTTCTCGCGGAACAGGTTGAACTTGTACGAGCCGGCCGGAGCCGTCCACGTACGTCCGCCCGCCGTGAACGACGGGCCCGACACCGCGGTGTTCATGATGCGCCAGGTGGCGTCACCGTCGGAGACCGGGTCCGTGGCCGTCACCCAGTCGACGATCTTGCGCTCGCCGGTGGTGGTCTTCTGGAGCGCGGGATGGCCGAGGTCGACGCCCGAGTCCAGGATGCCGATGGTGACTCCGCGGCCGTCGGCCGTCGGGTTCTTCCTGACGAAGTCGACCGCACCGGTCTCGAAGGACGGGTTGTACGGGTTCTCCGCGGCGGTCTTGCTGCTCGGCGCCGGGTACTTCTCGACGTCGCCCGAAGCCTTGGCGGAGCCCTTCGAACCCTGGTCCGCGTCCGCCGCGGGCCTCGGGTCGTCAAGCTTGATCTCCTGGTTGAGATCGATGCCGTGGACGGAGGAGAGCTTCTGGGCCGCCCTGATCGCCGCGTCCGCCTTGGCGGTGGGGAGCGTCGCCCGTACGTAGCCGAGTTTGTCGTACGTCTTGCCGACCACGGCGCCGGGAACGGCGTCGAGCTGGTCGGCGACCTGCTCGGTCGCCCCGGGAGCGGTGGCGACCATCAGGGATATGTTCTTCTCGCCCGCGGCCTCGGCCTTGGCGAGCAGATCCGCGTCGGCCGACCCCAGTTTGTCTGAGGACGACTTGACGGGAGCGGGGGCGGCCGGGTCGTCGGCGCCTGTGGCGGAGAACGCGGGCACCGCACCGGAGGCGATCAGCGCGGCCACCAGGCCGGCCGCCGCCGCGACCCTGGCCACGCGTCTCGGTCCGGATATGGAGCGCTCGGATTCGGAGGTCATCAGCATCCCTGCTTGTGAAAGAGACAGTCCGGATTTCGGTACCGGATGACCGCTCAGCTTTTCCTAAGTGACAGGGGTTTGTGGAGAGCTGTCAGGGATGCGTTTCGGTCATGGCGCACATCCGCCAGTGCGATGGTTGCGCCATGAAGGATCAATCGGACAGATCCACCGGAGCCCCGGATCTCGTCGCCGTCATGGTTCTACCCTCGCGGGATGAACCAGGAGCTACGAGTTGCCGCCTACGCCGTGTGCGTTCAGAGTGAACAGATCCTTCTCGCACGGTGGGTGGCCCGTGACGGCACCAAACGCTGGACGCTCCCCGGCGGCGGCATGGACCACGGCGAGGATCCCATCGACACGGCGGTCCGCGAGGTCGAGGAGGAGACCGGCTACGCGGCCGAGATGACGGCGCTGCTCGGTGTGGACTCGATCCGCCGCCGCTATCCGCGCAAACTGGGCAGCTTCGCGGACTTCCAGGGCCTGCGGATCATCTACGAGGCCCGGATCACCGGCGGTTCACTGCGCCCGGAGACCGACGGCTCCACCGATCTGGCCGCCTGGTACCCACTCGACGAGGTCCGGGACCTGGACCGCGTCGAACTCGTGGACACCGGCCTGGGACTGTGGCGCGAGCGGCCGGCGCTCGGCCGCTTCCCGGTGAACGGCTGAAAGTGGGTCAACCCGTCCGGAGCGGAAAACCCTTTCGCCGCTTCGGGCGTCCTGCCTGCCGATCGCATCGGTACAACAGGGGAGTTCGCATGGCAGTACGTACGGTCCGGATCGCGCTCACCGGCACACTTGCGGCGGTGGCCCTCACGAGCACCGCCCTTGTCGCGCCCTCCGTGGCGAGCACGGCCCCGGACAGAACCGCCGCCGCCCACCGTGCCACCCAGGAGGCCCTCGACGCCGCCGTCGAGGAGGGCGTACCGGGAGCGCTGGCCCGCGCCGACGACCGCGCGGGCACATGGAACGGCGCCGCGGGCGTCGCGGACCGTGCCACCGGCCGGCCGCGCCTTCCGCAGGACCGTTTCCGTGTCGGCTCCATCACCAAGACCTTCGTCGCCACGGTGCTGCTCCAGTTGGAGGCGGAGGGCAAGGTCGATCTGGACGACACCGTCGACAGCGTGCTGCCCGGCGTGGTGCGCGGCAACGGCCACGACGGGCGCCGGATCACCCTGCGCCAGCTCCTCAACCACACCAGCGGCGTCTTCAACTACACCGAGGACGAGGAGCTCCAGCAGAAGATCTTCGGGGACGGCTTCTTCGAGCACCGCTACGACACCTGGAAGCCCCGCGAGCTGGTCGGCATCGCCCTGGCCCACCAGCCGAATTTCGCGCCCGGCACGAGCTGGAGCTACTCCAACACGAACTTCATCCTCGCCGGGATGGCCGTCGAGAAGCTGACGGGCCGTCCGTACGCCACCGAGATCGAACGCCGGATCCTGCGGCCCCTGGCCCTGCGCGCCACCACCGTCCCGTCCACCGACGCCCGTATGCCCCAGCCGTCGGGCCGCGCATACTCGATCCTCATCCCGGACCCGGCCGCGCCGATCCACGACGTCACCGAACTCAACCCGTCGGTGGCGGGGGCGGCGGGCGGGATGATCTCCAACCCGGCGGACCTGAACCGCTTCTACAGCGCGCTGCTGAAGGGCAAGCTGCTGCCGAAGCAGCAGCTCAAGGAGATGAAGACGACGGTCTCGATGGGCGACGAGGCCCCGCCGACCTACCGCTACGGGCTCGGCCTCCAGGTCCAGGAACTCTCCTGCGGCGAAACGGTATGGGGCCACGGGGGCGGGATCCACGGCTCCTCGTCGGGCGCGGTGACGACGGCGGACGGCAGGCATTCGCTGTCGCTGAACTTCAACGCGGACTGGACGGGGGACGCGGGGGCGGTGATCGAGGCCGAGTTCTGTGCGTAGGCCTCCCGGCGGTGCGCCTCCCGGCGGGGGGCCGTGGTTCTGGGGTGCGTTTCGGCGCGGGCCGGTTTTCGGGTGCGGGTTGTCGGTCGCTTCCGTGCGGTGCGGTGCGCCTCCCGGCGGGGGCCGCCTGCGGCGGGGCGGTGCGCGCCTGACGGCGCGGGGCCGCGTGCGTGGTGGGTGCGGGTGTCGGGGCCTCCGGAGGTACATGTCCGGACGGCATGCTGTGTTTTCCCGGGGGACACCCCCGGACCCCCGTACGCCGCGTGCGGGTGGGTTGTTGGGTGCGGGTTTTGTGTGCGGCACAAATCACGCTTTAGTGTCCGGACACGCACCTCCTACGACCCCGCTCCCCTCCCGCCCGGACCCCGGCTTTCCGCCCGGTCCGGGCCGCCTATCCAGCCCGTCCGGCGTTTGAGGACGGAACGGCCAACCCCGGTGCCGGGTGCCCAGACTGTGGGGCAAATCCAGCCCGTCCGGCGTTTGAGGACGGAACCGGTGACCCGGTGCCGGGTTCGTGGTCGGTAGGGGCCTGCCCCGTCGCGCCTCGGCCGCAGGCCGGAAAAACCAGCCCGGCCGGCGATTGAGGACAACCGGGCGCGTTATCTCGGGAGCACTACCACCCGCGCCGCCGGATCCCGCGCATCTGCGGTCATGAGCGCCGTGCGGACCACCGTCGCCTGTTGTTCCAGCGACTCCCGGAGTTTTCTCGGCGTCAGGTGGACGACGGTGATGCCCAGCCGCTCCAGGTGTTCGCGCTTGCGGACGGTCGCCGACCACTCCGCCTCTTCGTCCGGGCCGTCGGCCGCGCCCTCGCGGTGCGGGGCCCTGGTGTCCAGCTCCACCGCGACCGCGAACTCCGGCCAGTACGCGTCCACGCTGCCCAGGCCCGGGCCGCCGGGAAGGCGTAGGTCGACGTTCCAGACCGGCTCGGAGAGTTCGTAGGTGCGCACCATCTCGTACAGCCGCCTCTCCGCCAGCGCCCGCCCTTCCGTGAGCAGTGAATCCACCGCCTCCACCACATAGGGCCGGGCCAGCAGGCCGGAGAGGTTCAACTCCTGGACCACCGCGGCCGGTTCGCAGCGGTCGCCGCGTACCGCCTCGGTCAGCAGGTCGACCACCGTGCGCGCGTCGGTCAGTTCGGCGATCGCGTCGGCCACCGCGCGGGCCACGGGCGCCACCGGGAGCCCGGTGATCTGCTCGGGCGGAGGCAGGGAGTGGGTACGGATCAGCCGGGCGCCGCCCGTCGACCGCAGCCGCCGGGTACGCGGGACCAGGACGTCGATCCGCTCCAGCGAGAGCAGTCCCGGAGTGGAGGTGAAGCCGTACAGCGCCAGCGCCGCGAGTCCTGTGATCATCACGGAGTCGTACGGCGGCGGGGGCGACGGCAGCGTGGCGGACGCCGACGACGGGCCCGGCTGCACCGGTACCGCCTTCGCGCTCGGCCGGCCCGCGTACAGCAGCACCGCGTGCAGCCGCTCCTCGCTCGTCGGCGTCCCCGCGTGCAGCAGATAGATCCCGGGCAGCAGTTGCTGCCAAGGGCCACCGGGCCGGCACTGCGCCGCGGCCCGGCCCGCCGCCACTCCGTGCTCGCGCAACTGCGCGAGCGAGAGCACACGGCGCCGCACATCACCGGAGCCGGCGAGGTCACTGAGGAGGCAGGGGGAGAGGGGGGTGGTGTTGTTGTTCATGTCCCGGTCCTCCCCTCGGTCCGCCAGTCCTCTAACCCCTGTTACGAGTTCGTCGACAAAATTGGACAAGCTCGGCCTAAAGTACGGGCGTTCGACCGCCGATCACGCGAGACTCTTCGTACGAATCACACAGGCAAAGCCGTGAGGCTCTTCGTACGATCGGGCCGGGCCCGCCACGGAGGACCAGGCCCGCCCCGGAAGCCCTCAGCCCCGGCCCGGCCACGCCGGCATCGAGTCCGGGCCCGCCCATCCGCCGCGTCCCGCCGCCTCGTCGCACTCCTGTCCGCGCAGCGCCCGCGCCAGATCGTCCCCGGCCTCCAGCACCAGCCTGCGCAGCGCCGGCGCCGCGTCGCGGTGTGCGTCGAGCCAGGCATTCGTGGCGTCCAGAGTCGTACGGTCGCCCTGGAGTCCCGGGTACAGCCCGCGCACCACATGCATGGCGATCTGGATCGACCGCTCCGCCCACACCCGCTCGATGACCTCGAAATACCTCGCCGCGTAAGGAGCGGTCAGCTCCCGCTGCCCCGGCTGCGCGAAACCGCCGATCACCGCCTCGACCAGCGCGTTCGACAGCGCGTCCGACTCCACGACCTGCGCCCAGGCCTGCGCCTTGACCGCCGCCGACGGCCGCGCCGCCAGACACCGCACCTGGTGGCGCTTGCCCGACGCCGTGTCGTCCAGGGCCAGTTCCGCGTCGACGACCGACTCGTCCGCCGCTCCGTGCGCGGCCAGCGGCTCCAGGAACGCCCAGCGCAGCTCCTGGTCGACCTGGAGGCCGTCGATCTTCGCCGTACCGTCCAGCAGCCCGCGCAGCAGCTGGAGATCCTCGTCCGCCGCCGCGACCGAGGCGAAGAACCGCGCCCAGGTGAGCTGGTGCTCACTGCCCGGCTCGGCCGCGCGCAGCTCCCGCAGCGCGTTCCCGGCCAGCAGCCACCGGCCATGCTCGCGCCACTCCGGCGCCGCGTAGTGGTGCAGCGCGGACCGCGCCCAGGCGTGCACCATCTGGAGCACACCGATGTCCGTCTCACGGCCCGCGTGGGTGAGCACCAGTACGACGAAGTCCCGCGCCGGCATCAGCCCGTCCCGGGTGAGGTTCCAGGCCGCGGACCAGCACAGGGCGCGGGCGAGCGGATCGGTGAGATCGCTCAGATGGGCCCGCAGAGTGTCCAGCGACGCGGCGTCGAAGCGGATCTTGCAGTACGTCAGATCGTCGTCATTGACGAGGATCAGATCGGGATGCTCGGCTCCGGCCAGCTCGGTCACGACCGTACGCGGCCCGGCGACATCCGTCTCGGCGCGCGCGTACCGTACGAGCTCGCCCTCCGGCGTACGCCGGTACAGCCCGACGGCCACCCGGTGCGGACGCAGCTCCGGATGCGACTCCGGCGCGTCCTGCACCACGGCCAGCTCCACGATCCGCCCGTCGCTGAGATAAGTGGCCTGCGGAGTAAGGGAGTTGACGCCGGCCGTCTGGAGCCAGGAGCGGGCCCAGCCCGCCATGTCGCGCCCGGACGTCTCCTCCAGCGCGGAGAGCAGATCGCCCAGCTCCGTGTTCCCGTACGCGTTCCGCTTGAAGTAGCGCCGGGCGCCCTCCAGGAACGCGTCCTGGCCGACGTACGCCACCAGCTGCTTGAGCACCGACGCGCCCTTGGCGTACGTGATGCCGTCGAAGTTCAGCTTGGCGTCCTCCAGGTCCCGGATGTCGGCCGTGACCGGATGGGTGGAGGGCAGCTGGTCGGCGCGGTACGCCCACGCCTTGCGGTTGTTGGCGAAGGTGATCCAGCCGTTGGTGAAACGGGTCGCTCCGACCAGCGAGAGCGAGCCCATGAAGTCGGCGAACGACTCCTTCAGCCAGAGGTCGTCCCACCACCGCATGGTCACCAGATCGCCGAACCACATGTGCGCCATCTCGTGCAGGATGGTCGTCGCCCTGCGCTCGTACGACGCCCGTGTCACATAGCCGCGGAAGATGTACTCCTCGCGGAAGGTCACCAGGCCCGGATTCTCCATCGCGCCGAGGTTGTACTCGGGCACGAACGCCTGGTCGTACTTCCCGAACGGATACGGGTAGTCGAAGTGGTCGTGGAAGAAGTCCAGGCCCTGCTTGGTGACCAGGAAGATGTCGTCCGCGTCGAAGTGGCGGGCGAGGCCCTTGCGGCACATCGCGCCGAGCGGGATCTCCAGTACCGTGCCGTCCTCGAACGTACGGCGGTAGGAGTCGGTCACACAGTGGTACGGACCGGCCAGGACGGCCGTGATGTACGTCGAGATCGGCTTCGTCTCCGCGAAGTGCCACACGCCCGCCCGTCGCCCGCCACCACCCTTCTGCGGAAGCGCTTCGCGCCCTTCATCCTTCAGCGTGCCCTCGCCGTTGCTCCGGACCGTCCAGCCCTCGGGCGCGGCCACCTCGAAGCGGTACGGCGCCTTGAGATCAGGCTGCTCGAAGTTGGCGAAGACGCGGCGGGCGTCGGCCGGCTCGTACTGCGTGTAGAGATAGACCTCGCCGTCCTCCGGATCGACGAAGCGGTGCATGCCCTCGCCGGTGCGGCTGTACGCGCACTGCGCGTCCACGGTCAGTACGTTCTCGTCCCGGAGGCCGTCCAGGGCGATCCGCGAGCCGTCGAAGACGGCGGCCGGGTCGAGCTCCGTGCCGTTGAGGGTTACGGAGGTGACGCTCGGCGCGATCAGGTCGGCGAAGGACGAGGCGCCGGGCTGCGAGCAGCGGAACCGGATGGTGGTGACCGAGCGGAAGGTCCGAGGCGCGGCGGGCTCGGGCGTGGCGGGCTTGGCGGGCTCGTGCGCGGCGGTGGGCGCGTCCGCTGCCGCGGTCGTGGCCGCGTCCGCGTCCGGCGTCCCGTCCACCGCCGAGCGCAGGTCGAGGCGGACCTCGTACCTGTCTACGGACAGCAGGCCGGCCCGCTCACGGGCCTCGTCGCGGGACAGGTTCTCACCGGGCACGGTCACTCCTTCGTGGCTCGCCGCATGGTTTGGCGGTGCTTGGCGGTGCTTCTCTCGGATCCCGGCGATCCTCCCATGTGCGCCTGGCGGGCGGCCCGGGGAATGCTCCCGGCCGTCCGGAACGTTGCTCCCAGGAGGTGTATCCGAGGTGTGTTCACCGCCTTTACGAGGAGAGTCATGTCCGACAAGACGCCTGTCGATTTCTGGTTCGACCCGCTGTGCCCCTGGGCCTGGATGACCTCGCGCTGGGTCCTCGAAGTGCAGAAGGTCCGCGACATCGAGGTGCGCTGGCATGTGATGAGCCTGGCCGTCCTCAACGAGGACAAGGATGTGCCCGAGGAGTACCGCGAGGGCCTGGCCAAGGCCTGGGCCCCGGTCCGTGTGGTGACCGCCGCCCAGCAGAAGCACGGCGACGAGGTCGTCGGCGAGCTCTACACCGCGCTCGGCACCCGTTTCCACAACCGAGGCGAGGGCGCCACCCGCGAGGCGATCGCCGGTGCGCTGGACGAGGTCGGACTGCCCGCGGATCTGCTTGATTACGCTGATACCGACACCTATGACGCGGAGCTGCGCGCCTCCCACAAGGAGGGCATCGACAAGGTCGGCCAGGAGGTCGGCACTCCCGTCATCGCCGTCCCCGGCTCGAACGGCGAGCAGATCGCCTTCTTCGGCCCGGTCGTCACGCCGGCCCCGAAGGGCGAGGATGCCGTGAAGCTGTGGGACGGCACGCTGATGGTGGCGTCGATCCCGGGGTTCTACGAGATCAAGCGCACGAGGACCGCAGGACCCAGCTTCGAGTAGATCCCCTAGATCCCCGCGGACGCGGGGCATCGGCCCTGCTCAAGGCAGAAGGGCCCCCGCGAGTCACGTCCTCGCAGGGGCCCTTCCTCTTACCGCCCGCACGTGAAAGCTGAGAAGACGATCACGGGCAGGACGCGCACGGCCCCGGCCGGGACGGGACTCCAAACGAGAGGCCCTAGGTGTCAGGGCGCCAGCAGCAGGTTGTTCGCGCGCTCCTTGGCCGCGGCGTAGCGCTTCGCCACGTCCTGCCAGTTGACGAGACGCCACATCGCCTCGATGAAGTCCACCTTCTGGTTCTTGTACTGGAGGTAGAAGGCGTGCTCCCAGGCGTCGAAGACCAGGATCGGCACCGAGCCCTGGCCGACGTTGCCCTGGTGGTCGTAGATCTGCTCCACGATCAGCCGCCCGCTGACCGGCTCGTACGCGAGCACGCCCCAGCCGGAGCCCTGAGTCGTCGCCGCGGCCTTGGTGAGCTGGGACCTGAAGCCGGCGAACGAGCCGAAGGACTCGGCCAGCGCGTCCGCCAGCTCGCCGGTCCCGTCCTCGGCGAGCGGCTCGCCGCCGCCGTCGCCGGTCATGTTGTGCCAGTAGATCGAGTGCAGGATATGGCCGGATAGATGGAACGCGAGGCTCTTCTCCAGTCCGTTGATCGCACTCCAGGACTCCTTGTCGCGCGCCTCCGCGAGCTGCTCCAGGGTGTCGTTGGCGCCCTTGACGTAGGCCGCGTGGTGCTTGTCGTGGTGTAGCTCGATGATCTGCGGACTGATGACCGGTTCGAGCGCCGCGTAGTCGTACGGGAGTTCAGGAAGCGTGTACGTGGCCATGTGTGCGAGCCCTCCGACTTCTTATTGCAAGTCATGTGCAAGTGCACGCTAGCAGCAATACGGCGTTGTCGTCGTTCTGTCCGGCGCCGTGTGCGCGGTGTGCGAGGTGGCACGATGTGCCATCCCCGACAAGCCTCTGGCCTTCGCTTTGTGGACGGCCGACGGTGAAACGGCAGGAACTGCTGGGTTACCGTCGGGCTGTCCCTGCGCTTCCTAGGTTCCTGTCCTAGGTTTCTGTCCCACGTTCCCGCGCTTCCGTACCTGCGCCTCCTCGACCGCGGAGTCCTCATGACCACTGCCGCCGCAGCCCCTCGTACCGGAGCGGTCCTCGCCGATCTGCTTCCCGCCACCCGCGCCCGGGACATCGCCCTGGTCCTCGGCGGTGCCGTGCTCACCGGCCTCGCGGCGCAGCTCTCCGTACCGGTCCCGGGCTCGCCGGTTCCCGTCACCGGTCAGACCTTCGCCGCGCTGCTCGTGGGCACCTCCCTCGGCGCCCGGCGCGGTTTCCTCTCCCTCGCCGTCTACGCGCTGGTCGGTTCGGCCGGGATGCCGTGGTTCTCGGCGGGTTCCTCCGGTCCCGGCGGTGCCTCCTTCGGCTATGTCCTGGGCATGCTGCTCGCCGCCACGGTGGTGGGCGCGCTGGCCCGCCGCGGCGGCGACCGTTCCGTACTCCGTACGGCCGGGACGATGGTGGCGGGCTCCGTGATCATCTACGCGGTCGGCGTGCCCTACCTGGCCGTCTATGCCGGTATGTCACCCGGTGCCGCGATCTCGGCGGGCCTGGTGCCCTTCCTGCTCGGTGACGCGCTCAAGGCGGCGCTGGCGATGGGCGCGCTGCCGGCGGCCTGGAAGCTCATCGGCCGCCGGGACTGACGTCGTCTCGTTCAGGCGCCTTTCGTCCGGGTGCGTTTCGCCCAGGCGCGTTTCGTCCAGGTGCGCGGCACCGGCGCCGGGCCACGACCCCGCTGACCGCTACTCGGCGTTACGCATGCCACACTCGGACCATGCGCGTGTATCTCGGTTCCGACCATGCCGGCTTCGAACTCAAGAACCACCTCGTCGAGTGGCTCACCGCACACGGCTACGAGCCCGTCGACTGCGGACCGCACATCTATGACGCCGAGGACGACTATCCGCCGTTCTGTCTGCGCGCCGCGGAGCGCACGGCCGCGGACCCGGACAGCCTCGGCGTCGTCATCGGCGGTTCGGGCAACGGCGAGCAGATCGCCGCGAACAAGGTCAGGGGAGTACGGGCCGTACTCGCCTGGAGCGAGCAGACGGCGGCGCTCGGCCGCGAGCACAACAACGCGAATGTGATCTCCGTCGGCGGCCGTATGCACAGCCGCGACGAGGCGGTCTCGTTCATCGAGGTGTTCCTCAAGACGCCGTACTCGGGCGCGGAGCGGCACTCGCGCCGGATCGGGATGCTCACGGAGTACGAGGCGACGCACGAGCTGCCGCCGATCCCGGCCCACCACCCGAAGCAGGACTGACCGAACCGCGTGCCGCCGGGCGGATTCCGGCGGCACAGCCATGCCGCGGGTCTGTACGGACCGGGCGCCGCGCAGAGCAGTCCCGTACGGACCGGCCCCGTGCGGATCAGTCCCGTACAGAGCGGGCCCGTGCGGATCAGTCCCGTACAGAGCGGGCCCGTGCGGAGCAGTCCCGTACAGAGCGGGCCGGCCGTCATGTCCACCAGGCCCCGTACCGAGTACCGATCAGGAGAAACCGTGCCCGAAGGGCATACGATCCACCGCCTCGCCGAGGACCATCTCGACCGCTTCGGAGGCAGGGCGGTACGGGTCACCAGCCCGCAGGGCAAGTTCTCCGACAGCGCGGCCCTGCTCGACGGCCGGATCTTCGAGAGCGTGGACGCCCACGGCAAACATCTCTTCCTCGGCTTCGGCGAGGACACCGGCTGGATCCATATCCATCTCGGGCTCTTCGGCAAGGTCGGCTTCGGCGGTGCGCCCGCGCCGCCGCCCACGGACACCGTCCGGCTCCGTATCGCCTCCGGCACGGCGTACATGGATCTGCGTGGTCCCACCACCTGCGCCCTGATCACCGAGCCCGAGAAGCGGGCGATACACGACCGGCTGGGCCCGGATCCGCTGCGTCCCGCCGACGACGGCGAGAAGGCCTGGGCGCGCATCTCCCGCTCCCGTACGACGGTCGCCGCCCTGCTCATGGACCAGAAGGTGATCGCGGGCGTCGGCAACGTCTACCGCGCGGAGGTCCTCTTCCGGCACGGCATCGATCCGTACCGCGCGGGCAAGGACCTCACCCGCCGCGAATGGGACGCGATCTGGGCGGATCTGGTGGCCCTGATGCGCGAGGGCGTACGCAACAACCGCATCGACACCGTCCGTCCGGAACACACACCGGAGGCGATGAACCGTCCGCCGCGCGTGGACGACCACGGCGGCGAGGTCTACGTCTACCGCCGCGCTCAACTTCCCTGCCACCTCTGTGCCACCGAGATCCGCACGGCGCTTCTCGCCGCCCGGAATCTCTTCTGGTGTCCCACCTGCCAGCCGGGCGCCTGAGCGAGCCCTGACCGCCCGCCGGCACGTTTCAGAAGCCGTGAGGGAGCCAGGGCGCCAGGTCCGAGCCGAAGGCTGTGGAGGCTTCCGCGAGGGCGCCCGGGCGGGCTTCATGGACTCGGCCCGCGCGGGACAGGGACGTCAGGGAGATTCCGCCCAGATAGGCAGAGCCCAGTTCGGTGGCCGTCAGGAGCAGATCGGGTTCGTCGGAGGTGCGTTTGCAGGATGCGCCCTTGGCGTCGCCCGTCAGCCGCCAACGGCCCTCGTTCCAAGGGCAGAAGGCGTCCTCGACCTCCAGCACCACATCGACGGGCGTCCGGTACGTACGGGCCTCCAGCGCCGCGCCCACGTCCACCAGCCGTACGTACAGCGCGTCGCGCACCATGAGCTTGCAGCGGCGTACGTCGGACACGAGATGCTGGAACGGATCGTCCACCGGGCGGCTGCGGACGCGGAGCGTCGACGTCAGATCGATCTCGGCGAGGAAGCGCCAGAGCGAGGCGTACGCCACCGGGTCCAGCGCGTACAGGTCCTGGAGTTCGATCGTCCCCATAGGTACAGAGTTGTCCCATTCGGGACGGTTCCGGAAGTGTGTGAATCCCACCACTTCGCCGTCCCGTTCCGCGAGGACGCACTGGAGCGGCGACGCGCCGTCCAGCTCCTTCTCGACGTCGATCACCGGCAGCAGCTCCCAGCCGGGCCGGCGGGCGAGCATGCCAGGGCGCGTGGCGACCTCCGCCGCGTAGATGGCCTCGCAGGCGTCCCGTACGGCCGGATCCTGCGGTTCCGCTTGGCGCAGCCGTATCTCCGCCGCGTCTCCGGCGTCTCCGGCGTCCCCGGCGTTCCCGGCGTTCCCGGGCTCCTCGGGTACCGAGATCCGCACGCGCGATGTGTCGATCTCCGCCCGCAGATCCTGCGTCGCGGCGCCGTATCCGTACCGTCCGTAGATCGGCGGCTCGGACGCCGTCAACACGGCGAGTGATTCTCCCCACGTCCGTACATCGTCGAGCTGGCGCCGCATCATCGACGTGAGCGTTCCGCGTCTGCGGTGGGTCGCCGCGACGCTCACCATCGTGACTCCCGCCGCGGGCACCAGCGCACCGCCGGGCACCGCCAGCCGGAAGCTGAACGCGCCTGCCGTGCCTACGCATTGGCCGCTGTCCCAGACGCCGATCGACCGCTCGTGCTCGGTCAGTACCTCCGTCAGTGCGCGTCTCTCCGGCGTCTCCAGAACACCTCCGAAGGCAACCTCCAGTGTCCGGTACCAGCTGTCCCACTCGGCCGGGTTCAGCACCCGGAGATCAGTTGCCATATGCCATGAGTATCAGGGCGATGTCGACGAAGCGACCCGATTTCGAACGCAATGTCACGGGGTCCCTCTGCACGGTCGCCGACCGGATCGGTAGGGTCCACACGATGGCCGGAGTCGCGCGAGCGGAGTCGTATTCGGCCCGGTTGCGCAGGAAGCTGCACCGGGTCCGCAACGGCGTGCGCAAATCCGGCGTCGACTACTTCCGCGGGGACGGCTCCGACTGGATCGCCCTCGCCGGTCTGCTGCTCATGATTCCGGCCATCGCGCTCACCACGATCGCCGTGCCGGTCTGGTGCGCGCCCTCCGCGCTCGTCCTGCCGATCGTGGCGGGCGGGCTGCTCCTGCGGCCGTCCAGCCTGCTCAGCCTGTACGCCGCGGCGGCAGCGGCGCTGATCGTCGAGTCGATGGTCCTCGGCCCGTATCCGGACGGCCCGGCACGCGTCACTCCCGGCACGGTCCTGGTGGTGGCCGCCTGCGGTCTCTTCGGACTGCTGATCGCCCAGTTCCGGGCGCGTGTCGGTGTGCCCTGGCGGCGCGGCGGAACGATGCTCTTCGACCTGCGTGAACGCATCCGGGTGCAGAGCGCCCTGCCGCGCCTGCCCAGCGGCTGGCACCGCGAGATGGCGCTGCGCCCGGCGGGCGGCCAGTCCTTCTCCGGCGATTTCGTCGTGGCGGCCCGTACGAACGGCGGGCGCACGCTCGAAGTCGTCCTCACCGATGTCTCCGGCAAGGGCATGGACGCGGGCTCACGCGCCCTGCTGCTCTCCGGCGCCTTCGGCGGACTGCTCGGCTCGCTCCCGCCGCACGGCTTTCTCCCGGCCGCCAACGGCTATCTGCTGCGCCAGGACTGGGACGAGGGCTTCGCCACCTCCATCCATCTCGTCCTCGACCTGGACTCGGGCGACTACGAGCTCCTCTCCGCGGGCCATCTCCCTGCCCTCCAACTCCACGCGGGTAGCGGACGGTGGGAGGAGAAGTCGGGCGAGGGCCCGCTGCTCGGCGTCTACGACGGAGCGCAGTTCGATTCGGCCAAGGGCTCGCTGCGGCCCGGCGATGTGCTGATGCTCTTCACGGACGGTCTGGTGGAGGCCTCGGGCCGCGATCTCGGCGAGGGCATCGACCGGCTGACGGGCGAGGCGGACCGCTATGTGGCGCCGGGCTTCCAGGGCGCGGCGTGGCATCTGATCGAGGCGGTGGCGAAGGACGTGAACGACGACAGGGCGCTGCTGCTGATCTGCCGGGAGGGGTAGGGGCAGGCGGGAGGGGTAGGGGCCGGAAGGGGGTGGGGGGCACGGTTACTGTCGCGGTCGCGGTTGCGGTTGCCAGGGAACGCGCCGGCGAGCTTGTCGAGCGGGTGCTCGAACCGTCCGAGGGCATATGGCGTGTTGAGGCGCACGCGCTCGGCTGGCTTGTGAGGTGCCAGTCCCGGAAGTGGATCGACACCCGGGACCACCGGGATCTGTACATCGGCGCCGGGCCCTACCTCGTGGACGGCGAGGACGGCAGCGTCCACATGATCCATGTCGTGGCCGCCCGGGGAGACGAGTGGGAGGCCGAATACCGCCACCAGGTCAGAGGACTACCGCGACCTGATCCGCTCGCGGCCGAGATCTCCCGTGTCCTGAGGACGAGCGGCCGAGTGGCGGCGATGAGCCAACTCCGCTCTATGGCAGGGGCAGGGCTCCTGACGTTGAGTCAGGCCAAGGAGTATGTGACGGCCCTCGGCCGGGGAGAAGCGCCACCGGCAGAACTGGCCGCCCTCGCGGCTGGCCCGCCCGATACCGTTCCTTTTCCGGCGTTCTGGAGGATCTCCGGCCCGGATTTGCGGCAGGGTGATGCGTGCCCACCCTAGGTTGGTTGTGGGTTTCGTGGGCCGCTTAAGGCTGTTTAAGGCTGCTTGGGTCGCTTGGGCTCGGTCGTACGGTCGCGGCGGCGCAGTTTGAGGGAGAGCAGTGCCATCGCGCCCATCAGCGCCGGCAGAACGAACATGGCGGCCCGCAGATCCACGGCCTCGGCGATGCCGCCGATGACGGGAGGCCCGGCCAGGAACCCGACGTACCCGACCGCCGAGACCGCGGCGATCGCCGGACCGGGACGCTCCGGCCGGAGCTGCGCGGCGTGGCTGAAGATCACGGGAATGACGGCCGCCATGCCCAGCCCGAGAAGCGCGTAGCCGGCGAACCCGGCGCCGGTGGTGGGAACGGAGATCGCGACCACCGCGCCGACAGCGGCGACGAGGGCACAGCCGAGCGTGAAGCGTACGGTGCCGGTACGGGCCCGTATCCGGTCGGCGGAGAGCCGCCCGGCGACCATCCCGGCCGAGAAGAGAGCGAACCCGGCGCCCGCCGCGCCGGGCGAGGCGCCGGTCACATCGTGGAGATAGACGGCGCCCCAGTCGTTCATGACGCCTTCTCCCATGAGAGCGCAGAAGGCGACGAGCCCGGGGATCCAGAGTCCGGTGGTGGGGAGGGCGAAGAGGGGGGTGGGGTTTTGGGGGTGGTGGCCGGTGTTTTCGGCCCGGTCCTGTGGGTCGGGGATCAGGGCGGTCGCCGCGACGGCTGCCGCAGCGCACAGGACCAGCGCGGTGATTGTGAAGTGCGGGCCGGTGCCCACGCCGGCGGAGGCCGCGAGGCTGCCGGCCACGGCGCCCGCGATCCCGCCGAGGCTGAACATGGCGTGGATTCCGCCCAGTATGTTGCGCCCATAGGCGCGTTCGACCAGCACGCCCTGGGTGTTCATGGCGACATCGACGGCGGTGTTCCCGCAGGCGAACAGGGCCAGGGTTACGGTCAGCACCGGAAGGCTGGGCGCGAACGCCAGGCCGGTCAGGCCGGCCAGGTAGACGGCCATACCGGTGAACAGCACCGGTCGGCTGCCGTACCTGGCCACCAGACCGCCCACAAGGGGAAGGCCGAGGAACGCGCCGCCGCTCAGACCCACCAACGCCACGGCGAGCTGTCCTTCGGACAGCCCGAGCTGCTCCTGGATCGCGGGAACCCGCGAGGCCCAGGCGGCGAAGGCCGCGCCGGTGATGAAGAACACGGCGGAGACGGCCACGCGCGTGGAACGAAGGCGGGCGGGCGTGGGGGAGGGGGAAGGGACGGAGGGGCCGGAGGAAGGAGGGCTGGACTGCTTGGCTGACGTTCCGGGTGGGGCTGTCTGTGTACCGGATCGTGCCGTCTGTGGGCCCGATAAGCCCGAGGTCCGGTCGTCCGCCGCGTCTGCCGCATCCGGCTTGTTCCTCATGGAGTTGTGCGTCCTTCCGCCGTTCGTGCGGGTCACGACCGAGAGGTAGTCGGGGTGGGCCGGTTGGTTTGGTGTGACGTGGGGGCCGCCCCTCTGTTTTTGATTGTGGCGGGGTCGTGCCGGGCGTCAAGGGCGCTCCTTCGTCGCGTCGGCTGCGCCGATTGCGCTGCGC